>JADJPG010000078.1 GCA_016713365.1 Verrucomicrobiota bacterium | reverse complement strand
CAGCGACGAAACCGGGCTTTGCGAACTGGTTTCAGGCACACAAAGTTCTCGGCACGTTCCTCACCGCCCTCACGACCATTCCCATCGGCGTCGTCCTCGGGCTGACCGCGACGTTTGTGGGAACAATCCTGCTCGCGTTCTATTGCGGGGTTTTCAAACGCTGAATCATCATGCTCCAACTCCTGCGCGCCAACATCGGACTTTCCATCAGCCTCGCCTTGCTTGGCGGTGGCTTTCTCGTCTGCACGTTTCTCAGGCTTCATCATGGCCCGTCCGGCGTGTCGCTTTGACCGACTCATTGGTTCGCCGGATTCTTCGCGTTGATCGTCATTCCGCAAATCGCAGGTCATTTCTACAAAGCGCCCCACACGACGCAGTCCGAAGCCCCGCGCGCTGCCGCGTTGGAACAACTCGCCACCCCTGCCAACGACAGCACCAGCACCGCCGCCAGGGCCATGGACGCCAAATCCCTGTTTGGTCCGGACGCCGATCCGCAACTCATCTCCGACGTGCGCGCTGCTTACGGTGAGGTTTTCGCTGACGCGGATTTCGCACAGTTCGCCGTGTTGCCGAACGGTGAAACCGTTCTGCTTGCGCGCTTTAGAATTCTTCCGCCGCGGAAAGGCTGGGTGAATTACCTGCGCGTCGCGGGCCTGCAAGCCGGGGGCAAAGGTGATTCGCATCGCGGCTATGCCATCACGCGCCCCGTCGGCGACCGCGTCTATGCGCTGCCATTCGGCACGATGCTTGGCGTTTGGACGGGCGCAGACGACGCCACGATTCGCGCGCGCATGTCGGCTGGCGGCTTTAGGATTCCGCGTAACGCTCCGCTTGGCAAAGTTGATGCAACCAACGCGAACGAATCCAGCGGCGCTGCGTCTGCAGCTCGGCAACCCAAGAGCCCACTCCGCATCGCGCTCATCGCTTTCGGCCTCGCGGTCTACACGCTCATTGTCGTGGCCTACTTTTTTAAAGGCTCAGCCTGGTCAGGAACATATCGCGCCAAGCCCGGGGTTGCGCCGGTGACCGCCAGTGAACTCGCCAACCGGCTCGAAGCCATCAATCAGCTCGACGTGCCGTTCCAAATCGAACGCGGCTTGCAGCCGAACGAATTTTTCGCCACGTGGCGTTATGCGGACGCCAAGTGGATTGACCTCGCTCGCGCCCGCGGCATGAAACGCACGTTGCGCGTCCGCATGGTCATGGATGAAGCGTCGCACAAGGTTCGCGCTACGGATTATGCCGCGAGTTACGATTGGTCGGCGGGTCGCGGTGGCGCAAACCTGGAATGGAAGGCGGGTATGGGGCTCGTTTTATTCCAGCGTGAACACCAACGCGTATTCGGTTTGCAACTCGATGAACAGGGCCGGTTCAAGCCGGAGCTGAGTTACGCCTACACGTTTAATCTGGATGAGATGAAAGCGCCGCTGATGGAAGCCGTGGCGCATGCGGGCTGGGACTGGCGTCCCACCGTGTGGCAAGGCCCGAAATGGCTGCGCTGGCTGACGGAGTAACTCCACTTCAACGCGATTTAAAGAAATGACCTGGCTCTCCTCACTCTCCGCTGCGCTGCTCTCGGGCGTGGCCGGACTATTCCTCGCGGGCTTCATCGCGAATGCCTGCGTCTCGTGGTATCACGTCTCGAGTCGAGAGGGAGCATCGGGCTTCTACGTGATTTTCATGTCCATCGGTGGCGGCATTGCCGGTCTCATCATCGGCTTGATTGCAGCGCGGATTGCCGTGGCGCAACTCGGTGCTGGCTTCGGCAAGGAACTCGGCGCAGCGCTCAATGTTGTGCTCTTGATCGGCGGAATCTCGGCGTTACTCGCCCGCGTGTTCGCCGATGTGCCGCCGGAAATCGACGGGCGCGATTTGATTCTCGAAGTAGAGTTCCGATTTCCCAACACCCACCGCGGCGACAAACCGCCGACGGCCGAGGGCGAGTGGGATTACTCCTTCGCCTCGTTGTCGGGCAACACTTGTCGCAAGCGTGACTACGGCACAATCCTCACCGAGGCGGCTCGCTTTGAAAATGGTCAATGGATCGTACCGACGACGGTGAGCCTGTTCACGGAACGGGGCGACCGCAGCGTGAGCATCGCGCCGAGGAACGCGAAGGAGTCGTTCGGCTTTCTGCTACCGATTCCGCGTCGACCGGGAAAAGAGCTTCTGGAATGGAGCGCGTGGTTTCCACTGCAACAAGCCGACGGCAAACCGTGGCCGACGGACAAAATGTCGTGTCGCTATCGATTGCAGAAAACCGCCCCCCCACCGCCGCCGAAGTCTAACGAGGAATTGCAGGTGGAAAAGAACGCGGAGGAGGAAGCGGAGTTCAACGCCATCCCTGCCGATGCGCCCATCGAGGCGTGGTTTCGTTACACCGCCTATCAACAGCCGCTCACAGGGCGCGCTCTGCAAGCCATCGCCAGCCGGACGAATCACGTCTCCGAACTTAACGCGCTGATGGTGGACGCCGATTCCGGCAAAGCGCACGCCGCGATGATTTGCGTCAGCCAACTGTCTGCGCCCGCGAAGGAATTGATCCCCGGCGTGGCGGCGGCGGGTCGGTTGATTGCCACAAACATCACCAAGTTCAACAATACGCCGAAGGAGCAAGACCCGGACTTTGCGACGGCGGTTGATCCGGCCACGCGTTTCTACGGCTGGATTCCGGCAGCGAAGAGCCTGCGCGAGAAATGCGGCGCTGACCTCACGCCGGAGTTGAAGACAATTCTCGAATTATCCCGCGTGCGACCTGAGAGCACCTGCATGCGACGTGATATTTGCCGCGTCGCCAGCTACTATTTGCATCAATGGGCGGGCATCGAGCCGCTGCCGTCCGATCCGAAACCAAAATGAACCTCACGCCTGAACAGCAGAAGGAATTCGCGAAGTTTCCTGCGCCGCTGCAGGCGCTCGTCGAGGCGGAACTCGCGGTTGGTAATGCTATCGCCGCCATCGAGAATGGTTTTCCGGCTGCGCCGTGCGGGGCGTCCATCAAGCTCGCCAAGGCCGTCAGCGAAGCGAACCGCAAATCCACGAGCGAGGTGAATTTTTACGAGCGCAACACGTCGAGCTACTGCGGAGAGTTCACCACCGCCGAGCGACATTTCTTCGTGCTCGAACCACCGTTGCCGCCGCCGCCGTATCCGGACATGGACGCGATTCGCAAGTCGCTTGAACCCAAACCCGATCCCCTTGCGAAGCTCGCGCAGCGCGAAGCCCGAACAGCGATTCAGTTTTCGCCGCTGGCTTCGAGAAACCGTCGCGGCGAGACGGAAAGCTCAGCGGTGCGCGAGACAGATGCCCCCAAAGCCCCGCCGCATTTCACCAACGCCGAATCGGCCACTGGCTGGACGCGCGTGCTTCACTTCGAGGACAAACGCCCGCCGCATCTCGTGCAGTTCAATCTGGAACGCGAGTTGATGGTCCTGTTCGTCGCGCGCATGGACGGCCGAGAGTTGCGCATGAACGCCACCGCAGACGTCAACGGCGCGCGTTATGACTTCGAAGTGCGCTTCCTCGCCGCGCTCAAATCGAACTATCATTATTCAATGCGCACCGAAGCGTCGTGGGCGGATGCGGACCAGAAGCATCACGACTATTTCCGCAAGACCTCGGATGGTTGGTTTCAGATGTGGACGCGCGAATTGCGCTCAGCGACGCCGTCCGACATGAGCAAGAATCTGGTCGAGCGCTATCAGAAGGAAAGCGCGGCGACGTTGCAGGCGCAGCAGCAGATGAATTCGGTCGAAGCCGTGCAACGCGCCATCATCGACGGTATGAAGCGCGGCGGGACGTATGGCACGTCGCACAAGGAAGGCGGCTCGAACATCTACTGGCGCGTGGATCGCTATGTGCGTTCGGATTACGGCGATTATCCGGACCTGAAGAATTACATGAGCGATGCAGAGTTTTTGCAGATGCTGTGGAACTTCTGCCAGTTCGAAGTAAAACGCCACGCGGGCAAGCAAGGTCTGCCGGAGCTTGATGCGTGGAAATTGATTCTGCGTCGCATGAGTAATGTCGCGCCGCCGCATCCGGAGGATTTGCGCGGCGGTTTCGGCGCGGTGATGATGGCTGCGCTCCCACCAAAGCTCGCCACGGCAACGATGCTGCCGCTGTATTCGACGCCGCTCGCGAAGTGGCTGGGACTCGGCGTGCTCGTGCTGGTCTTTGCTGGCCTGACTGCGTCGCAATTCGTTTCCATCAAGTCCACTGGCACACCGCTGGGAGCAGCGTTGCGCACGGAGACGCACGTCTTTCAACTCATCAGCACGACCGAGCGTTATCTGCCGAGCTTGCATCGCAACCCATCGAAGAATCGTTACCGGATTGATCTGCTGGTGATTCCGATTGCCGACCCGACGAGGCAGGAAACGTTTACACTCATCCGCCAGCAGCAGGCGAACGCGATGACGCCGATGACGAAAATCCTCGGCGTGGACGGCGATGTGGTGTGGATCAACGCGCTCGATACCTTCGCGGTGAACTTGCAGACCAAGCGTGTCGCGCGCACGGCGGACTTGCGTAAGGCGAATCCGGAGTTGGAAATGTTTCTGCACAGCGCACGACCGGAATTTGCGGAGCGCTTCGTCGCCGTGTCGCCGGACTGGACTTCTGCGTATGAGTTCTCCGGCGAAACGCTCAAGGCAAGCATGTGCCAGCCACCGTCGCGCGCCGGTTGGATTGACGAACAACGCAGCGGCCGCATCGAAGGCAGCCTCTGCTCCGGTGGTTTAATTTCAGCGAACGAGTGGATTGCCGTCGCCACGCCCGATGAAGCGAAGAGCGATTTTAAGTCAGGTTTCTCGTTGCCGCGCGATTTCACTGCGGGCGAAAAAGACCGTGCACGCCAACTCTATCGAGGCACAGCCGACACGAGCGCAGCGCGTCCGCCGATCCAGAGCGTCGCACGTATTTCCGAAACTGAGTATCGCGCCGCGAATTTTCTCCGCGCCAAATATAACGGTGGACTTTTGCGCGTCACGAAACCTGACAGCGTATTCCTCATCCATCGCAGCGGGACAGAGCTCTTCGCGCCATACACCCTCACGCGGCTCGGGCACGACGGAAACCAAGTTTGGAAAGCCGAGACGGGAATTGGGCGGCTGGAGCAAGTCTTGCCCGGCGAAGAAACGATTGTCTTGAAAGGTGAGCGCGCGCCCGTGCCGAACAAAGTGCCCGAGTCGATTTTGGTTTTGATCGATACCGCGTCAGGCGCAACGAACTTCGTCTCCCTTTGGCGCTAACCAACGAATGAGGTTCTAGACAAACCCAATCGAGCACCTCAGACCACGACGTCCTTGATCACTTCGCCATGAACATCGGTCAGACGGCGGTCCACGCCGTTGCTGCGGAAGGTGAGCTTGGTGTGGTCGATGCCGAGTTGGTGCAAGATGGTGGCATGGATGTCGTAGACGGTGGTGGGATGATTCCGGTCCAGGCGGCTTGTAACCCCATTCGTCACTCTCGCCCACCGTCACGCCGCCCTTGATGCCGCCGCCGCACAGCCAGTTCGTGAAGCAATACGGATTATGGTCCCGTCCCTTGCCGCCTTGTGAGCTGGGCATGCGACCGAACTCCGTCGTCCAGAGAATGATCGTGTCGTCGAGCAGCCCGCGCTGCTTGAGGTCCTGGATGAACGCCGCCGCGCCGCGCGCCATGCCGAGCGAGAGCGGGCCGTGATCGCGCTGGATGTCCTCGTGCGAATCCCAGTTGCGGCGCGGGAAGCCGTTGTCGTTGCCGCTCCAGATCTGCACGAAGCGCACGCCGCGCTCGATCAATCGCCGGGCAACGAGACATTTGCGACCGAAGTAATCCATCTCCTCCTCGGCGTTAATTTCCTTGGGCCACGTCGGCGGATTGCGTTGGATGCCGTAGAGGTCGAGGAGGTAATCCGGCTCCTTCGAAATATCCATGGCTTCCGGCGCGGCCAGCTGCATCCGTGCTGCGAGTTCGTAACTGCGAATGCGCGCGTCGAGTCGGGCGTCGCCTTCGCGGGTGGCGGCGTGCTCGCGGTTCAAGCCGGGCCAGGACCTGCGGGCCGCCGGCTTCGCTCTTCGGCGAGACGTAGCCGCCCGCCTTGCCCGGAAACAAATCGGCAATGGGATTCTCCTGTCCCGGATAAATGATCGTGCCCGCGTGTTGACCAGGCAGGAACGCCGAATCCCAGTTCTTCGGACCGTTCGAGGCGAATCCACGATGGTCGGGCAGCACCACGAACGTCGGCAGGTTCTCGTTCATGCTGCCCAGGCCATAGCTGACCCACGAGCCCATGCCGGGGAAGCCGGGCAGTTGAAATCCGGTCGCCTGCAGATGGGTGGCCTGACTGTGCACGCCGGTCTTGCCGACCAGGTTGTGGACAAACGCCATTTCGTCCACGACCTTGCCCAGGTCGGAAACCGTGTCGCCCAGCATCTTGCCGGACTGGCCATACGGCCTGAACGGCCAGACCGGTTTCATCCACGGCCCGAGGCCATCCTGAAACGCCTCCACGTGCTCACCGAAATCGCTCTTCTGTCCGTCGCGTTTGATGAGCTCCGGCTTGTAGTCGAACAGGTCGAGATGGCTCGCCGCGCCGGCCATGAACATCTGGATCACGCGTTTGGCGCGCGGCTGAAGTGCGGTTGGCCGGGGCGCAACCCACTCTCCGCCGCTCGCGCCACCGGACTCAAGCAACCCTTCGCCGCCGAGCAGACTCGCCAGCGCAATGCCGCCCAGCCCGCCGCCGGACCGCCAGAGGAACTCCCGGCGGACTCGAACGGCGCCAGGGACGAGTTCGCATGGAAATGGTTAATGTCTCCTTTCATCCTCTAGTCCACAAACGAAAACTCGTTCAAGTTGAAGAGCAGGCGGCACTGGTTCGCCAGGCCGTGTTCCTTGGCGTATCGGCCAGCACCTTCTCGTCTCCGCGCGCCGGTGCGCGGCCCAAGGCTTCCAGATGTCCGCGCCGCACTTTGTCGGCAAGACTACCACCGCCCGCTTCGAGCTTCGTGGCGAAGTGCTTCGACATCGTGAGCATCAGCGAGTTGTTCAACAGCGACAGCGCCTGGAGCGGCGAGAGACTTTCATTGCGCTTGCCGACCTGCATCGATGGATCCGCGCAGTCGAGCACCGTCATGAATGGTTGCTGCTGCGAACGCACGATGAAGCGGTAGATCGAGCGGCGATGCGACTTCGGATCTTCCGGATCGTGCAGGTGATACTGGTAATGCGGCGAATGCTCGGGGCGCTCCATCACGAAATCCTTGAAGCTCGGCCCGCCCATCGTCGTGTCCAATTTGCCGGAGACCATGAGCACCGCGTCCCGCACCGCTTCCGCTTCGAGCTTCCGCCGATTCTGCCGCCAGAGGAACTGGTTATCGGAGTCGACCTGAACCGCCGACTCCTGACTCCCGACTCTTGACTCCTGTCTGTAGGTCGCACTCGTCACCACCAGCTTGTGCAACGCCTTCAATGACTGTCCGCCGTCACGAAATGTCGCCGCCAGCCAGTCGAGCAATTCGGGATGCGTGGTCAGCGAGCCCATCCGACCAAAATCATTCGGAGTGTCCACCAACCCGCGACCGAAGTGGTATTGCCACACGCGATTCACGATGGACCGCCACGTCAGCGGATTGTCGGTGCGCGTCAGCCAGTGCGCGAGCGCGGCACGGCGATCGCCTTCCGCGTGCTCCGCGGGCAACTCGAAGCGCGATGGCAATCCCGGCAGACAGTTCAACGTTCCCGGTCCCACTTCCTTGCCCGGCTTTAGCACATTGCCGCGATTCAGCACCTGAATCGTCCGTGGCTTGCCGCCCTTCGCACCGGTGCCCACAAACGATCCGGACCCGGTATGCACCGCCGCCACAAACGCAGTGCTCTGCGCCGGCAACTTTTCGATCGCAGCCTTCGCTGTCGCAAGGTCGCGATCCAACTGCCCGAGCTCCGACTTCTCAGTGTCCGACGTTGCATTCGACAGCATCGCGTCACGCTCCTTGCGCAGGGCAATCAGCTCGCCGCTGTCCACCACGCTCGCGCCCGGCTGCCAGCCATCGGTCAAATTCACCTTCTGCCAGCGCGCAGGCGCTTCGATGGAATCGAGCGCCGAAACCGTCGCGCCAATCGCCACGTTGTTGCCGTCGGCGGTGATCGCGTTCAGCTCGGCGAGCGCGAAAATGTAATCGTTCTGCCGCGGCGCCAGCTTCGTCGCGGTCACGCGGATGAACCGCGCCTTGCGCCCGCCGGCATCGACGCTCAACGCCTTCAGCTTTGGGTTCGCGGCATCTTCCTTGGTGTAATCACCGACGAGCGCGACGCCCTCTTTGAAACCGGCATCGTCCGAAGCCTCGACTTTGAACCGCACCGGAAAGCCAAAGCCTTCACCGATGCCCGCGAAGTCGTCCCTGCAAGGATGCAACACCACGCTCCCGAGCGCGACGCTCCGGCCGAGATCGATCTGCACCCACTTCTCCGTCTCCTGCTTCTTCTCGATGTTGCTGTGGTAACCGTAGGCGTCGCCTTTTTTGGCCGCCTTCGCGAGCCCGGCGATCTTCTTGTCGAGGTCCGCGAGCGGCTGGCCGGCACGAGCGAGAATCGCAGCGTCCAACTCCTTCTTCCGCGCCGCGAGGTTTCTCTGGCGCTCCGTCCATTCGCGGCGCTGCTGCGCCACGGCCGGATCAACATCATACTTCTTGTCTGCGCGATCGACCGCGGCAAAGACAGCTTGCAGGCTGTAGTAGTCCTCCTGCGAGATGGGATCGAACTTGTGATTGTGACACTGCGCGCACTGCACCGTCAGGCTGTTGAAGGTCTGGATCGTGTTCGCCACCATGTCATCGCGATCAAGATGCCGCGCCACCTTGCCGTCGATCTTCGTCTCCGGCACCTCCGCATGCCCGATCAAATCCCACGGCCCGGCGGAGATGAACCCGAGCGCTTCAAAGCCATCGCGCGTGCCGGGAAACAATACATCGCCCGCCACCTGCTCCTGCACGAAACGCGCGTAAGGTTTGTCCTCGTTGAAGCTGCGGATGACGTAGTCGCGATACGGCCACGCGTTCGGACGCGGCTGATCTTTGTCGTAGCCATGCGTCTCGCCGTAATGCACGACATCCAGCCAGTGCCGCGCCCAGCGTTCGCCGTAGTGAGGCGACGCGAGCAGACGATCAACGAGCTTCTCGTAGGCGTTCGGATCCTCGTCCGCCACGAACGCGGCGATTTCCTTCGGCTTCGGCGGCAGGCCAATCAGATCGAAATAGAGCCGGCGAATCAGTGTGCGCCGATCCGCTTGCGGCGAGGGACGCAGCCCTTTCTTGCCCAGCTTCGCGAGCACGAAGGCGTCGATCGGATTTGCGATTTGCGAATTACGATTTACGAGTTGCGGAACAGCCGGTTTGGTGAGCGGCTTCAGCGACCACCAGTCCGTTTTGTCCACCGGCTTGCGAACATCACCGGCAACATCCTCGCGGTCCCACTTCGCGCCTTGATCAATCCACGCGCGCAACAGGCCAATCTGCGTCGCCGTGAACGGCTCGGCCTTGCCCTTCGGCGGCATGTCCATGTCCGGCACCAGGCCCGTCACGAAATGCACGAGCGGACTCTTCGCGCTGTGGCCCGGAATGATGTCCACGCCATGATCGCCACCCGCCAGCGCATGCGCGCGTGAATCGAGTCGGAACCCGTTCTTCGCCTTCTCGGCTCCGTGACACTTGATACACGACGCTTCAAACAGCGGCTTGATGTCCCGCGCAAAATCCACCGGCTGCGCCGCCGCCGGTGGGAGCTTCGAAACGTCCACCTCAGCGCGGACGAGCATCGGCATCACCGCCACCGCCACCGCCACCGAAGCCAGCGCGCCGATGCGACACCAGTTCGGCCAGCGACCATTCTTGTTGCGCAAAAGATTGTTCATAGTGAGCCCGGAAGATTCCGGAGCCGCATGCGATGTGCTGTTGGACGATCACCGTAGGCGTTTCCTCAAAACTTTTCGACAGAAGAATCCAGACTCTCACGTCACGCCATCGCCGACCTTGTCAACGCCGCCCGCTCAGGTCACAAACAGGCAATCACATGAAACACTACGCCGCTTCGCCGACACAGTTTTTCCTCCTGGGCTGGCTCGTTGTCGCCGCGCTGACGCTCGTGACGTCGCCGCGAGCCATCGCCGCAGACGAACCCGCCTTGCTCGACATCGAACGCAAAGTCTCGCACGGCTACGCGACGAATGACGGCGTCAGGATTCACTTCGCCCGACTTGGCGAGGGCCCGCTGATGGTGATGATTCATGGCTTCCCCGATTGCTGGCTCACCTGGCGTGCGCAGATGGAGGTGCTCGCGAAGACGCACGAGGTCATCGCCATCGACCAGCGCGGCTACAACCTCAGCGACCGTCCGAAAGGCGTGGAGAATTACGACATGAAACTTCTCGTGTCCGATGTCGCCGCCGTGATTCGCGCGCGCGGACGCGAGAAGGCGATTGTCGTCGGGCACGACTGGGGCGGCATCGTGGCGTGGAGCTTCGCAATGGCGCGACCGGAGATGACGGAGAAGTTGATCATCCTGAACCTGCCGCACCCGCGCGGATTGAATCGCGAGCTGGTGAACAATCCCGAGCAGCGCAAGAACTCCGCCTACGCCCGGCGCTTCCAGCAGGAAGGCGCGCATACGAATCTCACCGCGGAAGCGTTGACGTTCTGGATCAAGGATGCCACCGCGAAGCCGCGCTACGTGGAGGCGTTTCGACGCTCGGACTTCGAGGCGATGCTGAACTACTACAAGCGCAACTACCCGCGCGAACCTTACACCGAGGACACCTCGCCCGTCGTGCCCGTGAAGTGTCCGGTGCTGATGTTTCACGGCCTGAAAGACAAGGCACTCGGTCACGCCGCGCTCAACGGCAACTGGCAATACGTGGAGAAAGATCTGACCCTCGTGACCGTGCCCGAAGCCGACCATTGGGTGCAGCAGGACGCCGCCGACCTCGTAACGCGAACGATGGTCAGCTGGTTGGACAGGTAGAGCGGCGCGCGCAATCGAGATTCGAACCAACCCGACACAACACTTTGAATGAGTATGGAACACATCTCTGATCCTTTCCGTGAGAAACGTCGTTCAGACGGCGTGATGCAGTGCGAATTCCAGGGCGAGAACGTCCCGATGATTTTGCGGCACGAAGACGTCCGCAAAGCCGCCAAGGACTGGAAGACCTACAGCTCGAACGCGCCGTTCCGCGTGCCCATCCCCTCCGAGGAAGACGTGCGGACCATGCGCCAGTTGCCGGTGGAAACTGATCCGCCCGACCACACGGATTACCGGAAGATCGTCGAGCCGTTCTTCGCGCGCGCCAAGGATCCGGGCGTGATCGCGCAGATGGAGGCGTTGATCGAAGACATGCTTCGCGACGCGCTGAAACACGAGAGCATCGAAATCGTCCGCGAGTTCGCGCTCCCGATTCAATCGCGCGCGCTCGCCTACCTGCTCAACGTTCCGGAGTCCGAAGCCGTCACCTGGATCAGCTGGGGGACGCACGTGTTTCGCGACGGTGGATCCAAGGGCGGCGCGCTGGAGGCGTACCTGCATCAGCAGTTCGACCGCGCGCAGGCCAATCCCGGCGACGACTTCTTCAGCGCACTGACAAAGGCCACGTTTCGCGGACGCCCGCTCACGCGCGAGGAGATGATGGGCTTTGGGAACCTCACCTTCGCCGGCGGACGCGACACAGTGATTCACACCATTTCGTCTGCACTGGCCTACCTCGGGAAGAATCCGGCCGCGCTCGAGTTCCTGCGCGAGGATCCCGCGCGCATCGTTCACGCAGGCGAGGAGTTTTTCCGCGTCATCACGCCGCTCACTCACATCGGCCGCGTCTGCCCGGTGGACACCACCGTTCACGGTGTCCCCGTGAAGGAGAAAGGCCGCGTCTCGCTCTGCTGGGCTTCGGCGAATCAGGACGAGACCGTGTTCGACGCACCGGAGCAGATCCGGCTCGACCGCAAACCGAACCCGCATCTCGCCTTCGGTTTCGGCGCGCACCTCTGCCTCGGCGCCGCGCACGCGCGCCTGATTCTCCGCACGCTGTTGGAGAAATGCACCGAACTCGTCGGCGGCATCGAAGTCTTGAAAGCGCAGGAACGCGTCGAGAACGAGGCCGCATATCAGCGCGTGATGGGCTACGAGTCGCTGACTGTGCGGCTAAAGCCTCGGTGATTCGGTCCCAGCACTAGCTCCGTCTCGGACCTTCGTCGTTGCCAGATCACGTGAGGCAGCGTAGACGTGGCAGCGAATCGCATGAGCACCAAGAACTCAGCACCGTCCGTTGACCAAGTCGTGGAGGAGGTAGCCAGTGCCATGGCTGACCAATTGGGTCGCAACCTGCATTCTTTGATTTTGTATGGCAGCGCGGTGCGTGGAGATCGGTCCGCGACGGGATCGGATATCAATCTGCTCGTGGTATTGGAGGCCTCCACCGCGCCCGCGCACCGGGCCCTTCGGGATTTGGTTCGCCGGTGGCCGATTATCAATCCCTTCATTGTCGAACGCGCCGGACTTCCACGAGCTGCGCGAGTGTTTGCCCTGAAGTTCCAAAGCATTCGTCGAAACTATCGGGTTTTGCGCGGCGTGGACCCGCTAAGCACTCTGGGAGTTTCGCCGGCTCTGGAATTGTTTTTGACCGAACAGGAGCTCCGCAACTTCCGAATGCGGCTCGTGCACGCCTATGTAACGGATACAGGAGACTCACGTCGCTACGGTCGGTTCGTACTGCGTCAGATCTCACGATTGATCATCGTGTTGTCCGACGTCTTGCGCTGTGCTCAACAAATTTTTCCGCGCGAGCTACCGGAGCGATTGCCAGTATTTGAACGGGTCCTGGGAGTGGACACCGGCGTTTTGCGGCGGTTGCTGGAATTGAAACGGGAGGGGCGGGAGCTGAACGAGTCGGACGCTGCCGCAACCCATGGCGAACTGGTGTCGCTGAGCTCCCGGGCGTTACAGTGGATGGAGGAACGATGGCCGGAGATTCCCATTTGAAGGGCACTTTTCGCTGCCCGATTTGCCTCTTCGAGATGTCGAAGGCAGAGGACTACACCTCGACCACGACCCTCGAATGCGCCGCTTGCGGTAAACAATTTCGCTTCGGCGAAGCCCTGCCGGCGCCAACGAAATCCGCCGCGAATGAATCTTCCGCCGCACCACTACCGACTCCCTCCGGTCGAGGCGAAACTCGACTTTGGGCAGGAACGGCAGCTGTGGCCGTTTTGCTTGTCGTGCTCACGTTGATCTGGGATGAGCGATTACGCGGGCCCGAGTTCCTCGTGTTGTATGGTACGCTGGCGTTGGCAATTGCCGTCGGTCAGGCGGTGATCCGGCATGCGTGGGAAGATCGGTACTCGGTCAGCGCGTTGGCGGCGACGGTGTTCCTTTTGGTTGGTCTGACACGATTCCTGCATGGCTACTACGCGTTGGGCATGAGGAAATGGCTCTTCCTCGCGGTGCTTGCAGTGATTGGAGCTCTCTTGCAGTTCGTCCGTGCTGAACAGTTTCAGAATTCAGGCGGGTCCAGCTCAGGCTGCTCCAGCAGTTCGGGAGGTTGCGGTGGTGGTGGAGGCGGCGGGTGCGGCGGCGGTGGGGGCTGTGGAGGTTGCGGCGGAAGCTGAGACGCATGCAATCCAACATACCAGCTTCAACCATGATTGGCTTGAGCTACCGCGGCCCGCTGGCGAGTTGGATTGAACAGGAGTCGACCGTGGAATGTGTGGAAATTACCGCGGAACATTTCTTCGCTCGGCGCCCTCAAGATATCGCGCATCTTGAACGCCTCGCAGCGCAGTGGCCCGTATCTGTCCACGGACTTGGTCTTTCCCTCGGCACGCCAGGCCAGATTCCGGAGGAAATCTTGGCGACGTTTGTCGAGGTCGCCCGACGCGCGAGCGCCCGATGGGTCAGCGAACACGTTGCCTTTACCAAAGCAGGGGGAATCGACTTGGGCCACCTCAACCCAGTCCCGCGCACCCCGGCGATGCTGGAAGTTTTAGCAGAGCACGTGACTGTGCTGCGCGAGCGCTGCGGGGTGCCGGTCTTGCTGGAGAACATCACCACCCACTTCGATCCGGGCGGCGTTTGGCCGGAAACCGAGTTTCTCAATCGCCTGTGCGAACGCTCCGGTTGCCGGCTCTTGTTGGATGTCACCAATCTCTGGATCAACGCACACAACCATCATTTCGATCCGCGCGCGTGGCTGCGAGAGCTGGCGCCGGAACACATCGGACAAATCCACGTGGTGGGCTACGCCGAGCGGAACGGCCGACTACACGATACGCACGAAGCACCCATCCAACCCGACCTGCTCAAGTTCCTCCGTGAAGTCCTCGAGTCCGTGCCTGTCGACGCAGTGTTTCTGGAACGCGACGAGAACCTGACTGACAAGACATCTATCTCGGCGGAACTGGGCCGGCTGCGCGACGCTCGCGATCAGGCATGGGCCAATTCCCCGAAAAGAGGAATCATCCCGGCATGACGAGTCCGACTTTTTGAATTTTCCCCAGACGAATGGGTCGCGCTTCAAGCCCGTCTGCTCGGCAGCACAGCCCTGCGTCGGCTATTGCGGGAAGATCCAGACGCCTTCGCGCGACAGTTGGGCATCGGAAACTCAACCCTCCGAGGACTCACCGCAATCGATGCCACCGCGCTGGAACGACAAGCACAGGGATTGCTCGAAAAGCGCTGGCACGAGATTCGAAAACGCATTCCACGCACGGCGGCCCGTCTTGGATCAGAAGGCTACGACCTCTTTCTCGTCGACGCCGAACGAACGTGGCCCGAGGGGCACCGGCGTCACTGGGTGGACGCATGGGCGTTCGTCAATCAGCGGCAGCAAGCAGGAGATTCGCGGGTGGATGCTGCCGAGGCGGCAATGCTCCAATTCATCGTCGAGGAAGGCCGATTCCGCGTTTGCCTGCACCGGCGCATGAACGGCGCGAGACATTCGGCCGGTCCGGGGATTCAAATACTTTGGCGGACATCGCGGGTTCGATCATGGAACTGCTATCTCGCCGTAAGTACGCTGCCGCGATGCTCCGCAACTCAATGAGCAGACGCGAGCCGGCCGTCACTCGCCGTCGAAACGACCGACGAGAATCGCGCTGGCGGTCATTCCGTGGAAATGTTCGACTGGCTGCGCTCTCTCGAACTTGCCGAACGTCATTTAACGCGCTCGAAATAACTGTCGCCAACACTCAGCCCCACTGGAATGAAGATCAACCATCGCCTTGGATTCGGACTGCTGCTCTCTGCCATCGTCCTACCGCTTTACGCATCCGCTGCGGACGACCTCGTCGTCGCGGACTTCGAAGGTGCCGACTACGTCTCGTGGAAGGCGACCGGAGAAGCGTTCGGTCCGGGACCAGCGCGCGGCACGTTGCCGGGGCAGATGCAGGTCGATGGATTCAAGGGCAAGGGTTTGGTGAACTCGTTCTACAAGGGCGACAACACGACGGGCACGCTCACGTCGCCGGAATTCAAGATTGAGCGACGTTACATTGGCTTCCTGATCGGCGGCGGAAAGAACACCGAGAAGCTCGCGCTCAACTTGCTCGTCGGCGGAAAGGTCGTCCGCAGCGCGACCGGCCCGAATGACAAGCCCGGTGGCAGCGAAATGCTCGCGCCCGAGTCGTGGGACGTGGGCGAGTTCGCGGGACAGACCGCGGTAATTAAAATCATCGACAACGCCACCGGCGGCTGGGGGCACCTCAATGTCGATCACATCGTCCAGACCGATCGTCAGCCGCCTGGGCTCGTCACGAATGCCAGGCGCGATTTCAAAATCGAGAAGCGTTACCTGAATCTGCCGATCAAGAACGGTCCCACGCGCAAGGTCACGACGCTTGTCGATGGCCGCGTGGAGGTGCGCAATGACATCGGTCTGGCGAATGGCGAGCCGGATTGGTGGGCGCCGATGGATGTTAGCGCATGGAAGGGCAAGACAGTCACCTTGCAGGTCGACCGCCTACCTGAGGATTCCACTGCACTCAGCGCCATCGAGCAGAGCGACGAAATCAAGGGCGCGGAAAATCTCTACCGCGAGCCGTTGCGCGGGCAGTTCCACTTCTCGCCGAAACGCGGCTGGAACAACGACCCGAACGGCCTGGTGTTCTTCAACGGCGAGTATCACCTCTTCTTCCAGCACAACCCCTACGGCTGGGGCTGGGGCAACATGCACTGGGGCCACGCCGTCAGCCGCGACCTGATTCACTGGGAGGAACTTGGTGACAAACTGGCACCGGACAACTTCGGTCCCATGTTCAGCGGGAGTGCGGTCGTTGACTGGAAGAATACCAGCGGCTTCGGCAAGGGCGGCAAACCGCCGCTCGTGCTGATCTACACCGCCGCCGGGAATCCCACCGTGCAATGCATCGCCTACAGCACCGACGGACGGAACTTCACGAAATACAGCGGCAATCCCGTCGTGAAACAAATCACCGGTGGCAATCGTGACCCAAAGGTCCTGTGGCACGAGCCGACGAAGCGTTGGGTGATGGTGCTCTATGTCGAGTGGCAGAAGAAACACACGATCCATTTCTTCACCTCGCCGAACCTGCGCGACTGGACGCTGGCCAGCATCACCGATGGCGACGCCGTCGGGAAACCGTACCTCTTCGAGTGCCCGGACTTCTTTGAGCTACCGGTGGATGGCGATGCGTCGACCAAGAAGTGGGTGTTGCTTGGCGCGAACAGCGAATACGCCATCGGTAACTTCGATGGCACGAAGTTCAGCGCCGAACAATCCAAGCTGCCCGGGCACCGCGGTCGCGGCTTCTATGCCCCCCAAACCTTCAGCGACATCCCGAAGAAGGACGGACGCCGCATCCAAATCGGCTGGTTCCAAACCGAGACGAAAGGCATGCCGTTCAACCAGTCCATGACCGTGCCGCTCGAGCTCCAGCTCATCTCCACCGCCGACGGCCCGCGCCTGACCTTCACGCCCGTGAAAGAACTCGCGAAGCTGCGCGCCAAGACGCATCGCATAAAAGCCGGCACCCTGACGCCCACCAGCCCGAACCCGCTCGCCAAAGTGAACGCCGAACTCGTCGAACTCCGCGCGGAATTCACACCCGTCGCTGACAGCGAAGTCACCTTCAACGTCCGCGGCTGCGCGATCACTTACGACGCGAAGAAACAAGAACTCACCGTCAACGGCCATCGCGCCCCCGCGCCGCTCCGGAACGGCAAGCAGCGTCTGACGATCTACTGCGACCGCACCGGTCTCGAAGTCTTCGCCAGCGACGGCCTGTGCTACGTGCCCATGCCCTTCCAGCCGAAAGCCACCGACCTCATGCTCGGCGCCGCCGTGAAGAGCGGCGCAGTGAAGTTCACCAAGCTAGACGCTTACGAACTGAATTCGGCGTGGCTGACGAAGTAGGCGGCTCGTGAATCCGCGTCCGGGCACCCTCTTCAGGTGACGAGCAGCACAAGAAAGAACAAAGGTTCCCGCCCATCGCCGCTGAATAGCCGGCGCGACCCGGCAGTCAGTCGATATGTCTCTCGCGGCGGAAGAACCGTTGCGGTAGCGCTGTCGTCGCACCACACTTCCGTGTTGGCTAAACGCCGCGCGCCGATGCAAGCCGCCGGTGGCGTGAGACCGATCAGGCAGTCCATGAACAATCGAATCATTTTGCTCCTCGGATGGCTGTGCGCCGTCGCTTCTCTGTCGTCCGCCGCCGCGACCACGGCCGGCGCGCCGGACTTCACACGGGAAGTGCGTCCCCTGCTTTCCCGCCACTGTTTCAAGTGCCACGGCCCCGACGACGCCACGCGAAAGGGAAACCTTCGCCTGGATGTGCGTGAATCGGCATTGCACCCGGCGAAGTCCGGGGCGATCGCGCTCGTCCCGGGCAAGGTCGACGACAGTGAACTGGTGAAACGCATCTTCACCAAGGACGAAGATGAGGTGATGCCGCCGCCGAGCACGAAGGTGGTTTTGACCGCTACGGAGAAGGACATCCTCAAGCGCTGGGTCGCCGCCGGCGGCGAATACAAGCAGCACTGGGCCTTCGCTCCGCCCGTGGCAACCACCCCGCCTTCGGTGAAGAAAAAATCTTGGGTGCAGAATCCCATCGACCAGTTCGTGTTGGCGCGACTCGAGAAGGAGAAGCTCGCGCCGTCCGCACCCGCCGATCGTTACACGCTCGTCCGCCGGGTTTACCTCGACCTCATCGGACTTCCGCCCACGCCCGACGAAGCAGACGCGTTCGTGAATGACCGTTCGCGCGATGCCTTTGAAAAGGTCGTCGACCGGCTCCTTGCCTCGCCGCAATACGGCGAACGCTGGGCGCGGCGCTGGATGGACCTCGCCCGCTACGCCGACTCCAACGGGTACGAGAAGGATCGTCAGCGGACAATCTGGCCGTGGCGCGACTGGGTGATCAAAGCCTTGAACGCCGACATGCCGTTTGACCAATTCACGATCGAACAGATCGCCGGTGACATGCTGCCAAACGCCACGGTCGATCAAATCGTCGCCACCGGCTTTCATCGCAACACGATGTTGAACGAGGAAGGCGGCATTGATCCGCTGGAGTTCCGTTTCCACGCGATGACGGACCGCGTCGCCACCACGGGCTCCACCTGGCTCGGCTTGACCGTGGGATGCGCGCAATGTCACACGCACAAATACGATCCGATCACGCACCGGGAGTATTTTCAGATGATGGCGTTCATGAACAACGCCGACGAGCCGGACCTAGACCTGCCCAAGCCGGGCTGGGAGAAGGAACATCGCGCGAACTTGGAGAAGGCATCGAAGCTTCTCGCGCAACTGGCGGACAAGTTCCCGATTGAAACCGAACAGTGGTCCACGCCGCAGCCAACCTCCGCCCAAGCCGCGAGCGGTGAAACCAGCAAGTTGCAGGACGACGGTTCCGCGCTGTTCGCTGGAGCCAGCCCGGACAAGGATTCCTACACGTTCGTCTTCGACACCGACCTGACGAACGTCCATTCCCTGCGGCTCGAAGCGTTGACCGACAAGGCGCTCTCGAACAAAGGTCCGGGTCGGACCAAACACGGCAACTTCGTGCTCACCGAGATTACCATCACCGCATCGCCGCGGAACACGCCCAATCAGATCACGCCCGTGAAGATCAGCTCCGCCAAGGCGGACGTGGAGCAGAAGGAATTCCCGGTCGGCAACGCGTTCGATGGCAAGTCACAGACCGGTTGGGCCGTTCAAGAAGAGGACAAGAAGCTCAATGCCAATCACACAGCGACGTTTCAGTTCGACACCGCCGTGGGATTCGCGGGCGGCACACGCTTCGTCGTGAAGCTGGACCAAAACTACGGTGGCCAGCATCTCATCGGTCGTCCGCGCATCAGCTTCGGCGCGCCGGCCAGCGACCATCGTCCACTCGAGATCCGGCGCCGGGAACTCGTCGACACCCGCTTCAATGAATGGCTGACGCGCGAACGGAAACGCGCCGTGCGCTGGACCGCGCTCAAGCCCGCCGAAGCGAAATCGAATCTTCCGCTGCTCACCGTGCAGCCGGACAATTCCATCTTCGCGAGCGGCGACATCTCGAAGAATGACACCTACGAACTGAAGTTCCGTCCCGAGCTGCGCGGCATCACTGCCATCCGCCTCGAGGCAATGCCGGACGATCGGTTGCCGCATCACGGCCCGGGCATGACCTATTACGAAGGGCCGAAGGGCGATTTCTTTATGGGCGAGTTCCAGCTCTTCGCCGGCGGTAGGCAGTTGAAGATTGCTCGTGCCAGCGAAAGCTACGCGAAGAACACCTACGGCGGCAGTGCCAGCGCGAAGCTCGCGACGGATGGCGATCCGCAAACAGGTTGGTCCACAGCCGGACGCGAGGGCGAACGTCATGAAGCCGTGTTCGTCCTCGAAGAACCCCTGGCTGACGCGGGCGAACTTCAGCTCAAGATGATGTTCGGCCGTCACTACGCGTGCTCACTCGGACGTTTCCGGATTTCGGTAACCACCCAAGCCGGCGGTGCCGAAGCCAACAGCCTGAACGACGATCTCGCGCAGCTCCTGCACATTGCCGACACGCAGCTCACCGCCGTCCAGCGCCAGACGTTGCGCGAACAGTTCCTGCTGAACGCGCCGGAGCTCGCCAGCGCACGGAAAGAGATCGAGCAACTCCGCAAGCCACCCACGCATCCCATCACGCTGGTGATGCGCGAGCGGCCGCCGGAGAATCCGCGCCCGACGTTCATTCACAAACGCGGCGAATTCCTCCAGCCCACGGAACGCGTCGAAGCCGGCGTGCTTAGCGCCATCGCTCCGTTCCCGGATTCGCTGCCCCGCAACCGCGTCGGTTTCGCACGCTGGCTGGTTGCACGCGAGAATCCGCTCACGGCCCGCGTCACCGTGAACCGTCAATGGCAGGCCTTCTTCGGCCGCGGCCTCGTCCGCACCACCGAGGACTTTGGCTTCCAAGGCGAGGCGCCGTCGCATCCCGAGCTGCTCGACTGGCTGGCCGTGGACTTCATGAAGCAAGGCTGGTCGCTGAAGAAGCTGCACAAGCAGATCGTGATGAGCGCGACCTACCAGCAGTCGTCTCGCGCCACGCCGCAGATGCTCGCCAAAGATTCAGAGAACCGGTTGCTCGCACGCGGACCCAGCATCCGGCTCGAAGCTGAAATCATCCGTGACGCCGCGCTGCGCGCCAGCGGACTGCTCTCTGCAAAGATGGGCGGCCCTAGTGTGTATCCACCGCAGCCCGCCGGCGTGACGGAAGTCGCCTACGGCGGCTCCAGCTGGCCGACCAGCACGGGCGAAGATCGCCACCGCCGCAGCCTCTACACCTTCATGAAACGCACGGCGCCGTTCGCCATGTTCAACACCTTCGACGCGCCGACCGGTGAATCGTGCGTCGCACGCCGCGACGTTTCGAACACGCCGCTCCAGGCGCTCACGCTGCTGAACGACGTCTTCTTCGTCGAAGTCTCACAAGCGATGGGCAAGCTCCTCGCCGCACGCGAAGGCTCTGTTGAGGACCGCGTCCGCTACGCGTTCCGTCGTTGCCTCACCCGTCCGCCAACGAAGGACGAAGTCGCGATGCTTGTGAAGTTCTTCGAAGCACAGAAGCAACGCATCGCCAGCGCTGAATTGGACGCAAAACAGATCGCGGGCGACGGCGAGGGCGATGTCGCCCAGCGCGCGGCGTGGGCCACTCTCGCGCGCGCCATCATGAACCTCGATGAGATGATTACCAAAGGCTGAGTATGAATCCCCTGCAACAACACTGCCTCATCGGCCTCGGCAAGATCGCCCTCGCTGGCCTGCTGACCAATTCCCTCGCCGGCCGCGCCTTTGCCGCTGGCGCAGGAAGCAACCCCGCTGGCACCGCGCCAACCTCATTTCGCGGGCAAGGCCAAGCGCGTCATTCATCTGTTCATGGCCGGCGCGCCGAGCCAGCTGGAGCTCTTCGACAACAAACCGGAGCTTGCGAAGCTCGAAGGCAAACCGCTCCCGCCCTCCGTCATTGGCGGGCAACGCTACGCGTTCATTCGACCGGATGCCGCCGTGCTAGGACCGCGCTTCAAGTTCGGGAAACACGGTCAGTCCGGTGCCGAGTTGTCCGAAATGTTGCCGCACCTCTCCAAAGTGGTGGATGACATCTGCTTGGTTCGCTCCGTCCACACGGATCAGTTCAACCACGCGCCCGCACAAATCTTCTTCAACACCGGATTCTCGCAACCCGGCCGGCCGTGCATCGGTTCGTGGGCGCTGTATGGTCTCGGCGCGGAAACGCAGAATCTTCCCGCGTTCGTCGTGATGAGCACCGGCAGCGGCTTGAGCGGCGGTGCCGCGTTGTGGTCGAGCGGATTCCTTCCAACGGTCTACACCGGCGTGCGCTTCCGCAATCAAGGTCCACCGATTCTCAACGTGAACAGCCCGGCTGGCGTGGATTCAAAACTCCAACGCGACACGCTCGATGTCGTCGGCGCGCTGAACCGGCGCCGGCTCGCGAACGACGGCGATCCGGAAATCGCGACCCGCATTGCGTCCTACGAAATGGCCTTCCAGCTTCAGAGCTCCGCGCCGGAACTGATGAATTTGAAGAGCGAGAGCAAGGAGACGCTGGAACTCTACGGCTGCGATCCGGACAAGCCGTCCTTCGCCCGCGCCTGCCTGCTGGCTCGGCGCATGATCGAGCGCGGCGTGCGGTTTGTGAACATCTACCACGAAGGATGGGACGCTCACAGCGACGTGGCCGGTAACGTGAAGAGCAACGCCGCCACGACGGACAAGGCCAGCGCCGCGCTGGTCGCCGATTTAAAACGCCTCGGCCTGCTCGACGACACGCTCGTCGTCTGGGGCGGCGAGTTTGGTCGCACGCCGATGGTGGAATCCAATGCCGCGCTCGGTCGCAGCCAGGGTCGCGATCATCACCCGCAGGCCTACACAATCTGGATGGCGGGCGGTGGCATCAAGCGCGGCTTCAGCTACGGGGCCACGGACGATCTCGGCTTTCACGTGGTGGAGAATCCAGTCCACGTTCACGACATCCAAGCGACGATCCTCCACTGCCTCGGGTTCGACCACGAGAAGCTCACGTATCATCACGCCGGCCGCGACTTCCGCCTGACCGATGTCCACGGCAAAGTGGTGAAGGACATCCTCGCCTGACGCCGCACGCGCTACCTCACGGCGTCTGCAGGAAGCGAATCAGGTCAGCCAGTTCCTGCGGGCTCATGCCGGCTTCCAACCCTTCCGGCATCAACGAGAGATTCGCGCTGCGCAACGCCGTGATGCCTGACCGCAGCAGAGTGCGCGTCTTGCCGTCGGCTTGTTTCATCACCAGGCTGTTTCCCGTCTCGGCGGAGACAATGCCGTAAATCTCCTCGCCGTCTGACAGCTGCGCGGAATACGCCGTGTAGCCGGGCTCGATGCTCGCGTTGGGATCGAGGATCGAAACGAGCAGCTTCTCAGCGGGATGATTCACCACAGATTGCAGATTCGGCCCCACATCGTTCCCCTGCTCGCCCCGCTTGTGACAGGTGACGCACAGCTTGTTGAAAACGATTCCACCCCGAGACGCATCCCCCGCGAGCGCCAATGCCGGACGAAACCTCTGCACCACCTCCGCACGCGAGGTCGTGCCGCCTTCGCTGAAGATCTTGGCCGCCGCCTGTTTCACCCGACCCGAGCCATGCCGCAGTAAGCGACCGCGACGCGACGCATCAAGCGCGTTCGGACTGATGCGCCCTTGCTCAACCAAACCAACCAACGCCAGCGCCCACGGTTCGCGACCGAGCAACTCGTCCAGCGCGACCAGTCGCATTTCCGGCCCCAGTCCGGGCCAGACTTCGGCGATGACGTTCGGAACCTCCACATGCCCGCTCACTCCGAGCGCCCGAATCGCGCTGCGCTGGATGTCGGCAGAAGACTTGGGCACGAGCAGCGCCGCGAGAATCTTCAGCGCGTCCGCGCGGAAAGAATCGTCTCGCGCAAGCAGACCCGCAGCGGCGACTCGCACCGCCTCCGGTTGATTTGAATCACCACCAATTCGTTTCGCGGAGGCCAAACGATCCGGGATGGATCGAAGCCTCTCCGCCAACACGTCGGCTTCATTCGTCTTCAACAGCTCGCGCCAGCTCGTCGTCTTTCGGGCGACCGTGTCGAAGAACTCAGAGAGCATTGCCATTTCCCCGCGCGGTGAACTCGCCAGATCTCGACGCGGACACAGTCTGCAGCAGACGGGCCAGCGAGTCGCGCTGTTTAGTGGCCAGCGCGAGACTGGTCAACGGTTCATTGAACACCGCTTGCGCGGCTCCGCCCGATGCGACGACAGCGTCGACGAGCGCACCGCTGTGCGGCAGAGCCGAGCTCAAGACCGCCGCTGCGATGAACTTGTCTGCGTGCTGCGCGACCGCGAGTCGGCCCAACGCTTCACCAGCCTTCGGATCGCGCCACTCACCCAGAGTGCAGGCAAGTTGGAGCAAGACTTTGCGATCGGAATCCGTCACGAGCTTCGCCACCGCCGCGATGACACCCGAGCTCGAATGGCGCTCCGCGAGGCGAAGTGCATTGATACGCACGCCGGGATGCGAGTCGCTCAGTGCGCGCTCAACCAGTTCCGGTTTCAGGCACCCCAGACCATCCAGCGTGCAAAGTGCGTGCAGTCGAGCCAATGGATTTCGCGAATCCCTCGCGAGCGATTCCAGCAACGGGACCGCGGCGGCATCGTTCCGCCAAAGCAAAAGCATCTGCACCTTGTCCCGCTGCCAGCCGTTGGCGGAATCCAGCGCAGCGACCAACT
>JADJPG010000077.1 GCA_016713365.1 Verrucomicrobiota bacterium | reverse complement strand
TCGGCAATGTTCCGGCCTGACGGAAAGTGACAAAATAAGTGCCTCCCTCTCGCTTGAGATGCGGCAGCACGCCCCGCGAGTGGAATCCGGAGATGAGATGGTTAGTCTGTTCCGTGTCGGCCATGGCGATCGTGCGAAATATTCTAGCGTAACCAACCTTCGGCAGGAAGATTCTTATCGCACAGAACGGCAACACGCCGGGAATCCAGATCGGTAGCGCGCGCGTCCCGCCGCCAGTCCCTCACCTCACCCAAATGTTTAACATCTCCGCGCACCGAGACGGTGCTCCAACTCGCAGCCGGGACGGTTGCGCTACCTGCACGCACATCCGTAGCGCGGGCGTCCCGCCCGCGAGTTCCGGCGGCGTCTCGCCGCCAGTCCCTACCTCACCCTACTGACTAACGCGTCAACGCACCGGGACGGTGCTCTAACTCGCAGCCGGGGACGGCTGCGCTACGTGGAGGCCGTGAAACTTCCCTCGCCGGCGTGTGTTATGACTTCATGAAAGTGCTGATTCTCTTCGTCGCCTGGTGCATTTTGTTTCTGCTCTGCTGGCCTGTCGCCCTCATCGCGTTGCTACAGCTTCCGCTGGTTTGGCTGTTATCGCTACCCCTGAGGCTGGTGGGAATCACGATAGGGGCGGTCTTTGCGCTCTTGCGCGCCATTCTGTTTTTGCCGGCCCGTTTGCTCGGCCGGCGAAAAGACTGGTGCCCAGCATGAGCGATACAGACTAACCTTATGTTCTCGCGAACCAACTCCGGTCCCAGTTCAACTGCTCCCGGCTCAAGCCATCGGGCTGTGGACTACCGATCACTGCCTCCTCATCGCCCGGACCGAAGCAGCCTCCTCCGGTGTTGACCATCCTGGAGCGTCCGGCTAGCGCGTTGAAAAGTTGGGAGTAAAGGCCCATGTTATACCGTCTTACCGCACGAGACTTGCGTCCTGTGATGCCATGAAATCTGCCATCGTCACCCTTCTCGTCCTGGTTCTCGCTGTGAATGTCTGGCTTGCCATCCGCCAGCAACGCATCGAGCAAAGACTCCAAACTCTTCAAAGCGAGAACGCCCGGCTTGCGGAAGAGCTGGCGCAGAAACCTGATTTCTCCTCGGAACACTTTCGCAACGCCACCCTGCGACTCGAAAAGGCAGAACTCTTCATGAGTGCTGTTGAGGACCGGCTCACCAACGCCTCGGCTCTCCTCGGCCAGCTTCAAGCGGCCTCAGGAAACCTCGCCGCCCCCGCCGCCGGCCTCAGTGGACTCGGCCGCAGAAGGCACCCCATCACCCTTCCCGACATCGACAGCCCCATACTTCCACCTCCGGGGCCCGTCTCAAGCCACGGACCGGATGGTCAGCTGCTGCACCGTAATTGGGGTCCGGAACACGTCGTGGGCCCTCCGAATACCCACCGGGCCGGAGACGTTCCCACCGCCTGGGCGCCGCTCGCCTCCCAAGGCGGAGCCGATGAATGGCTTCTGGTTAATTACGACACTGCCGTGGACATCTCAGAAATCCGAGTCCGCGAAACCTACAACCCCGGCACCATCGCCAAGCTAGCCGCCATCCTGCCTGATGGACAGGAAGTAGTCCTTTGGGAAGGCACCACTCCGCCCGCCGAGGCACCGGTGGACACCGGGTTTTCCGCGCCCGCCGGAGTGCAAGCCCGTTCCGTCAAAGTCTATCTCGACCGCACCCGCGTTCCCGGCTGGAACGAAATCGATGCGGTCGAACTCATTGGCCGGGACGGCACCCGTCAATGGGCCAGCTCCGCCACCGCCAGCACTTCTTTCGCCGACTCGTTATGGCACTGAATCGCCTTCTCGAAATCGGCCCGTTCGCGCGACACTGCGCGCCGCCCCCCGGTAGCGCGGGCGTCTCGCCCGAGAGTTCCCGCGGCGTCCCGCCGCCAGTCCACTCCTCGCATCACGTCCGCGCACCGAGACGGTGCCAAGACTCGCAGCCGGGGACGGCTGCGGTACATTCGCGCATTTGGACTGCGGAAACATGTTTCCGCTTTTGGCTGCACGGTGAGTAAATCCAAGCGCGCCCGACAGACGGAAGATGTAGCCAAAGCGGAGTCTTGCCTCCGCAGTCCATACACTTTTGCTTCCCTCACCACCATTTCCGATCACACCCCGGCGATTACCACCGATTGACGGCATGCGCCGCAGTCCCTACCTTCTTCAGCACTGAAACTATGATCGCAGCCTCCGCAGCAAAGAATCCGACGACGCCCAGCATTCGCATGGGCGACGAACGCTTGATCAAGGTGACCGCCAGTGCCGCGAAGAAGGTCAGCGGCCTGTTGACGAAGCAGGGTCGCGCCCAGGGCGTATTGCGCGTGGCGGTGGTGGGCGGCGGTTGCTCCGGATTGCAGTACAAGATGGATTTGCAGGACGGACCGGCCAGTCGCGACATCATGGTGGAAACCGGTGGCATTCGCGTGGTAGTGGACCCGAAGAGCGCGCTCTACGTGACCGGCAGCGAGCTGGATTTCGTGGACGCGCTGCAGGACGGCGGCTTCAAGGTGAAGAATCCAAACGCGGCGACGAGCTGCTCGTGCGGCGAGAGCTTTAGCGCATGACGGATTGCTTCGCGTTACTGGACGAACCGCGCCAGCCCGTTCCCGATCTCGATTCCCTGAAGGTGAAATTCCTCGCGCGCTCGGCGGAGCTGCATCCTGACAAGCTCCACAATGTCGGCGAAACGGAACGTATCGCGGCCACGGAGCGATACTCGGCGTTGAACGTCGCCTACAACACGCTGCGCGAACCGAAGGAACGCATCGGCCATTTGCTGGAGCTGGAGCTGGGACGAAAGCCGTCCGGCATCGATACCGTTCCCGCGGAGTGGATGGAGGGCTTCATGGAGGTCGGGCAGCTTTGTCGCTCGGTCGACGCCTTCCTCGCAGAGAGCGCGAAGGTGACTTCGCCGTTGCTGAAGGTGCAGCGGTTCCAGCAGGGGATGGAGTGGACGGATCGGCTGAATGAAACGATTCAGCGACTGACGGCCCGCCTGAACGAGATCAACAGTGGATTACAGGCGTTGAACCCGGCGTGGACCGACGCGCCGGCCACTGGAGATGCGCGCCGGCCAGGCACCCTGCCCTTGGACGAGCTGGCAGCGGCGTTTCGTGGGGTGAGCTTTTTGACCCGCTGGATTGGTCAGCTGCGCGAGCGCACGGTGAAGCTGGCGATGTGACGTGACCGCCTGCTGGAAGGACGGCCCATGAAGGTGATTCCCCGGAGATCGATCCTTGCGTGATGGGGCCGTCTACCGTATCAATATCGAGCCACAAAACAGGAATTAATCCCGTGTAGTGCTGTAAACGACGAATGAAATTTTTGCGCCCAAGGACGCTTGCGTGGAACCCGGCTTCAGGACATTTCGGGATACCCGCCCTGCTGGTGGCCATTTTTGTCGCCTTGGCGACGTGGCCGGCAACCAGCGCCGTCTTTGATTTCACCCCGCTCAACGGAAATGTCAGCGCGGTCTACGTCGGTGGATCCAGCGGGAACGTCCAAATCAGCATCAGCGGCGCAAACGGCATCAGCGTGCCGTCCGGCAACACGCAAAACATCACCGTCAACAACGGCATGGTGGCGTGGAGCGACAGCACCAAGATTTATTACTACGTCTTAGATGCGGCGCTCAATCAGTGGAAGGGCGAGAGCGCGAACGGCACGTCCTTTGATGTGAGCGCGGTGGACGGAGTGGTGGCTTGGAGCACCGGCGGTGCAAACGGCAGCGCGTCTTGTCGGGTGTACGACCCACTCCGCCGCAGTTGGCGCAGCAGCGGCGCCAATGGAGCGATTCAGAACAGCCAGATCTTGAACAGACACGGCGTCGTGGCGTGGAACACGAGCTCCGCAGTTCACTACCAGACCTACGAGCCGATCCGGGGCACGTGGCAAACTGGGTCGGCAACTTTTCCCGTGAACAAGGCACCGTCTGATTTGACGACCGGGGATGGAGTCGTGGCGTGGAGCATCAGCACGGGAAGCACGACCTCGACCGTGAACTACCGGGTTTACGATCCGCAGACCGGCACCTGGGTGGCGGGGAGCAACAACAATAGCGCGACCACGAGCCTTACGATTACTGACGCACTCATCTCGTGGTCGACGAGCAGCGGCAATTTGTTTCGTGGTTACAACGGAACCACCCGCCAATGGCAATCCGGTTCACCGGTTCCCGTCGCGTACTTCGCCGTCTCCACCAATGCAGGAAACCAGCCGTTGATCGTCCAGTTCATCGACATGTCCCTCGGAGCCACGGCGTGGAACTGGAACTTTGGCGACGGCACGTTCAACACCAGCACGCGGCGCAGTCCCACCTATCGCTACACCACCTTCGGCCGGTTCACCGCCTCGCTGAGCGTCAATGGGAACGGCTCATCGACGAACCAAACGATCCTCACCGACATCACACTGCCGACTGGCACGATCGCGATTAACAACGGGTCGACCTTCGTGACGAACCGGAACGTCGCCTTGACGCTTTCCGCCACGGACAATAGTGGCGTTACCGCGATGCGCTTCAACAACGACGGCGGCGACTGGACCGAATGGGAAACGTTCGCCACCGCCAAAGCGTGGACGTTGAACACGAACAACGGCACCCGGACGGTGTCGGTCCAATACCGCGACGTCGCGCTGAACACCTCCGCCACCATCTCCGCCTCCGTGCAACTCGACAGCTCGCCGCTTCCCATCGTCTCGCTGGTCGGCACCAACCTCGCGGAAAGCGCCGGATCGATTTCGGTGATTGTCGCACTGGATCGAACCTACACGCGCCCGGTCGTCGTCAGCTACGCCACCAGCAATGGCACCGCCACGGCGACTCAAGACTACACCAGCGCCAGCGGACGGCTGACCTTCCCGGTGAACACGCGGACGCTGACCATTCCCTTGAACATCCTTCAGGACTCCACACTGGAACCGAGCGAAACGTTCCTGATTCATTTCACAGCGGTCTCAAATGTCGTGGTGGGAACCCCCGGCGTCGTCACGATCCTCGATGACGAGATTGCCTCCGTCTCCTTTGCTCAGGCCGAATACACCACCCTCGAAAGTAATGGAACCGCGACGGTCGCCGTCAGCCTGAACGGTCCCTCCAGTCGGACGATTCGAGTCAGCTACCTCGCCACCAACGGCACCGCCACCGCCGACCTGGATTTCACGCCCGTTACCGGCGACCTCGTCTTCGCTCCCGGCACCACCGTTCAAAACATCGTGGTGCCCCTGCTCAATGATTCGCTAGATGAGTTTCCGGAAACCGTAAGCCTCCAATTGTTCGCCGCGACCAACGCCGTGTTGCTCAGTCCGACCACGGCGATCTTGACCATCCTCGATGACGACAAGCCGGTCATCTTCTTCAGCCAGCCCACCTATTCGATCTCGGAATCCAACGGCTCCAGCGTGGCCAAAGTCTCGGTGCGGCTGAGCAAACCCTACACGGAGGAAGTAAACGTCGAGTGCGCCGTCACTGGTATCACCGCGTCACCGGGCGACGACTATGATCAACCCGCCGTGAACATCGGCCTCCGCTATCTCGCCGGGCAGACCAACAAGGATATCAGCCTCACCATTCGTCCGGACTCCATTCTCGAACCGCAGGAAACCATCGAACTCACGCTCACCGAATTCAGCGGCGGCAGCCCGGGACCGGTCACCACGGCGACCGTTGTGATCTACGATAACGACGGCGCGCCCGTCATGAGCGAGGTGACCGTCGGCGCTGGCGGGCAGTTCCAAGCGACCTTCATCGGCGCGGCTGGACAAGTCTTCGCTGTCGAGAGCTCGACCAATCTCGTGAACTGGACACAACTCTCCCGCCTGACGAATACGACCGGCACTTTAAACTTCTCTCTCCCGATTCCGCCCGGCAACCCTGGACAGTTCTTCCGCACACGGCTGATTCCCTGAGCCCGGAGTTCAGTCCACCATCAACACCCGGTAGAAGCGCTGCGCCGGCGCGGGCGCGAGGTCAGCCGCTGATTCTATTTTGTCGACCGCGACAATTCTCCCACCGAGATTGCTCCACTCGTTCCCAAGCGCGTCAGTGAACTGCACTTGATAAAGCCGCCCGCGAATCGCCTGCCAACGCAACACCGCGGACGGAGCGTCGCCTGTCGCTCCCGCCAATTCGATGCGCGGCAATGGAATCACGCCGAAGTAGGCGAGCACATCAAACATGTAGGCGTCGCGGATGTCTGGCGCAGTCAGGGTTTCAAACGGAAAGCCCAAGTAGACCACTCGACTCCCGGTGACGGGATCCTCGTTCCGAATGGCTGCCGCGCCAGTCACGCCGCCGGAATACTGCAACACAGCGACCGCATTTGAGCCCACCGGCGTCAGCACATCCGGGAAACGCACGGCATAAATCCCGGAGGTTCCGTCATCAAATCGCCCGGGCGAATCGCCCGCGAACAGATCGTTCGCGATCGGAACCACGTCTGACGTTCCCGCATCGTCATTCGCGTTGCCGTTCAAGGCGGCGTGGAGCTGATTGCGGAGAAAGCTCCGGTCCGCGGCGGTCGGACCCGGGTCGCGATCCAAGTCCCACGCAATCTCGGAACCGGAAACCATGAGCCGGCCGCCCGCGTTCAGGTAGCTGGTCACACGAACCTGCTCCGCTGCGCTGAAGGTTTCGTCAGTCGTCGATTCCTCACCCAGCGCCCAGATGACGGCTGCGTAATCACCCAGCGCGACCAATCCCGCTGTCACCGCTTCATTCTGGCACGAATCAAACGGCACTGCTGAACGGCTCACGGCATCGCCATGCTGCACGACGTAGTCGAACGAATTCATCAAGCGCGGCAGCTGACGATCAAATGTGCCGCTGCCGCCGTTCGGGCCTGCGAGCCCCGGCCCAGCCGTCTGCCGCACGTTCAGCGTCCGTTCAAAGCGATCGAATCCATTGACGATCAACACGCGCTCCAGACCCGCGCCCGACGCCCTGCAACCCACCGTCTCCGACGGCATCGATTCGCCACCGGAATTCAGCGCCGCAACACGGAAGTACCGAGTTTGGTCGAGGGGCAGATTCGTCAGCACCACGGACGTCATCAGTCCGCCCGGCACCATCACTGGCGATCCAAAACCGTAACCATTGGTGGAGACGTAAACCTTGTAACCCGTCGCGCTGCCGCCGCCAGAGCTCGGAAGCGACCACGAAACGCGAACGCCCTGATCATTCGCCACCGCACGGACATTTCCCGGCGGCTCCGGCACCAAGGCCAGCGGCGCGCCGTCAAACTCGTTCATGTAACGCACCACGCCCTGATACGCCGCACGTGCCATGACATTGCGCACCCGCGGATCGCGAAGCAGGAGCGCATCGTCCGGATGATCATGAAACGCCACTTCGATAATCGTCGCGTCGAACTCCTTGCTAATCGCCGAGTTGTTGATCTCGCCGAATGCGAAATCGCTCCGCGCAAACGTCAGCTGGCTGTCCGGGCGATTGAACCACGGCACCTCCAGCGGCGGACTCGTCTGCGCGTTCATGTCGGCGTTGAGCTCCGAAGCGATTAAATAGGCGAGCCGCTGTTGATTCGGCGTCGCGGTGCCGGGGAAAAGCGATTCGCTGTTGTAGAGCCCGACGCAGCCGCGGGCGTTGGCGGGTGGCGGAGAAACTCCGGAAGCGTTCGAGTGAAAACTGACGAACACCCGCTTCGTCGCCGGCTCCGCCTCTTCGCGATTCATCTCCCGCGCCATGCGGGGCGGCGCGCCGACGTTGTCGCTCGCGTCATCCAATCCCGCCACATCATACAAACTCGCCGGAGCGCCCACTCCGGCCATTCGTTGAATCCAGTAGCGCGCGCATTCTTCTTCGCGCGGATAACCGGAGACACGCGGCGTGCCGCCTCCGGTGGAAACAGGAATCACATCGCCCATGCCGTTGCCGAAACGAATCGCATCCGCGACGACGACAGAGCCGGGGGTGTCGGCGTCAGCGAGGTTGCTGATCTGAACGGAACCAAGCGCCGCATTCGATCCGCGCTCGAAAAAATAGGTTCCGAGATACACCCAGCCGTTGCCGACCATCTGATGCGGCACTCGCACTTCCGCGGCACCGCCGGAATGTTGAATGCGATAAAGCTGCCGAGTGCGATTGGCGCCGTGACCCGCCCAGGTGTAGACCGGATAAAAGCCGGCGGACGAAAGATTCGGCGTGTAGATGGCGACCGCTGTTTCGGTCGAAGCGACGGTCGCAAATCGATAACCAACCTCTCCAGACCGCCCGTAATAACCAGTCGTCGCGGAACTGCTGCTCCACGCGCCCACGAACTGAACGGAGGGCGATGTATTATCCATTACCACTTCATTCGTCTGATAACCCATCGGGCGAAACGCGACCACGGTGGCGCCGGCGTTGAAGCAATACGCCGCCAACAGGTTCATCTGATCGAGATTCCCGTAATCCTCCACGACCTCGTTGCTGTCCCCGCGCTGCGTATACCATTTGTCGGACGAGTTGCTGTAGGTCCAACCGTGACCCGCACTCATGTAGACGATGCGTCCCGTCAACGCCCCGGTCGGTTGCCCCGGCGCATTGGCGATGACACGGGCCAAGGCAGGAACCTGCGGCAGCAACGTCGCAGCGAGGGCACACGACAGGATGGTGAGTGAACGACGTGGAGGCATTCGGCCACCATGAATACCCCAAATCCCGCCTGTTTTCCAACGCGTTCTTCCCGTGACTCGGTCCATTTTTAGCCGTGCATGGACCTCGATTCCTGATATCTTCTCGCACTCATGGTGTCGTACAGAAACGGATTGGGCTGCCTGCTTTGCTGGCTGGTCCTGTTGTTCCGCCTGGACGTCGCGAAGGCGGAGATTCCGATTCGCGACGGCGGCATCAATCCCGCCAATCTCGGCAAGGGCGACTGGATTTGGTACGTCTCCTGGGCCACGAACAAACTCGGCGGCGCCGCGCCGGAGGTCGTGAATCTCCCCACGCTGATGAACTACTACAAGGCGCGCGGCCTGCAGTTCATCATCGTGAAAGCGGGCACGGGCTCCACGAATTTCAACGGCGGCGGCTCCAGTCCTCAGTTCAACAGCAACCTCGTCCATCACGCCCACGCCGCGGGTCTGCTCATCTTCGCCTACACACGTTCCTACGATGACGATGTGCCGGGCGAGATTGCGATGGCCTCCAACTGTTTCGCGCTCGGCGCCGACGGATGGATCATCGATGCCGAGGTCGAATGGGAGAATGGCGCGAACCAGGCCGGCCCGAACGGTCCCGCACGGGCGATTCAATACGGCGAAGGATTGCGCGCGCTGTTCCCGAACAAGTTCATCGCGCACGCGCCCTTTCCGATCATCAGCTTTCACTCCAGTTTTCCCTACAAGGAATTCGGCTACTACTGCGACGCGGTGATGCCGCAGGCGTATTGGAAGGACATCTACGGGACCGATCCAGCCGCCGTGCAGCGGATGGTGACGAACATGAACAACGAGTATCGCACGTGGCAGAACTCGTTGACCGGCATCTGGACGAACTCGATCAAACCCATCATCCCAATTGGCCAAACCTACAATCCCTCCGCTTCCGAAATCACCACCGCCGCCGAGGTCGATGAGTTTTTCGATCGTCTTCGCACGAACGCCAATCCCGCGAGCATCACCGGTTACCAAGGCGCGAGCTTCTGGCGGACGGATGCGCGCACGTCCGACATGTGGACCGCGATTTCGACGAACTCCCTCGGCGACGGACCCGGCGCACCCAACCTGACGATGCAGCCGGCAAGCCGAACCGCTGTCGCCGGCAGCAACGTGCGCTTCACCGCGTGGGGCACAGGGTCGAAACCGTTCTACTATCGCTGGCGTTTCAATGGCACGAATCTGCCGGGCGCCACGTCGCCGAATCTCGTGCTCACGAACCTTCAGTTCACCCACGCTGGCGAATACTCCGTGGTCGTCAGCAACATCTCCGGTGTCGTCACCAGCGCGGTGGCCGTGCTCAACGTCACGGAGCCACCCACCCTCTTCGACGTGGCCGCCACCGCCGGCGCCACGCACGCGATCATTTCGTGGATGTCGACGAATCCGTCGTCATCGCAGGTCAGCTTCGGACTGACGCCCGCACTCGGAACAGAAACCGGTGAAGACACGCAGCCAGACACCCAGCACGCGGTGTTGCTGGCGGGCTTGCAGCCGAACACGAATTACTACTTCACGGTTCTTTCCCGCGCCGGAACGAATGCTTATCGGTCGTCCGGCTGGATGTTTTCCACGGCAGGCGAGATCGTTGTCGACAACACCGCCGCCGCCTACACCGGGTCATGGATCTCGGCAAACTCCGCCTCGGACAAGTTCGGCGCGGACTACCGCTACGCGAGCACAACGCTGGGTGGCGGGAACGCATCGGCGCTGTTCCATCCCAACATCGCCGTGCCCGGGAACTACGATGTGTACATCTGGCATTCGCAGGGAGCCAACCGCTCCACGAGCGCGCCGGTGACGATTTATTTCAATGGCGGCAATTCCACCACGCGAATCAACCAGGAGATTGGCGGCGGCACTTGGAGGCTGGTGGGAACGAATCTGAACTTCCGCGCCGGCACCAACGGCTTAGTCCGCATCGGCAATGGCACGGGCGAAACGAACCAGATTGTCGTCGCGGACGCCGTGCGTTTGGTCTACCGCACCGATCAGGAGACACCCGCGGGAGCCGCGGCGCCGGAATGGTGGACTCGCTACTACCTCGGCGCGAATGCCAATGTTAATTTGGATCCCGACGCGGATGGCGCTCCCAGCTGGGCGGAATACCTCGCGGGCACCGTGCCCACCGCCGGCAGTTCGCGGCTGAGTCTTTGGACCCAATCCGGCAGTCCGCACACGCTGCAGGTTTACTTCAGCCCATATCTCGCCGGTCGCCGCTACCAACTGGAGACCAGTACCAACGGCGACGCTTGGGTCAACCTGCCTGACGCACCGTTCCCTGCCCTCACCGATCAAACGCCCGGGAGATTCTCCATTACGAACACGCCCGGAACCGTCCGCCTATACCGCCTGAAAGTCTCCTGGGCGCCGTAAAATCGCGTTGACCACCCGGCCGGTTTACCCCGCCAAGTCTTTGACCCGGAGCGTCTAAAACGCAGGGCCTCCGCCAAAGTTTACTCCTCAAGCATTCCCCTCGTCCGCCGATCCCATTGCAGTCGATGTGGCGGCCGTGGCCGTCAACGAGACCAGGGCCGGGCAGATTGGGCAGATCTGCCAAAACACGAGAGCGAGCCATTTGGTAAAAACGCATGAACCTAATTGTCGGGTGCCGCAAGATTCTGTCCGGAACGGCCGCTGGATTTCTCCTGTTCATTGCCGGTTGCACGGGCGAACCGAAAGCCGCACTTCGCGTCGGCATCAATGCCTGGCCGGGATACGAGTTTCTCTACCTCGCGCAGGAAAAGGGTTTCTATCGCGACGAGGGACTCGATGTCCGCATCCTCGAATTCAATTCGCTCTCGGACGCGCGTCGCGCCTATGAGCGCGGTCAAATTGACGCATTTGGAACGACAGTCATCGAGGTGCTCCAGGCGCGCGAATTTTCCAAACGCTCCCCGCAGATCGTACAAATCGTCGATTCCTCGGACGGCGCCGACATGGTCATCACCCAGACGGCTATCAGGAACGCTGCCAGCCTTCGCGGCAAACGGGTCGGCGTTGAACTCGGCTCCCTCGGCGTTTACATCCTCGCCCGGTGCCTCGAAAAGCACGGGTTGAAGCTGAGTGATGTGACCACGATTTCGTCCGATCAGATGTCGATGGAGAGGGACTTCCTCGATGGCACCATCGACGCGATCGTCACTTACCCACCCACCACGATCAAATTGCTCAAAACACAGAAGGCCCACCCGTTCTTTACGACGGCGGAAATCCCGGGCGAGGTTTTGGATGTTATCGCCGTGGAGGAAGAGATCGCGAGGCAGCGCAGTGGAGACGTCGCGAAGCTCATCCGCGCTTTTCACCGCGCCGTTGATTACTCAAAACAGAACCCGGCCGACGCCTACAAGATCATGGCGGAGCGCGAGGGTCTGGTACCGGAGGAGTTCGCCGCAACACTCAAGGATGGAATCACCCTCATCTCGACGGAAGGCCAGTCGGATTACTTTGGAACCAACGGAAAGCTTTCGCGGATTATTGACGCCACAGATCGAGTTCTGCGACTCAGCAGCCAGATCAAGGGGCCGGACCGCCGTGCCACGATGGTCAACGCGGACTTCTCCGCCACCGACAACGCCCGCCAATGACTCCTCCGCCCAGTCCATCCCAACGTTCGCTAAAGAGGAAGATCGTCCTGCCCCTTCTCTACTTCGGGCTGGTCGTGGTCGGGATCGCCGTCGTCGCCATCCGGTCGAAGTCTGAACTTCAGCTGAAGGCCATGGCACGTTCGCGAGCCGAGCTCATCGCCAACACCTTGAACTACGCGACGGAAAGCATCCGCCAGCAAGGTGAACTACAGCGCATCGTGGCCGCGATGGGCGCGGAATCCGACGTGGCGATGATCGTCATCGCCGGGGGAACTCCGGCGCGGATCATCGCGTCCACCCGACAGCAGTGGCTGGGCAAACCCCTTTCCGAACTCCCAGGAAAAGGTGTCCGCGAAGACCTCGAACACGTCCTTCACAACCGGACGCCGCTTCACAGCGCGCTGACCGAGTTGGAAGTCTACGACCTCACCAGCCCTCTGCTTCTGAGCCAGCCGGGGGTGGCGGATGGATCGTTGTCGAGCGGGGCTGTAATGGTCCACCTCGACATGCGCCCGTCCAAGGCCATGCTGCAAAATTTCGTGATCCAATTTGCCACGGCATCCTTCCTCGCCCTGCTGGTCATGGCCCTGCTCGGTTTCGGCATTCTAAACCATTTCGTCCTCAATCCGGTAAACGCCATCACCCGTTTGATCCAACGCCCCCAGGAAGCCGGTCCGGTGCTTTGGGCCGAGGCATCGACCGACGACGAGATTGGACAACTGGCCCGCGCGCTCCACGAGGCGCTGACCAACGCGGACCTCGCGCGCCGGGATCTGGAGAATCAGAAGTTTGCGCTCGACCAGCACTCGATCGTCGCGATTACCGACCTTCAGGGCCGAATCACCTACGCCAATGATCGCTTCGTCGCCATCAGCAAGTTCAGCCGGGAAGAGCTGCTCGGGCGGAACCATCGCATCCTGAAATCCGGCGTACACCCCGACACCTTCTACAAGGAAATGTGGACCACCATCGGAAATGGCAATGTCTGGCACGGGGAGGTTTGCAATCGAACCAAGGACGGCGATTTCTACTGGGTGGAGGCCAGCATCATTCCGGTGCCGGGACCGGACGGTAAACCCAGCCAGTATATTTCGATCCGCAGCGACATCACGGCGCGCAAGAAAGCCGAGGACGCGCTGCGGGAAAGCGAGCGACGATTCGCCCTGGCCATCGAGGGTTCAAACGACGGCATCTGGGACTGGAACGTCCGCACCAACGAGGTCTACTTCTCGCCACGCTGGTGGAAGATTCTGGGCTACGAGGACGGCGAACTGCCATCCGAATTCAAAACCTTTGAATCCCTGCTCCATCCCGAAGACCGGCCCCGGATCCAGGACGAGATCAAGAACTACTTCGAGGGTCGGACATCCGTCTACTCCGTCGAGTTCCGGATGAAGCACAAGGACGGGAGCTACCGGTGGATTCTCGCGCGTGGCGCGGCGCATCGCGATCCGAATGGCAATCCCATCCGCATGACCGGCTCGCACACGGATATTCACCAGCGCAAACTGAACGAGGAACGCCTTCGCGCCAATGAAGCTTTCCTCGATCGCGCCGAACAAGTCGCAGGCATCGGCGGCTGGCAGGTGGAGCTCGCCACCATGCAACCGGTGTGGTCGGCGCAAACCTGCCGCCTTCACGAAGTCCCCACGGACTATCGTCCCACCCTGGAGGAAGGCATCCAGTTCTACGCTCCTGAGTCCCGCCCGATCATTGCCGCCGCTGTCGGAAAGTGTGTCGAGGACGGCACGGCGTTCGATCTCGAACTGCCGTTCAACACCGCCAAGGGACGCCATATCTGGGTTCGCGCCATCGGCGAAATTGAACGCGAGAACGGTCGCCCGGTTCGGCTCGTCGGCGCGTTTCAAGACATCACCGAGCGACGCCGGAGCCGTGAGGCGTTGCAGAAGGAACGTCACCGACTCGCCAGCGCCATCGAAGGCACGGACATCGCCACCTGGGAATGGAACGTGCAAACTGGCGAGACCGTGTTCGATGAACGTTGGGCGGAAATGGTTGGCTACACTTTGGAAGAACTCTCCCCGGTCAGCCTCGCGACCTGGCAGAAGCTTGTTCATTCCGACGATTTGCCCGTCGCCGGCGCGGCGCTGGAGAAACATTTCAGCGGCGCCACGCCGCACTACGATTGCCAGTTCAGGATGCGCCACAAGGACGGGCACTGGGTGTGGATTCACGATCGCGGCCGCGTCATCAGCTGGACCGACGAGAAGAAGCCCTTGATGATGTACGGCACACACGCCGACATCACCGCCGCCAAACGACAAGAGGAACTCCTGCTGGAAAACAACCGCCAGCTCACGCTCGCCCGCGAGCAGGCCGAGCAGGCCAGTCGGGCCAAGAGCGATTTCCTCGCGATGATGAGCCACGAGATCCGCACGCCCATGAACGGCGTCCTGGGATTCACCGCGCTCCTGCTCGAATCACAACTCACCACCGAGCAGCGCGATTATCTCACCACCATCCAGCACTCGTCGGAATCGCTCCTCACCATCATCAACGACATCCTCGACTTCTCGAAGATCGAGGCCGGCAAGCTGACGCTCGAAAAAATTCCGTTCGACCTCCAGCCCGCCATTGGCGAAGTCATCAGCCTGATGAACAGCCGGGCGAACGAGAAACAAATCCGCCTGCAGTTCCATCCGGCCTCGAGCAAACCGCGGCTTCTCAATTCAGATCCAGGACGAGTCCGGCAAATCGTTCTCAACCTCGTCGGCAACGCCATCAAGTTCACCCCGAAGGGCGGCGATGTCACCGTGCGAATCACCGAGGAGCAATCCGCTCGCGGACCAGCCGGAGCCGGAGCGCAGTCGATGTTTCGCATCGCGGTGTCTGACACCGGCATCGGCATTCCCAAGGACAAGCAGTCTCTGCTGTTCAACAAGTTCACTCAGGCGGACTCGACCACCACGCGACGTTTTGGCGGCACGGGTCTCGGCCTCGCCATCTGCAAGCGGCTGGTGGAACTCATGGGCGGCGAAATCGGACTCGAGAGCGAAGATGGAAAAGGCTCCACTTTCTGGTTCACGATTCCCGCCAGCGAAGCCTTACTTCCCCAAGGCTCCAGTTCCACGCCGATCGCCGCGGCTCGAACTGGAACTTCCGGCATCGAGCCCACTGCGTTGAAGATTCTCGTCGCCGAAGACATCGTCGCGAACCAACTGTTGATTACCAGGCTGCTCGCCAAGTTTGGCCATCAGGTCACCCTCGCGAAAAACGGAGTCGAGGCGGTCGAACACTTCTCGCGCGACGCGTTTGATCTCGTCCTCATGGACCGCCACATGCCGCAGCTCGACGGACTCGACGCCACGCGGCAATGCCGGCGCCTCGAACAAACGCGTGGAACCTCCCGGCAACGCACTCCGATCATCGCGTTGACGGCTGAGAGCAAGGGCGAGGGAGCAGCGGACTACGCCGATGCGGGAATCGATGACCACCTCCCCAAACCATTCTCCGTCCAGCAGCTGAAGGATATTCTCGCGAAGTGGTGTTCTCCCCAGACTGCGCGTTTCAGCGCCTGACCGGCGTTCTTCCAGCCGAGTTCGTTCTACCCGTCCAGACACTGCCGAACCGCCAGCGCGAGCTTCGCGCCATCAAACGGCTTCTGTAGGAAATTCAGATTGTCCATCACGGTGAAGCCACGACCGGCCACTTGCAGGCTGTATCCACTGATGAAGATCACCTTGAGATCCGGCTTCTGCGATTTGAACTTCTCCGCCAGTTCCTGACCGCCTAAGCCCACCGGCATCACCATGTCGGTCAGCAACAACTTGATGTCATCGTGTCGCTGGTGCCACATCGCCAGCGCCTCGACCCCGCTGCCCGCTTCCAGCACGTTGTAGCCATACTTGCCGAGGACATCTTTCACGATCCAGCGGACCGGCGGTTCGTCTTCCACCACCAGAATCGTCTCCGTGCCTTGCAAGGTCTCGGGAGCACGCGGCGTCTGAGCAGCGCGCGCATCCTTCGGTGACGCTGGCGGCAGAAACACCTTGAACGTCGTCCCCTGCCCAAGCTGGCTTCGCACTTCGATCCAGCCCTGATGCTGCTTCACGATGCCGTAAACCGTCGCGAGACCCAACCCGGTTCCCTTGCCGAATTCCTTCGTCGTGAAGAACGGCTCGAAGATTCGCCCCAGCGTGACATGGTCCATGCCGCAACCGGTGTCCGAAAGGCTCAGACAGACAAACTTCCCTTCGCGCGCCTCGCCAGGATGCCGCTCGACATACGTCGCGTCGATCTCGGACAACGCCGTCGTCACCACAAGCTGCCCGCCACGCGGCATCGCGTCGCGCGCGTTCACGGCGAGATTCATGAAGACCTGTTCGACCAGGCCGCGGTCCGCGTGGATCGGCGGCAGGTCCGAAGCGTAGTTGAATTGATACGTGATGTCCTCGCCCAGCGTGCGATGCAGCAGGCTGCTGAGATTCGTCAGCACCTCGTTCAAATCCACCGCATCGAGCTGCAGCACGTTGCGCCGGCTGAAGGCCAGCAACTGGCTGGTCAACTTGCTCCCGCGCTCGGCCGCCCTCGCGATGCCCTGGATCGATTCGCCCATCGGCGGCGAAATTGCCGGATCCGATCGCAGCAACCCCGTGTGCCCCTGAATCACGGTCAGCACGTTGTTGAAATCATGCGCGATACCTGCCGCGAGCCGGCCCACCGATTCCAACTTCTGCGAATGCCGCAGTTGCGCTTCGAGCCGCTGCCGGTCCGTGACGTCGCGCAGGTAACAGTGAACCGTCTGGCTCGACGCGATGGGAAAGAACGAACACGACAACATCCGGCCGGACACCGCCAGCTCCACACCCACCCGCTTGTGGCCCGACGCCAGCGCCGTCCGCGCAATGACCGAGGCATCCGGCGGCAGCAAATCCTTCGCGTGCTCACGCGCCACACTCTTCGCCAGCTCCACCGCTGGCGGATTGAAATTGAGAACGGTTCCATTCGCAGCCAGTTCCAGCACCGCGTACGGATTCAGCGCGGCGAATCCCGCAGCGTCACTGCCGGCTTGCGGCCGTTGCTTGAGCGCGATGTTTTCCGCCCGCAACGCCGCTCGCTCCAAGGCCAGTCGCACCGCCACCCCGATTCGCGACATCGCGCTTTTCAGCACGTAGTCGTCGACGCCGCTGTCCAGAGTTCGCGCGGCTTCCTCCTCGCGCATCGTTCCGGTCAGCAGAAGAAACGGCGTGGTCAAACCGAGTCGCCGCATCAATTCGAGAGCCTCCAATCCGCTCCAGGACGGCAACGAGGCGTCGGCAATCACGATGTCGAATACCGATGTCACCAGCTTTTTGGAAAACGCCTCCGCTCCCGCCACCAATTCGGATCGAACGTCGTAGCCCGCCTTTTTCAATTCCCGCAGGCACAGTTCCATGTCCGCGGCATTATCCTCCACCATCAGCACGCGCAGCGGACGGGAGTTGTTCGGAATCGAGCCAGTCATGGATGGAAAAACGTCAAAATGCTCACAGGAATGAGTGATTCATCGCCAAAGCGGGGCTGATGTCACGTAGAAAACCCAACTCTCTCCGCCCGCCACTGTTCAAGGCTTCAGTGCGGGAACCACCCCGGCCGGCGCCGCATTCGACAGCGAATCAATCTGCGCCTGGATGCGCCTGGCCAGTTCCAGCATCGCCGGAACATTCCGGCGCGTCGGCGGCAACGTCTGCAACGCCAGCTGCGCCGATTGATACGCCTTCAGCGCTTCCGCCGGACGTCCCGCTTGCACGAGAATTTCCCCGCGACGCGAAAGCCACGTCTCCTTTCGCGGCGAGCGCTCCGCGATCTTGTCCACCCGCGCGATCGCACTGTCGAAATTCCCAAGCTTCAGTTCCGCATCAATCGCGAAGAGCTGCAATGTCACCAGCGGCCCGAGGCGTTTCAATCCTTCGTCCAGCCCGCGAACCGCCGCCTCCCAGTGTTCGCGGTCTCCGGCCATGAGCGCTTGTGCGCGCTCCACGAACAAATCCGGTCCCGGCTCCGGCATCAACTTCAACGCGAGATCATAATCTTGAATCGACGCCCGCGGCAGGTGGAGACGGCCCAGTACTCGCGCACGCAGAACAAGACCGTCCGCGCTCTTTGGTTCACGGGCGAGATACCGATCCAGACACGCTCGCGCCGAAAGCGGCCAGCCCCATTCCAGATACAGCCGGCCGCGCATCAGATCGATCTGCGCGAGGTTGGTGGACAACAGATACGCCTTCTCGATGTCCGCGTTGGAAAGGTCATACTCCAGATGCTCCCGGCGCAAGTGCGCCCGACGCAGGTAAAGCTCCGCGTTGTTGGAATCCTTCTCGATGGACTTGGTGAGCTCCTCGATTTGCAGAATCAAGTCGGCATGAGCGCCAGCTCGGGGCGCCAAAGCGAGCACGAGAACGAGCGCGGCCCAAACCAGGCACCATGTCGCCGGCCGGAGGATATTGCATCCAAAGGGAACCATTGCCGAAATACTTGCCCGATCCGGCGCCTCTCGCAATGCCTCATTTGTATGGACCACATCACATCGCACGCGGCTGGCTCCTCTTTGCTTGCGTCGCCGTCTGTCGTTCCCGTAACGTGCGCGCGTTCCTCGGCCCGCCCGCGAAACCGGCCCTTGCCGTAGGGAACACATTCAACGACTCACACAACCACGACGATCGCATGAACAAAGGAATCCGCTTCAAACTCTTCCTCATGATGGTGCTCCAGTTTTTCATCTGGGGCGCGTGGCTGCCGCCCATCTTCGGCTACATGCCGGCCATCGGATTCACCGGCACCCAGCAGGCTCTCATCGGCAGCGCGTTCGCCATCGCCTCGCTCGTCGGCATCTTTTTCTCGAACCAGTTCGCGGATCGCAATTTCGCCGCGGAGAAGTTCCTCGCGTTCAGCCATCTCGTCGGCGGCGCAGCGATGCTCGGCCTGTATTTCACGACGGATTTCACGATGTTCTTCTCGTTGATGGTCGTCCACTCGCTCTTCTACGTGCCCACCATCTCGGTCACCAACTCGCTCGCCTTCGCCAACCTCAAGGATCCCACCAAAGAATTCGGGCCGGTTCGCATGGGCGGCACCATCGGCTGGATCGCCGCGCAATGGCCGCTTTACTTCGTGCTCGGTGGCATGGCGGGCGATGAAGCGATCCGCGCCACCCGCTGGGTGTTCATCATTTCCGCCGTCGCTTCGTTCGCGCTCGCCGCGTACAGCCTCACGCTGCCGCACACGCCGCCGAAGCCGGCCGTGAAAGGCGAAGACAGCCTGGCCTGGCTCAAGGCCGCCAAGCTCCTGCGTTTCCCGTTCCTGCTCGTCCTCTTCATTGTCACGTTCATCGACGCGACAATTCACAACGGCTACTTCGTCTTCATCTTCAACTTCCTCGCCAACATCGGCATCGAGCCGAAGTGGATCACGCCCATCACCAGCATTGGCCAAATTGCAGAAATCGTCACCATGGCCTTCCTCGGCGCGGCCCTCGCCAAGCTGGGCTGGAAGGTGACGATGATCATTGGCATTCTCGGTCACGCGGCCCGCTTCGCGGTGTTTGCCTTCGTGCCGGACAGCCACGCGCTCATCATCGCCGTCCAGGTGCTCCACGGCATCTGCTACGCCTTCTTCTTCGCCACGCTCTACATCTTCATCGACGCCGCCTTCCCGAAAGACGTGCGCACCAGCGCGCAGGGCTTGTTCAATCTGCTCGTCCTCGGTGCCGGCGATTTGGCGGCCAAGTGGATCTTCATCCCGCTCATCGCCAAGCACACCGTGGTCGACGCCATCACCAACAAGAGCACGATCGACTACAAATCAATCTTCCTCGTCCCGACCGGCATGGCGCTGGTCGCCGCAGTAATTCTCGCCGTCGCTTTCTGGCCGCCGAAAGACGTCGGCGCCGCAACCGGCGGTTCCGCTCCTGCGCATTAACCCTGACGTCCACCGCACATGAATCGCCGTTCCTTCCTCCAAAGAACTGCGCTTGCTTCCGCCGCGCTCGCGGTCGGCGGCTGCGCGTCACTCGGACGCAAGAAGCCGCTCTACCAAATCTCGCTCGCCGAGTGGTCCCTGCACAAAACGCTCTTCGGGAAAAAGATGGACCACCTCGATTTCCCGAAGGTGGCGCGGCAGGACTTCGGCATCGACGGCATTGAACTGGTCAATCAGTTCATGATGAAACAGGCGAAGGACCAGGCTTACCTCGACGAGTTTAAGAAGCGCGCCGGCAGCGAAGGCGTGAAGATTCTACTCATCATGTGCGACGGCGAAGGCTCGCTCGGCGATCCGGATTCGAAGAAGCGCCTGCAAGCGGTGATGAACCATCACAAGTGGGCAGATGCCGCGAAGTTCTTCGGCGCGCATTCCATCCGCGTGAACGCCGACACCAAGGGTGAAGGTTCCTACGAGGACCAACAGAAGCGCGCGGCGGACGGCTTGCGCAATCTCTCCGAGTATTGCGGGAAGCTCGGCTTGAACTGCATCGTCGAGAACCACGGCCGGCTCTCATCCAATGGCGCGTGGCTCGCCGGCGTGATGCGCATCGTGAACCTGCCCAATTGCGGCACGCTGCCCGACTTCGGGAACTTCCAGATTGCCGAAGGCCAGTGGTATGACCGCTACCAGGGCGTCACCGAACTGATGCCGTTCGCCAAGGCCGTCAGCGCGAAGACGAACAACTTCGACGCGCAGGGAAACTGCGTGGAGACGGACTATCGTCGCATGATGAAGATCGTCCTCGACGCCGGTTACCACGGCTACGTCGGCATCGAATACGAAGGCGACAAGCTCAGCGAAGCCGACGGCATCCGCGCGACCAAGCGCCTACTGGAAACAGTGCGCGCGGAACTGGCGTAACCGACCGGCTTGGGCCAAAGATTGAACACAGAATAAACACGGATTCTAAAATCCTATCTGTGTTCAATCCGTGTTCCGTCCGTGGCTGACCATCACCCCACCGCGATGTTCACCAGCTTCTTGGGCACGATAATCAGTTTCTTGATCGTCTTGCCGTCGATGAACAACTTCACCTTCTCGGACGCCTTCGCGGCGGCTTCGATAGCGGCATTGTCGGCGGTCGCAGGAATCTTGATCACATCACGCAGCTTACCGTTCACCTGCACGGGAATCTCCAGCGTGTCCTCAACGAGCAGTGCGGGATCAAACGCCGGCCACGGCGCGTAAACGAGGCTGGTGGCTCTGCCGCCGTTCAACTTGTCCCACAGCTCTTCCGCGATGTGCGGCGCGAACGGCGCGAGCAATTGGAGGAAGGAGCGCAGCACGGAGACTGGCTTCGTTTCCCACGTCATCGCTTCGTTCGTGAAAACCATCAACGCGCTGATCGCGGTGTTGAAGCGCATCGCGTCCAAATCTTCCGTCACCTTCTTGATCGCCGTGTGCAGCGTCTTGAGCTGCGCGGGCGTGGCTTCGACGTCCTTGATGGCAGCGTCGAGCTGGATGAGCTTGAGCAACTCGCCGCGCTTCGACGCGTCGGCGGTGGTCTCGGCCTGCTCGAACTCGGTCTCGCTCGCGTCATTGATGAACATGCGCCAGACACGGCCGAGGAAACGATACACGCCCTCGACGCCCTTGGTGTTCCACGGCTTCACCATTTCGAGCGGGCCCATGAACATCTCGTAGAGGCGGAATGCGTCCGCGCCGTATTCGCTGAGGATGTCGTCCGGGTTCACCACGTTGCCGCGCGACTTCGACATCTTCTGGCCGTCTTCGCCGAGGATGAGGCCCTGGTTGACGAGCTTGAAGAACGGCTCGGGCGTGGAGACGTGGCCGAGGTCGAACAGCACCTTGTGCCAGAACCGCGCGTAGAGCAGGTGCAATACGGCGTGCTCCGTGCCGCCGACGTACAAATCAACTCCAGGAGTTACTGGTTGCAAGTTGCAAGTTGCAGGTTGTGCGGCGGCGGTATCCAACCTGGAACCTTCAACCTTCAACTTGCCACCGCCTGTTCCCATCCAGTAACTCTCCGCTTCCTTACCACAAAAGGCGTTTCCATTCCGCGCGTCGAGGTAGCGCAGGTAGTACCAACAACTGCCCGCCCACTGCGGCATGGTGTTCGTCTCGCGGACGGAACCGTCGACAAGGCTCACCCAATCCTTCGCGCGCGCGAGCGGCGGTTCGCCGGTGGACGTGGGCTTGAAGTCGGTGAGGTCCGGCGGTTGGAGCGGCAAGGATTCCGCGGCGACGGCGGAGTGGTGGCCGTCTTTCCAGACGATGGGGAACGGCTCGCCCCAGTAACGCTGACGACTGAACAGCCAGTCGCGCAGCTTGTAGTTGATGGTCTTCTTGCCGACACCCTTGGCTTCGAGCCACGAGGTGATCTTTGCTTTGGCTTCGGCGGTAGGTAGGCCGTTGAGAGAGATCTCTGAGTTGGCAGAGTTAACCGCTACACCCTCCTCGACAAACGGGGCGCCATCTAATGTGTAGCCGATGCGTTCTCGTGAAATAGGGTCAGCGACTTCCCGCCAACCCCTCGTAATTCTGTCATCGATCTTAAAAGCCTCCATCTGAGGCGATGCAACGACCGGCGGTGTTGGAAGGTTGAACTTCTTAGCAACCTCCCAATCTCGCTCGTCATGCGCGGGCACTGCCATGATCGCACCCGTGCCATAGGTCGCGAGAACGTAGTCGGCGATCCAGATCGGAATCTTCTCTCCGTTCACCGGATTTATGGCATACGCGCCGGTGAACACGCCGGTCTTCTCCTTCGCGAGCTCCGTGCGTTCGAGATCTGACTTCTTCGCAACCTCTTCTCGATATCGAATGATGTCTGTTCCGTGCTTGGCGAGTTCCTGTTGAGCGAAACGAAACGCCCCGAAATCCTGCAACAGACAGACAGCCATTTCGCCAACGGAGCTTAACTGGATCAGATCAAGGGATTGGCTGCGCGCCACTTCGATCGCTTCGGCCAGTGGTTTGATTCCGACAGACTTGCCGGATGCGTCCACGATGTTGACGGTCTTGGCGGTGATCTCTCCATTCACATGAGGCTTAATGGTTGCGAGCGCAAGAATTTGATCGATCAGCTTATGCTCCGGCGCGAGTACCATGTAGGTAGCGCCGAAGAGCGTGTCAGGTCGCGTCGTGAAGACTCGGATGCGTTTTCCCGATTCCGCAATCCGCAGTCCGCAATCCGCAATTTCAAAGTCCACCTCCGCGCCTTCGCTGCGGCCAATCCAGTTCCGCTGCATTTCCTTCAGCGAATGGCTCCAGTCGATGCCGTCGAGATCGTTGAGCAGCTTCTCTGCGTAGGCGGTGATGCGGAGCATCCATTGGCGCATCGGCTTGCGGATGACCGGGAAGCCGCCGACTTCGCTCTTGCCGTCAATGACTTCCTCGTTGGCCAGCACCGTGCCGAGTTCGGGACACCAGTTCACCGGCGCTTCGCTGACGTAGGCGAGGCGCTTCGAGTCGCGGTAGGCGCGCTTCTGTTCTTCGGTCGTGCAGTCCGCCGGATACTTCAGCGTGCTGATCGGTTCCGCCTTGTTCGTCTCCGGATTGAACCACGCATTGTAGAGCTGGAGGAAAATCCATTGCGTCCACTTGAAGTAGCCCGGATCGGTCGTGTCCACTTCGCGCGACCAGTCGTAGCTGAAGCCGAGCGATTGAATCTGGCGCTTGAAGGTCGTGACGTTCGCCTCGGTGGTCTTGCGCGGATGCTGGCCGGTCTTGATGGCGTATTGCTCGGCGGGCAGACCGAAGGCGTCCCAGCCCATCGGATGCAGCACGTTGAAGCCGCGCGCGCGCTTGTAGCGGGCGAGAATGTCGGTGGCAGTGTAGCCCTCCGGATGCCCGACGTGGAGTCCCGCGCCGCTCGGATACGGGAACATGTCGAGGATGTAGTACTTGGGCGGTAACTGCGTTACGGCCACCGGGCCAGACAGCGAATGGCGAACGGCGAAGGGATGTGCGGCGGGCAGCACTTCACCCGGGTTCCACGCCTTGAAGGTCTGCTGCGTGTCCCAATGCTGCTGCCACTTCGGTTCGATGAGATGAAACGGATACTGTCTGCGCGACGACATAGGGCGGGGATATTGGAGAAACGCCGCCCAGCGGGCAATTGCAGAGTTTCAGGGACGTGATGAGTGATCCGTGATACGTGACGCGGAGGACAGGCTCGAGTCCGTTACGCATCACGCATCACGCATCACTGCTCCATCACCCGATAAAACTTTGTTCCGGTCGCCGGAGCGTCATCACAAATCTCCACCTCGGCCGGAACATCCGCCGCCGGAACGGTTGCCACCGTCTGCCACTCGCCGGAATCCACCACCTCCCGTGCCTGCACAACGTATCCCCTGCCCTGCGCCATGAACTTCAGGCAGAACTTCCCCTCCTTCAGCCCGCTGCTGAGGATGCGCAGCGGCGATTCAAACTGAACCGTGAGTTTCGGCTGAGCCGAAGGATGTTCACGCGATCCGATTCGCCGCGCGGTCGTCGTGAGGCCCTCCACCTGATCCTTGATCAGCCAGCCGAAATTTGAGTCCGGATCGTTCACCCAACGCTGCACGTCCGCCGCCAGATTGGCACCGGAGAACGAAATAGTATCGCCTGCCACCGGAGTCGAAGCCGAAACTTCCGGAGCGAAATCTCCGCCTACCACGGCCCACACGGACTGACCAGACAACCGGGCATTCCACGTCGCCTCACCGGCGGTCGCCGGAGTCCCTGTGCCTGTCACGGCGCCCGCGCCTTTGACGCCTTCACCCCAATCCGCCGTCAGGCGATGAATCTGAAACGTCGCAGGCTCGACGAGGAATGATGTCCGAACAACTTTCAGTTCCAGCGTCGCACTCGTCACGGTCGAACCTGCTGGGACCGCGTTGCGAAAATCGAACTTCATCAGCGATCGCGTCGCACTCTCCGCGGCGGTGTTACCCACGGCGACGGATTGCGATGCGCCCAGATTATTGTCCGGGATTTGCTCGAAGAGCGCCGTATCCGAAACCGGTGTGAGCGTGATGACTTGGGCGGGCAACGAAACCGGCAAGACGGCAAACAACAGGCAGAGCGATGGCGCCAAGGAAGACAGCGAGTTCATAAGTGCAATTGGATTTCCCGCCGGGCGGCAAATCTCGCCCAGCCTCCATGGTGTAACCTTCCGCACACCGGGGGGTCAATTCAGACAATGCCCAAACCGCCGTCGTCACGCTGCGTGATTGCCCGTAGCGAGAATGAAATGACCTTGAAGCCCGCGCATCGATCCGGCGACGCTCACGCCGTGACAACCCAATCAATCCAGCACAGGGAGAACTCTGCAGCTTCTGCGCTACTCTCCGATTCTCTTCTTCGACAGCCATGAAACCGCGGCATTGGTGGATCTCCGGGTGCCTTGCGTTGACGGCGCTCTTCGCTCTCTCCCTCAGCTCGTGCTCGACCATTGAGCGAACGATCGTCGAAACGCCCTTCATCGAAGGCGCAAACTTCGTTGGCAACAAGGCGTGTTACGAATGTCACACGAACTACACGCGCGAATTTCCGTCCAGCGCACACGCCCGGGTTCACGTGGGCGACGCGGCGTTGAAGGGCCAGACCGGTTGCGAGTCGTGCCACGGCCCCGGCAGCCGACACATCGCCGCAGGTGGCGGCAAGGGTCGCTTCATCGTGAATCCCGGCCGCGACTCCACCGCGTGCCTCACCTGCCACGTCCAGACCCACGCTGAACTGCGCCTGCCACACCATCATCCCGTGCTCGAAAACAAAATGAACTGCGTACAGTGCCACGACCCGCATGGTTCGGACATCATGAAAGCCTCTGGCACGGGCCTGGCGATGGCGCGGTTGAACGACTCCTGCGCGGAATGTCATCGCGAGCAAGCGCGGCCGCGCGTTTATGAACACGCCGCGATGCGCGAAGGCTGCACGGCGTGTCACGTGCCGCATGGTTCGATGAATTCCAAAATGCTGACCGAGCGCGACGTGAATCTCTGCATCAAATGCCACGCGCAGACGCAGGGTTCGGTGGTCGGAGCCGGGCAGATCTACTTTGGCATTGTCGATCACACGGACAAGATCACGCGCGGCGGCTGCTGGTCCGCCGGATGCCATCCCGCCGTCCACGGCTCGAACATCAGCCCCAACCTCCATTACTGAGATGAGCACGTTCCCCCGCATCACCTCTGGAGCCACACCACTCGTCTTCTCGCTCCTCGCCACCAGCCTCTACGGCGCGGCGGTGGATGAATCGAAACTTCCCGCGCCGCCAACGAGGACGATCGATTTCGCGCGCGATATTCAGCCAATCCTCGAAACGTCCTGCCTGAAATGTCACGGCCCGGAGAAACCGAAGGGCGGTTTCCGGGTGACGGATCGCGTCGAGTTGTTGAAAGGCGGCGAGAACGGTCCGTCCGTCCTCCCCGGCCAAAGCGCGAAGAGTCCGTTCATCCACTATGTCGCGCGGCTGGTGCCGGACATGGAGATGCCGCCGAACGGCAAGGGCGATCCGCTCACGACGGAACAGGTCGGACTCTTGCGCGCCTGGATTGATCAAGGCGTCGCATGGAGCGAAGGCGCCGCGCCCAGCAAGACCATCGCGGAGGCCTCGCCCACGCTGCGCTGGATCACCGTGAAAGGTGACGAGCGAAAGTTCCGCGAGCTGAACTGGATTCCGAACGGGTTCGATGGCGGGCTCGAATCGTTCCGTCTCCGCGAACAGATCGACGCGAACCGGCGTTTCGAGATCTCCGGACACACGTTGCGTGACGACTACGACGTAAAGCTCTCGCTCGAGCACGGCGATTCGTTCTTCGTCCGCGCCGGGCTCCAGCAATTCCGGAAATACTACGACGATTCAGGCGGTTATTACGCGCCGTTCGGTGGTCCGCTGGCGACGCTGGATCGCGATCTTCATCTCGACATCGGCAAGGCGTGGATCGAAGCGGGCGGCGTGACGCCGTTCGGCCTCAGCCTGAAAGGCGGCTACGAATATCACTTCCGCGAAGGCGAGAAGTCATTGTCGAGCTGGATGCCCATCCAGCCAGCGCCTGACACGCGGAGCATTCTCCCGACGAGCAAAGCGATCGATGAACATCAGCACGTGCTGCGGCTCGACGCCGGTTACGATTACCGCGGCGTGCGCTTCGAGGACAACCTGCGCTACGACTACTACGATCTCGCCGCGCGCAACACCACCGCGCGCACACTGGCGGAGAGCCCGGCGCTCAGTCAACGGATCGGCGAATCCAGTCAGCAACACACCATCGCGAACGCCTTCACCGCCGAAGCTCAGCCGCGGGAATGGTTGCTCGTCTCGGCCGGCTACCTTTACAGCCACACCGACGGCGACGAATCGTTTCGCACCGGGCCGGTCGATGAGAACGGCGGAGCGCTCACCGCTGGTCCCGCCTGGAACGCTCCGCGCCTGACGCTCGAACAGTCCGCGCATGTCTTCAACGCGAACGCGCAGTTCGGTCTGTGGGAACAGATGACCTTCTCCGCCGGCGCGCAGACAGAGTGGAATCGCCAGCGCGTGTTCGGCGCGATCAATCTGGACGAAATCGACCTCACCTTTCCGAACGGCATCACGAACAATCCTGGCCGCGGCTACGGCGACTTCGATCGCTTCACCGCGGAAGAGAAGCTCCTCCTGCGGAACACGCAGATTCCGTTCACTGTCCTTTACGGTGAAGCACGCTTCAGGCAGGAAACGGTGCAAGAAGTCGCGGGCCTTGATGCGGCGGTGGACACCTCGACGTTCAACTTCACCCGCGACACCGACACCACGCGCTTGTGGGAACTCTATCGCACCGGCTTCCAGGTTTCACCGTGGACGCGCGTTTCCTTGAACGCCTACTACCAGCGGCGGAACCGCGACGACACCTTCGACCACAACGTCGACACCCGCCCCTACTCCACCGGGCTGGGTTATCCGGCGTTTATCACGGCGCGCGAAACGACCACGGACGAAACGGGCGCGCGCATTGTGATGCGTCCCACGACGTGGCTGAAGACGACGCTGGGTTATCGCCTGGTCTCGACCGATTTCGAAACCGCGACTCACGCCGTGCCGACATTGACCGGCGGCGGCCTGCGGTCCGGCGAATACGACGCGCACATCCACAGCTTGAACGTCACGCTTACGCCGTGGCGGCGGCTGTATCTATCGTCGGGTTTTACCTTCCAGGATTCCCGCACCGCATCCGCGGACAACGGCAATCCATCCGCCACGCCGTTCAAAGGACAAATCTACAGCGCGATGAGCAGCGCGAGCTACATCCTCGACAACCTGACGGACGTCACGCTGGCCTATGACTTCTCGCACGCAGATTTCTCGCAACCGAACCAAACCGCCGGCCTGCCGCTCGGCATCGATTACGAAAGCCACGGCGTCCGCGCCGGCATCGGGCGCGCCTTCTGGAAGAAGGTGAAAGGACGGCTCGAATATCTCTGGTCTTACTACGACGAGCCGAGCAGCGGTCACTACAATGACTTCACCGCGCACGGCGTTTTCGCAACAGTGATCGTGAAGTGGGACTGAAGCGGCGCGGGCCTCGTCAAGTTCACGCAATTGCCACAATTACCATTAGTCTTTTCCGCTCGAAGAGTCCTACACAAACAACCCCGTCACCGGCTCCCCGAACCTCGCGTCCACCAGCTCGCGGGGCTGGTTGAGGTGGTTGTAGACGATGGTGTGCGGGTCGATGCCGAGCGCGTGATACATGGTGGCGAGGAGTTGCACGGGATGGACTGGCTTCTCGGCCGGCGAGCTCGCGGTCGCGTCGCTCTTGCCGTAGAGCGTGCCACGGGACACACCCGCGCCAGCGACCATCGCGGTGTAGCAATAGGGCCAGTGATCGCGACCGTCGGGCGCGTTGCCGTTGCCGCTGGTGCTCACGCCGAGGCGGGGCGAGCGTCCGAATTCACCAATGGCCACGACGAGCGTTTCCTTCAGCAAGCCACGCTGATCGAGATCTTCGAGGAGCGCGCTCAGACCGCTGTCGAGTTTCGGGCAATGCAAGTTGCGCAACGGACCGAAGTTCGCGGCATGCGTATCGAAGGCATCGACGGTCGGGTTGCCGTTGGCGACGGCAGGCCAGTTCACCTGCACAAAGCGCGTGCCGGCCTCGATGAGACGGCGACCGAGGAGCAGTCCCTGACCGAAGGTGTGGCGGCCATAGCGGTCGCGGGTCTTCTCGGATTCCTTCGTGAGATCAAAGGCGTCGCGGGCGCGGCCGGAGGACACGAGGTCGAAGGCTTTCTGGTAATACTTGTCGAGGGCGAACTTCTCAACGGCCTTTTCCATGTCGGGCATCTGGCTCTCGACGGTCTTGAGGAGCGTGGCGCGGCGTTCGAGGCGTTCCTTCGGCACTTCCTTGCGCATGGAGAGATCGGCGAGGCTGATCTCCTTGTTTGGGTCTTGATAGAAATAATACGGGTCGAAGGCCGCGCCGAGAAAACCGGCAGTGCTGCCCTTGCCGATGACGTTGCTCTCCTGCGTGGGGCGCGGGAGCACGACGAACGGGAGCATCGGAACTTCCGGCGGCTTGATGCGCGAGATCTGCGCGCCGATGTGCGGGAAGTCGTTCGGCGCGGGCGGTTCAAGCTGGCCGGAAGGAGAAACGCGGCCGGGCTCGTAGCCGGTCATCATCTGGTAATGCGCGGCGGTGTGGTTGAAAAGGCCGGCGGGCGTGTAGCTCATCGAGCGGATGAGCGTGGCCTTGTCCATCTGCTTGGCGAGCTGCGGCATGACTTCGCTGAGCCAGATGCCGGGCACGTTGGACTTGATGGGCTTGAACTCGCCGCGGACGTTCGAGGGCGCGTCGGGTTTCGGATCCCAGATGTCGATGTGGCTCGGGCCGCCCTGGAGGAAGACGAAGATGATGTTCTTGGCCTTGCCCCAACCGCTCTTCGCTCCCGCGCCGGCACCGGCGGGCAGGACAGAAGCGGTGGCCTGGAGGCGCAGGATGTCGGCGAGGCTGATGCCGGCCATGCCCATGCCGCCGATGCGAAGGAATTCGCGGCGGCTGAAGCCGTCGCATGTGCTGCCTGATTGTCCGGGGATGCTAATCATAGGTGTATTTGGTCTTGGCCCGCTAAACACGCGAAAGGACGCGAAAGACAGGTTGCGAACAAGTCAGCTTTTCGTGTCTTTCGCGTGTTTGGCGGGCGATTCATAAAGGGATAATCACGGGTGAAATTGCATTGGCTTCAACGTCGCCACAGGTCGAGCAGGTTTTGGCCAACGTAGAATTGTCCGTAGCTCCAGGCGCCAATCGCGAACTGGCCGAAGCTGAAGATGCCGGCGGCAAACTGTCCGATCGCCACGACGCCCGTCGCGGCCTGACCGAGACCAAAAAGACCGCCCACCGCGAGTTGCCCCACCGCAACGACGCCGAATGCCGCCTGACCAACCGCGACGACACCAACGGCGCCCTGCCCGATGGCGATCACGCCGAAGGCTTTTCGTCCGATGGCAACAATGCCTTTCGCCGTAGGAATTTTCCCGGTCTCCGGCGAACGACCGTACGCGATGTGAACCAGCGGCAAGCCGCCGAGGCGCGCGTCCGACACGAACTCCGCATAGCGTTGCCCGGAGGAATAGAGAAAGCGCTTCCACGTACCGGACGCGGTCTTCGTCACCTGATAATCGATTTTGGAGAGGAGCAGGTTTTCCATGACACCTTACCGTAAGGGCGGAGGCTGGGTTCCCGCAGGCGCCTGCTTGTTGGCACGCTCACGTTTCACCAGAACGACTGCGATGGTGATGACACTTACAACGACAGCGAGGGCCAGCACTCCCACGATCGCGAGGATGAGCACGATTTCCCAACCGCCAAACATCACCGCGAAGAGAGGTTCGATCGTCATAGGTTCTCAGTTGGTTGCGCTGCGATAACCCAATATTCGCGCCGGGAGAAACAGCAACGTCTTCACCAGCGCGAGAACGGCGTGAACGACGACAGCGAGGAAGCGGAACGGAATCGACATTACCCAGACCACCGGCAGCAACAACGCCGCGAGCAAAGCCACCGGCCAGCACAAAACCGCCAGGATGCACCAGGCGACGAAGAGGATGAGTAGTTTCATGGTCGTCAGCGGTTGAAGAGAAACGCCGGGCTGTTCAGCAACGCCCACGCGAGATCTTGCGCGACTTCGAGACGGTCAGCGCCGGACTTGAACTCGACGGCTTTAAGTTCCTTCTCCGTCGGCGGACGGCTCAGGCAGGAGAGATAGATATCCTCCACGAGCTTGCGGTCGTCCTTCTCAGTCTTCACGAGCTTGGCGATGCGGCTGTCGGGCGCGGCGATCGCCTCGGAGATCGTCGGACCGTTGATGAGACTGAGCGCGTGACTGAGGGTGAGGCTGCTGGAGCGTTCGCATTCGCAGGCGGACTGGCGCTTCGGTCGTCCGAAGAGCTGGAGGAAGTCGTTGCCCGCGACCATGCCGTCGGGAATCTGCGCGGCGCGCATGCCGGTGGGCACACCGGCGAGCTTGGCTTTTGTGCCGGTGGCGAGCGCAAGCGCATCGACCATCTGTTCCGCGCTGAGGCGGCGCGGATGCGCGTGGCTGAAGTTGATCGTGTCGTCCTCGTTCCACTTGTTCTTCACGATGGAGAGCTGATACGTGCGCGACTGGCAGATCGTCTTCATCAGCTTGCGCAGGTCAAAGCCGTCCTTCACGAACTGCGCCGTCAACGCGTCGAGCAACTCCGGATTGCTCGGCGGATTGCTCGCACGGATGTCGTCCACGGGATCGATGATCCCGCGTCCGAGGAAGTAGCTCCAGATGCGGTTCGCCATCGACTTCGCGAAGAACGGATTCTCCGGTGCGACCAGCCAGTCCACCATCGGCACGCGACGATCGGCGCCAGCCGCGATGGACTTCGCGTCGCCGACTGGAACCTTCGGCGTGACGGGTGCAGCGGTCTTGAGATGCTTCACCTCGCCGCCGTCGTACTTGTGATAAACGATCTCCTCCGACGTGATTTGGAACGAGCCACCCGCTTCCGCGAAGATCACTTCCTTCCCGACCTGACCGCGCTTGAACCCGACCTGCGCGAAGTAAGCGCCCATCTCGTAATACTGGTTCTGCGTCCACTTCTCGAATGGATGGTCATGGCACTTGTTGCAGTTGAAGCGCACACCCAGGAAGGTCTGCGAGACGTCCTCGGTCATCTTGCCCGGCTCGCGCAGCACGCGGAGATAGTTCACCGCCGGATTCTCATAGCTGCTGCCCTTCGCGGTAAGCAGCGAGCGGACGAACTTGTCGTAAGGCACGTTGTCGGCGACCTGCTGGCGAATCCAGTTGCGATAAAGCCAGACGGACTTCTGCCCAGGTTCTCGGAATTGCACTGAAGCAGGTCCGCCCATTTGTTCGCCCAGAACTCGACGTAATCATTGCTGCCGAGCAATTCATCGATCAGCTTTTCGCGCTTCTCCTTGCTCGGCGTTTTGTCTTCGAGGAAGGCGCGCACCTTTTCCACCAGGGGCGGAAGGCCAGTAAGGTCGAGATACACGCGGCGCATGAACTCCCCATCGCCCGTCAGTTCGCTGGGAAGAATCTTCATCTTGCGCAGCTTCGTGTTCACGTGCTGGTCGATGAAATTGTTCTCCGGCACATCGGCCCATTGATAACCCGTGCGGTCGCCCATTACGGTGATGAGCGCCGTGCCGTAGATGCCTTCGTAACGCACCAGCAAAGCGGCTTCGCCCCGGCGCAATCCTTTCACCACGCCGCCACCATTGACCTCGGTGACCTCGATGTTGCTCACGGAGAAGTGCGCCTCACGCGTCACGTCGCGCGTTGAACCGTCCGCGTAGGTCGCGATGACGAGGAACTGCTGCGAGCGGCCCACGACATCCATCTCGGATTCCTTCGGGAGCAGTTCGATGCTCTTCGCGCGACCCTTGGTCACGCTGTCGAATTTCGTTCCCTCCGTGATCCACTGCCGCAACATCTGATGCTCGCGCGAACCGGGCTTCAACGCCTGACGCCCCTCATGCGGCACCTCGCCCAGCGGCTTTAGCAGCATGAGCGAGTCATCCACATTCACACGATTAAAACGCCGACCGGACAAATCATTCACCAGCGCGGCGTAATCGTATTCCGGATCGTAGCCGCGCAGTGACAGCTTGAAGCCATTCTTGCCCTGTGCGGAGCCGTGACACGTCCCCTGATTGCAACCCAGCTTCGCGAGCACCGGCTGCACATCGCGCACGAAATCGATCTTGCGCGCGTCCGCGCCCTGCACCTTCACCGCGAGCTTCGCGCTCTGGCCCGCGGCCTTCACAATGATCTCCCCTGCTCCGCCCGACTTCGGCCGGATGTAACCCTCCGCGCCGATCTCCACGCACGTCGCGTCCGACGAAAACTTCGCCACCGCCGTCAGGTCGATGGTCTTGTCGCCCTCGATGACACCGAGCACCAGCACGCGGCGTTCATCGCGCAGGTCGGCGAGCGTAAGCGATTCCGGCAGGAGCTTGAGCGCGCGAATGGCCGGCAAGGGCGGTGCGGGCGGTGGAGCTTGAGTGGAAGCAGCCTTTTCGGCGCGGGGAGCCGGCGTGAAAAGAACCGCGAGCACAAGCGCGACGAGAGCAGAAGCTAGACGACGTTGTTTCATCCGTTTCAAGTAATTGCTGGATTAAGCTGACGTCGGAAAAGATGCCGCCATTGAACCTATTTTGGCATCTGTTCTGGCGATATCCGGAGAATAAGAATCTCAAAGAGACGAGGCAAGGCTCGATTCCTCCAAATTCCTCCTTCGCACGTTCCGGAAGATCTCCAGCCGCTCAACTGGCAGCGCGTCGCAAACGATCCCCGATGGCCTGCCATTCCGGTCCCTCGGGAAGGGACTCGACCACGATCCATTCGGCGCCCTCGTTGTCGCACCGATGCAGTTCCGCATACAGCGCCCGCGCGTAGGCTTCCGCATCGTGAGGAATCACACTGACGCCGCCGAGGCCGGGCAGCGCGGGAATAGCCGAGTAGACCACCACCTGCGTTCGCGAAACCTCCGCGCCAAGCGCGATCAACTGACGCCGAAGGTCCGTATCATCCTTCCAACTGAGAATCCGCAGTCGCGCGTTCGGAGAATAGTGTTTCTTGAGCTGCCCCGGACTTTTCAGCGTCTCGCCAGAAGTCGAGTTCGCGGAGCGAAGTCCGGTCTCACCCAGCGCCGCTGCCAAGGATTCGACGTGAATCATTCCCGGTCGCAACAAGGCTGGCGGAGTCGTCGTAACATCGACGACGGTTGATTCGATGCCCACCTGCGACTGGCCGCCATCCACAATCAGCTTGATCCGATCGCCCAGTGTCGACTGAACGTGCTGGGCGTTGGTCGGAGAGAGGAAGTTGGAGGGATTCGCGCTCGGCGCCGCGAGAGGGAAGCCACATTCCCGAATCACCGCCTGCATGAACGGATGACTCGGCCAGCGCACGCCCACGGTGGATCCACCAGCGGTCACGATGTCCGGGATTTCCTTCGTCCTTGGAAGCACCAGCGTCAGTGGGCCGGGCCAGAAGGAACGCGCAAGCTTCTCCGCCGTCTCCGGCCATTTGCCCGCGAACCTTCGCGCCATCGCCAGATCGCACACGTGAATGATGATCGGATTGTGCGCAGGCCTTCCCTTCACGGCGAAGATGCGGGCTACGGCCGCCGCATCGAGCGCATTGGCGGCGAGACCGTAAACCGTCTCCGTCGGCAAGGCCACCACTTCACCCGTGCGCAGCAACTCCGCCGCGCGCTTCACCGCCGCATCAAACAAGGCAGCCGTGTGCGTCGGCAAAATCTCGGCAATGTTACGAACCGGTGACATGACCGCAGTACTTTGCCGATCCTCCATCCCTGTGGGCAGAAAAAAAGTTTATGCGCCCGCGAGATTGTCACCGAATCGTTCATGGAGGCGGCCGCTGCACTACTGTAGAATTCTGACGCTGCCGATCCAATTTGCACACCGTGAACAAAACGAGATCGGCCACCTGATGTGTCTGCCACTCCACTATGCGCGTATTTGCTGACGTTTTCGCAAAAACACCCCATGACTCGCTCCCGGCATTTTACATGCTAATTGGGATTGGCGGTCGTGAACGCTTGTCGTTGCTAAAGCGAACGACCGCCTTTTCAAACACGTCACATGTCGTATCGCGTAACTCATCCCGGTCCCGAGTAGGCTGCGGTCCAGCGGACCACTCACTCATCCCAATCGCGTCGAACCGCGTCGCCGGAGGTTTCTCCTCCCCTCCGACCAGCGCGGTGACTCGCAAAAAATAATTTGCGGGTGTCCTGCGGCTTTATCGCCTCAAGGCATCCCATTGAGCCCTGAAAACTGAAATCGAAACCTCCGATATGAAAACACATCCCATCCAACTCCGGCGAACGCAGCACGCGCTGCTGCTCGCCACGGCCATCGCGCTGCCGACGCTGGCGCACGGCCAGCTCGTGACCAACTGGACTGCGTTCAATGAACACGCGCCCAGCGGACTCACCGCGCCCAACGTCTCCACCTACAACATGCGTGGATTCCTCCTGACCACTGATCCGGGAGCGTTGTTCCCCACCTCGGGTCCGCTCACCAACTTCGCCGCCGCCAGCTATCCGGCCGGTCAATCCTTGAGCGCGAGCCTGGTGGTCAGCACGCTGGTCCGCAGCCCGGACCTCTTCCCAAATGCCGGCATGGGTTACGCCTTTCCGGGAACTCCCGCCTACGACCTCTTCACGCCGGGCGGCACATCCATCGTCGACATGGGTAACGCCGGCAGCGCGATCGGGCTCGGAAATTTCGCCGGTGGAGCCATCGCGGGCAATGACACCGTCGTCCTCACGTTCACCAATCTCGATCCGTCCATGCGCTATGCGTTCCGCGGAAACTCGGTGCGCAACGGCACGGGCGTCGGCACGCATTCCGGTCGCTGGACGATCTCGTCCCTCGCCGGAGCCGCGAGCGCCGCAGACGCCGGCACGCCCGGCGTGATTACTTCCGCAAATCTGCCCGGCATTCCCAATCTCACCCTCACGAACTGGCAACAAGTCTTCCAGAGCGGCGTGAACACCAACGGTGATCTCGTCGGCTGGGATGACATTGCGCCGGGGCCGGACGGTTCCTTCTCGGTCATCACCAAGGGCTACAGCGGTCCGGTGAAGGACTTCTACAACAACATGGGGCCGAACGCCGGTCCCGGTTCCACCTTCACGAACGCGTACGGCGCGCTCGGTTACGCGCTGTCGGACATCGCGCTGATCGAATACGGCCCGCTGACGCCTGTCTCCATCGCGACGCAACCGGCCGGCACCACTTCCCTCACTGAGCTCTATCCGCTCAAGCTGAGCGTGAAGGCATTTGGCACCGCGCCGCTGTATCAGTGGTACAAGGGGACAACACCGATTCCCGGCGCAATCAATGCGACCTACGAGAAGGCCGCCGCGGAAGTGGACGACACCGGCGTCTACACCGTCGTCGTCAGCAACGGATTGAACTCGCTCACCAGCACCGTCGCGCAAGTCACCGTCATTGAAGACGTCGTGAAACCCGTTGTGGTCGATGCCATCGCCGGGGGCACCTTCAATCAGATCACCGTGCAATTCAGCGAACGCGTCGACCTCGCGGCGGCGATCGTTCCGTTCAACTACACGCTGGTCGGCGGAATCGATCCTTCCGCAGCCACGCTCGTCAGCGCGGGTTCCACCGAGAGTGGAACCGTTGTGACGCTCGCCATCGATTCTCCGCTGACGGAAGACACCATCTACCAGCTCAAGGTGTCGAACATTCCCGACCTCGCCGGAAACGTGACGGACGAAACCGTGACCTTCGCCTTCCGCACCTGGGTGGTGACACCGGCGGGCGGCGTGAAGTTTGAAGTGTTCACCGGCATCGGCGGCAATCTTGTCTCCGACCTCACCGGACATCCGAACTTCCCGAACAGCCCGACCGTGACGACCAATCTCACGACATTCACCAGCCGCGAATTCCTCCCGACGGATTCCCTGGAAACCTACGGCGGCCGCATGCGCGCGCTGTTCATTCCTCCGGCCACCGGCAGCTGGATTTTCTATCTCAACGCGGACGACGGCTCGGCGCTCTACCTGAACCCGACCGGACCGGATGCCGCAGGCAAGACGTTGATTCAATCGCAAACCGAATGCTGCGCGTCCTTCGCCGCAAACGCTTCGGCACCGCAATTCCTCACCGCAGGCAAGGCGTACTACATCGAGACGCTCTATAAAGAAGGCGGCGGCGGCGACGTCTGCCAGGTGGCCGTGAAGTTGTCGAGCGATCCGACCGCGCCGGCGTCATTGACGGCCATTCCGGGCTCCTACCTCGGCTATCCTTCCGCACCCGCCGGATCCGCTGGAACCATCGGCATCACCGCCGCGCCGGCGAACATCTCCACCAACGAAAACCAGCTCGTCACCTTCACGGTGACCGCCACGAACACCTTCTCGCTACCGATGGCGTATCGCTGGTTCAAGAACGGCACGGAAGTCCCCGGCGCCACCGGACCTTCCTTCTCATTCGTCACGACCATCGTGGACGACGGCGCCACCATCGCCGCTGAAGCTTCGATCGTGGGCGCCAAAGTTCTCACGCCCGCCGCCACGCTGAGCGTCAACAACGACACCACGCCTCCAGTTGTCGTCAGCGCCTCGGCGGACGCCAGCTTCATGAAGATCATTCTGAAGTTCGACGAATTGATCACGACAGACTCCGCCGGTGACGAGTTCGGCTACGAGTTCACCGCCGGACCGAACCTGCCAGGAATCCCCGTCGCCACCCCGGGCGCCGACGGACGCAGCGCGATACTCACGCTCGACACACCGCTGGTCGCGGACTCCACGTACACGCTCGCCGTGAAATCGCCGACTGACCTCGCGAACAACACCGTTCCCGTCGGCACCACCGTCACCATCCAGACGTGGAAAGTCGCGTCCGGCTTCGTGACCTTCGATGTCTACGACACCGGCGGCGGCAACGACGTCGCGATCCTCACCAGCCATCCGTCCTTCCCGGACAATCCGCAGGTCACGTATTACCTGCCTGGCTTCGACACGCGGAAAGTCTTCCCGACCAATTCGCGTGAAGGTTACGGCGGACGGTTGAGCGGCGTGTTCATCCCGCCGACTTCCGGCAACTGGATCTTCTACCTCAGCAGCGACGACTCCTCGGAGCTCTACTTCAATCCGAGCGGCAAGGAACCGGCGGGCAAGGTGTTGCTCACCGCGGAAACGGCCTGCTGCAACGGCTTCGCATCCCACGCCTCTGCCCCGCAGGCGCTCATCGCCGGCGAGCAGTACTACATCGAAGCGCTCTACAAAGAAGGCGGCGGCGGCGACTACTGCCAGGTCGCGGCCAAGCTCGAAACGGATCCGACCGATCCGAACACGCTCACGCCGATTCCGGCCGCGTGGCTCGGCACCTACGTGAACCCGGTCGGCCTCGGCGTCACCATCACGCAGAACCCGACCAGCCAGTTCGCGCCGCGTTCGGCTCCAGCCACAGTGGTCAGCACGGAGGAATTCACGACGAGCGGCGCAGGCTACTCGGTCCTCAACGGCATCGAAGGTGCCAACCTTCCCGGCCCCACGGAGCTCTGGCTCTACAACTCCACCAGCGGCTCTTGGGCCGCCAACGGCGGCGAAGGCGTGAAGAACAGCGCGCTCAGCACCCCGTTCCTCACCGTCACCACACCGGGAGTCGTCACCGTGACCTTCAGTCACCGTTACAACTTCGAGGATGACGGCGGCGACCCGAACGGCATCCGCTGGGATGCAGGTCTCGTGCGCGTGAGCGTGAACCGCGGCGCTTATACCACGGTTCCGAACACCGCCATCACGGGTGAGAATTACAAAACCGACAAACTGATCGGCGGCAATTCGCCACCCATCCGCGGTCAGTATGCCTACAACGGCCAGTCGCCCGGCTTCGCAGCAGGCACCTTTGTGACCAGCACCGCCACGCTCGGAACGTTCGCCGCGGGCGACGTCATCTCCGTCCAGTTCCTTGCGGCTTGGGACGAAGGCACCATCGCGACACCGGCTCCGAACTGGGAAATCAGCAGCGTCGAGTTCTCGCCGGCGATGGAGAATACCGGTGCGGACAGCGCGGTGACCTTCACCGTCGCCGCCTCGGCCACGCTCAACGGCGCATCGACACCCGTCACCTACCAGTGGCAGCGCAACACCGGCAGCGGCTTCGTCGACATCGGCGGCGCCACGGGCGCCACCTACTCGTTCCTGCCGAACATCGGTGATGACGGCGTGATCTTCCGTGCGATCGCCCGTTCTCCCGGAGCGGAAGCCACCAGCACCGAATCCACGCTCTTCGTCACGCCGAAGCAAACCATCGCGAAGAACGGCACCACCACCGTCGTTTCGTGGCCCGCCCCTTCGCCAGGATATGTCCTGGAGGAAACGTCAGCGCTGCTCACGCCTGCGACCACCGTCTGGACACCGGTCACCATCACGCCGGCAACCGCTGGCGGCATGAACACCGTCACGATCCCAGGCACGTCCACCGGCCAGAAGTTCTATCGCCTGACGAAGTAAATCGTCCGCGCGGACGTCTCAGAAGGGCTCGCGCGGTTTGACCCAGAAGCAAAGAGGCCGGGAAGGATTTCCCGGCCTCTCTTTTTTGGCGAAGGCAGGATCATACCTTGCCCTGACCGGCTCGGATCATTACGGTGACATCATGAATCCTCAGAAGGTTCCCACGCCCGCGCCGCTGCGTCGCGCCCTCCTCCGATCCCTTAGCCTGTGGATGGGAGTTTGCTTCCTCGCGATGTTCAGCATCGCCGCCACCGCCGCGACGCTGCCCGAGATCGATGTCTCCACCCTTCGCGTCGAATCCGGCACGCACCTCACCTTCCAATTTCAAGGCACGCAACCGGACCCCGGCGATTTCACGATCGAAGTCGCCACCAGCTTCGCCTCCAACGGCGATTGGACCCAGGCCACTCAAGCCGTCGTCACGGCCGTGGCGGAAGGCGTCTTTCGCGTGAGCATCGCGCTCGCCGGCAACCAAATGTTCTGCCGCGTCCGCACCATTGATTCCGGTGTCGCCAGTCCGCCGATCTACATCAACGAGGTGATGAGCGACAACGTCAGCACC
>JADJPG010000076.1 GCA_016713365.1 Verrucomicrobiota bacterium | reverse complement strand
AAGCCACTGCTGGCGTAGCTGCGCAAACCTTCGTGAACATCCCCACCGCCAAGCCCGAAGATTTCCAGAAAGCCACGCACCGCCTCCATCGCGGAGGCAAAGCGGCGTCGTCACTGACGGTGCGCGTGCTGCCAGCGAACAACAGGCCAGTGAGCCAGTGATAAGTAAAACAGTAATCAGTAGGTCAGTGGGAGTTCCTCACGGAACACTGCTTCACTGATTACTGATCCACTTTCCTTCCTCACGCCGCCAGCGGCAGCACCTGCGCGGGCCGTTGCACGATCATCGCCGCGCTGCCCGCCTCGTTGCCCGTGGTGAGAATCACAAACACCTTCAGCGCCACCTCGGCACCGGGCTGCGTCAGGCCAAAGGGCACGACAAATTCGCGTGGTTCCGTTGGTCCGTGGGTGGCGATCACCACCGCATCCTCCGCGCTATAACTCTCGCCCACATTGCCTCGCAGCTCGTAGCTGTGCAGTTGCGCGTCCGTGGACGCCTCGTAAACCACTTTCGAACGATCTGGCGCTTCGAAGACCGCGCTCGCATTCACCGGTTCCGGCGTATGCCCCGGCGTCGGCGACAGCCTCGGGGACGTCTCCACCAGTTCCGGGAACTGCGCCACGTTGGAACCCGGCAGATTCTCCCGGTACGCCTTCATCACCGCGTAAGCCTCGTCCTGGATTCGATCCCGTTTGGCGCGCGCGATCGTCACCAGCTGATCGCGGTCCTGTTCCGCCACGTACGCAGCCTGCAACGCCGCGACGGCACTGCTGAACGTATCCAGTGTCATTCCGCCGGGCACCAATACCAACGGCAGCGTCACGCCGGCCGGAGCCGGACCAGCGTTCAACTTCTCCCACAGCTTGATCCCGGCGATCAACGCGCGCGTGAAATTCTCCTGACCATCGCCGATGCTCGGCGCGTACGGCGCGGCGGCGTAAAAATCGGTATTGCGATAATATCCATCCAGCCGGGCGAGGAACTGCGAGAAGCTGCCCAGCAACGCCGCCTTATGGAGCTGAACGGCCCCGCGGGCGATGTCATGATTGGTCAGGCTCGACTGCACCACATCCTGCTGTGCGACCAGGGCGTCCCGCTGCGCAAGGAACTGGGCGCGCGTCACTGTCGTATTTGTCTCCGGCAGACGCACCAGGAACGGCGTGGCCGGCGGCAGCGCGGCATTGCACGAAGTCCAGTGCGACAGAAATTCGTTCATCGTGGGGATGTAAGAGGAAGGTCCGGTGATGGGCATAAGAGTGGAGAGTTGAACTTACTTTTTGTCGTGTGTGTTAACTATCTTTCTGCTGACGACAACGGTTTCCCGTCGGGAAACTTGAGGAACAATTTTTCCACCCGCCACCGGATCACGGGCGAACAACGTTCAGCCGGGACGATGCAGCAGCTCCGTAGGAGCGAAATAGCTGTAGAAACGATCCACCTAGAATCCACCCAGCCCCGGAGGGGCGACATCATCGGGAGAAGATGCCGCTCCTGACGGAGCTGGGGGAAATGTTTGCGAACGCTTTGCTACAAAGATGCCGCGCCTACGGCGCTGCCAAGCCGCTCGGCGGGTCGCTGAGAAGCAGACATAACCTCATCACCCGGCTTTCCTGTCGCGACGATGGACGTCGCGATGAGCTTCTTGGTCAACCCTCTGATGATCTCAGCCTTTCAATACTCTCGACTCCGGGATTCATGGGGATGCTCGAATGCCCACCGAATGTTAGTGGCTCGCTCGTCGGCTCCGAAGTGAACCACGAGTCCGGATGCAGGCAACCTATTGTAATGCCACTCAAACGCCTGCCCAACCCTGATGCCATCTGAACCTTCTGCGGTGAGGCTTGAATCGGGGTGCCCGAGAACCTGGCGGACCGCGTCCATGTGCATCCCGCGCGTGAGCAGTCGGCGATTGAGAATCTCTTGGAGGGCGTTGGGGCGGGCGAAATCGTCCAGGCCGTCGTAAAGATCTGGACGAACAAAGCGCAGCGAAAGATCGGACGGTGACAGCGATGCATAGAAGGCTCGCGCATCGCTGACGCGTCGTGGGGGCGAAACACAACCGACCAGCAGCATCGCGATAAAGATGGTGATTAATGGGCGCATGGTTGGCGGCATCACTGAACTCTGTCTCCTGTCATGGTAATCCATCGGTCACTCCCATCTGGCGCAACGAGGTGAAGGCTGAAGGTGCCTCCGTGCTTGTAAACGTCATCTGGGCCGAATCCGTCAATCCGCGACTTGGTCCGGGCAACAGGCCAACCAACAAACCGGTCAAGCGTGCGCTCCCGCGTGCCGGATGTGAATGTTTCGAGCAACTCGTCAAAAGTGGCCATGCGCTCCTGCATCGGACGTGTAGCGTCCCTATAGGTGGTGGCCAACGCCTCACGACGCGACTCGCGGTGTCCTGCGCAGCCGACGCAGATCATCATCAGCGCGACTTCGAAGAGAATGCGATGTGGGGTCATGCGCGTAGTGCCGCCTATCGACCGAAGCTCAGCGACCCGGCCCGCGGGACGCCACGATGGCAACCGCGACGCGATGCCCGGGTTCGATGGAGCGCATGTTCGGCCGCGTTGTGTACGAGTAACTCATCCGTCGGTCTCCGATGCCGCGCCGGTGGTTGGAGGCGTGTACGTGCCGCGATAACGCATCCGATAGTAAGCGTCCTCGACCATTACGCATGGGCTGAAACATCGATATAGCCAAACACGTTGCGGCGTTTCGCCATTGATCAATACAACTGGGTACGGACTCGAAACAGACCAATGTTTTTCCGTCGGACCAAAGAGGCGATACACGCCGTACGCAGCGAGATAAGCGAGCAGGAGAATCGGCACTGCTGGCGTCAGGGCGCGCTGGATTCGTTTCATACGCGTGAAGCGGCCGAACGGAAGGCACAACCATGTCGGGCCTGGGAGGTGCGGATGCAATCGTGAGCCACGCCCGGCATTGGCTGACCTGCCTTTAAGGTTAAGCGGCGTTCTGTCCATGCTTACTTGCCTGGAATCACGGTGAACGTCTGATTCATGTGGACGCGGACGGTGATGGAAAATGCCTGAGCCAATGCAGTGCCGGGCGGCGTATTGGTGCGCAGCCACTGTGCGTCCCAGTGGTAACGCCCATCGCTGTCGGTGTGAACACGCATCGAACTGAGGTAATAGCCCGGGAGGTCCGTCCGATTCGTTTTAACGAAGTTCTCCGCGACCGCAATCGCGTCTTTCAGGGTCAGTGGTGGAGGCCACGGTGCTCGGTCGGCCGCTCCGAGTCGGTGCGACAGGGCCAACAGTGCAATCATAATCACAAGGGCGTTCAGGATTCGCATAGCGCGTCACGCCGCCGAACGACCCAAGCTCAGCGACCCGGCACACGAGACGCCGCGATTGCAACCGCGACGCTCACGCCGGGTTAGAAGCCATGGTGGGTTGAACGCGACGCCACGCGGCGTCACGCTGTGAAGGACGACCAAGTCATTCACACTTATGAAAACATATTTCATCAAACCCACCATGACCGCGACAAATGTAACCAAAACCGCCCCCGCCGGCAAGCCCGCAGCCCGGCCTTTACCGCCCTGCCAGCCGCTGCCGCGCGCCGTGATTGATCCCGCCAAACCCATGCTCAAGCTCGGCCTCGACGTCCACCTGGAATCCATCACCGCCGTCGTGCAGAAAGACCACGCCAACCCGCACGCCCCGCGTCCCTTCACCAACGACCAGCTCCTCGCGCAGGTGAAAAAGTGGATCGCCCAGGGCCACCAAGTCTTCTGCGTGCAAGAGTCGTGCGGCTTCGGCTTCACCCTCCACCGCCGCCTCGTGGAAGCCGGCGCGCAAAGCTTCCTCATCACCCCCGTCGCCCTCAACGGCGCGCGCAAGACCGACAAGCTCGATGCACGCGCCCTGTGCCTGCGCCTCTCCCGCTGGCTCGATGGCAACCGCGACGAACTCGCCCCCATCCGCATCCCCAGCGAGGCCGAACAACGCCGCCGCGAAACCACCCGCCGCCGGCAATTCCTCGCGCGCGAAATCCGCGCCCTCGCCAACCGCGGCCACGGCCAGGTCGCCGAGTATTGCCACGAGAAACTTCCCGCCCGCTGGTGGGGCGCGCGCAACTGGAAGAAACTTGAAGCCCTCGATCCCTGGGTGCTCGCGCTGCTCACCGACCTGCGCGCACTCATCCTCGCCATCGAACAACAACTCCGCGCCCTCGAGACCGAAATCAAAACCCGCGTGAAAGATCAGCCCCGCCCCAAGGCCCTGGGCGAACTCACCCTCGGCACCCTCGACGGTGAGGTGTGCAGTTGGGAACGCTTCCACAACCGCAAACAAATCGGCAGCTACACCGGCTGCTGCCCCGGCGAACACAGCAGCGGCGGCAAACGACGCGTGGGCGCCATCGACCGCATCGGCAACAAGGCTGAGCCTTGACCCCAATGCGCTCCGCGCGAAGCGCTGTGGGAGGCGGGCACTGCCCGCTGGCGCTTCCTGCGCTGGCAGCCCGACTGGAAAAGCGCGCAACGCATGAAACTCAAACTCGCCGACGGCACCTCAATGCGGAAAAAAGCCGTCATCGCCCTCGCCCGGCAACTGGCGATTGACCTATGGCGCTGGCGCACCGGCCGCGCCACCATGGAAGACCTCGGCTGGGTGCCCGCATAAACGGAACGCGAACACGGAACGCGGATCCAACTCAACCCAAAAAACCACCAGAAGAATTTGGCCTTGGCCACCACCAGAGAACCAAGCCGGAGAGAATTTGCGATCGGGCGGCTCCAGTCCGCAGCTGCAGCTGGTGAACCGCGAGTTCACCCGTGGGTTAGAAGGGGCGGAGCCCCCGGTCGCCGCCGTCAAACAAGAAAGACTAAGTGGGCGGTGCCGACGCCAACGCGCCTGGCACCTGTCCGGATAGGAGCTGGTGTCGGACGACCACCGTCCAGCACACAACAGCGCGGCGACACCGATCCGCAAACCTCCAGCGACAAACTCATGGCGGCACCTCCGATAAAACGGGGAGAAAGGAACCGCGCGAAGAAGAGCCAGTGAAAGAGAACCATGCGAGAAGCCGACGGCTGGGAGAATCGGGAAACAAACCGCTAACGCGCGCGACTCCGCTGCACTCCGTTGCGCTCCGCGCGAAGAAACGCTCACCGACCAAAAGCTGGCGCGAATTTAACGACCCTCTTGACAACCATCATAGGCGCTGCAGCGCATGGTTAGGCGACGTGGTCATATCCAAAAAAGTCTGACAAATTCTTCACCAAACGCGCGACTTCTTCCGGCCTCAAAACCAGTGTCGCTTCGAGCCGCCAGTGAGTTTCGTTTCCGTGCAAATACGCTGTAACTCCCAATCGCGATTCGTCGTGTCGTCCGAGGCAGAAATGGAGAGATCGCCGCCGATCATCCCAGTAGCGATCGGTCCGATAAACTGGAGGCGAATCCAAAGCCGAATGAAAGAACTCGACCAGACTGGATTCTCCCGGGTGAAAGGCGAATGCAACCGTCCCCTGAAACGCAGCATCGGTGACGGATACCACTCCGTGCTCCGTCCCATCCGCATCTCGCGAAAACTGGGAAAATGTGAGACTCGTGGTTCCCACTTCAGACTTTATTGTAACCGAACGGGCCATGAGGTGCGTAGTCGCCTAACAGATATTCGACCGCAGTTTGCGGTTAAGTATGGAGGGAACCTCGGGGTTCATGGTTGGGAGTGTAAGGATTGAGGGCTGGCTGTCCAGTCGTGGGTTGGCCCTGGCGGGCGCATCGGGTGTGATTTAAAGGGGGGTGAGGCAAGGCAGGCCAGTTGCGTCCGCAGCCGCAAAGGTAGGGCGCGACGCTCCGCGCGCGCCGGGGTTAGGGCGCACAAAGGGCAAACGAATCCACCAACCCACCCCGGTCGGACAGACAGCCCTCACCCGCTTTTAATCACACCCGGGCGCATCGCGGCACTGGCTGGGGCATCGGAGTTTTCCCACCCCGCCCCAAGCTCAGCGACCCGGCCCGCGGGACGCCACGATGGCAACCGCGACGCGATGGCCGGGTGAGCGAAGGTGCAGGGTTAGGCCGCTCGTGCTGCATACACTCGAATCCAAAATCCTGACTGCCCGACGTTCGACATGTAGATGTGACACCGATGCACTCGGTCACCCTGCCGAAGGAAGCGCAACGCGTAGCCGTTGTAAAGCTGGCCACCCAAGTAGTGGTGCCCGAAGCGCGCCAGCACTGACCGAAAGCTATCGAGCGACGGTGAACTGGCAATCTCGATGTCGCGCGAGTAGATGCCCTCCTCTCGCGGGTGAATGCGCCAACTGACTGAAGACTCGGCTGGGTCTGACGGCGAATGCTCGGCGTAGAGCAGCGCCGCATCGTAAACGAGCAAAGTGGTGAGAACCATGTCGGCAAACCCGACCGGACTCTCCTCACCGCCGGAAAGCTCTGGTAGCTGTGTGACTTCGGGAACATCGAGTGGCTCCATTTGCGAGGGCGTGGTCGAGCGGCCTAACAGATATTCGACCGCAGTTTGCGGTTAAGGATGGAGGGAACCTCGGGGTTCATGGTGGGGAGTGTACGGATTGAGGGCTGGCTGTCCAGTCGTTGGTTGAGCCTGGGGGGGCGCATCGCGGCACTGGCTGGGGCATCGGAGTTTTCCCACCCCGCCACCAGCACGACCCGCTGCCAGCCGAGGGCGCTCGCGGTTCAAAGGGCGCACTGTCCAGTATGTGGGCACTCCCTTTCCAGAAACGGGACACTCAGCCGCGAAACGTGCGCAAAACGTCATCGAACGGCTCGAACAGTCCATCGAGCGCCGAGAATTGTTCATCGAATGGCGAAAACAGCGCGTCGAGCGGCGCGTGCGGCGAAGAAAATGGGACACTTTCATCATCGAATGACGAAAACAGTGACCGTCCAACCCGCTCGGCGGGCCGATGAGAGGCAGAGATACCTTCATCCCCCAGCTTTCCGGTCGCGACGATGGACGCCGCGGTGTGCTTGTGGTGAACTCGCCGCCATGCATCTCTCTCTGGTTCCTCGTTTGCGGGTGGTGGCGCTTGTCCTTGGTTTCATCTCGGCCTTGGCGACTTCTCTCCACGCCGAGGACTGGCCGCAATGGCTCGGGGCGCAGCGCGATGGCGTGTGGCGGGAGACGGGCATTGTCGAGACGCTGCCCACGAACGGCTTCACGTATCGCTGGCGCACGCCCATCGGCGGTGGTTACAGCGGGCCGGCGGTCGCGAATGGTCGCGTGTATCTCATGGACCGCCAGCTCGCCACGGGCACGACGACTCCCGCGAACGCCTTCGCGCGCGGCACCATTCCCGGCGCGGAACGTGTCCTCTGCCTGAACGAAGCGGACGGGAAGATCGTGTGGCAGCACAGCTACGACTGCGCTTACACCGTCAGCTACGCGTCTGGGCCGCGCGTCACGCCGGCGGTTCATGACGGCAAGGTTTACACGCTCGGCAGCGAGGGGAATCTGCTCTGCCTCGACGCCGCGAAAGGCACCGTGCTGTGGTCGCGCGATTTCAAAAAGGAGTTCGGCCTCAAGACGCCGACGTGGGGTTTCGCCGGTCATCCGCTCGTCGATGGGAAGAAACTCATCTGTCTCGCGGGCGGTGAGGGCAGCGTGGCGGTGGCCTATGACAAGGATACCGGCAAGGAACTCTGGCGCGCGCTCACCGCGAAGGAGCCCGGCTACGCGCCACCGATGATTTACGAATTCGCCGGGAAACGTCAGCTCATCCTCTGGCATCCCGAATCGGTGAACGCGCTCGATCCCGAGACGGGCAAGGTCTTCTGGACGCATCCGCACACGCCATCGGTTCGCTTCGGCATGACGATTCCCAGCCCGCGCAAGATCGGCGATCTGCTTTTCCTCACGTCGTTCTACAACGGCTCGTTGATGCTGCGCGTGGATTCCGACAAGCCGACCGTCGTGTGGCAGAGCCAGAAGGTCAGCGAGAAGGACACCGACGGATTGCACAGCGTGATGGCCACGCCGCTCATTCAGGATGGGCACATCTACAGCCCGTGCAGCTACGGCCAGTTCCGCTGCCTGAAGCTGGAGACGGGCGAACGTCTCTGGGAAACCTTCGCGCCCACCAGCGGGAAATCAGAACGCTGGGGCCACGCGTTCGTCATCAAGCACGGCGAGAAGGGCAATCGCAGCTTCCTCTTCAGCGAGAAGGGCGACCTGATCATCGCGAAGCTCACGCCGGAGAAGTACGAGGAACTCAGCCGTGCGCGCCTCATCGAACCGGACAACCGCGATCCCGGTCGCCACGTCGTCTGGTCGCATCCCGCCTTCGCGAACAAATCGATCTACGCGCGCAACGACAAGGAGATTGTCTGCGTGTCGCTGGCGGTTGAGAAATAATTTTCTCCTCCGCGTTCACTGCGGGGCGAGCTGCACTTGCACGCGCATGAAGTGATTCGAACGTGTCATGAGGGTATGAATCGAGGAGCTAAGAACTAATTCGGTTCCGTCAGGCCCAGGCGCGACCGATGCCTCGACTGTCTCTCCATCGCTCCATTGCAGAAGGTTCGTCGAAACCTGCACGTTGTATTTGAGATCACTGACACCGCTGCGTCGCAAATAAATCACCGCCTGCTGGTCGTCACTGACTCCCGGCGTCACCCGGACAAAGAGTGTGGCCAGCTTCAATTGGTCCGCGTGCATCGGCGACAAGTCGAATGCGTATTCCACGGCATTGGGAACTCCGTCGCCATCTGGATCGGCCTCAGGCGCAATTTGATCGACGGACGCATCGCGACGGAAACACCGCTGGACCCATTCCGTGTAGCTGGCACAACGGAGATCGAGGTCTACATCCCACGGCTCCGATCCGGTGGCGAGAATTTCCAACGGCGTGCTGCCATCGAAATCTCCGCGGCAGATCGACTGCCCGCCCGTGCCGTTGCCGGGATTCGTCCCGGTGTCGGCCCAGTAAATCTTGCGCGCCGGAATGTCGAGCGTCAGTCCATGGGGCGTGTCGAGATTCGTGTAGAGCGTCTGGACTGCCGGATGGGTGAGCGGGATAGTTCCGCCTTCAAACGCCGCGAGCGGACAGCGATGCACTTTTTTGTCGTCGCGATTAATCCAGTAGAGCATGCGCTCGCGGGGATCGATGCGCACGCCGCGAGTGTTGTTGCCAGTGAGCAACGTTTCGCGCTGCGAGCCGTCCAGGTTCGCGCGGAAGATGGAGCCGCCGCTGAAGTCGCCCCAGTATATCTTTCCTTCGGGCACGTCCAGATCCATGAAATAGGGACCGCTGGCCGCAGCGTTGGTGATGACGTCCGTCACAGCGGTGCCGTCGAACGTCGAGCGTTGGATGCGAAGGCGGGTTTGATCGCACCAGTAAAGTTGCTGGTTGGCGAAATCCATCCGCACGTCAGCCGGGAAGGAGTTTCCGCCCGTAATCGTGTGGAGAATGACGCTGCCTGAGCCGTCAAGATTGGCGCGCAGCAAACGATCCGCGCCGTTGTCCGCCCAAAAGATCCGGTTGCTCACATTGTCCACCGCCAGCCCGCGAAGGTTGCGGCCGGGCGAGGTCACGGATCCGCTGAGCAAGATCGTCTGAAGATTCGACCCGTCGAAGTTCATCCGCTTCAACTGACTCGCACCGCGGTCGGTCCAGTAGACGCCGCCCGCCTGCAGGAAGACTGGCATGAGCGGGATCAGCGCAAGAAAGAGACGACCGGGCGACATGCATCATTGTATATCGCAGATGAGTCGCAACGTCCAGATAACGCCTCGCCACGAGGGTCGACCAAACCCCGGCTCGACACTGTCGGTTTATGTCGGTATTCAAAGCTCAGTGGTCATTCGGCATCAAACCCCTTGCAGCTGGCGCCAGCCCGACGCCGCGCACCAGCCCACGTAGCCGCGCTCTGAATGACACCCAAACCAACCGAATGAAAACGAACACTCCAGGTGAGACGCCCAGCCAATCGCACTGCTGGCCCCGCCGCTTTGCTTGTAAATGTTTGGGATGTCCACTCCCGCCCGCCAGCAAACTGGGTCAGCAAGCCGGAGAACTTCTGGTAAGAAAGAAATACGAAAATGAACTTCCGGTACTTAACGAACTGGTTGGTTCGTTTGACTACAGTGAACGCAATATCCGAAAAAAGATCTGGATATACAAATACGTCGGCTACTTCCTCCTATTTGCGATCCCCATCATCAGCGCGTTGATCGCTTTTATGGCGAATGCCTCCGAGGACGCCACGCTCGATCCTTCGGTGAGCTGGCTGCAAGGAAAAGTGCCGTTGATGAGCCTGATTCTCGCCGTTCTGACCGTCGTCAATTCCATCATAAAACCCGGCATCCGATTCGATCGTTGCTGTCGTATCGGAGTCGATTTATTTCACTGGCGCTGTTCGTTCCTTGAGGGCTTGGAGAAAATTGAGTCGTCGAAGGAAAAGGAACTCCTTGAGTTCTTGAGCAACAAACGAAAGGAGTTCAGAAAACTCCAACTCGCCGACATCTCCCTCGCGCTCCCGGATCAAACGTGAGCACCAAATGAAAGATCCGGCCCCGCGCCATCGTAGTTCGCCCGCCGCGACATCGCAGCCATGGTGGCGTGATGCGATCATCTATCACATTCTCGTGGATCGCTTCCGACGCGGCGGTAAATCCCCATTGACCGGCGATCCCACTCAGCCAGAGTTCTGCGGCGGTAATTTGCAGGGCGTCACCGAAAGCCTCAGCTACCTACGCCGCCTCGGCGTCAACACCCTCTGGCTTTCGCCCATCAACTGCACCGCCGGTTATCACGGATATCACGTGACGAACTTTGAGGACGTCGAGCCACGTTTCGGCGGGATGCCAGCCTTCCTCGAATTACTGCGCGCCGCGAAACCAGATTTCAGAATCCTGCTCGACTGGGTTCCAAATCATGTTCATCGCACGCATCCCTTCTTCCTCGATGCGCAGCGCTCTCCACGGAGCCGTTATCGCGACTGGTTCTTCTTCAATCGCCGCGGAGGCTATCGCTGTTTCCTCGATGTCACGGAACTGCCGAAGCTGAACCTCGATCATCCGGAGGCCCGTCGGTATATCATCCAGTGCGCGTTGAAATGGCTGGACCTCGGTGCGGACGGCTTTCGTCTCGACCACGTCCTCGGGCCGTCGCTGGATTTCTGGCGCGAATTCCAAATCGCCATCAAGCAACGTCACCCCACAGCGTTCCTCATGGGCGAAGCCCTCTTCACCGGAGTAGGTCCAGCTCATCTCGTCACTCTCGAACTACCCCACAAACGCCGCCATTTGCAGAATGCTAAGCGCGGTCATTCGGTGGCGGCTGATGTGATGCGCGAATACGTCGGCGTATTCGATGGCATTTTGGACTTCGAGTTCCAGGGCCTAATGAAACGGCACGTGGCCCATGCCCGAAAGCCGCTCTCCGCTCCCGCCATTCAGCGGAAGCTCGATAAACACTACCTGAGTTTTCCGTCGGAGACCTGCCTGCCATCGTTCCTCGACAACCACGACATGGACCGCTTCCTCTTCGAAGCGCGGGACAACAAGGCGCGTCTGCGACAGGCGGCGGAGATTCAGTTTCGTCAGACGCAGCCGCCCATCATCTACTACGGCACGGAGGCGGGCATGTCGCAGTCGAAGCCGTTGCAAGGTCCGTATGGGGATTTGGTCGCACGCCAGATGATGCCGTGGAAGAACCCGGACCGCGCGATGTTTGAGTTTTACCAGAAACTCATTCGCACCCGAAAGCAGCGACAGAGGGCGATGGCGAAGAACACCGCTGACGAGTAGACGCCGTCCGTCACGGGGAATCGGGATGAGAAACGTCGTCTGACAACATCGCTGATGGCATTCCTTAAGACCTTTGTTACGCTTAGGACCGCGATGAGAAATCATTGGATCATTTCTCTGGCTCTTGCCTTCGCCGCGATGATCTCGCGCGGAGCCGAAGCCGTCCGACCCGCCATCAGTTTCACCAACTTCACTCCCAACCTGCCCATCCTGCATCTGGAGGCGAAGGAACAGATCGTCTCCGACCGCAAAGTCCCCTGCTCCGTCCGGATCACGTATCCGCCAAATACCTCCAACAACTCGACGGGAGTTCTCTCCGGCGTCGTCCGCATCCACGGCGCGAGTTCCCAGATGTACTCGAAAAAGTCCTTCGCCTTCACACTGGACCAACCGGTGCGCTGGCTGGGAATGCGAGAAAGTTCACAGTGGGTGCTCAACGCCGCCTTCGTGGATCGCTCGCTCATGCGTCACAAGCTTTCCTACGACCTATTTCGTTCACTGGCATCGAACGGCCAGAAACGCTTCGCCGTGGCCAGCCGTTTCGTGGAGGTAAACCTAAACGGCCGTTATCGCGGCGCCTTCCTGCTGATGGAACGCGTCGATCGCGCGCTGCTCGAACTGCAACGCTTCGACAGCAATGCCACGGCGCATGCGTGCATCTACAAGGCCGAGGATCACGGCGCGGGATTCGATCGTCCGGGCCACGCAGCGTTCGAGCAGCGCGAACCTGATCCTCTCGCGCTGGCCTACTGGGGTCCGCTGGATCAATTCAGCCGGTTCGCGAGCCGGGCACCCGACGCAGACTTCTTCAACCCATCCAATGGAATCGCCTCACGGCTGGATCTGGACAACACCATTGATTTCCACCTGCTCCTCCTGCTGACGAGCAACATGGATGGCGATGACAAGAATCTCATCTTCGCCCGTAACGCACCGACGGCGGACGTGCCCAAGCCGCGCTTCTTTTTCGTGCCGTGGGATTACGATGCGACCTTCGGGCGCCACTGGAACGCCACGCGCGTCGAGCCGACGGAGTGGGTTACGAACCATTTGTTTGAGCGCTTGCTGCGGGACCCGACGTATCGCGCCAAGTTCGCGGCGCGCTGGCGCACACTTCGCCAGAAGGAATTTTCCGAGCAGACCATTCACCGAATGATCGACGACAACGTGCAGACGCTCGGCGACGCCGCAAAACGCAACGAGCTTCGCTGGCAGACGCGCACCGGGCCGTATCCCGACCAGCTGACCTTCGAGGAAGACGTGGCCGAGATCCGGGAATGGGTGACGGCGCGATTGAAGTGGCTGGATGTCGCCATCGCCCAACGCACCAGTACGACTCGATAAATTTCAAACCACCCGAACCAGACGACAACGATTCATGAATTTTCCGATGCTCATCCGAAATCGCACCAGCCACCGGAAACTGATGTCGTTTCTCACCGCACTATTGTTCGCTGCCAGCGCACACGCCGCGAACGAGCCATTGAAGTCCGGCGACACAGTTGACTTTAACAGCCGCAAGGCCACCGTCCGACGGTTGGAGACACTGCCATTTGTGGAGAGCGAGTTCACGAAGCGCTTCAAGTTTGATTCCTTCGAGAATCCAAAGCTCAAGGAACTGCGCGAACGACACGGATTGGAAGCCGTCGTCAAGCCGGGCCAGGACGAGTTCGAGCGACAGGTGCTGATGATGGACTGGACTCATCGGCAGTTCAAGAAGTTCGGCCGCCCCTCCACGAATTGTCACGGCGCACTCGCTATTCTCGGCGCGGTCGGCGAGGGGCACACGTTCTTCTGCGCGCAGTATGCGGAGGTGCTCGTGTCGGCGGCGGCGAGTCTCGGCTGGGTAAATCGCTCGCTCGCGCTTCGCCGTCATCAGGGCGTGAACAAGGTCGGCGGCTCGACTGAGCACACGGTCACCGAGATGTGGTCGAACCAGCATCGCAAGTGGGTGATATTTGACCCGACGAGCAACATGACAATCAAGACGAACGGCGTTCCGCTGAACGCGTGGGAAATTCGGCAGGAATGGTTCTACCGCAATGGAACGAACCTCACGTTCGTCATCGGCAAGGAACGGAAGCGCTACCGCAAGGCGAATCTGCCGATCGTGCTGGGCAAGTTTCCAAACTTCGGCGAGCTGACCGTGGAGCCGGACGAGCTCGATAAATACGGGTTCATTGGTTACATCCCGAACACGGACCTGATGGGCTCCGGTTACGACTACGCGAAGATGTTTATCACAAAGGATTCGCTGTGCGACGGCACCCAGTGGCACGTGCGGACGTTGCCCGCGAATCCCGCGAGCGAGCCCTACTTTCCCATCGGCCAGGCCGCCCTCCAACTCGTGGCGAAGGATGGCAACCTCGCGGTGAACCTCAAGACGCTCACGCCGAACTTCGCGCGGTTCGAACTGCGCATCGACCGCGGCGGCTGGGCAGAAACAGAAGACAACTTCGCGTGGGAGTTACATCCGGGGCGCAATCGCCTCGAAGCACGCACGGTGAATCAATTCGGCGTGAAAGGCCCGGTCTCCACCGCGGAAGTGGATGTGAAGGAGTAGCGGAATCCAAATAACCTCTCACGCGTTCCGTCGCAATAATCCGACCATGAAGCCATCATCTCAAACCGCGCTCCGCCTTCGCAGCGGACCCATTCGCGCCTGGCTGGTCGCACTTGCGGCATTGGCGACTCTGGCAATCACCGTCCGGTCCGCGGAGGCACCCAACTCCCGCCGCCCGGAAAGTGACGTGGAGCTAAAATACTGGTTGGAGAACATGGTCTGGCACCATCGCTACTCGCTGGAGGAGATTCGGAACGCGACCGGACTGGAGACAAACGCGATCGCCTCTGCCTTGCAGCGCTTCAACATCACGGCTGCTACACGTCCAAGGCGCGAACGTTCCGCACCGTTGCTGACGCTCCCCTACCCCGGCGGACGCCATCCACGCATCGGCTTTCTAGATGGAGCCATCGATCCGCAGCGCGAAACCAAGGTCAGCGTGTTCACGCCATGGGATGACGCGAGCTACGTGGTCGTGGATGTGCCAGAAGCATTGTGGTCGAACCTTGGCCTGACTTATCTCGCGCACACGCACATCCCGACCATCTTCGACAAACAAGGTGTGAAGCTGCCGGCGCTAGAGTGGGATCGTCGTGACGACGGAACGCTCTCCCTCTCCCGGCGTCTGCCGAATGGAATCAGCTACGCCGCCAACGTCATACCTGGCCCCGACGCCGTGCGCATGGAGCTCTGGCTTACCAACGGCACGTCATCGGCCCTTTCGGATCTGCGGGTGCAGAACTGTGTGATGTTGAAGAACGCGATCGGCTTCAACGCATTGACCAACGCCAACAAGATTTTCGCGAAACCGTTCGTCGCGGCTCGCAATGACGCGGGCGACCGTTGGATCATCACGGCGTGGGAACCGTGTGATCGACCCTGGGCGAATCCACCAGTGCCGTGCCTGCATTCCGATCCTAAGTTCCCCAACTGCGCGCCCGGCGAGAGCCAACGGCTGCGTGGATGGTTCTCCTTTTACGAAGGCACGAATGTACAGGCGGAATTCACGCGCATCGCGAAGTTGGGCTGGCTGACGAATGTCGGAAAACAATAACGGCATGGGCGACGGATTCGTCCATACCGACTGGCAGCTGCGGCTGGCGCAGATGGGTGACGTTCCGCAACTCGAATGGCTCATCCCCCATTCCGCGCGCGTCCTTCAGAGGAGTTACTACACCGAAGCCCAAATCGAAGCGGCACTCGGACCCGTCTTCGGCGTGGATCGGCAGCTCATCGCGGATGGCACCTACTTTGTCGCCGATCGCTGCGGCGAGATCGTCGGCTGCGGTGGATGGAGCCGGCGGCAATCGCTCTTCGGTGGCGATGCTTCGCGCGCCGATGCCGACAATGCGCTCGACCCCGCGATTGATGCCGCTCGCGTTCGCGCCTTCTTCGTGCATCCCGACTGGGCGCGAAGCGGCATCGGTCGCGCCATCATGACGAAGTGCGAGGAAGCGATTCGAGCGGCAGATTTCCGGCGCATCGAGATCGTGGCTACACTCGCAGGAGAGCCGCTCTACCGCGGCTTTGGATACGCCGTCAGTGAACGTTACGAAATACCGATGCGCGACGGATTGGCGCTGCCGGTTGTCCGAATGTTCAAGGCGCTTTGAAACCCTGGCCCAACTTCAGGCTAGGTTCACATTCCCGCACAGATGAACTTCCAATCCCAGCTCCGCCATTGCGGCTGCCTTGATACGCATCGCGCGCTGGGCTTCCTTCGCGTTCGGCGCGTAAACCACCTGAATGTGGTTCGAC
>JADJPG010000075.1 GCA_016713365.1 Verrucomicrobiota bacterium | reverse complement strand
AACAGCTGCAGGCGCAGTTCGATGCGCGCCAGGCCGAGTCCCGCCGTCGCCAGCAGGAACTGCTTGCCCAAATCACGACCCAATCTGAAGCCCACCGCGTGGCCCAGAAGGAATGGGAAACGGAGCTGGAGTTGGTGCGCAACAACGTCGAATCGTTGAAGGCCAACGTGGCCCGGGTGGAACAGGAACGCGACGACGCCCGTCGCTCCGCTTCCGAAAGCGTTCGCCACACGCGCGACTTGGAAAAGAAGCTGATGGAAGCCTCCTCTTTCCTGACCGGCTGGAAGAACGGAAAGGAAATCATCGGTTCGCGCCTCGAACGCGATGCGAATCCGGTTGTCCGCGACGACGCGGAGGAGAACCGCCAGCCGTAAAGCGAAACGAATACCTCACCACAATCACGAAGCCGGCGCGAAGTGCGCCGGCTTTTCTTTTCGACTGTAGAATCGTAGGGCTCGCTAAGCTTGGTTCAGAGCGGTGGATGCAACAATTCCCGGCGCTAGAGCGAAGGAGCGTTGCAACGAACTGAGCTGGAACTCCGAAGACTGGATCACACCCCAGCCCTAGAAAGGCCTGACCGGCCAATGGACATACTTTCACAAATTTGCCAATGTCCGGGTGACATGAACATGTTCAGGCAATCGTGATGTATTTAACTTCCGACCTTATGAAGCCATTCCTTGTTAAGGCAATTTTGAGTCCGGCCGTCTTCGTTTTTTCCTCACTTGCGATTTGTTCCCCGGCGCCCTTGCCGTGGTCAAAGAGTTACACTCAGCAGCACGGTGTGCCAGCGACGACCTTGTTCGGGACGGTCTTTGCCCAACCCACCAGCGGTTCGGGCTTTGTGCTGATCGGCGCAGCGCAGGAGACCAGCAGCGGGGAGTCGCGGCTGCTTCCTTCCCTCGCGCGCTTCACTGATACCGGCGATCGGCTCTGGAGCGTCTGGCTCGATGGCGGCCCGGGAAGCTCGGAGCCGCGCTTGAATGCACCCACCGATTCGACACGGGTGCAGGTCGCTTACGTCACCGCCTCTGACACCTATCGACTGGGAAGTTATCGCGGCGGAAACCGGACCAAGGTGTTTGCGTTCGAGGTGGATGTTTTCGAACCCGATTTCGACACTGTCGTTCTCGACGAAGGTCCGCGTTTGTTCGACAACGGCGAAATAGCCTTGGTCGAACTCGGTGATGGTTCGGTCAAGGTCACTGTCCTCGACGCCGCTGGAACGAAGAAGATCGACAAGACCTATGCATCAGACGTGTTCGGCGCTCCACCTGGCAGTTTTATTCCCTGCCAACCGGCACGCTCGGACTCGAGCCATTGCACGACGGCAGCGGCTATTTACTGACCGTTTCCATCAGCGTTCCGACCTTCGTTCCATACCACCGTTTTCATTCTCGTATGACAACACCATCAGCCTGCTCAACCTGGACAACTCCGGCACTCTGCGGTGGGCAAAGTCGGTCGTCATGAACGACACCGGCGGCGAAGTTTCCGGAACAAGCTGGCCTGGTCCGTCGGGACAGATCGTTCTTGCACTGTCCGAAACAACGGCTCTCGCCGGCCTTTCGGAAGATGCCCATCTCCTCCGGTTCGAGTCGAATGGCTCGTTGACCTGGGCGCGCAGCATCCCGGACACGGCGCCCAACTTCGTGCACATCGAAGGAAGTGATTTGTGGTACTTCGCACTCAGCGGTGATCGGACCGATGTCAAAACGCTGCGCCTGAACGAAGCCACCGGCAGCGTCATCGCGCAAGCCACGTTGGACTCCGGCGCCGCGGATGAAGGCGTTGGCGTCGGCTTCCTCGGCGGACGGGTATACTTCAGAATGCAATCCGCTCCGGGCGTCAACCCGAACGAACCGCGCACCGCCTACGTTTTATCGCTCGACGCGCTTTTGCAGAATCCTGTCGCCCGGAAGTACAAGAAACCCATCGCCAACGTGACGATGAGCCGCCACGCCGCGTCCGGCGGATTCATCTTCTCGCCGCATGACGCTGCCGGCGTTGTGGAAGTCGTGTCGCTGGACACCGCCTTGCAACCGGTGACGGACTGCGATCTGTTCACCAACGCGACAATTTCCGTCGTGAATACCGGGATCAGCGCGACACCGCTGGCCATCACCGCCGCGAATCTCAGCGTAACCGTCGCGAATGCCGCCACCGCGCTCGTGCCCACGGACATCACGCTCCAGCCACTCAATCTCACCGAGGCATCCCTGTGCGGACCCAGCGGAACTCCCGCCGCCCCGCGTCTCGCGATACAGCCCGCGGCTGGCGGCGGATTCGACATCCGGTTCGGTTCAGAATCCGGCGTGACCTACGAAGTTCGATTCTCCACCACAGTGGCTGGTCCCTATGACACCATTGTCGCCACGCTGCCTGGAACGGGCGCTGAACTGCTCCACCACATCAACGCGCCTGCAACAGGCAACGGCTACTACGTCGTCCGCGCTGTCCGCCGCTGACCCATCGCTTCGGCTGGCAGACAGCCGCGCGTTATGATCACTGGCGAACCGAGTTTGCGCCAAAGCGTCGGCTTTGAGGTTTTCGCCCACGAAGCCTGCAAGTTGATCGGAAGCTGGTCTGGGCGCATTTGCAAGGCCGTCCCCGATTCTCAAAACAACTTCCCGTGAAAGATTGCCTGAAGACAGGCGAATGCAGATACATACGAGCGCATCATCCGACATGAGCGAAAGTGGCTACGATTCTCTGCAAACACGCCAGACCCTGCTGAGCCGGCTCCGCGATCTGGGGGACGACGAGAGCTGGCGGCGGTTTTTCGATCTGTATTGGCGGCTCCTCTACAATTTCGCCCGGAAGTCCGGCTTGGATCACCACGCAGCGCGGGAGATTGTGCAGGATACGGTTGTCTCCATGGCGCGAAAGATGCCCGAGTATCATTATGATCCGGCGAAGGGAAGTTTTCGCCAGTGGCTGATGCGCATCACCCGGCGACGCATCGTGGATCACCTTCGCCGCCAGTATCGCCAGCTTCCGAAAGCTGACTTGGTGCCCGAGGCGCTCGAGGAATTGCCCGAGCATGCCGAAGCCGTGACGGACACGACGCAGGCGCTCGAAGCCGCCTGGGACGAGGAATGGGAGCGAGCCACGTTTGATGCGGCTCTGGCGAGGGTCAGAGAAACGAGCAATCCCCGACATTTCCAAGCGTTTGATTATTGCGTGCTGAAGCAGTGGCCGGTGTCGAAAGTGGCGGACACGCTGAGCATGAACGCCGCGCAAGTTTACCTCGCGAAACATCGAGTGGCCCAGGCGATGAAACGAGCGGTGCGACAGATTGAAGGCGAGCGTTCCCAAGGCATGTCGTGATGCGGTTTAGAACTTCGTTTCGCTGATCTCTGTCTGGTAAGGTCGCCATGCCTGAACTCCCGATGAACTCCGACGAATTGATGGGCCGCATTGAGCACTCGCTGGGTCGAGCCCCTTCCAGTATTCGTCCAAAATCTTCGGAGCGCCCGCCGCCGATCATTCCCAATTACCAACTCCTCGCCTGCATCGGCAGCGGCAGCTACGGCGACGTGTGGCTGGCGCGCGGCGTGACGGGGGCGTTGCATGCGATCAAGGTCGTCTGGCGATCGCGCTTCGACAGCGACCGTCCGTACGAGCGGGAATTCCGGGGCATCGTAAAGTTCGAACCCATCTCGCGGTCCCATCCTGGCGTCATCAACATCCTTCACGTGGGCCGTGATGATGCGGCGGGTTACTTCTATTACGCCATGGAACTGGCCGACGCCGTGGCCGTGGCTGATGGGCACGCGTCCGGAGAAGCGACCGAGACAAAGGTGCTTGAGTACGTTCCCCGTACGCTGGCTTCGGACCTGAAGGCGCAAACGCGACTGCCAGTGATGGAAGCGGTGGCTCTTGGGGTGCAACTCGCCGGCGCTGTCGGGCATCTGCACCGGAACGGATTGGTGCACCGGGACATCAAGCCCTCCAACGTCATCTTCGTGCGCGGACAGGCCAAGCTCGCGGACATCGGGCTCGTGACCGGAGTGCAGGAAGATCGATCGTTCGTGGGTACGGAGGGCTATATCCCGCCCGAGGGACCCGGCGGCGAACGCGCGGACCTGTATGCCTTGGGCCGACTGCTCTATGAATCGTCGACGGGCCTGCATCGTTCCGACTTCCCGAGCCTTCCGGCCGATTTGGATCGTTGGCCAAAAATGGAGCGCGAACAGTTGATTGATTTGAGTGAGGTCCTCGCCAGAGCCTGCGCACCGCAGCCGAAGGATCGCCACGCCAACGCTGCTGAACTGGCTGGCGACCTCAATCTGATCCTCGCCGGACGATCCGTCCGGAAGGCGTACCGGATTGAACGTCACCTTCGCCACGCGAGAATCGTCTCCATCGCGGCGTTGGCTGTTGTTCTTCTCGCCATCGCATCCAACTACTTCCAAAGACAACGGAGGGAACAGGCGGACGCGCATGCCCGACGCGAATCCGCGCTGCGCGTTGAAAGCCAGCAAGCCCTCGCCCGGGCCGAAGTCGCCGAGCGCGACGCGCGACAATCGTTGTTCAATGCCTTGGGTGAGCAAGCGCGGGCCACGGTGCTGACTTCGGAAATGGGACATCGGGTGCGTGCACTCGAAGCGATTCGGAATGCGGTGGGCATTTCGAACTCGGTGAGCTTGCGCGGCATCGCGCTCACCGCATTCAGTCTCCCGGATCTTGCCTTTGAGAGAGAGTTGCCGATCGCGCCGAATCAGTCTGCGGTGCGATGCGATCCGCAGTTTAACCGCATCGCCCTGGGTCGCGGTGCGGGCCCCGTGGAGATTCGATCGCTCACTGACGGGAGCCTTCAATCCACTTTGCCCGCCAGCACCAATCGTCCGGCGACCAGCGTGATCTGGAGCGCGGACGGTCGTCATTGTTCGGTGGACCGGGACTGTGATCCGGCGGGCCGGACGAAGGATATTGAATTGTGGGACGTCGCGGCATCGCGGCGGCTGATGATTCTGTCGCGTGTCCCGTGGGGTGCGGCTGCGTTCTTTCCGGGTAAACCTTGGATCCTTGCCGCGCGTCAACCGAGCGGAGCCGTCCTGTGGAATCTGGAAAGCGGAGCGGAGGAGCGGCACTACGAATTCGAAGGGCAGCCCTTGGTGTTGGCGGTGGCGCCGGATGGAAAGTCCTTCGCCATGTCCCAAACGGTGACCGGGAACTGCCTGGTCTCGATTCGCTCGATCGAAGACAATTCCGTTCAGGTCGAACATCTCTTCACTCGTCACATCACGGCGCTGACCTGGCACCCGGATGGTCGATGGCTGGCAATCCCCGATCACGGCGGCGGCGTGCAGCTGATGAATCCCCAGAGCGGTGAGGTCATTGTGTTGGGCTATCACAAAGCCAACGCGGTGACGGCCGAGTTCACCCCAGGCGGACGATACCTCTTCACCGGCGGCTGGGATCGGCAGCTGAATTGTTGGGACACCAAGGCCTTGCGCCGGGCGTTTTTCGTCAATCTCGACAGCTACCGTTGTCAGTTCAGCGCTGATGGTCGGCAATGCGCGTTGCTTCGCTGGCCGGAAACTCAGTTGCGCCTCTTCCGCTTCGACCTGCCTGCGCTTCACCGTGAATTCGAGGGAGATCTGGGCGGCTACCTGAACTACGCCGACTTCTCACCGGACGGCCGATGGCTGGCCGCCTCGGGTGCAGGCCAGCAAACGTTTGTCTGGAGCCTGCGGGATCGTTCTGTATCGCCCGCTCGCTTGAAGTCTCCCCCGGAAACGCGCGTTGCCTTTTCCCTGGACGGCGAACTCTTCCTGGGTCACCGGTCGCGATGGAGCATCTCAGCGGGGAACAACAAGCCTGTCCTCGCCCGACTGACGATGCCGCACGCCGAAGGACTTTTCTCGCTGTCGCTGCTCTCCAACACCATGGTGTTGACCGGAACCAAGGGCACTAAAGTTTTGTCCGCCCCCCAGCCGTCCGACTTCACCGATGAATGGCGGCCCACCATCAGTGGCTGGAACGGCGTTTCTGCCCGACGGCCGTTGGCTGGGGTTTCCTCAGCCCAATCAAACCCGCCTCTACATCCATAAATTGCCCGGGCTGGAACTGGTGGCCACGCTCACCAACCGCTCCAGCATCAGCGAGATCGTATTCTCCCCGCGCGGTAATGAAATCGCCGTGGCCAGCCGCGCCGGTGTCGAGTTCTGGAGCACCACGAGCTGGAAAAGAACCCGGCACATTCCCGGAGCACGCGGCATCGTCTTTTCGCCGGATGCAAACACCTTCTGGCTGTCCAACCGATCCGCCGGCACCGCCGGACTTCACGACGCACAGACTGGCGAGCTGTTGCTTCCCCTGCCACCGAACACCCTGCCGCTTGCGCTCTCCGCGGACGGCCGACATCTTGCCGTCAGCGTGGACGCCCGGCGTGTTCAGGTCTGGGACTTGCAGGAGATTCACCTTCGCCTGAGGGAAATCGGCCTCGCCTGGGCCACGAGCCGGTAGCCGCAATCGTCAGCTGTCCCAGACCTCCCGGCGGTCACCACCGCTGAACCTCTCCCAGAATATTTTTCTTCCCGGTGAAAGATCGCCCATCGGCCGGGCGAATGCAGGAGGTGGATGATCAGTCCGGGGATTCCCCGGCGGCATCCAACAACCCAGATCACCCTTGTGAAAACGAAACGTGAAAGTGTTGGCGCCTCGAGTCATGCGCGTGCCTGCTCGATAGTCGCCCCTCCTCCTATGAAAATCTCGTTCAGATTCCCGACTCGATTGCTGTGGGGTGTTGTCTTCACCATGGTTGGCTTGCCACTTCTCGAAGCCGCCGTCTCCCCCGTCGCCTGGTACCGCTTGGGCGACAAGGATCCCGGTGCTGTTGCCGGTGCGGTGGGAAATGCCACGACGCTGGACTTCATTGCGGCGAGGAATCTGAACCGCACTGGCAGCCCGACGTACTTGAACAACACCGTGGTGTCGGCGACCAATGCGTTGGGCTCCACGCTGGGTATGCGGTTCGGCGGGAACGGGAATTTCTACAGCCGCCCTGTGGTCAGTACGGCGCAGAACAACTTCGGCGTGGAAGCGTGGGTGCTTCCCTCGGGCGGCTTCTCGACGCAGTTCATCGTTCACAACGGCAACCCCGCACTCAATGGCTGGGGGTTGGTGATGGATGTGGGAGGGACGCGCATCGACCCAATCTACACCGTCTCCGGCCTGCTGGGAGGCGGCACCCGGGTGGGCTCCTTCTCCTTGGGTCGAGGACTGCGAGCGATGCATCTGGCGCTGGTGCGCGACAATGGTGTGAGCACGCTTTATGTGGACGGCGTGGCGCGGGGCAGCAGTTCTGTCACGCCGATCGCACCCGCCAGTGCATTCGCGCTCGCGGCCAACGGAGTCACGCCCACCAACGGCCCATTCACCGGATTCATCGACGAGGTGCGGGTGTTCACCTTCACGGCGGGACAGTTCAGTCCGAGTGACCTGTTGGTCAACCAGCGGCGGGTCACCACCGAGGCAGTCGATAACTTCCAGGGCGACACTGCGAGGTTGAATGGCAAATCGAGCGGGTTCGCGCTGGCGACCGCCGGCTGGTTCGAGTTCGGCACGAACGCGAATCTGGGCACGGTCACAGCGCGACAGTCGATCAACCCTGCGGCGACCCCCACGAACTTCAGTCAAGTGGTGACAGGCCTGTCGCCGAACCTGACCTACTTTTTCCGCGCGCTGACTTCGAACAGTTTCGGCGTGACGACCGGGGCCCTGGCGAGTTTCAACATCCGGCCGTTCGTCGAAACGCTTCCGCCCACGAATGTGACGGCGACCGGAGCGGTGCTCCAGGGCGTGGCGAATCCCAAGGGTTTGGCGGCGGACGTGTTCTTCGAGTGGGGCACGACGACGAACTACGGATTCGTGACCTCGCCCGTTTCGCTGGCGGCTGGGAGCGGGCAGACGAATCTCAGCGAGACGATCACCAACCTGTTTGCTGGCGGCACTTTTCACTACCGCGCGGTGCTGTCCACCGGCTCTGAGGTGCTGCTAGGGACGAACGTTGCGTTCACCACGTCACCGGATGCGTCCGGGAGCCGCTTCATTGCAGGCGGCGTGGTGGTGAGCATCTCGCCGCCCGAGGCGGTGGCCGACGGAGCGCGGTGGTCGCTGGATGGTGGACTGGAAATGTTCTCCGGACTCGCGCAGGGGCCCGTCGCACCGGGGCGGCATACGGTCCGGTTTCGCAATCTATCGAACTGGCGCGAGCCGGTGCCGCTCGAAGTGTTTGTTGTCGGCGGAAGGACGTCCGAGGTGTCGGTGGTGTTTGCGCCGATTCCGACATTCGCCGTCGGCACCGTGCCGGAGCAGCATGCACGCTTGGGAGAATTGGTGGAGTTTAACGTCAGCGGAGTTCCGGCCGGAGCGCAGCTTCAGGTGTTCGGCACACCACCGCCGGCGCTAGGTTCGTTCAGCTTCGATCCGCAGACGGGAAGGGTGGGTTACGCGGCGGGCCCGACGGATCGCCTTCCGTTCACTCTGACGTATCTGGTCAACGGCGTGCCGGTAGGGACGAACACAATCACGCCGTTGCAAGCGTTGCCACCGGAGGCGGGAGCCATCAGCTACGATCGTCCGCTCCCGGATGATGAGAGTCGCGATTACATCACCATCAGCGAGCAGCTGAGCGCCGGTGAAGAGTTGTTCAACAACGTCAGCAACCGCGTGTTCACGGTGGATATTTCCGGCAAGACGCTGGTGTTCGATGGAGCGCATCCGGCCCAGTTGCACCGCGTTTACAACGCGCGCGAGAACATCAAGGAACTGCGCCTCCACGCTGATCGCGTGATCATCCGCACCCCGCTGGAACTGCCACAGACGCGGGTGACGATTCGTGCGCGGGAACTGCGCTTCGAGGGCGCGGGTGCCATCGACACCACGCCGCGTTTGCGGTGGACGAAGCCGCGCGAAGTAACCTGGGCCGATGACAACACGATCGGCTTCCCCGGCAGCACCGGCCACGACGCGGGCGATGTGGAGGTGTTGGTGGAGCGATTTTACGCGGATCTAGGACCGGTCGCCCGGTTCGTGATGCGCGGTGGCGACGGCGGGCCGCCGGGCGAGGGACGCAATGGCGTGTTCGAGGGCGGATCGGACCCGGTGTTCTTCCCGGGTTCCCGATCAATCCCACGAATGTGAACTTCGTGGGCAATTCCAACTGGATGCGGCTGATGGCCCGCGCCGGCAATCCCACGAACTGCGGCATCTCCAACAACCGGCTGAAGTTCTTCAGCGAGTCCCTCCTCAACGGCGTCGTGAATCCGAGTCTCACGTGCGGCAGTGAAACGACCGTGGCGCGCGGCGAACCAGCGGTGCCCTCGGGCGTCCCCGGTGCGGGCGGACGCGGCGGCACGTTACGCTCGACGCTGGACTTGAGCGCCCATGTGTCGCAGCCCGGCGGCGTGCCGGGAACGAACGGCGGAAACTACGTCGGTGGCACGCTGGTGTATCAATATGTTTACGAGCACATCAGTCAGATCACAGTGGGGCCAAACCCGGGGATCACCGTCAGTTACACTCAGGCTCCCAAGGTGCCGGGTGCCAATGCCACCGCCCCGTCCAACACCAATGGAAATCTCTGCAAAAGTCATTTTGAACGAAGCAGGTGGTGGATTGATCTGATCGGCATGCAAACTCCACGCGACAAACAACCGACCTTCTTTGATCTGGCCGTGCAACAACGCGGCGGCGCCAACCCGGTGCTCGACATCATCGCCCGCGAGGTGGATTTCACCGCGGCCGAGGCCCTTGTCGCCGCCACCTACAGCTACGGCGGACGGCCCGCCGCCCGCGTTGGCGTGCTCCTGCGCGTCATGATTCTCCAACATCTCTACGGCCTGAGCGATCCGCAGGCCGAGGCGCAGCTCAGGGACCGCCTGAGCTTTCAAAAATTCGTCCAGCTCGACGCGCACGAAACCGTGCCCGACGAGTCGACCATCTGCCGCTTCCGCCAGCGGCTCATCGACTGCGGTCTGCACGAGCAACTGCTGGATCTGCTCAACACGCAACTCGAAGCCCGCGGCTACATCGTCAAACGCACCACCCTGGTCGACGCGACCCTGATCCAATCCAGCCGCAAACGGCCCGACGCGCAAGCCGCCCGCACCGGCCTCCCGGACGCCGACGCCCGTTACACGCGCAAATACAGCCAGAGCTACTACGGCTACAAAGCGCACGTCAGCAGCGACGGCGAACATCAACTCGTCCGCACGGCGCACATCGGCGCGGCCAACGCCAACGACGCCGATTTGCTCCCGCGCGTGGTGCCGGCTGACGCAGGCAGCCTTTACGCCGACAAAGCCTACGCCACCAAAGTCAGCCACGCGTGGCTGCGCGAGCGCGGCATCGACAGTCCGCTCGCACAAAAGGGCGCGCACCACATCAAACTCACCGAGGCGGATCGGGCGGAGAACCGGCGCAAGAGCCGGGTGCGCGGCGGCATTGAGCGGATCTTTGCGCACTGGAAACAATGGCAGCACTACCGGCGTGTGCGCTATCTGGGACTGGCGAAGAACCAGCTGGAGCTGACGCTCAAGGCGGTGGCCTACAACCTCAAGCGGCTGGCAGGGATCCTGATCCAGCGGAGCGCATGAGAAACCAAGGGCGAACCGGCGCAATGGACCAATGAACGATGAAATCAAAACGGCATTTGAAGCTGATCGGCGGTCGATTTTCGTCGGACGCCGCGACCTCTCCCGCTCCTTTTTCAAAACATCCTTTTTGCAGAGATTTCCAACGGCGTTCCCGGCAGCGTTGTTGTCATTCCAGATCCTGCCGCATGGTTGCACTCGTTCGGACTTCGCGCCGTCGTGCGCTTCGCCAAGGATGCCTACCTCAACGGGCGCACCGCTGAGGCGCGGGCGTTGATGGCTGAATACAGCGATGTGCTGGCCGCGCTTCAGCCAGTGGTCAACAATGTCACCAACCTGAGCGACGCGGAATTCGCAGAGACGACCGGTCTCGATCAACTGGCGCAAGAGATGGGCGCGATCGTGAACCGCATCGACATGAACCTCGACTTCTTTGGCAACCCGGCCGGCTGGGTGCCGATGCTCTCCTTCGAGGCGAACCTGACGGCCTTCCAGAACGAGATCAACCAGTCCATTCCAATCCTCTACCTCGCGTACTGGCTCAACTATTCGGCGACCAATCTGCAGAATTCCGCACTCGCGTCCGAGGAGGCGTTGCGCCTGCTCCGGTCGGAACTGACCCGGCTGGTCAACGCCTACAACGAAGTCCAGTCGACCCTGCCAGGACTGAAGAGCGAGGCGGCGCGCATTCAGGAAAACATTGGCGCGATTCGTTCCAGTCTCGCGTTTCTGGAGCGGGATCTGACGGCGCGAGCGCAGCAAAACTTGGAGGAGAAGCACAAGCTGCCCTTTTGGAAGAAGGCCATCGGCGTTCTCGCGGTCGCGGCTGATCTTGTGCCCGTCGGCCAGCCCACGATTGGAAAGATCGGCGAGGGCTTGAAGCGCCTCAACCAGTTCGACCCGGACAACCCGGTGGAAAGCATCAGCAACTTCACCAACGCGTTTCAGAAGATCACCAACAAGGACGTGAGTATCTGCTTCAGCGGATCCGTGACCAACGGCACGAACAACGCTGGCAATACCAACACCAACAAGCCGTCCCGGCGCGCCAGACTCAAAGCCCTGGGCAACTGCGGCAAGTTCCTTCAATCGGAGTTCAAGGAACTCGCTGCCGTATTCAAGGAAACCAAGGTGGACGCCAAGGAGCTCCAAGCCGAGCTTGAGAAACTCAAGGCGTCCGACCCGATCTTTCAGGCGCTGACCAAGCAATTGACCGAGCTGAATAAAGAGAAGGAGCGGTTCGGCACTGACCTTTCGGTGGCATTGCAGGCCATTGCCACTCTGGCCAGCGACATGACGGAGAACCTCATCACCACCGACGAAATGGAGGAACGCGTGGCCAACCAGTTCGCTGCGCTCGATCACAATGCGCTGCTCCACATCAAGGAAATGGAACGTCGCGCGAAGGACCGGCTGCTGAAGTTCCAATACTTCGCCGCCCAGGCGTTCCAATACCGCCTGCTGCGCCCGTTCAACGGTGACTTCAACCTAAACGCGCTCTTCGATCGCTTCCAGGCCATCGTCGCGGGAACGAACGCGCATGTCCTGACCCAGCAGGAGTTCGAGAGCTTGAAGAACCTCTTCATCGCCGACCTCGCCAACACCACCGACCTCGCGTTGACCACGCTGAATGCCAACGCGCCGGAACGCGCGCTGCCGCGCTTCTGCACGCTCACCCCGGAAGAGCTGCAACTGCTCAACACCACCAACGCACTCACGCTCAATCTCGCCCGTCGCGTTGGTTTCCCCAGTTCCCAGGAGGATATCCGCATCGTAAACCTGCGCGTCACCGAAATCCGCGTCCGTCCTGTCGGTGGGTCCATCGGCCTCGATGCGGCGGTGTTCCTCGACTTCAACCATCTCGGGGAATCCCAAGTGTCGCGAGGCGGCTCCAACTTTGTTTTCCGCCACTACCAGACCCGCACCGTTAGCCCCATTTCCTGGAACGCGGTGCTGGATGTGCCTAACCGCGCGACCAACAACAGCGTTCTCAGTGTCGCCGCTCAATCGCTTCTGCGCCTGCTTTTGGGCAATCGTCCAGATGAAGACATGCTGCTGTTCTCCCGGCCTGCCGCGGATGCGGAGATTTTGATCCGCCGCGAAGTCATCACCGACAATGGCATTGACCTCCCCATCGAGCATCTGGTCTTCGAGGTGGAATATGAGTTCGCCAATCAAAGCCTCAATCAGCGCACCCTCGACGTGGAAGTGACGGACGATCTCCAGCCCGTCATCGTCGTGAGCGTGCCGGACGCCAGCGGCCGCCGCGACGGCCAGGGCGACTTCCGACGGGTGTATCCTCCGAACACCACGGTGACGCTTCAGGCTCCGGCTGTGTATGGCGGACGATCCTTCGACCGCTGGGTAATCAACAACGTGCTCCGGCCGGCGGGAGCCAACTCTGTCACCTTCCCCCTCACCACCGGCACGACGGCAGAGGCGCGCTACGGCTCGATTCCCGCCACGATTCCTGCGCCCACCCTGACGCTTCTGCCGCCGACGCCCGAGGCCGTGGGCTTCCGTTTTAGCACCTTGCTCGGACAGACCTACGTCATCGAGCGCAAGCTCACGCTCGACGATCAGGGATGGACGCGTGTGGACGCGATGCCCGGAACCGGCGGCCTCCTGCAGTTCACTCGCCCTACGACCAATGGCTCGTCCTTCTTCCGTCTGCGCGTGGAATAGCCAATCGATTCAACGAGGGCTGAATCAGTTCCCGACTCATCCTCAAGCTGCTCACCGACTCGAATGATGAATGCTGAATCGCTCGCTCACACGTTATGAACCGGGTGGCTCACCATCGGGCAATCCTCTTCGCCATCGTCTTTAGCGGGAGTAACAGCGAAGGGGCGATAACGCGTCTCCCGCTTGGTGACAGCGCCAACTGGAGTAATCCGGAGCGCTGGTGTAGTCCGCGCTCCGCACACAAAACTAAATCATGAAGAATTGCATTTGCCGCATCGGCTTCAAGGGCGCTCGTAGGTTGGCGGGACGCATCACCCTTCTTTTGCTGCTCGCCGGGGCCGCCCTGTGGTCGGGCCAGCCGTTGCACGCGGCGAGCCGCCAGTGGACGGGCGACGACAGCGGGCTGTGGAGCGATCCCGACAATTGGTTTCCCGTCGGCGTGCCGCAGAATGGCGACAGCCTGACCTTTCCTGCCGTCGGCCCGCTCGATGCGACATCAATGGTCAACGATCTGACCGGACTGACGGTGGACAGCATGACCTTCACGGCCGGCGGCTACGCGCTCAACGGAAACGCGCTGACGTTCATCCAAGGCATCACCGACAATCACGCTCAATGGCGTGCTGAGTGTGGATTTGCTCCCTGGTTACACTCCGACGTTGAACGATGCGTTCACCGTGCTCAACGCTGGAACGCGGACCGGTGTGTTCAACCAGTTCTCATATCCTTCGAATGTGGTCAGCATGCAGTTGAGCAACAGTCCCACCTCCGTCCTTCTCGGTGTCACCAATGTCATTCCTCCGCCGGAGGTAACGCCGACGTTAAGCGTGCAGATCCAAGGGGGAGGCTTGCAGATCTGTTGGCCTACGAGTTCAAACGTTACTTATCGCGTGGAGTTCAGTTTGGATCTCTCCTCGACGAATTGGACGGCCCTTTCCGGGAACATTACGGCGACCAATAACACGACCTGCTTTACTGATTCGCTGGGCGCGAGCAACCGGTTTTTCCGCGTCCGGCTTTCGCCATGACCGCGGGCCATCTCTCGGCTTTGCCCGCCTTCGCGTCGATCGATCCCGTGAGTCCAGCTGAAAGTCTCGTTGCCACCTGGTGAATCGTAGTCCGGGAGCCACTGGATCGCGCCGAGCTCGCGAGCTTCGATTTGTGCTGCCTGTTAAGAATTGAGGCAGCGACCCCCCCCCGCACAACGCAGTGCCTTCGTTACTGCGCCGTACCACGAGGATGGATCACCGGCGGTGCTGGCTGGCCGAGCCATTCGGACATCGGACGCGACGCACCACACTGGATGCACGCGGTTATCGGGAATTGCTGGTGACACTTCGGGCAGACACCACCCGTGGCAAAGGTGTCGAAGCGGGTTTGACACGAGCCGCAGGCCCAGAATGCTCCGATCAATGGCGGCGCCTGACACTTCGGGCAGCGGGCTCCCTGATAAGCTGGCGCCTGTTCCACCTGCCGCAACAACCGTGCATGCTGCAGCGCGCGCCAGCAATTGATCCCCATGAAGGCGGCGAGCACACCGATCCAAATCGAACCTTGAAACAACGCCAGGCCCGCCAGCGTTGCCGCGCCCGCGAGACCAATCACCGTGGCCACGATCAGACTGCGCGCCGGTCCGATGGCGAACCACAGCAATGAACGCAGGATTTGCCCGCCATCCAGCGGATAGACCGGAAGCAGATTGAAGACGAGCAATCCCGCGTTGATATACACGAGTGCCCAGAGGAAGTGCCGCAGGTTGGGCATCGAGTCTTTGAGGCCGATCCCGTCCGCGGCCATGGCAACCACGAGCGCGATCGGCAGGAGGATCAGGTTCACCAACGGTCCAGCTGCGATGGACCAGAGGGTCGCAGCGGGACGCGGCGGCGGCGCCACGTAAGCCACGCCGCCCAGCGGCCACAGCACGATCTGATCAGCCTGACCGCCGGTCTGACGGCACGCGAGCGCGTGACCGAACTCGTGCATCAATACGATGACGAACAACGCGAGGTATTCGGCCACGTTCCAAAACGGCGACGAATACTGGGCGCCGCGCAGATTGAATTCGATCAGCGCGACCACGAACCACGACCAGTGAAGATAGACCTGGATTCCGGAAAATCGGAACAGACGCACGGCCCCATTTTGCGTTGGCAACACGAGCTCACTGTCTTCGAGACAGTCGAAGAATCCAAGTGCATTGCACAGAGAGCGACAACCGCTGTCGTCCATGCGGAGATGTTGTCAGGCATAATTCCCGGATGGGAACCGCGTCTCGCGGATGACACTCGCGCCAATGACTCTGAAGGAAGGAGGGAGTCTCCGCCGGGCGGCGAACGACGATGCGGAGGCAGGCAGACTCGAGCTTACGATTGCGCCCCACACCATCTACTCGCGCCGGAGCCGCACTTGACGTGAGGATCCCACCACCCTAGCCTGCCTCCACTATATGGGGAGCCAACCGGCCGCTCTGCGATGCGGGGCGACGAAGGCTGAGAGTTCGGCGCGGAACGCCGAAGACCCGAAAAACTGATCCAGGTAATGCTGGCGTAGAAGTCCCCGCAGACAGACCTTGGGACCAATCTTCTCCCAGCATTCCCAGAAGCGCCCGAGTTGACGGCTCTCAACCAGCAACTCACAACTATCAACAGATTTATGATCGCAACCAAAGACTCATTCGAACCGCACAGCAGCGAACAACTGCCCGCCTCCAAGAAAGTTTTCGTGGCTGGCGCAATTCACCCTGATGTTCGCGTGCCGATGCGCGAGATCGCCGTTACCGACACGAAGTCTTACACCGGCGCGGTCACGCCGAACGATCCCGTGCGCGTCTATGATTGCTCCGGGCCGTGGGGCGATCCCGCGTTCACCGGCACGTCCGAGCAAGGGTTGCCTGCGCTGCGTCGCGACTGGATTCTGAAGCGCGGCGACGTCGAGGAGATTGACGGTCGCGAAGTGAAGCCGCAGGACGACGGCTATCTCTCCGGCAAACACGCCGAATACGCCAGCAAGGCGGAGAAGAATCGCCTCGTGGAATTCCCCGGCCTCACCTCGCAGCGCCGTCGTCCGCTCCGCGCCAAGGCCGGCAAAGTCGTCACGCAACTCGCCTACGCCCGCGCCGGCATCATCACGCCGGAGATGGAATTCATCGCCATCCGCGAGAACATGGGCCGCGCGAAGATCGCCGAGATGTCGAAGGACATCGTTCGCAACGACCTCAACAAACAGCACGCCGGCAGCTCTCAACTCTCAGCTCAACTCTCAACCTTCTGAATACACGCCGAGCGTGTTCCGCCGCTTCCCCCAGCGCATCCCCGCGCAGATCACGCCCGAGTTCGTCCGCGATGAAGTCGCCGCCGGCCGCGCCATCATCCCGAACAACATCAATCACCCCGAGTCCGAGCCGATGATCATCGGGCGCAACTTCCTCGTGAAGATCAACGCCAACATCGGCAACAGCGCCGTCGCGTCGAGCATCGAGGAGGAAGTCGAGAAGATGCGCTGGGCCACCAAGTGGGGCGCGGACACCGTCATGGACCTCTCCACCGGCAAGAACATCCACGCCACGCGCGAATGGATTCTCCGCAACTCGCCCGTGCCCATCGGCACAGTGCCGATTTATCAGGCGCTCGAAAAAGTCGGCGGCAAAGCCGAGGACCTCACGTGGGAACTCTTCCGCGACACCCTCATCGAACAAGCCGAGCAAGGCGTGGATTACTTCACCATTCACGCCGGCGTGTTGCTGCGCTTCGTGCCGCTCACCGCGAACCGCATGACCGGCATCGTCTCGCGCGGCGGCAGCATCATGGCCAAATGGTGTCTCGCGCATCACCAAGAGAATTTCCTCTACACCCACTGGGACGACATCTGCGACATCATGGCCGCCTACGACGTCGCGTTCAGCATCGGCGACGGCCTGCGTCCCGGCTCGATTGCCGACGCCAACGACCAGGCGCAATTCGGCGAACTCGAAGTGCAGGGCGAACTCACCCGGCGCGCGTGGGCCAAAGGCGTGCAAGTCATGAACGAAGGCCCGGGCCACGTGCCCATGCACATGATCGAGGAAAACATGGCCAAGCAACTCGAGTGGTGCGGCGAAGCGCCGTTCTACACGCTCGGGCCGCTCACCACCGACATCGCGCCCGGCTACGACCACATCACCAGCGGCATCGGCGCGGCGATGATCGGCTGGTATGGCTGCGCGATGCTCTGCTACGTCACGCCCAAGGAACACCTCGGCCTGCCGAACAAGAAGGACGTGAAAGACGGCGTCATCGCCTACAAGATCGCCGCGCACGCCGCCGACCTCGCCAAAGGCCATCCCGGCGCGCAATACCGCGACAACGCGTTGAGCAAGGCGCGCTTTGAATTCCGCTGGGAAGATCAATTCAACCTCAGCCTCGACCCCGTCACCGCGCGCGAATTCCACGACGAAACGCTGCCGCAGGAAGGCGCAAAGACCGCGCACTTCTGCTCCATGTGCGGCCCGCACTTCTGCTCGATGAAGATCACCGAAGACGTCCGCAAATACGCCGCCGAACAAGGCATCGCCGAGGAAGAGGCGCTGAAGAAGGGGATGGAAGAAAAGTCGAAGGAGTTCGTGGAAAAGGGCGCGGAGGTTTACAGCAAGGTGTGAAGCTTTGGAGTAATGATGCCAATGAAAATGGAAGACGCGATAGATGCAGCTTTGCGAAACGTCGCATTGCACGGTGACACCGATATCTTTCCATTCCCGTTTGAGAATCTTGCTTTCAGCGACAAGCCTGTGGAAGCGCGCGCAATCCTGGAGGCAATTCACAAAGATTTCCCAAACTGGATATCAACTTATCCGCCGCAGACAATTCCGACTTTGGCTCAAGTCGGCTATACGGGCTTCAGGTGGGCAACGCTGATTGATCCATTTTGGAATGCTTACTATCTGGCTCTGGTAATAAGCATTGCAGACCAGATCGAAGCTCAGCGGTTGCCCGAGTCGGCAGGTGCGGTCTTCTCGTATCGTTTTTCATGGCAAAACAGCGAAGCCAAGTTGTTTAAAGACAGCACTTGGATTGACTTTCGGAAGCGGTGTTTGGAGCTAAGCAAATCATTCCCGGTAGTTGTTCAGACGGACATTTCTGATTTTTATCCCCGAATTTACCATCATCGAATCGAGAATGCGCTTCACCGTCTGCCATCTCCGGGGGACTTACCGAAACGAATAATGGCATTACTTGGCTCGTTTTCAAAGAATGTCTCATACGGTCTGCCGATTGGAGGACCAGCGTCTCGTATACTTGCAGAGTTAGGCTTAAATGGCGTTGATACGTTGCTTGTCCGCAAAGGTATTAAGTTCTGCCGGTATGCAGATGATTTCGCGATTTTCTGTGCCGACAAGGCGGAGGCATATCGAACTTTGGTTTTCTTGTCAGAGAAATTGGCAAATGAAGGGCTGGTATTGCAGAAAAAGAAAACGCGCATCATTTCTGCTGAGGAATTTCGGCATACCGCGCAGATTCTCGATCCAGCCGAAGCCACAGACAAGCTGGCTACTGAAGAACAGAAGTTGCTAAATATTTCTATCCGCTTTGATCCATACTCTCCAACAGCTGTTGAGGATTATGAGGAGTTGAAGGATGCGGTTGGGCAAATCGATATTATCGGAATTCTCGGCCGAGAAATTGCAAAGACTACAATTGATTCAGCCGTTTCAAAGCAGGCCATCCAAGCGATTTCAGTGCTAAAACAGAATCAGCAGGAAGAAGCAATCAAGATGCTTCTAGACGGTGACAATTTGATGACACTCGCACCTGTTTTTGTGACCGTCATGCGCATAGTCAGGGACATTTACCCGAAATGTAGCCCAGAGTTTCAAAAGCTGGTCGACGGAATTCTTTGCGACCTTTACACGCAGCAGTCACCGCTCTTGTCGGTTGAGGTAAATCTCGCTTACTACCTCCAGGCTTTGGCTGGGAATCAAACGCAGCGGAAGGAGGAATTATTGGTTAAGCTTTATGATGAAACGGCCAATCCGTTAATTCGCCGAACCATAATTTTAACGATGGCGAGATGGAACTGCTTCTATTGGCTTTCCGACGTAAAGAACAAATACGGGGCGATGTCTATTTTTGAGCGGCGCGGATTCCTGCTGGCATCGTATTTTTTGGGAGACGAGGGACGATATTGGAGAGATTACACCAAGCCCACTTGGCAGAGTCCTGAAGTGTATATTCGGGATTGGTTCTCAAATAGGTTTCAATCAAACAAGAGCGTGCCGGTATGATTTCCGAGCGTATCTTTGCGCGTTCGTTTGAAGCATTCTGGCAGGAATTGCTGCCCTTACTAACTCCGCGTTTCGTAGCGACATCGCTCACAGAGTCTGGTCGTCTTTTAGGAAGTCTCTCAATTCCAGATCGAGTCGACAGGGTTGACGTAATTGCCGAATTTGCATTTCGATTGGCTCGGCTTGCACATCAAGAAAACGTTTCGTTCGAAGCGATTGGAGAGCAAGCTTCATTGATTTCAAAGGCCGAGAGTCAAGCGCTTGAGTTGATTCATCGCTACGAGGGTGGCCAACCCGCGGAAATTGTGCTTTTGTCGCCAGAAGAGAAGAACGAAGGGCTCAGACTTTGCCATAGGTATCCTTCTTTGTTCGGGTCCTTTTCAGAGGAAAGCCACATAGAATTCTGTCCACGCATTCCGGGCGCAGGCTTTCTTGATGCGTGCGAGGGGGACATTTCTATTGGTGACTGTCTTGTCGAAGTCAAGACAACGACCCGAAAGCCATCGGGGCAGAACCTCCGACAGCTAATTGTTTATGCTGCCTTGGATGCAAATGTGGGCTCAAGGCGGTGGAAGGAATTCGAATCTTCAATCCGCGCAGGGGCACTTTACACAAGGTTGAAATTGACCCGCTTGTGCTGCGCGTCTCGGGTGGAAAGCCCGCTTCGGATGTCTTTGCTGATTTGATTGTCTTTTTGGAGTCGAACGAACCTGCACTTGAACGCAAGTTTTGAAAAATGTTTCCGCCGACAAATTGATGAAAGGCGTTAAGATGAAAAAGAATTGTCCCCCCAAACAACGCGACGAGTTGCTGGCCGCGTTGAAAGCCCGGTTTGACGCGAACAAGGCCCGTCACCCAGGTTTGGTGTGGGCCAAGGTGCAGGCGCGCTTGGAGTCCCGCGGCTGCGGGACGGACAAGCTGTGGTCGCTCGCGGAAATGGAACGCACCGGCGGCGAACCGGATGTGGTGGGGGTCAAGTCGGGCGAATTCGTTTTCATGGATTGCGCGCCGGAAAGTCCGACCGGCCGGCGCAGCGTTTGTTACGACCGCGAAGGCTGGTTGTCGCGGAAAGAGGCACGACCCAAAACCACGGCGATGGATTTGGCGACGGAGATGGGCATCGCGCTGTTGACGGAGGAGGAATACCTCGCGCTGCAAAAGCTGGGCGAGTTCGACACGAAGACGTCGAGCTGGATCGCCACCCCGGCGGATTTTCGCGAGCAGGGCGGCGCGCTCTGGGGCGGCCGGAGTTACGGTCGCGTCTTCATCGGTTGCAACGGCGCGCAGTCGTACTATGCCGCCAGAGGATTCCGTGGCGTGCTGGAGGTCTAGTTTGGGCGAAGCGGCCGCACACCGCCCTGCCGCACAAATTTATGAAAACGTTCCAAGGCTACAAACTCATCACGCCGGACGACCTACACTGGCGTCCCTCCAATCTGATGAAGATCCCGAACGCGGATTTTCTGGAGCGCACAGGGAGCGAGAACATGGGCGCGCGGCTCTGGCGGTTGCCACCGAAGAGCGCGAACACGCTGCACAAACACATCCGCGCGGAGGAATTCTATTTCGTGCTGGAAGGCACCGGCCGGATGCGCGTGGGCGAGGAGACTTTGACGGTGCCAAAGTATGGCGGCGTGCTGGTCGGCCCGGATCGGTTGCGGCAGGTGTTCAATGACACCGACAGCGAAGTGCTCTGGCTCATCATCGGCGCGCCTGAGGAGATGGAGTTTCTGCAAGGCTCTCAGTCCAAGATGGACCTCTCGCTCATCTACCCGACGGACCCGACGCAGTTGCCGAAGGAACTCGCGGGCGCGGAATGGCCGCCGAAAAGCTGCTGAAGCTTGCGGTCGCTACCGAGCGTTACTCGCGCCGGCGAGGATCAGGTCCAGGCCGCGAGGATCTGTTCCGCTTGCGTCACTTGCTCAGGAGAACCGGTGAAGGCGAACTTGTATTTCTTCGCGCGACGGGTGACGAGGACTTCAACGGTGTCCAAGCCGTTTTTCTTCATGCTGAAGCGAAGCTGCTTGTAGATTTCCTTGAAGCCGTGTTGTTGGAGACTATTGCTCATGCTCGATCGTCGGTGCGCAGCCTCAGCATAGCAATGTTTAACGTCTTTTATTTTCGGCATCCCGCGCCGAACGCCGAAACAGGGCGTCAATTCCACTACACGCGCCGGCGTCCAGCCCCACTTCCTGCCTACGTGAATTGCGTGGCGCTCCAAAGCTTCCCGAATAGACTGCCGCGGCCTTTATGCAATACGTGCTAATCATTCACGAAGTCGCCGACTATCCCGCATGGAAGAGAGTGTTCGATGCGGCGGCCGGGATTCGCAGGGACGCGGGCGAGCGCTCATATCAGGTTCTGAAGTACGAGACCGACGTGAACAAGATCGTCCACTTCTCGGCGTGGACTTCCATCGCGGACGCGAGAGCCTTCTTCGAATCACCCCGACTGGTCCAGATACGTCGGGAAGCCGGCGTGAAGGCCCCGGAGTTCATCTATCTGGAGCAACTCGAAGCTGGCACGCTGTGAGGATCGTCAGCGCAACGGCATCCACCCCGAACCTTCGCAACTGACTCAAGGTTGATCCGGAATCTCAGGCTCGACCAAGTAGTTCAAAAGCGTGAGCGATTCCTGCCAGCCGAGGTAACAGAACTCGACGGGGATCATCGCTGGAATGCCTTCCTGGGTAATGTTCACTTCTGTCCCGCACATCACCGGCTTGAGGCTCACTGTGGTGATCATCGTGCCCGGCAGATTCGGATCATCGAACTTGTCCGTGTAGCGGAGGAGTTCGCCCGGCTTCATGTCCAGATACGTGCCGCCGAAGGAATGGCTCTTGGTCGTGTTGAAGTTGGTGAAGGACATCTTGAACGTGCCGCCGACCTTCGCGTCCAGATGATGCACCTTGCCGGTGAATCCATGCGGCGGAAGCCACTTCACCATCGCGTCCGGATCGATGAAGGCGCGGTAAACGCGCTCCGGCTTGGCGCGAAGCACGCGGTGAAGTCGCACGGTGTTGGAATTGCTGGTTGTCATAGTCGCTATGCTTTTCATCCTTACGACGAATGAGGCGGCGACGTCAGGACAATTATCGCAAATCTTCCAAGACCACCCTCCGATTCGAAGGCTTGCGTGGAGGCGATGCCTTCGGCTGAATCCCTCCATCGCGAATGAACTCCGCTTCCCAGAACTTCCCACACCACCTCGACGTGCTTCGCGAACGAATGCTGCATCCGACCTCATACGAGACCGCGATGAGCTATTTTCTCGAGGAATTTGCCGGTGACAATGCGTTCGTGCGCACATCCGATCCGGAACAAATGCCGCACTTGGTCGCCGTGTTGACTCGAGTCGTCGCGAAAGCCGTCGGAGACGGAGTGCCGCTCGACGGCACGCTGGTCTCCTATCTGCGCGCGCACCGTTTCGTTCACGGAAACGCCCGGGCCGGTGAACGTATCGTTCTGTTTTTCTATTTTGAGCAGGTAGACACAGGGATGTTGATGCTGCTTCCCGGCGTCCGCGGCGAAGCAGACATCGCGCGCTTCACGCTGGCCGGCGGGTTGGTCAATCCGCTCCACAACTGAACACCCGTCCTGGTCTCGTCGAGCCGCACACGACTTGCGCGTGCCTCACTGGAGTGATTTAGTTCCCGCCATAGCGCAATCCTACCCGACCATTATTCCCGGACTCCGCAGCCCGTTCGATCAGGTCAACGGCCTCGTTTACTTCGGTCGCATGCTCGACAAGATGCGTCTCGCCGCCGCGGGGAAACTTCCCGAAGGCTGGCAGTCGATGCGAGGCACACCGAATAATGTGACCTTCGATGCGCGCTGCTGCCGGTTTCTCCGCGTCGACTACGCGGCTCTCGAAGCGGAGACACTCAAGGGCGACAAGAACGACGCCGAGTTGCTGGAGTGGGCCTTCGCTCATGGTCGAAAGCCGGGCGATGACGAGATCGAAATCTGGAACGCCTTCATGGCCAAGCGCGGCTGCCGCGATGCCGGCACGCAGCGATTGAACGAACGCCTCGCGGAACTGGGTCTCCCGCCTGGCACCGTGCAAACGATGTTTGAGTTTATCGATTTGGACGAAGGCCGTTTGAAGGTGGGTGCCGGATCCTCCAACTGATCTCCCCACAGCCAGTCCGCGCGGATTTTTCTCCCGCTGTCCGCGCGCTCCGCTTACGCTCCCGTCGCGATGGCAATACTCGGCAAACGCAATCTCCTCTCGATCGTCCGTGAATCCGCTCCGGGGCTCTACCTCGATGCGGGCGAGCTCGGTGAGATTCTTCTGCCGAAGCGTTACATCCCGCCGACCATCAAGCCCAAGGAGAAGATCGAAGTCTTCTTGTATCTCGACTCCGAAGATCGCCTCGTCGCCACCACCGAAGTTCCGCTCGCAACCGTGGGCGATTTCGCCTGCCTGAAAGTCGTTGGCGTCCACGAACGCGCCGGCGCATTTCTCGACTGGGGATTGACGAAGGATCTTTTGCTCCCGTTCCGCGAACAAGAGCGGCCGGTTCGCGTCGGTCAACGTGTGGTCGTCCATGTGGTGCTCGATCCAAAGAGCCGGCGCATCGTAGCCACCACGCGATTGAAGCGTCACCTCAGCCAGGAACCGCCGCCGTATCGTCCAAACGAACCCGTCAACTTGCTGATCACCGACGCGACGCCCCTGGGCTACCCAGCCATCGTCGAGGACCAGCACGTGGGCTTGCTCTTCCGCGACAATATCCCGACGCCACTCCAGATTGGGCAACGATTGAAGGGATTCGTCCGCAAGGTCCGGCCGAATGGCCAAATCGATCTCAGCCTCGACGCCGCGGGCTACGGTCGCGTGACCACGCTGAGCGACAAGATCCTGCAGGCTTTGCAGGAGAATCAGGGGAAGTTTGCGTTCGACGACGACAGCTCGCCCGAAGCGATCCGACAGAAGTTCGGCGTCAGCAAGAAGGCCTTCAAGCAGGCGCTTGGAAAACTCTACAAAGCGCGCCGCATCCGTTTCCTGAATCCCGGTGTCGAATTGCTCGAGCACCAATCCTGGTCGCCGGGCGATCAACCGCCACGCGGCAAGCGCTAGTCGGCGTCACGCCTTCTTCACGAAACACGCCTTCAGGCCGACGGCGATGCCGTCCACCTTGCACGAGATCTCGTGATCGCCATCGCCGAGTCGAATCGGCTTCGACTTCGAGCCACCCTTGAGCACCTGCGAACCGCCCAGCTTCAAGTCCTTGATCAGGATGACGCAGTCGCCGTCGGCGAGAACATTTCCATGAGCATCCTTGACCACGCGTGGACCGGCCGGCGCATCGGCAGCGGCGGCACGTTCCCATTCGTGACCACACGTGACGCATTCATAGCGTTCCGCGTGCTCCAGCACTTCGGTCATCTCACACATTGGACAGGCAGGTTTGCTCATAAAGGGCCAGCCTAGCCCGAAGCCTTCGCTCGATACAATCGCGCACTTCGCTCAACGTCCCTTGACCCGCTGCGCTCGCCGCACATCCTTGCCCGTAATGCGGAAGAACAAACTGCGCCGGCTCGTGCTCGTCCTCGGCGATCAACTCGACGACCAATCGTCGGCGTTCGATGACTTCAATCCGGAGACCGACGCCGTCTGGATGGCTGAAGTCAGCGGCGAGTCCACCCGCGTCTGGTCCAGCAAACCACGCATCGCGATGTTTCTCGCCGCCATGCGTCACTTCCGCGAACACCTTCACCGGCGCGGATACACGGTCCACTACCGTCAACTCGACGATCCGGCCAATCGCGGTTCGCTGGTTGCGGAACTGCAACACGCGATCGTCGAACACCAGCCGAATGAAATCGTCTGCGTGGAACCCGGCGAATGGAGCGTGCGCGAGGAGTTGCAACGGGCCGCCGGAAAAATGAAGCGAGAGATCGAGTTCCGGGAGGACCGACACTTTCTTTGTTCCCGCGCCGAGTTCGCCGCTCACGTCAAAGGCCGCAAGCAACTGCGCATGGAGTTTTTCTACCGCGAAATGCGGCGCAAGACCGGCGTGTTGATGAACGGGACGGAACCCGAGGGCGGCGCTTGGAACTTTGATGCCGACAACCGCGAGAGCTTCGGAAAATCTGGACCCGGTGACGTAACTTCGCCCGCTTCATTTCCGCCGGATGACATCACGCGCGAAGTCCTGGCGCTTGTCCAAACACACTTCCCGAAGCATCCCGGGCAACTCACCCACTTCGATTGGCCGCTCACTCCCGCCCAGGCGAGGGAAGCATTTCATGACTTCATCGAGCATCGGCTGCCGAACTTCGGTCGCTATCAGGACGCGATGTGGAGCGCTGATGGCGAACTGATGGCGCGACCGTATCTGTATCACTCGCGCTTGAGCGCCGCCATGAATCTCAAGCTCCTCGATCCACGCGAGGTCATCGCCGCCGCCGAACAGGCTTATCGATCCGGCCGCGTACCGCTCGCCAGCGCCGAAGGATTCATCCGGCAGATTCTCGGCTGGCGAGAATACGTGCGCGGGATCTACTGGCACTTCATGCCGGGCTACCTCGAACGAAACGCGCTGAACGCCACCGAACCCCTGCCCCGTTTCTATTGGACCGGCCACACCGATCTACAGTGTCTCCGCGAATCGATTCGCCAGACACTCGACTATGGCTACGCCCATCACATCCAGCGACTGATGGTCACCGGCCTCTTCGCGCTGCTGGTCGGTGTCAATCCCCGGCTCGTTCACGAATGGTATCTCGCCGTCTACGTCGACGCGATCGAATGGGTCGAACTGCCGAACACGCTCGGCATGTCCCAGCACGGTGACGGTGGCCTGATGGCGAGCAAGCCCTACGTCGCCAGCGGAAAATACATCCAGCGCATGAGCAATTACTGCACGGGCTGTCGCTACGATCCCGCGAAGGCCACCGGCGAACGCGCATGTCCGTTCACGACGTTGTATTGGGATTTCCTCCTGCGCCACGAGACCTTCCTCTCGAAGAACCAGCGCATGAGCATGCAGCTAAGAAACCTCGCCCGCCTCTCTCCCGCCCAGCGGAAGGAAATCCAAAAACACGCCACCGACTGGCGCACACGACTCTCAGCTGTCAGTTGAACAAATCGGACGTCGCAGACTTCCCAGTCGTTTGCTCTTGCGGCAGGCTCGGGGCCGCGCATGAAGCAAACTCGCTCGCAACAATCATCGCCCGCGGCCGCCGCGCCGCGCCTGCCCTCCGCGCCGCGGTCCATTCAGAAAGGCAGTTCGCTCGCCGACCTGCTGGACTGCGAGGCCATCGATTGTCTCGTGCATAACATCGCCCTGGTTCATCCGAAGTTCGACGGCGACGCTTTCCGCGTAACGGCCACCGACGGATTGAAGCCGCTGGCCATTCTCCAACGCGGCCAGCATCTCGCAAAGGCGTTACGCACGCATCTGCCGACGCGCTACGACGACGCGATTGAGATTCTCATCCGTTCGCTCACTCCAGCCAACACCCGCACGGATGAACTCGGTCTCGCCGTCTTTTTCTACCTCCCGCACGTCAGCTTCGTGGCGACGTACGGTCTCGATGCCGAACACAACAGCGGAAAAGATCCCTTCGAAACCTCCATGCGCGCGCAATACGAACTCACGCGCCGTTTCAGCGCGGAGTTCTCGATGCGACCGTTCCTGATTCGCTGGCAGGACCGAACTCTCGCCCGCCTTCTGGAGTGGACGCGCGATCCCGACCCGCATGTCCGCCGCCTCTGCTCGGAAGGCGCACGACCTCGCCTGCCTTGGGCCATACGGATTCCTGCCTTCATCAAAGACCCGCGTCCGGTGCTGCCCATCCTCGAAACCCTCAAGGACGATCCTGACTTGTATGTGCGCCGTAGCGTGGCGAACCACCTCGGCGATATCGCGAAGGATCATCCGGAACTGGCCTTTGAAATCTGCGAACGCTGGGTGGAAGGTGCATCCACGGACCGCAAGTGGCTGATTCGCCACGCCGTCCGCCACCCGGCCAAGAAGGGCGTGAAGGCCGCGCTCCGATTAAGAAAACTGGCCGCGTAGGCAACGTGCTGCCGCCAGCACGCTACCGTCGCAGCCGCGTAATCCGCACGTCCGGCGTGTACATGATCCGCACCAGCAAATCGCCGCGTCCACCGCGTGACTTCGGCAAACCCTCGCCTTCGATTCGCAATTCTTCACCGCGCGCCACGTTCGCCGGAATCGGCACGCGCACGAAACCGCCAAGCGCTCCCCGGACCGACTCGCTGCCGCCAGAAGCCGCGCGCTTGGCGTTGATTCGCAGATCGCAGCGCAAGTCCGAGCCACGCACTTTGAAGCGAAAGTCCGCCCGCGCCGTGACGCGAACCACCACCTGCCCGCCGCTTAAGTGACCTTCGCGTCGGATTCGAAACCGTGTGCCCGGCGCCGTCTCCGGCGGCACCTCCAGCGAGTAAGTTTCCGGTCCGTCCGGATTGCCGGGATCATTCACGCGCACCTCCAACGTCGTTCCGCGGAAGAACTCCTCAATCCGCAGCGCCACGTCCTGCGAAACATTCTTTTGAACCTTCCCGGCGTGTGCTGTCGTCTTTGGCTTTTCGCCAGCGGCGAGCGACTCGTCGTAGGCTCGACGCCGTTCTGGATCGCTCAGGATTTCGTAGGCTTCGTTCAGCTCCTGGGTTTTCCGAACCGCCGAGATGGAGCCGGGATTCAGGTCGGGATGAAACTTCTTCGCGAGAATTCGGTAGGCGTCACGAATCTGCTCCGGCGTGCATTTCGCATGCAGGCCCAGCGTCGCGTAATGATTTGGCAAACGAGTTTGCAAGGCGCCGACCGTAGCGAAACGTCGCCGGCACCGGAAGCTTGTTTGCGCCGGGTGGGCCGCGCTATCGTCCCGTCCTCGAATGGCCACGTTCACCAACATCGCCGCCTACAAGTTCGTTCCGCTCGCGGACCTCGGTCCGTTGCGCGGACGCCTGCTCAAGCTCTGCAAGGAATGGCAGCTGCGCGGCACGATTCTGCTCAGCCCGGAAGGCATCAACCTGTTCGTCGCCGGCGCACGTGAGAAGATCGATCTGCTGCTCGCCGAACTGCGGTCGCTGCCGGGGATGGCGAACTTCGAGGTGAAGTTCAGCGAGAGCGACCATCAGCCGTTCAATCGCATGCTCGTGCGGTTGAAGAAGGAGATCATCGCGTTCGGCGTGGACGGCATCGATCCCGGACGCCAGACCTCGCCCAAGCTGCCGCCGCGCAAACTCAAGGAGTGGCTCGACGACGGCAAGCCGGTCGTGCTGCTCGACACACGCAATGATTACGAGGTGAAGCTCGGCACGTTCCGCAACGCGCTGCCGATTGGCGTGGACCATTTCCGCGACTTCCCCGCCGCCGTGCGCAAGCTCCCGCCGGAGATGAAGGACCAGCCCATCGTGATGTTTTGCACCGGCGGCATCCGTTGCGAGAAGGCCGGGCCGTTCATGGAACGCGAGGGCTTCAAGAACATCTTCCAGCTCGAAGGCGGCATCCTGAAGTACTTCGAGGACTGCGGCGGCGCGCACTACGACGGCGAGTGTTTCGTGTTCGATCAACGCGTCGGCGTCGATCCGTCTCTGCACGAGACGGAGTCCACGCAGTGCTTCGCGTGCCTCACGCCGCTCACGGCGGAGGAACAAGCCAATCCGCGCTACGTCGCCGGTAAATCCTGTCCGCACTGTTTCAAGACGCCCGAGCAGCGCATGGCGCAGACGATTGCGGAACGCCACGAAGCCATTCGCCGCGTCACCACACCGCTGCCCGGCAGCGTGCCTTACGAAAACTTTCTGCCCGTCAACGTGCCGCAGGACTGCGACGGCCAACCGCTCATCGACGCGCTCTGCCGCGTCGTCCGCCACGTCCCGCGCGAGGAATGGGAACGCGAATTCGAACGCGGCCTCGTGCTGAACACGCGCCACGAAACGATCGCCTCGAGCCACACCGTGCGCGCGGGCGAACGTTATCTGCACAAGTTCCCCAACGTCACGGAACCCGACGTCAGTGCGGACATTCGCGTCCTGCACGAGGACGAAGCGCTCATCGTCATTCACAAGCCCGCGCCGCTGCCGATGCACGCGGCCGGCCGTTACAATCGCAACACGCTCCAGCACATTCTCCACGCGGTGTATCATCCGGAACGCCCGCGTCAGGCGCATCGCCTCGACGCGAACACCACTGGTGTCGTCCTGGTCACCCGCACGAGGCACTTCGCCTCGATGCTGCAACCGCAGTTTGCTCGCGGTGAAGTCTCGAAGTTCTACCTCGTGAAAGCCCACGGCTCGCCGGCGGAAGAGGCGTTCTCCTGCGACGCGCCGATCAGCGCCGAACCGGGCGAGATCGGCACGCGCGAAGTGGATCACGAAGACGGCTTGCCAGCGCGCACCGAGTTCCGCGTGATTCGCCGTAATCGCGACGGCACCACCTTGTTGGAGGCGCGTCCGCTCACGGGCCGCACGAACCAGATCCGGGTCCATCTCTGGCATCTCGGAATGCCGATCTGCGGCGACACCGTCTATCAGGCGAACCGCGTCAAAGGCGCCGTGCAAACGCTCTCCACCGACGCCGCGCCGCTCTGCCTGCATTCCTGGCGCATTGGTTTCAAGCATCCGCTGCACGGCCAACGGGTGGAATTCTCCGCACCCGCTCCTGCATGGGCGGAGATGAAATAATCATCCGCACGCGAGGGTTTACAGCGCGCCGGGATTTGCGGCAGAGTCTCAGCAAATCAACACCACTATGAACACGCGCACGATCCTTCTCCTAGCCTCCGCCATCACTACTCTCGCTACCGGCGCATTACACGCCGCCGACAAACACATCGGCGTGGGGGCCAAGCCTGAGCCGGGTGCCGAAATGATTATCGATGGCTCGCGTGAAATGTTGGATGCGAAGTGGACCTATTGGCAGGGACCGCGCTTCGCCTCCTCTCTGCCAATCAAGTGGAAGATTGTCGATGACCCGGTGGACAAGGGCACCTGCGTGATGACGGACGACCCGGCCGCTGCGGGTGGCAAATACGGCGCGGCGGACATCGTGACCAAGAAGGCGTATCGTGACTTCCGGCTGCACATCGAGTTCTGCGTGATGAACCCGCGCGGCAACAGCGGCGTGTATTTGCAGAACCGCTACGAGATTCAGATTCAGGAAGGCGACAAGACCAAGCATGGCATGGGCGCGGTGATCAACGAAAGCGAATCACCCTACCACGCGTTCAATGGCCTGAAGCAGTGGAACTCTTACGACATCGTGTTCCGTGCCGCGCGCTTCACCGACGGAAAGCGAACGGAGAAGGCCATCGTGACGATGTATTTCAACGGAAAGAAGGTTCACGAGAACTTCCCAATCAATCAGGTGTGGGGTGGACCCAACTCCGGCGTTGATGGCGGAAACGACGGCGGCAAGGGCATTACCGACACGCCGCAAGGATTGAAGCTCCAGGCCGAAGGCCACGACGTGCGTTATCGCAACGCGTGGATTAAGGAACTCGATTTGCAGGAAGCGAATACCGACCTTTAAGTGCCGACGCTCGAATCCACATGAACAAGCGCTGGCGCCGGCTTCTCGCAACGGTCTGTTGGTACGTTCTCATTCTCGTTGCCTTCGTTCCCCTTTTCGCGACCGCCACCGAGCCGGTTCCCGACAAGGTCATCGTCCTCACCTTCGATGACTCCGTCGCATCGCATTACACCGTCGCGCGACCGCTGCTGAAGCGTTACGGCTTCGGTGCGACCTTCTTCATCACGGAAGGCTTCAGCTTCCGCACGAACAAGAAGGATTACATGACGTGGGAACAGATCGCCGAACTGCATCGCGACGGATTCGAGATCGGCAATCACACCCGCGATCACCTCGGCATCAACATTCACAATACTGTTCGATTGAAGGAACAACTCGACGCCATCAACGATCGTTGTCGCGAGCATGGCATCCCGACGCCTGTTACCTTCGCGTGGCCGGGAAATGCGTTTCATACGAATGCCCTGCCCGTCTTGCAGACCGCTGGCATTCGCTTCGCGCGACGGGGCGGAGAACCGGAGGTTCCGTATCAGAAGGGCGGCGGCGTGGCTTACGAACCGGGCGCCGATCATCCCCTGCTCATCCCCACAGCCGGCGACGCCCGCCCAAACTGGACGCTGGAGAATCTCAAGCAGGCGACCGCCATGGCGCGCAACGGCCGCATCGCCGTGCTCCAGTTCCACGGCGTGCCCGACCACGAGCATCCATGGGTTAACACGCCCAAGGAACGTTTCGAGGAATACATGGCGTGGCTGCACGCCGAGGGCTACAAGGTCATCGCCTTGCGCGATGTTGCCCGTTACACCGATCCTCGCTTCACGCCTGCCAATCCACTGCAGGCCATTCAACGCCGGCTGCAAGCGCAGGCTTCCAACACCAGCAGCAACGCCCAGGCAAAGCAGCCGTAATCAGCGGTAGATATCGACGAGGAAGACCAGCGCCTCGCCCTTCCCGAGATTGATAATCGCGTGCGGAACGTCGGCACGATACGTCGCTGAATCTCCGGGGCCGAGCTCCTCGGCGTCGGTCGCCGACTCCACTCTTACCTGGCCTTTTTGCACGGTGAGGAACTCGCGAGTTCCTTCAAAGTGCGCCGAGCTCCGCAACGCTCCGCCCGGCTGAAGCTGCACTTCATAGAACTCGACATCCTTCTCGAGGTTCAGCGGACTCAAGGTCCGGACACGCGAGAACTTGTCGGAGCGATAATGAAAGGCATGATCGTTGGCGCGAATCACTGTCACGGCGGAGCTCGCGCCCGGCACCTCCAGCAACTCGCCCAGCGTCATTCCAAATGCCTGCGCGATCCGCAGCGTCACCGCGAGGGTGGGATTCGCCTGCTCCCGCTCGATCTGGCTGAGCATCGATCGGCTCACGCCGCTGGCATTGGCCAGCCCTTCCAGTGACCAGCCGCGACCGGATCGTAACTGTTTCACACGGGCGCCAAGGTGGCGGTTGATGGCTTCCGTCGGCGCGGAGGCTGTCTTCTTCTCGCTGGGTTTACGTTTGGTCGTCATGGCACCACTTCCTGTATACTGGAATCTGTTCTTGCATACCGGACGCCTGAATCTACTATACCGCACATGGCATCCGACATACTGGACACCCTGCAAGGCCCCGCCGCCAATGGCAAGCCGGGATTCCACACGCGTTTGTCAGACGTCACCGCGTCCGTATCCAACCCCGTTTCGCCAGTCACGAACCCATGAAGACCATGAAAGCCCTCGTCAAATCCCACGCGAAACCCGGCCTGTGGCTGGAGGAGATCCCCGTTCCGACGGCTGGCATCAATGACGTGCTGATTCGTGTCCACAAGACCGGCATCTGCGGCACCGACCTGCACATCTACAAATGGGATGCCTGGGCGCAGAAGACGATTCCGGTACCGATGGCCGTCGGACACGAGTTCGTGGGCGAGATTGTCGAGATCGGCTCGAACGTGAACGACTTCAAGCCCGGCGACATCGTCAGCGCCGAGGGCCACGTCGTCTGCGGCCGTTGCCGCAACTGCCTCGCGGGACGCCGGCATCTGTGCGCCGACACCAAGGGCATCGGGGTCAATCGCGCCGGCGCGTTCGCCGAATACATCTCCGTCCCGATGACCAATGTTTGGCATCACCAGCCGAACATCGATCGTGATGTCGCCGCCATTTTCGATCCGTTCGGCAACGCGGTTCACACCGCGCTGTCGTTCGACTTGCTTGGTGAGGACGTGCTCATCACCGGCGCCGGACCGATCGGCATCATGGCCGCCGCCATTGCCAAGCACGCCGGCGCACGCTTCATCGTCATCACCGACGTGAACGATTACCGCCTCGAACTCGCAAAGAAGATGGGCGCCTCCGTGGCAGTGAATGTCTCGAAGACATCACTCGCCGCCGTGCAGAAGGAACTCGGGATGAAGGAAGGGTTCGACGTGGGGTTGGAGATGTCCGGCAATCCCGCGGCGTTCCGCGACATGATCGACAACATGTGCCACGGCGGTAAGATCGCGATGCTCGGGATTCCGTCCGAGCAGATCGCCATCGACTGGAACAAGGTCGTCTTCAACATGCTCACGATAAAAGGCATTTACGGACGCGAGATGTATGAGACCTGGTACAAGATGACCGTGATGCTCGAAAGCGGGCTCGACATCCGCCCCGTCATCACGCATCGCTTTCACTACTCGGATTTCGAGAATGGATTCCAGGCGATGCTCAGCGGCCAGTCTGGAAAGGTTGTTCTCGACTGGCTGAGCTGAGGGCGACCCATTCACCCCTGACTTGCGAAAAGCTGCTCAACGATGAACCAAACCGCTTCACACCACGATCTCGTTGAACACGCCGTGGCGCTGGCGCGCGCGCTCCAGGAACGGGCGACGGCGCTGCAATCCCCGGCGGAGCGGCGCCAGCAGGCCGAGCTGGATCGAATGCTCCAGACCGCAGCGGACAAGGTGACGCTCGTGCAATTGACGGACCAGGCGTTCCGATGTCGAGCCGAGAGCCGCACCGCGGAGCATCTGACTCATATTCTCGATGTGCAGGGCGTGCCCCGTTTCTTTAGCCCGCTCGATCGCGCCCTGCTCCGCGGGTTCCAAACCTTTGGCGGCTGGTTGCCCGGTGTATCCGTGCCGCTCGTGAAGGAGCACATGCAGCACGAGACGGCCAACGTCGTGCTGCCGGCTGAAACAGATCTGCTCCAGGAACATCTGGGTGCTCGCTATCGCGACGGCGTGCGGATGAACCTGAACTTCCTCGGTGAATCGTTGCTGGGCGAGGAGGAAGCCACGCATCGCCTGGAGAAGTATCTAGCCGCGCTGCAGCTTCCCGAAGTCGAGGTGCTGTCCGTCAAGATCTCCACGCTTTACTCTCAGATCTCGGCACTGGCTCGCGAGCATACCCTCCAAGTGCTGTGCGACCGGCTGGAGATCCTTTACCGCAACGCGGCGCATCTGCGCTTCCGGCGCCCCGACGGTTCCGAGACGCCCAAGTTCATCTACCTCGACATGGAGGAATACCGGGACCTTCATCTCACGGCGGAGGCGTTCATGCGCACGCTGGACCGGCCGGGATTGAAGGACGTTCAGGCCGGCATCGCATTGCAGGGTTACATCCCTGATTCCGCCCGCGTGCAGCGCTCACTGAACGAATGGACGCAGCGCAGAGTCGCATCCGGCGGCGCACCGATCACCATCCGGATCGTAAAAGGCGCGAACATGGAGATGGAACGCGTCGAGGCGTCCATCCGCGACTGGCCCCAAGCCCCCTTCCAGACGAAGCGCGAGACGGACGCGAACTACAAACGGATGCTTCAGGAGGCAATGCGTCCGGAGAATCTCGCCGGCGTCCGTGTCGGAGTGGCGTCGCACAATCTATTTGATCTCGCCTTCGGGCTGGCCCTGGCCGCCAACACTGAGGCCGGAGATCGCGTGCAGTTCGAGATGCTCGAAGGCATGGCGAATCATCAACGACGCGCCTTGCTTGAGCAGACGCGCAGCCTGCTTCTCTACGCGCCAGCCTGCCGGAAGGAGGAGTTCCTCAACGCCATCGGCTATCTCATCCGACGGCTGGATGAGAACACCGGCCCGGAGAACTTTCTCCGCCACGCATTCAGGCTCAAGGTCGGCTCGCCGGATTGGGAGCAACTGGAACGGGGATTCCGAGACGCGTTCGCCGTCGCTGTTTCCGATGCTCCGCGCCGCACGCAGAACCGGATGACCGAACGCTTCGAACAGCCGCGAACGGAAATGGCGTGGAACCAGTTCGAGAACGAGCCGGACACGGATTGGTCTCTGCCTGCGAACGGCCAATGGGCGGAACAGATCGTGGCGCGCTTGGCGGCTGCGACGAAGGAAATACCGCTCGTCATTGGGGGCCAGGAGCTGTTGCCTCAGACTCACCCCGGTGATCGGACAGTGCAAGGATCCTTCGCGACCCGGCGCTGTCGTCGCGCACTACGCCCAGGCTACGAACAGCGACATCAATCACGCCGTGGCCTGCGCAAAGACCGATCCGGACGGCTGGCGTACGCGAGGCATTGACGCCCGCAACGAGATTCTCGGCCGCGTGGCACAGGAGATTCGTCGCTCACGCGCGGACTTGATGTGGGCCGCGCTGGCCAACGGCGGCAAGACGCTAGCGGAGTCCGATCCGGAAGTCAGCGAGGCGATTGATTTCCTGGAATTTTACCGCGCTTCCGCCCGAATCTTCGCGCCTTACCAATCCACCGGCCGCGGAGTGATCGCCGTGGTGCCACCGTGGAATTTTCCGATCGCGATTCCCTGCGGAGGCATCGCCGCCGCGCTCGCCGCTGGAAACACTGTCATCCTGAAACCCGCGTCGGACACCGTGCTCGTCGCATGGGAGCTCTGTCAGTGTTTCTGGCGGGCCGGCGTGCCCAAGACCGCGCTGCAGTTCGCGCCGTGTCCCGGCGGCGGTGCTGGAGCGCGGCTGGTGGGGCACCCCGACGTGGATGCCGTCATTCTTACAGGCGGAACAGACACGGCGCTGCGCATGTTGAAGGCGCGCCCGAATCTGAAGCTCTTCGCGGAAACCGGCGGCAAGAACGCGACGATCGTCACGGCCTTGAGCGACCGCGAACTCGCCATCAAGCATGTTGTGCAATCCGCGTTCGGCCACAGCGGACAGAAGTGTTCCGCGACATCACTGCTGTTGTTGGAGGCCGAAGTTTACGACGATCCCGGCTTCAAGCGCATGCTCTGCGATGCCGTAAAAAGCCTCCGCGTGGGCAGCGCGTGGGATTTGGCGACACGAGTTGGACCACTCATCCGTCCGCCCTCAGGCGATCTGGAGAACGGACTCAAGACTCTGGAGCCCGGTGAAAGCTGGGCCGTGTTGCCGCAGCGCGTTGGCGACAATCCGCATCTCTGGTCGCCGGGGGTGAAGTATGGCGTCACGCCCGGCAGCTACACGCACCTGACGGAGTTCTTCGGCCCGGTCCTTGGCGTCATGCGCTTCGAACGACTCGAAGAAGCCATCGCCCTCGTCAACCAAACCGGCTATGGCCTGACCAGCGGTTTGCAAAGTCTCGATGATCGCGAACATGCCCGATGGAAGGCTGAAGTTCGCGCGGGCAACCTCTACCTAAACCGTGGCACCACCGGGAGCAATCGTCCTGCGCCAGCCGTTCGGCGGCATGGGCAAGAGCTGTTTCGGCTCCGGCATGAAGGCGGGTGGGCCCAACTATCTCGCGCAGCTCATGACGTTCGTTGAAGCCACCGCGTCAGAAATTAACCACACACCCGTTAGTCATCCGAATCTCGAAGCACTGAGACTGGCCTTGCTCGATTCAGACGACTTCCAATCGCTTCCGAAGCCTGCTCTCGCGCAACTGCTGCATGCCCTCCACAGCTACGACCATTGGTGGCACGAGGAATTCAGCCGCGAGCACGACCACTTCAATCTTCTCGGCCAGGACAATCATCGGCGCTACATGCCCTTCCGCGTCGTGCGGGTTCGGGTCACGCCCCATGATTCGGCATTTGAAATCTTCGCGCGCGTTGCCGCCGCACGAGCAACTCGTGCCCGCGTAGTGGTGAGCACGGCTCCCGGCGAATCCAACGACACCGTGGCTTTGCTCGATCGGCTGACCGATTCGTGGGCCGCAGCCATCGAATTCATCAAAGAAACGGACGAAGAAATCGTAGCGCACATTCGGGCGCTGCCCGCTCAAACGGATGAGCGAATCCGGTTCGCCGCGCCAAATCGCGTGCCTACGGCGATTCGACAGGCCGCCAACGACACCGGCGTCTGGCTGGCGGACGAACCCGTGCTCAGCGAGGGGCGGATCGAGTTGCTTTGGTATCTGCGCGAGCAAAGCATCAGTCACGATTACCATCGCTACGGCAACCTCGGCACGCGCGCGGGCGAATCGCGGAGGAATCCGAAGTGAAGCTGCACGTGATCACCACCGGCGGAACGATCGACAAGGTCTACTTCGATGCGAAGAGCGAATTTCAAGTCGGCCCGCCGATGGTCGCCGAGGTGTTGAAGGAGGCCAACGTCACCTTCCCCGTCACCGTCGAATCCGTTCTCGCGAAGGACAGCCTCGAACTCACCGAGGCCGATCGGCAGCTCATCCGCGAACGCGTAATCGCCGCCGCTGAGAATCGCGTGCTCATCACTCACGGCACCGACACGATGGTGGAAACCGCGCGCGCCCTCGCGGGCGTTCCGGATAAGACCATCGTGCTGACCGGCTCGATGCAGCCGGCGCGCTTTCGCAATACCGACGCGGCTTTTAACATCGGCTGCGCCATTGGCGCCGCACAAAGTCTTCCGCCCGGCGTCTACATCGCGATGAACGGGCGCGTGTTCGACCCGGCCCACGTGGTGAAGAACCGCGAGCGACATTGCTTCGAGAAAACGGATTAAGCCCACTCCACGCGTCATGAACTCCAACCTTTCGCCCCGGAACCCGCGCGCCGCCGCGGTGCTGTCGCTCATCGGACACACGCCGATGGTGCCGCTGCGATTCGAGCCGGAAGGACTCACCATCCTGGCAAAGTGCGAGTTCATGAACCCGAGCGGCAGCGTGAAGGACCGTCTCGCAAGGACGGTGTTGCTCGATGCCGAGCAGCGCGGCTTGCTGAATCCGGAATCGATCATCCTCGAATGCACCAGCGGCAATACGGGCATCGCACTCTCAATGCTCGGCGCGGCCATGGGCTACAAGGTTTGCATCCTGATGTCCGCCGGCGCGAGCGGAGAACGACGCCGACTGATTCGCCAGCTCGGCGCGGAACTCATCCTCTTCGACAGCGCCGGCCGTTATCAGACAGGCATCGACATGTCGCGCGAGATGGCGGCGAAAGATTCGCGCTACTTCCTGCCGCGTCAGTTCGAGAATCAATTGAACGTGACCGATCACGAACTGGAAACGGGCCAGGAGATTCTCGAACAAGCGGGCGGTCCAATTGACGCCTTCGTCACCGGCTTCGGCACGGGCGGAACACTCGCCGGCTGCGGCAAGGCCATCAAGAAACGCTGGCCGCAGTCGCGCATCATCGCGATGGAACCCGCCGAACAGGCGTTGCTGGCCGGGGAATGTCCGTGCTGCCACTACATCGAAGGTGTCGCGGACGGATTCCTGCCGCCCTTGCTGCGGGAAGCTCCGCTCGACGGCTCCGTGAAGATCACCAGTGCGAACGCGATGGCCATGACTCGCCGGCTGCATCGCGAGTTCGGATTACTCGTCGGCACCAGCTCCGGCGCCAACGTCGCCGCCGCGCTTCAACTGGCCGGCGAGTTGCCACGCGGCGCACGAGTCGTCACCCTGCTCTGCGATCGCGCCGAGCGTTACTTCAGCACGCCGCTGTTCGATGAAACCAACGCCGCGGACGCACAGTGCTCCACTGGTTAATCACTTTTATGAACATCAAGTTCCTGCCCGTCGCCGCGATGCTCGCGCTCGCGTTCAACAGCTCCGCCGCCCCGTTGCGAGTGCCTGGGTTCACCGCCTACCTCGAACCGGAAACCGGAAACGGCGCGCGCATTTCGTCCAAGTCCGGCGTGACAAGCTGGAAGGATGCTTCGACCAAGGTGCTGTGGTTCGGCGCGTTCACGAATATCGGCCGGTTCACGGCGGCGGTCGAGCTGCAACTTCCCGACGGCGCGGAAGCGAAGTTTCGCCTCACCGTCGCCGGACGTTCCCAAGAAGCCTCGGTGAAGGGCGCTGGCACGAACGCAGTCACCGCCAACTTCGGCGCGTTCGAAAGCAGCAAAGCCGGCTACCAGAAGTTTGTCCTCGAATCGCTCACGCCGGCAGGGCAGCCCTTCGGCGATGTCACCGCACTCATCCTCGACGGCCCGGCGGTCGAGAATGCGCACTTCAACCTGAAGTCGCGGCGTAACGCGGCGTCGGTTCATCTCGGTTATCCTGTTGGACGCGGCACCAACGTCGCGGCGTTCTACTGCGAGATGACCGGGCCTCGATGATCCCGTGCACACTTACTACATGGCTTGCGGCTGGCATCGCGGTTACTTCGGCATGCAGGTGAACAGCCCGACCGAGCGCCGCATCATCTTCAGCGTCTGGGACAGCGGCGGCGAAGCCATCGACCGAAAGAAAGTCTCGGACGAGAACCGCGTGAAACTCATTACGAAAGGCGACGGAGTTTACACCGGCGATTTCGGCAATGAAGGCACCGGCGGCCACAGCCATTTGAAGTATCCGTGGAAGACTGGCGAGAACCAGCGCTTCCTCGTCACCGCCCAGCCGACGAATGACACCTTCACGATTTTCTCCGGCTTCTACTTCCACCCCGACAAGAAGGAATGGATGCTCATCTCGTCGTGGCGTGCGCCCAAGGAAGGCGGCTGGCTGCGCGGGCTCTATTCCTTCAGCGAGAACTTCGTCGGCAACAACGGCCATCTCCGCCGCAAGGCGCTCTACGGCAACCAATGGATCCGGACCGACGCCGGCCAGTGGATTGAACTGACGAATGCGCGCTTCACCCACGACGTCACCGGCAAGTCCGATCGTCTCGATCGCTTTGGCGGCGTGGAGAACGGACTGTTCTTCCTCAGCCACGGCGGATTCATCGAAGGCTTCTCGAAGTCCGGCGATACCTTCGCGCGTCCGGCCACCGGACTGCTTCCTGACATCAAGCTTCCCCTGCCCTGACCCCTCGATGAACACGCCGCTCGTCCCCCAGTCCGTGCTCGAACACTTCGGCATCGCCGTCGCGGCGATCACCGGTGTGCTCGCGGCGCGCGGCAAGCGCATCGATCTGTTCGGCGTGCTCGTGCTCGCGCTCGTCACGGCCTACGGCGGCGGCACGGTGCGGGATCTTTTGATGGGCGACCTGCCGCCCGTCTGGCTACGATCGTCCGCGTACCTGCTCAACGCCACACTCACCGCGCTCGTCACGTTCTTCGTCGTGCGCCTCCGCTCCTTGCCGGAGCGCGTGCTTCTCATCGCGGACGCCTTCGCCCTCGCGTTGTTCACGATGATCGGCGTGCGGAAAGGCATCACCCTCGATTTCACACCGTCCGTCGCGATTCTGCTCGGCATCATCACTGGCGTGGCGGGCGGGATCCTGCGCGATGTGTTGCTCGGCGAAGTTCCGCTCGTCTTTCGCCGCGAGATTAACCTCTACGCCACAGCCGCTCTTGGCGGTGCCGCGCTCTACGTCGGGCTTGACGCGGCGGGAACGGCGGAGGCAATCGCCACCACCGCCGGCGTCATTCTCACCCTCACCTTGCGACTGGCCGGCATTCGCTGGAAGATTGGCCTGCCACTGCTCGAAGCCCGCTAAAACTTGATTCAACCCTCGATACCCAGACTTATGTTCGGCTCCTTCCAAACCCACCTTCGCCAGCAGCTCGACGAGATCCGCGCCGCCGGCACTTACAAAAGCGAACGCGTCATCATCACCCCGCAGGGCACGACCATCCGCGTGGCCGACGGCAAGCCGGTGCTGAACTTGTGCGCGAACAACTATCTCGGGCTCGCCCAGCATCCGGCGGTGAAACAGGCCGCCCACGACGCGTTGGATCAATGGGGCTACGGATGCGCCAGCGTGCGCTTCATCTGCGGCACGCAGGGCGTGCACAAGCAACTGGAGGCAAAGCTCAGCGAGTTCCTCGGGACGGAAGACACCATCCTCTACAGCTCGTGCTTCGATGCGAACGGCGGCCTCTTTGAAACACTACTCGGGCCCGAGGACGCGATCATCAGCGACGAGTTGAACCACGCGTCCATCATCGACGGCATCCGCCTCTGCAAAGCGCAGCGCCATCGTTACGCGAACAACAACATGGCCGACCTCGAAGCGAACCTGAAGGACGCGGCGAATGCCCGCTTCAAGCTTGTCGCCACCGACGGCGTGTTCTCCATGGACGGCTACATCGCCAATCTCGCGGCCGTCTGTGATCTCGCGGAAAATTACGGCGCACTGGTCATGGTCGACGACTCGCACGCCGTCGGCTTCATGGGCAAGACCGGTCGCGGCACGCACGAACTCTGCGGCGTGATGAACCGCGTGGACATAATCACCGGCACGCTCGGCAAGGCGCTCGGTGGCGCGAGCGGCGGTTACACCAGCGGACGGCGCGAGATCATCGAACTGCTCCGGCAACGTTCCCGTCCGTATCTCTTCAGCAACACGCTGGCCCCGGCCATCACCGGCGCGTCCCTGAAAGTTCTGGAAATGCTCACGCAATCGACCGAATTGCGCGACAAGCTGGAGGCGAACACCCGCTTCTTCCGCGAAGGCATGGCCAAGCTCGGCTTCACCATCCTGCCCGGCACGCATCCGATTTGTCCGGTGATGCTCGGCGACGCCGCGCTCGCCACGCGCTTCGCGGACGCCATGCTGGCCAAGGGCGTCTACGTCATCGGCTTCAGCTACCCCGTCGTTCCAAAGGGCAAAGCGCGCATCCGCACCCAAATCTCCGCCGCCCACTCGCGGGACGATCTCGAACACGCGCTCGTCGCCTTCGCGTCGGTGAAACAAGATCTCGGGATATAAACACGAAAGACGGGCCTGCCCCATGGAGCGCCGCTCTCCGAATCGGCGCAATCACTCCGCCTCGATCCACGCGCCGAATCGGAGTTCGGCGCTCCGACCCTCCAGTCCCTTCGGTGGGCAAGGTCAGGATGTGATCGGGCATCCTTTCGGCCAAAGTTCTTCCTTCCTTTTTGCCGGTCGGCTCATATTTTACACCCTTTATTGAACAACTGACCGACAAGAACTCTGTAATCTATGGCCGCCGATACCTCAGTCGTAAAACCCGTTGACGCTCCTCCGCTGACCCCGCTTTCCCTCAAGTCCCGGCTCGCACCGACGCCGAAGTCCGCTCCGAAGTATTCGGTGGCCATCAAGAATTCCGCCGGCCAGTCGGTCACTCTCGCCGATCCGCGCGCCACCCGCGCGCTCGTCGCCTTGATGAACGTCCACGCCGTGAACGGCGGTGCCGCCTGCCACTGGGGCGGTCCGGCGGCGTTTGCCGAAATGAACGCGGCCATCCACGGCATCATGTTCGCGGTCCAGGGTCGTCAGTGGCATGAAGCCTACAACTTCGTGAACGACGCCGGCCACGCCGAGAACGGCATCTACGCCTTGCGCTCGAACTACGGCTTCGACGGCATGACCTTCGACAGCCTCAAAGGCTTCCGCGGCATCGACAGCAAGCTCACCGGCCACGGCGAATCGCATCTGAACCCCGAAGGCGTGTTGCTCAGCAACGGCCCGCTCGGTTCCGCGCTCCCGCAGGCCCAGGGTCTCGCCATCGCGGACAAGGTTGCAAAGCGCGACCGCGACGACGATCTGCGTGGTATCCGACGGCGCGTCGATGGAAGGCGAGGCGAAGGAAGCGTTCGCCGCGATTCCCGGTCTCGCCGCCAAGGGCCGCGTGAATCCGTTCGTGATGCTCGTCTCCGACAACGACACGAAACTTTCCGGCCGCATCACCAAGGATTCCTTCTCGATGCAGAACACTTTCCAGGCCATGGGCGCTCGGCTGGAATGTCATCTACGTCGCCAATGGCCACGATCTTCAGGCCGTGTATCAAGCGCTGGAGAAAGGTCTCGAACAGGCGAAGGCGAATCCGAATGTCCCCGTCTGCCTCTGGCTGAAGACCATCAAGGGCTACGGCGTGAAGTCCACGATGGAGAACTCCGCCGGCGGCCACGGCTTCCCGCTCGCCAACGGCGAGAAGATCGTCGAGTTGGTCACCGAAATCTACAGGCGACGCAACGCCCGCGGAGCTGCTGACTGGGCGAAGGCGTTGCGCACCGATTGGGAGAAAAAGGAAGAAGCAAAAAAGGCGAAAGCCGCGGCCGCCGCTGCTGCTCCCGCCGCCACGCCGTCCGTGAAGAAGGACAAGGTCCAGGGCGGTCTCGCCAAGGGCGCCATTCGCGCCGCGCAGGAAGGTCTGCCGGTCTACTCGATTTCGTGCGACGTGCAGGGCTCGACCGGCATCAGCACGTTCCAGAAGAGTTTCCCCGATCGCTTCATCGAAGTCGGCATCGCCGAGGCGAACATGGTCAGCGTCGGCGCAGGGTTTCGAAGGGCGGGTTCATTCCGATCGTCGACACGTTCGGCCAGTTCGGTGTCACCAAGGGCAACCTTCCGCTCACCATGGCCGCGCTGTCGCAGGCGCCGGTCATCGCGATGTTCTCGCA
>JADJPG010000074.1 GCA_016713365.1 Verrucomicrobiota bacterium | reverse complement strand
GGTCGGCTTCCGTTCCTCCTTGAGCTTTCCGCCGCCGCCGGGAGTTTGCCTCTAGGTTTTCATCGCGGGGAATTGTCGCTGGGCGACGGGAGGTTTGCCGACCTTCGCAGGAGGGTTGCAGCCGCCGGTGAAACTTGTTAAATCTTAGCTCTGCAATCGAATTTGCAGCACTGTATGACATAACGACCAATCCATAACTTTCGCGTCGCAACGGCCAAGTCCCACGAGAAAACTGCGAATTTTTAGAGGACGAGAGAGCCGCCGAAGCACGCGCCCAATCGGGCGCGGCTTGGCGTGCTTCTCTCAAAGGCGCTTCGCAGTGCCTCTCGTGGGGGCGCGTTGAGTTCGCGCCCCTACTATTTGTGGCCAGCGGTGAACAACTCAGGATTGGCTTTTCAGATCGGCGGGTGTTGAATGGCGGCGGAAGGTGGGGAGCAAAGCAGAAACGGATGTGCGAGTCGTGAGCGCCACCATCCAAAAAACATTTTATCGAAACGGTCAGCTTCGAGAGCGAGTGCCCGTGCGCAATGGCCGCAGGCACGGTGTTGTCCGCGTCTGGCACAAGAACGGCAAACGGGCCTCGGAAGAACCCTTCAAGAACGGTTTGCTTGACGGGGTATGCCGCAAATGGAGCGAGTCGGGGCGGCGGCTTGGCGAATACGTCATGTTCCAGGGCACGGGACTCCAACGCGAGTGGCACGACAACGGCAAACTCCAGATGGAAATCTGGAGTATTTGCGGCGAGTTTTCCGGACGCAACCGAATCTGGCTGCGCGATGGAACTTTGCTTTCGGAGCGGTTTTATCTCGTCGGCCACGTTGTCAGTGCCGAGAAATATCGCGAGGTAGCGGCGAAGTTCAAAGCCTTGCCGAAATTTCGCGGCAAGCCCGCAAAGCCCCTCGTGAAGCCCCTTCACATTCACCGTGTCTTTGTGGATTCGCTCTTGGAGAAACGCAATCAACGCGAAGCGCGGAAGTGGCTGGCGAAGAAAACCGGCGACCAGACCGCGCGTTCGCTTGGACGTTTCACAAGCGAAAGTCTCGCGGCGAAATTCGTCGAGGCACTTTACGAAGCTGGCGCGGTCGAAGTGATCGTGCCCGACATTTACCGCAACAAAGCACGCGACCAGTTCTCGGATTGCTTGCTCGTTCAACTTCCCAAGAGCGCGGCGAAGCGAAAGGCCATTCGCGAAGTCTGTGCGCAACTGCGGACGCGCAAGCTCGGCGCGGTGCAACCCGACGAGGATATTGGCGAGAGCCATTTGTATCTTTCGCTCGTTTGATTCAGAGGACGGTGAGGCAATCGCGCGCCTCGTCCACTGCCAGAGCGCCGCAAGCCGGGCGCGCCTCCAGCAAACATTCGCTGACGGCATCGCCGACCAGTTTTTCGACGGCATCGCGCATGGGCCGCGCGCCGAGTTTTGGGTGGAAACCCTTTTCGCACGAGGAACGGCAGAACCGTTTTGTCGAGTTCGAGCGCGTGACCGCGTGCTTTGAGGAATTGGATCTCCCGCGCCAGAAACTTCTCCGCAATTTCCAACTGGTGTTCGTAGCTCAAGCGATGGAACACGAGCTTCTCATTTACGCGCGCGAAGATTTCCGGGCGCAATGTTTGTTGCGCCCGCGTGAGGACGTGGCGTTCCAGTGTGGCGTCGTTGGAATGTTGCAGGCTCATCAATTCCGCCGAGCCGATGTTTGACGTGAGCCAGATATAGAAGCCGCTGAAATCGAGCGTCTGCCCCGTGGCAACGGTGATCCGCGCGGCGTCGAGCAGTTGCAGCAGAATGTCCAACACACGCGGATGCGCCTTCTCCGCTTCGTCAAACAAGAGCGAACCTTCCGCCGCGCGCTCGCGCACGCCGCCGAGATAACCAACTTCGCCAAGCCTCGCGCCGAGCAGCAAGCCGAGTGCTTCTTGATTCTGAAATTCCGACATATCGAAGCGGAACAATTGTCCCGCGCCGAAGATTTGATTCGTCAACACGACGACCGTTTCTGTTTTTCCAACGCCCGTTGGACCGAGCAGCAGAAAACTCCCGCGCGGGCGACCGGGCTTGGTGAGTCCGAGTTCGCCGCGCCGCACAGCGGAAGTGATTCGCGGCAGCGCGTGGGACTGGCCGCGGATTTCGCGCGGCAACAGTGAGGTCAATTCGTGGAGTTTGGTGAGCTTCGTTGAGTCTGTTGTTTTGTCCATCCCTTACCCATAGCAGGGACTTCATCGCATTTTGTGTATCACATACATCTTCGCTCCCCGCGCTTGTGAGATTGTGGTCGCGTGTTCGGCGGAAAAGCCGCTGACGGAAAGAAAAACAAAAACATCAACGCTATGAAGCTCACCAAGAAAATCGCAATCAAAGTTCGCTCACGGCTGCCGTCGCTCCTCACGATTGCCGCCATCCTCGCCTTCAACACCCTGTCCGCCTTCGGCCAGGCGTTCAACTCCACCGAACTCAAGACCGGCATCAGCAACAGCCTCGCCGTGATTATGATGTTCGGTTTCGTCCTCGGCATTGCCTGCGTCATCTACGGCGGCTTCGCCATCCGGCGCGGCGACGTTGACCAGGGCAAGATGTCCATCATCGGCGGCGCGATCATCGCGGCTGCGCCGGCGGTCATCTTTGCGTTCTACAAAATCTTCGGCATTGACGCGAACAGCAGCGTTGGCGTCGGCAACTTCTAATCTCGCCGGCAAGAACAAGCCACCCATCCCGCCACCCACCGCCCCGAGCCACTATGAAAACAGACCTTCGCCTCACCGACACCAACGCCGCCTCCGACTCCAAAGGCCGGACATGGGGTTTGGAGGGTGGTTTGTTCTGGTGGCTCGTGGGCGGTGTCGGCGCGGGCATCACGGTGTTCTTCGTCTTTCTCGTCATGCTCAATTCGTCGCTGCTGACTTCGTTTGGCATAGCGCTCGTGCCGGTGGCGCTTTGCCTCGCCTACATCTTCGGACTGCGACAGGGAAAACCCCCCGGCTACGACCGCGACATCTTCGAGCATTGGACTTCCGGCAGCGGTTTTGCCCCGGAAGTTCAGACCACACGCAGTTTCCGGCATCCGCTATTGGAGGATCAACAATGAGTGCCAACGAACACAATGCCATTGAAAGTCAGTTGCAAGGCTTGCTCGGCCAATTGAAGGCCGCCGAATCCGCCCTGCGCGCCGGGATGCACACACACGGCTTCGGCTGCACCGCCCGCGCCCACATGGAACGGGCACTGGCACACATCGCCGAATCTTACATCGCCCTCACCGAACCCAAAAACATGCGGTCGGTTAACCAACTCGTGGATGACCTGAACCGCATCGCGCAGGTGACGGACGATTGCAAACGGCGGCAACACAATATCCAACGCGTCTAACCTATGCCCGAACCGATTCCCAACGGATTCTTCTGCCGCGATTTGATTGTGTTCAATCATCTCCGGCGCGGCGGCTTCGTGTCGAAGGGTTTCATCTTTGAAGCGCCGGACCTCACGAACAGTCCGGTCGCCGACCTGAACGATTTCCAGGATCAACTCTGTCTCCTGCTGGCGTCTCTCCACGAACACCAACGCCTACAAGTGCAATACTTCTGCGATTCCGACTACAAGGGGGAATTACTGCGCTACCAGCAGGAGACGGAGAAGTTTTCCAACGTCTGGACCAAGCGCGCCCGCAATGAACGCTTCTCGCGCTACTGGCAAGCAATGTCGGAACGCAAACTTCGGCGGCAGCGCGTCATCTTCTATATCTCGCGCTCGCTGGAGAACGTGCCGAAGGCGTTTCAATCCATCGCCGCCCGGCGTGATTACTACAACACGTTGCTCGACCAGCTCGAAACCGAGTTCGAGCACGTCCACCGCCTGCTTTTGGAAATCTTCGGTTCAGGCGGCGCGCGAATCCTGCCGATGTCCGACCTCGACCATTTCCGCCACTACAAGCGGTTTCTCAATCCGTCGCTGAACGACCGCTTCGATTACGACCCGGCAGACGGATTCGCTTCCGAACTTTCGATTCAGGAAAATTGCTGGCACAGCGAAGGCAGCGGACAGAGCGATTTCGGGTTCTTCCTCGACGGCCACTATCACTCGCTCATCGTCCTCACTCGCTGGCCGCGCACGACGTATCCAGGAATCATCCAACGCCTCACGAATCTTCGCCTCCTGGACTTCACCATCACGGTGAATGTTGATCCGCTCCCCATCACCCAGGAAATCAACAAGGAGGAAAAGGAGCACGACCGCATCGCGGGCGACTACGCCAGCGAAAAGAAAATCTCGCTGCTCACCGTGATGGAGAAGAAGCAAAAGAAGATTCACGCGCTGATGCAGGGGCAGACGATTCCGTTTCACGCGATGTTCACCATCCGTGTTTGGGACAAGACCCGCGACGGCCTCAACGCGAAGTCTGGCGCAATCAAGAACGCCATCAACTCGATGAACGCGGCGCAGTATTTCGAGAGCAACCTGCCCAGCACGTCGAAGAACATTTTCTATCAGACCTGGCCGGGCTGGACGTGGGGACGCTACGAGCATCGGAAACTTTACTCCGAACACCGTTTCCTCGCCGACATGCTGCCGGTCACAAGCACTTTCACCGGCCACTTGGCAGGCGCGGAAGCAATTTACGACGGCCCGGCCAACAACCTTGTTGGCATCGAGACCTTCTCCGGCTCGACCGACAACAAATCGCCACAGCACGCCGTTTTGCTCGGCATGTCCGGCGCGGGCAATCCGTCACCGTTTGCGACCTCCTCACGCAGACCGAGGGATATTTCGGTTACACCGTCATCATTGAGGAAGGTTTGAGCTATGGCATTTACACCGCGACCGTCGAGGAAGGTGCGCGGCCCATCATAATCCACCCGGACGGCGACCTGACCATCAATTACCTCGATACGAAAGGGCTGCCACTCACGCCGGATCATTTGTCTGCCGCGACCGCGCTCGTGGCGCGGATGATTGGAACTTCGGCGCAGGAAGACAAACAGATGCTCCGGCAGGCGCAGATCGCCAAATACCTGAACCTGCTTTACGAGGATGCGTTTCAGGATTGGCAGAAAAAGCGCCACGACCAGTTGCTCGACATCGCGCGTCACGCACTCGCGTTGCAACAATTTCGCGCGGAGAAGATGCCGCCGGGCGCGACCACTCTCGAAACTTTTGCGGACTTCCGCGACTGGAAGGCGAGCCACCCCGACGAGGCCGAGAGCTATCAGCGCCAGTTCGACGAAGCCGCCACGCTGAAGTTTCTCAAAGAACCCAAGACCAGCAAGGAAGTCCGCAACCTCGCCTTCGCTCACTTCACACCGGACGAATTCCCGACGCATCGGATGCTTCAAGAATTGATGATGCTCGACCCGATGGGCGGGGAACGCGATCAAATCATGGAGATTGCGACGCTCATCCTGCCGTGGTGTCGCGATGGCAACTACGGCTGCCTGTTCGACGGCACGAGCAATCTCTCGCTCACCGGCAAAATTGCGCACTTCGAGTTTGGCTACATCCCGGAGTCGGCGAAGGAACTGAAAGCAGCGGCTGGCTTCCTCATCACCAATCACGCGCGCAAGCACATCATGACCCTCCCGCGCGCGATTCGGAAACGCAACGTGTATGAGGAAGTCGCGCGCTTCCTCGACATCCCAGGCGGACAGGAAATCGTGCAGGAGAGTTACGCCCAGCTTCGCAAGTTCAATTGCTGGAACATTTCCATCGTGCAGCAGTATGCCCGGTTCAAACAGTCGCGTATCCGCTCGGCCGTGTTCGGCAACTCGCGGCAGTTTTTCATCATGCGGCAGAACGACCGCGCCGACCTCGACGACATGGGCAAGGACATCGCGCTGCCCGAGGTCACGCAGCACGCGATCATGAATTACCCGCTGCCCGACCATCAAACCGGCCAGAAGTATTCGCCGTTCACTTATCTGCACACCGACGCCACGCGGAATATGTGCGGCACGGTCCACAACGTCTCGTCAGCGGAGATGCTCTATTGCTCCAGTTCGAGCGGGGAACATTTCGACCGCCGCGCCCGCGAACTTCGCCAGAGCAAGAGCATCGTCGAAGGCATCATCCATCACGCCAATCGTCCGACCGAAAAAGAATCCAACACGCATTAACGCTTATGAAAAACGCACTGAAAACCTACGCTTCAAACATCCTGCTTGCCGCGCTCCTCGTCGGCTTGTTCACCGGTTGCGCCGCCACTCGTCCAATCAGCGACACCGCGCTCGGCGCGGGCGGCGCGTATCTCGGTCACGAGCTTTCCAACGGCGATCCTCTCGCCACCGCCGCTGGCGCGGCGGGTGGAGTCATCTTGAGTGAAGGACTCCACTTCGCCGCGAAAAAGCAATCCGACAAGGCTTACGCCGCCGGTTACGACAAGGGCAAGAGCGACGCCGTGAAGCAGCAGTATTGGCTCTACGTCGCAATGCAGCAGCAGCGGCGCAACCAGGTCGCCAACGTCCGCCTTTACCCCGTGAAGTTGCCCGAACAGCGAATTGACGGGGTAACGTTCCAACCATCAACAAAATTCCTCCGCATCGAGGAATAGCAGGCCGCACCTGCTACCGCAGAAAGAAAGGAAACACACCATGAAAAAGTTAATCGCCCTCGCACTTGTTACCATCGGAATCAGTCTGCCAGTTCGCGCCCAATGGATCGTTTATGATCCGGTGAACAACGCCCAGCAGATTCTCGCCGCCGCTCAAGACATCGCCAAATTCATCGAGATGATCAACAACCAGGTGCAGCAGATTCAAACGCTCAACGATCAGCTCGACGAGTTCAAACATTACGAAAGTCTGTTCGGCGACCCGAAAGCGGTTCTGCTCTCGACGGTCCAACCGCTCGTCAACGATCTGCGCAAAACGGAACTCGGCCAGACCCTCACGGCCCTCGAAAGCACCGTCAACGCCGGCGAAGCCATGCTCTACAACGCAAGTGGTTTGTTTCACAGCGTCGGCACGACATTCACCACACCCAACGGCGTGACGGTGACACGACAGCAGCCAACGTATCTGCCGGTCGCCGCCGTGCAAAAGACGACGGACAACTATTTGTCCGTCTCCACTGATGCGACCTCTCGTCGCATCGCGTTGAAAGCACAAATCGCCGCGACCACTGATGCGCTCAAAGCAGCGCAGACCGACGCGGAGGTTCAAAAGTTGACGGGCGTTCTCATCGGCCTTTCGTCGGCGCTCAACAATACGGACTACGAAATCAATCAGGCCACGACCGCTGCCGTCGTGCAGGACATCGCCAACCGCAACGACGCGCAGCGCCAGATCGAAGCGAAGAAGGAGCAACAGCACGCCGAGTTCACCGAGGCGATGCAGAAGTATGGGCAGAAGTTCCGCCTGATGAACGCGCCCACGGCATTCCCGACTCCTTAGCGAACACTCGGCGCAACCTCAAATCGTCCCGACGTATGGCCTCCTTTGAAAGTCTCTTTCCGACGTTCCTGCAAAAGTGCGTGGAGTTGCACGAGCTGCTACGCATCGTCGCTTTCATGTTGTTCATCGTCGGGACGATCATGCTCGTCGTCCACGGATTCACGGGCAAGACGCTCATGCTCCACATGGTCCGCCTGTTCGTGCTGACCGCGTTGCTCGTGATGCTCCCGCAGTGGGGCAACCAGGTTCAGCAGCTTGTGCAAACCTCGATTCTCGACGGCCTCGGCATTGACCCGTCCAACGTGCAAGACCAATACAACAACCTCCTCGTCGTCAAACGCGACACCGGCAGCGACCATTCGTGGTGGGACATTCTGGGAGATTTGAGCGGCTTCACCGTCGAAGTTCTCATCTCCGGCGTTCTCTGGCTGGTTGGCGAGTTCGCGTCGTTGCTCGTGTTCTGGGCCTACATCATTCAGAAGTTTATTTTGTTCTCCAGCTACGCCCTCTCGCCTTTGCTCATCGGTTTCATGGCGATCCGTCCGCTCCGCTCCGTTGGCAGTCGTTACTTGATGAACATCGTCGGCGTGCTCCTCTGGCCGCTCGGCTGGGCCGTCGCTGCGCTCATCACTCAAGGCATTCTCGATTTCATGACCGACCCCGCGTTCAAATACATTGACCCCACCGCGACGGTTTATTCCCTGCAAGCCACAGTTGGCGTCGTCGTCATCGCGTTCTGGATTGTGTTCAGCACGATCGCTGCGCCGCTCGTCATTCAGAAAGTTCTCAACCACGGCGCGCTTGCGGGCGGGCAACTCTTGGCCGGAGCAGCAAGTAGCTTTCTCCAAACAGCCGCCACCACCGCAGGCGCTGCCGCCGTCGCGTCCACCACTGGCGTTCCATTTGCCACGGTGGGCGCGGCGGGCATGGCTGCAGTCTTGAGCACGCTCTCGACCGCAGGCGGACACGGCAGCGCCGGCGCAATCATCATCGCTGGCTCTGGCTTGCCGCCGCGCTCCGCTCGCGGTCGCCCCGGTGACGACATCACCGGCGACAAATCCGTCCGCGAACTCATCTCCAAAGGCAAAGGCAACTACTACTGACATTTTATGGAAACGACCGAACTCAATCCCCGCCAAACGCCGACCGGCAACGGCTCGACGCCTCGCGTCGCCCGCAAGCGCTTCGACCCGACGCAACTTTTCGCGCAGCGCGACCGGCTGCCGTGGTTCTGGTTTTTCGTGGCCGTCGTCGTCACGGTGTCGGCCGCGCTGGATCGTTACCACATCATCGGCCAGTTCAAGCAGCGCGAGCGCGTCGTCATCATTGACCCGGCGCAGACCTACTACATCAGTCCCTTGCTTCAATTTCAGGAGGCGAAAGATTTGCACGTCCAACAGGCGGAACTTGCAGCACTCACGTTTCTCGCACGCAATTCCAAGGATTTCGACCACCCGGATTTATTGCGGCAGATGTTTCTGAAATCGGCGCTGCAAAAAGCGCAAGACCATCGCACGCGCGAAGCGGTCGAATTCCGCGCCAAGCAGCTTCACCAGAAACCGGAGATTGCGAAGATAGACATTCTGGCGACCCGCGATAACGAAGTGCTCGCCACCGTGTCCGGCCAGGTCATCCGCACCGGCATTTTTCAGGAGAAGGCGTTCAACGAAGCCTTCAACTTCAAATTGAGTCTCCGTCTGATCCGCAACCCCAACATGGCTGCCAACGGTCGTTTCCCCACCGCTGTCGGCGACTTCAAATATGAAATCACCAATTAGTATTCTCGTCTTGCTGGCCGCAACCGTCGCGTTCGCTGGTTCACCAGAAGCCATTCAGCGTGTCACGCTCGACGAACGCGTCGTCATCACCGTGCCCGTCGCGACGAACCACGTCACGACGATCAGTTTCCCCGGCCCAATCGCGGCGATTGATGCCGTGGGCGTCACCGCCGATGGCAAGACGCCCGGACAATTCCAACTCGCACACACAAAGGGTTCGTCGTTTGTGTCCGTTCGCGCGCTGGCACGCAAGGCAGCAACGAATCTGAATATCCGCTGGAACAAGCGCACCTACGTTTTTGAAGTGGTGGAGAGCGACACGCCGGTTCTGGCGCTCAATCTCGAAGATCGAGCGGCGGCGGAAACGGTTCAACCTGCGCCGCTCGTCACGCCAACGCGATTGCTCGCGTTGCTGGATAAGGCGAAGGCGTTCCAACTCCTAAAGAAACAGCACTCGGAAGCGGTCGCCGATGCCGAAGCCAGGACGTTTGGGGACGAACCCCAATTGACGGATTTTAACGACTACGAAATCCGCGTCGAAGAAGTGTTTCGTTTCAACGCCGAGGACACGATGGTTTTCCACGTCACGCTTCGGAACAAATCCGACAAGGAGATTCGCTACCTGCCGGAGAGTTTCTGTGTGCGCGTTGGCAACCGGCTTTACTACCAGTCCATCAGCGACGCTCCGGGAGTGCTGCCACCGTCCGCCGCCAGCAAAGTATATTTCGCCATCACCGGAACGCCGGATGGAGGGCGAAATGAGTTGTCGTTAAAAAATGAATTCACGGTGCTCGTCACACGAACTTCACCGCCGCCTCCCGTTGCCGCTGTTACCAACGCGCCCGTTGTTCCCGTGAAGCCAATCCGTTCCCCCAAAGGCCAGCCATGAAACCGCGCGACTTCCTCAATTTCTTCAAGACCAAGAGCGGCAAGCTGGTTTTGTTCGTGGCGATCTTTGGCGGCGGCCTGTTGGTGTTTAGTGTGCTGCGTGGCAATTCCGGCAACAACGATGACATGGATGTTCGCGTCTCCGGCTCGCAGACAAACATGACGGACAAACCGCAGGTTGTGCAAACGGTGGTGCGTCCGATGCAGCCATTTTATCCGCCGACACCGAAGCCCGAGCAATTGCCGACTCCGCAAACCAACGCCGCTCCAAAAGTTCTCCCCGAACATCAGCCAAAGGAAGCCGCGCCCGCGCCGCTCGCCCCCATCAGTCTTTTCGCGGATGCCACGGCTGGAGTTGCCGAACCAAAGTCCGTGAGTTCCATCTACGCGCCGTTTGGTCGCCTCATCTCGTGCGAGACTGTCGTGACGGTTGATTCGGCATCCATTCAGACGCCCATCGTTGGACTCGTCACCGAGAACGTCTATCACGCAGGCAAGTTGGTGATTCCCGCTGGCACGGAGGTTCACGGCACGGCGCAGAAAGACCGCCACCGTGAACGCATTTCCAGCGGCAACAGTTGGACGCTCGTTTGGCAGACCGGCGAGGAACTTCACCTGAAAGCTCTCGCTCTGGACCGCGAGTTTTCCGGCGACCAGGAAGGCTGGGGTATCACGGACGGCAGCGCCGGATTGCGCGGGCGCATCATCAAGTCCGACAACATGGCGGACATAAAACTTTTCGCTGCGACGTTTCTTTCCGGTGCAGCCGAGTCGCTGACCGAAAAGCAACAAACTGTCTTTGGCCCGATCACCAGCCCATCGCTGGCCAATGCGCCATTTGAAGGCGCGCAAAAAGTCCTGTCGGTCTATGCGCAGCGGATTTACGAGGCAATTCAGAAGGACGGTTTCTACGTCCGTGTGCCGAGCGGAAAACAATTTTACCTTTACGTCGTTCAAACAATTGACCGTGCCGATGCTGGCATCGGCGGTTCGGCGAAGGTATTCGCGGAAGAAGACAAGTCCGCGCCGGCACTCCCGCCAAGCTTTACCAAGACACCATCAACACCCCCGTTCCAGCCATGAAATACCTCGCACTCATCCCGCTCGTGTTTGTCGCTTCGTGCGCTTCGCGCCCGCAGCTTGTCGTCCGTCCCGCGCCGCCCGCAGCCGTCGAGCCGGTCGAGGCCGTGCGGTATTCGGAAGTGGTCCGCGCCTACTACATCGGGCGCTTCGTTGATCCGAACCATCCCGAAACGATGCACGAGCAGCACCCGGTTTATCGCATCGAATCTACCGCGCGATGGAACTTGCACCCAGGTTCAGCGAGCACGGCCAATCTGTTGAACCCGCCGCCCGACGCAGCGTTCGCACCACCGCCATCGAGTGATGCCGTGATTGCCGAGATGAATCGGCAGCGCGAAGCGACCGCGCGCGTGATGTCGGAAGCCGCGCGGCTTTCTCGTTCTTACGAGGAGTTGCAGAACATTTTCTCCCAAATGAAAACCGTCGCCCGGAACAACGCGCTTCTCGGCGCACGGGTCGCCACCACCGAGCAGCGCGTCGCGGATTTTGGAAAGGAGCTTGAGAAACTATCAACCACGCCGTCGCCGCAGACCAATGACGTTCCCGCGTTCGTTCCCGACCCACCGGACGCGCCCAAACCATGAACACACTTTGCTGGAGCGAGGCAGATTCACTGCCTCGCTTCGGCGAACACGGCAAATGCCGCGCAACAAGAAACAACAAAACAAACCGTTATGAGTAAAATAAAACCATCCGCGCCACCGAGCGCCAGCGGCACTGCCGCCCCGTCAGACACGCCCACTTTTCGGAGCAACCCGGAAGTGGATGCCAAGATTGATGCCTACATCAAAGAGAACCCGAAGTATTGGACTTACGTTCAGGCCATGCCCCGCGAACGACTCGAACGCAGCGTCGTCTTGAACGAGGTGCGCGAACTCGACCGCCAACAGCGCATCCGGGAAGGTGTCCTAAAACAGATCAATCGTAACCCCGAACTGAAGCGGGCTTACGACCTTCTGGTGAAGGACCTGCCGGAAGACCAGAAGGAGGGAGTCATCGCCCAAATCGGGCGGACAGCCCGGCGCGCGGTCGCCCGCGTGCAAGGCCAAGCTCAAACCAAGGGGGAGGCCGTCACCGCTTGAAGCCGCCGTCGCGCCCCGGCTTGGTTTTCCGAGCCGGGGACACGGCGGTTACGCCTTGCAGCCGCTTGCGAAATCTGTTTCCCAAGTGCATACTCGACGCAAGATATTCCTAGCATGGAACTTGCTTGGTAAGAGTTGCCAGTGGCTGCGGGGACCACGAACAAGCCTCGTAGAATGGTATGGAACACCCGGTTGTTTATCTCACGCGTGTGACCAGGTTCTTGGATCGTTTGGTTCAGGAGCATGGAGAGTATCTTTTCGTCGGCTTCGTCTTTCTCTGTCTCATCATCATCACCTGGATTGTTGTGCGCCGTCGCAAACGTCCGGTGCATGACGTTCCGGTTGTGATCCTCCCGTTGGGCAATGCGCCCCGACGCGAGCCAGATCCAGAACCACCACCTTTCGAGGAGCATCACGACCATTAACCCCCAGCCACATTACGACATTGGTTGGGTTCAAACTTCCGTGGGCCTTCCTGTTGTTCAAAATCATGAAGCCCTGCTTGTAATTTTTGGAGGTGCTTATGCACCGCGACGAAAATGTTATCGGCCAGAACGTCGCAAAGTTTCGTTATCAACGCGGTTGGACGCAGGACGAGCTTGTGGGAAAACTGCAATTGCGTGGGTGCTACATGACCCGCGACATCCTCGCCAACATCGAAACCCAGCGCTCGATTGTCACCGACAAGCAGATTGAGTTCTTCGCCGAAATCTTCGGCATAAAGGAAGGCAGCATGTTCCCGGAGAAGCGACGCTTGAGCGGCAGGCTCGTGGGTTTGGATATGAAAATCGTGACCCGGCGGCCCTGTCGCAATCGCCGCCCGCGCTCCAGAGCGCGACTTGCCCATCCCGCCAAAAAATAGGAAAGTCTCATGGCCGCCCGGCGTAACATTCCAAGTTCGGACGCGCAGCTTGACCTTTTCTCAACCCAAAGGCCGACACATGACACCGTTGACACAATACGGCCGGATGGCCGAGAAACACTGGCGCGAACACCGCCCGAAGATGGTGCGCGAACTGGAACAAAAGGGACTCCTGCACCAGATGCTTCTGGAGGCGGAGGAAAAGACGAAGGACGAAATGGCCACGCTGCGAATGGAATTGATGCGGCAGGGATCAACGGCGCAGCAAGCCCAGACGCAGGCGTGGGAGTTGGTGCGGGAGAAATACATCCTGCTGCCACCCGAAGAATAGCCAAACGTCATCAGGAAGAACCGCCGAAGAATCTCAACAACTACCGCATCACCGAAGCCGACCGGCTTGGCGACGGAGGACCGAAGCAGAAGTTTCAGCAGAATCTCAAGCGATCAAAATACTGCGAACGTTGGATGCAGAGGAACGCCCGGCGACCGAGGAAGAAAAGGCGAAGCTCGTCAAATACGTCGGCTGGGGTGCGTTGCCCCAGGTCTTCGACGTGGACAAGCCTGTGGCTGGAGGAGCAAGTCCAGCTTCTGAAAGCTCTGTCCGAAGGAGGAACATCGTTCCGCCCGTGCGACGACCCTGAACGCTCATTACACCGCGCCGGCCGTCATCGGCGCGATGTATCGGGCCGTGGCGCGTTTCGGGTTTCAAAGGCGGGCGCATGCTTGAACCAGCGTGCGGCATCGGCCATTTCATCGGCCTTGTGCCCGAGGACATGCTCCGTCGCTCGACTGTCACCGGCATTGAGATTGATCCGTTGACCGCTCGCATCGCCAAAGCGCTTTATCCCGATACCGACATTCGCGCCCAGCCGTTTGAACAGACGAAGCTCGCGGACGGTTTTTACGACCTCGCCATTTCCAACGTCCCGTTTGGCGATTACACCGTTCACGACCCGCGCTGGAACAACTACAAGTTTCCCATCCACGATTATTTCTTCGCCGCCGCGTTGGACAAGGTGCGTCCGGGCGGCCTGCTCATGTTCATCACGTCGCGCGGCACGATGGACAAGCTCGACTCGACGTTGCGCGAAATGCTGTCCACGCGCACGGAGTTGCTGGGTGCGATTCGTTTGCCAAACGATGCCTTCAAGCGAAACGCCGGCACGGAAGTCACGACTGACATCATCATGCTCCGCAAGCTCCGCCCCGGCGAAGCACCCACAGGCACGACTTGGAAAGAGACAGCGGACTACGCCAACGACATCGGCGAAGCCTTCACGCTCAACGAATACTTCGCCACGCGCCCGGAAATGATGCTTGGCCGGATGCGACTGTCCGGGCGGATGTATCGGGACAACGAGCCGACGCTTGAAGCAGACAAGCGCGACTTGGGTGAAGCACTAGCGCAAGCTGTGGCACGGCTGCCGCAGAACATTTACCAAGCCCACGCTCAACAGGTCGCCGAACCAACACTCGACCAGACCATCCCCGCGCCGGATTTCGTCAAGCCCAATGCCTACTGTCTTCACGACGGCATGGTTTGCATCCGGGAGGAGGATGTCCTTCGCCCTCTCACCGACCTGCCCAGCGAGACGCGCTCGCGCATCCGGCATTTGATTCCGGTGCGGGATGCGGTGCGTTCGTGTCTCCGCTCGCAAATGGACGGCAGCGACGAAGCGCAAGTCATCGAGGCCCGCCAGCAACTGAATCATGCCTATGGAATGTTTGTTGGTCGCTTCGGCCCGGTCAATCTCCGTGCAAATCAACGTGCGTTCGACGGCGATCCCGACCTGCCGTTGCTCCTATCGCTGGAGCACTACAACGACGAAACCAAGCGGGCGACCAAAGCCACCATTTTCCATGAGCGGACGATTCATCATCGCAAGCCCATCGAATCCGTCAGCGAGCCAAAGGAAGCCCTCTTGGTTTCCTTGAATGAGCAAGGCCGCGTTGACCTCGACCACATGGCCGGTTTGTTGAACAAGCCGACGGAGGAATTCTTGCCCGATTTGAAGGGCATCATTTTCCTGAACCCGCAAACCAATCAGTGGGAGACCGACGACCAGTATCTTTCCGGCAACGTGCGGGAGAAGCTGGCCGTCGCGGATGCTGCCGCTGTGACCGACGCGCGCTTCCATGAAAACGTCGAGGCGTTGAAATCAATTCAGCCGGAGGATTTGCCTGCGACGGAAATTGACGTGCGGCTTGGCGCGTCGTGGTTGCCGCCGGACGACGTGAAGCAATTCATTCACAAGCTGCTCAACGTCTCATCCGGTGTCGAAATCGGGCACGTCCACGCGCTCGGCTCTTGGCACATGAACGCAGATTGGGACGCGCGTAACGCGACTTCCAACACGACGGATTGGGGCACAGACCGCTACACTGGCCTCGAACTCATCGAGGACGCGCTCAATCTCAAGACGCCCACCGTTTATGACTTGGTGGACAAAAAGCCCGTCATCAACCCGCAGGCGACCGAGGCTGCGCGAGAGAAGCAGGAGCGCATCAAGGAACGATTCAAGGAATGGATTTGGTCGGACGATTCGCGGCGAGATAGGCTTTGCCGTTTCTACAACGACACGTTCAACCACACCCGGCTTCGCACGTTCAACGGCGATCACCTGACGCTGCCCGGCGCAAGCCAGGCTGTTCAACTCCACCGGCATCAAAAGGCCGGCGTCTGGCGGATTCTGCAAACGCAGAACACATTGCTCGCCCACGTCGTCGGCGCGGGCAAGACCTACACGATGGTCGCCGCCGCGATGGAATTGAAGCGGCTCGGCCTCGCCCGCAAGCCGATGTTCGCCGTGCCCAATCACATGCTCGGCCAGTTCTCGACGGAGTTGCTCACGCTGTATCCGGGCGCAAACATCCTGGTTGCGGGCAAGGAGGATTTTGAGTCGCAGAATCGGAAGAAGCTTTTCAGCCGCATCGCCACAGGCAATTGGGATGCCGTCATCGTCACGCACTCCGGCTTCGAGCGCATCCCGCTTTCATACGACACACAGAAGCGGTTCTTCGATGAGCAGCTTCACGAGTTGGAAATGATTCGGCGGGAACACGCCGACAGTTCCAATCGCCGTTTGGTGAAAGAACTGGAAAAAGCAAAGAAGCGGCTCGAAGCCAAACTTCAGGCTCTGGCCGCTGACCACAAGAAAGACAACACGCTGACGTTTGAAGAACTCGGCGTGGACCGCATTTTTGTGGACGAGGCGCACTATTTCAAAAACCTCTTTTACATCACGAAGATGACGCGCATCGCAGGACTGCCGCAGACCGCCAGCGAACGGGCGTTCGATATGTATCTGAAGGTGCGCCACGTCCAATCCATGAATGGCGGCGGCGGGGTTGTGTTTGCCACTGGCACACCGATCGCGAACAGCATGGCCGAGATGTTCACCATGCAGCGTTACCTGCAACCCGACGATTTGAAGAAACACAACCTGCATCACTTCGATTCGTGGGCAGCGACGTTTGGCGAGCCGGTGACGGCGATGGAGCTTTCACCAGACGGCGCGGGCTACCGTTTGAACACACGCTTCGCCCGCTTCATCAACGTGCCGGAGCTGATGCAGATTTTCCGCCAATCCGCCGACGTGCAGACTGCGGCGATGCTCAACTTGCCGCGACCAAAGCTCGACGGCGAAAAGCCAACCATCCGTAACGCGCCAGCAACGCCGGAACTGAAGGCGTTCGTTCAGGAACTCGCCGCGCGTGCCGAAAGGCTCAAAACCAATCGGGTTGATCCGAGCGTGGACAACATGCTCAAAATCACGTCCGAGGGGCGGAAGGCGGCTTTGGATCTCCGGCTGATGAAGCCATCCGCGCCGGACGACCCACAGGGCAAAGTCGATCAGGCGGTCGAAAACATTTTCCGCATCTGGCAGGAGTCGAAGCCGGAGCGTTCCGCACAGCTTGTCTTTTGCGACCTCTCGACGCCGAAGGACAAAGGCTTCTCGGTTTATCGTGACGCGGCGGACAAGCTGGAGCGGCTTGGCGTGCCCGGCGCAGACATCGCTTTCATCCAGGACTACGATTCGGACGCGGCGAAACTTTCTCTATTCCGGGACGTGCGGGCGGGCAAAGTGCGCGTCCTTTTTGGCAGCACACAGAAAATGGGTTCAGGCACGAATGTTCAGGAGCGCCTCATCGCTTTGCACCATTTCGACGCCCCGTGGCGACCGGCTGACGTGGAGCAGCGCGAGGGACGGATTCTCCGGCAGGGGAACAAGAACGAAGTCATCTCAATTTACCGCTACGTCACCGAAGGCTCGTTCGATGCCTATATGTGGCAGACGTTGGAAACGAAGGCGAAGTTCATCGCCCAAGTGATGAGCGGCGACATGACGATTCGCCGCCTTGAAGATTTGGACTCGGCCGCGCTGACCTACGCTGAAGTAAAGGCCATCGCGTCCGGCAACCCGCTCGTGATTGAGAAAGCCCAGGTGGACGCGGAGTTGATCCGGCTCACGCGACTCCGCTCCGCGCACGCCGAGGAGCAATACCGCATCCGCACCAATCTCCGCCGCTCGCACGAGGACGCCGAAGCGTTCACCGGACGCCTCACAAACTTGCGCCAGGACATCGCGGCGCGACAGGACACTTCGGGCGACAAGTTTAGCATCGAACTCGACGGGCAGGTTCTCGACAACCGTGGGATTGCCGGTGAACTGATTGTTCGCCGTGCGGAAAAAATCAAAAACCGATTTGGCGACGATGTGCGGGTTGGGCGTTTTGCGGGTTTCGATTTGTTTCTACGTCCCAGCTTCAACAACACCGTGGAAATGATTGTGCGCGGGAAGAACAGCTACGCCGCGCGCGTGACGGACACCGCACAAGGCACGATTCGTTCGCTCGAAGCGAACGTCCAAGGTTTCGAGGAACGTGCGACCAAACTTGAATACGACATTGCCGACGCCAGCAAGCGGGCGAAAGAATTGGAGACCAAAGTGGGCGCGCACTTCGAGCGTGAGGAGCGTTACCAAGAATTGACCCGCCGTCAGAGCGAGATTGAGGAAAAACTCGACCTGACCAAAAACCAAGCGCCCAGCCAGGTTGATGCGGAGAGGCCTGATACGAACGAGCAAAGCAATTCCGAAAAACAGACCAAAACCCATTCGCCCCGGCCCAAGCGCCGAGCAGCCATAAGCGTATGAACGTGACTTCGCAACATTCTGAGTTTCTCGGTTGGAAAATTGTTCCCGCCCGACTCGACGCAACCCAAACGGCGTGGTTTCTCGGATTTGAACCGCAAGAAATTCCCATGCTCGTTGCCGCCGGCCTGTTGAAACCGCTTGGCCATCCCGCCCGCAACAGCACAAAATTCTTTGCCACCGAAACGCTGGAACAATTCCGTCGCGACGAGAAATGGCTCGCCCGCGCCAGCGACGCCATTGCCAGCTACTGGCGGGAACGCAACGCCCGCAAGCAAAAGGCTGGCGGGCGCGCGTGAGGCAAAGGATTCAACGCATCGGGTTGGACGGATCATAATAGTGTCTTGCCTTTGCTGGGATGAATCCTGACCTCCTCGCGGATGGCAGCGCGGACTTTCGCTTCGATGCGTTCAACGAAGCTCATGCCAACCCGGCGGAATTTGTTGGCGGGCCGGATCGCGGCGGCAATTTCCAGCGCGGTTTGCTTCACCTTGCTCCGGCAAAGATGCGGAGTTGTGTTGATGCTTTTGAGTGTGTCCGTCATTTCAGTTGCTTCCATAATTTGCTTTCTCGGTTGCGTCGCTGATTCATTCAACGACACCACCATTTTATCAGGCGCACTTTTGTTGAACTGCGAATGTGGCAACCGAAGCCTTGCAAACATTGAACAAAACGACTGTCGCCGCTGGCACTTGACACAAAACCACGCTGATTTTACGCGGGACGACTCGGCTGGTTTTTGGGTTCGACACCGTTTTCATCCAATGTTTGCAAGGTGAAAAATAGTTTGAAATTGTTTCCACGGGTGCAGACGGCTATCACGATTCCGGGAAACTGGACGCTTAACCAGCCGCTGAAATCGAGTGAACATTCGTTTCGGGCTTGGGCAGGGCCGGGCGCAACGGAATGATCTGACCTTCCGCCGCCTGCCGTTCGTAACTCTCCAGCGATGGCAACCTCACCTTGGCCTTCCGCGAATACGAGCGATGCACGGCTTTGCTGTTGTGTCCGAGAGCTTCCTGCGCGAACCGTTCCGGGTAGCCGCACGTCTTGGCCCGTTCCGCCCAGGCATACCGATAAGAGTGAAGGGTGATGCCTTTGATACCGAGTCCCTCACACCGTTGCTTGAACTCTGTGGCACGGTCGCCAGAGCGAACTGATTGCAGATACGGAAACAGGTATCCCGTTGCGTTCAGGCGGCGCAGAATCGCTTCGATGTCCGGGCCGAAGTGAATCATCGCGAGACTGCCGGTTTTCTTTCGGGCGTAGCCAATAGTTTGGTTGGGCCAGTCAATGTCGTCCGCCTTGAGATTCGCAATGTCAGTTTGAGAACCGCCGAGATGCCAGCACAGTTCATAGAAGCTGCGCCGCTCCGGATTCTTTTCCCGCTCGATGATGAGTTGATGCTCCTCGCTGGTAATGGCGCGCTTGTCCTTGAAGCGCACTTCCGGCCAGAGGCGCTTGGGAATGAGCGGCCACGGCAGCCAGTTCATCGAAATGCAGAAGTTGTGGAGCTTCCGCAGGTGGACATTCGTGCTGACCGTGCCCGCCTTGAGGCAGGCGAGCAGATGCTCGGCCTGCGTTTCCAGAATCACCCGATGGCGGATGTGATCCAATGCGGTTTCTTTCGCCGCCCGTCGCCAGCGATCCTGAGTTGAGCCGCTCTTGGTTTCGACAATGGCGTCGAGAGCTTGTTGCCATGTCCGGGTCGAGACGCCTGAATCCGTCCCGGCCAAATATGCCTTGGCGATTTGGAGATTCAGTTGCGGCTGGCGGACGGACTCATTGCGGGCGTTTAGCAGGGACGTGGCTTCGGCGCGGTCTTTCGTGCCGAGACTTTCCTGCTTTCGGGTTTGGGTGTCCTCGACGTAGAATGTGCCCCCGAGCTTGCGGCGGTAGAGGATGAAGCGACGTTTCATAAGTTCAGACTTTCTGTCCGAAGCTATGAAACTGAACGTGGCTTTGGGTGTATCAGCTACACCAAACGGGCTGCGAATCCCGTCATCGCGAGTGATTGCCGAGTAATACCGGAGTAGTGATTGAGTTTTATCCCGGTATTGATTTCACTGGCACTTTCACTGGCACTTGCCCCTCTGGTATGCTGCAACTCGCTGCAATTACGCAACTTGAAGTTGGAGGCGAGGGTCGGAATCGTTCGCCTACGACCTTCGAACGACGCCAAAATGTCTCTTTTTGCTGAGGAAATCAAGCTAACTCATCTGAACTCAACCTAACCAAACTGAACCATTTGATGCCCGTTTTGGTGCCCGTAAGTTGAGTTCGTTCGAATTTTCGGACACTACGGGATTCGCTGCACGGCGAAGGAAAAACGGTGGCATGCCACGCCAGTCCAAAGGACCGTTCGTCCCCCGAGGCGACGTCTGTTCACTATTCCGCCAGTAACCTCGCAAAGAGCCGGCACATCACGCTGCCAAGAATCTCCGGCCGCGGGACGATATCGTAGCGATGTCGGGTGAACATTTGCGGCAGACACTCGGCGGCACGTTTCTCCACCGCAAAGGCATGGGTTCGGATCCCCTGGGCCTGGCCCGCCTCGATCGCTTTGCGGACATCCATAAGTCCATACTGCCCCTCGTAGCGGTCGTAATCGCATGGCCGCCCATCCGTGACGAGGATCACAATCTTGCGACTAGCCTGTGTGTTCAGAAGCTGCTCCTGAGCATGACGGAGCGCCGGTCCCATGCGCGTGTAGCCGCGTGGTTCGATAGCGCCTAGCCGCCCTCGCGTTTGTCGCCACGGCGCAGCGAGGGGTTTTATGAATTCGAATGAGCACGCCCTCCGGGTGTTCGAAGTGAAGGTAGCGATTCCAAACTGCTCGACATAATCCTCCAACACCTCTCCCACGCAGAACACCGTTTCTCGAATGACATCCAACACTCGGCGACCGTCGATCCAAGCGTCGGTGGAATAGCTGACATCCAGCAAGACCAGGGCTGCAATGTCGTGCAGGTCACGCTTTCGATTCAGATAAATGGCTTCCACCGGAGTGTGGCCCGATCGTCGCTCGGTTTCTGAGTCGACCACCGCGTCGAGATCGAATTCCGATCCGGATGTTTGGCGTCGTTGCCGCAGCCAGTCGCGAGTCAATGAATAGAACTGACGTCGGAGTTTACGGATGAGTGGCTCGTGACTCTGTTCTACCTGGCGCACCCAATCCGGTGCGCTGCGGGTAAGCTCGGTCTGGTCGACGAAGCACCAGCGTGGACGGTAGTTCCTCCGCTGGTAGTCCCACTCCGGATAAGGGATTCCTAGACCTGGGGTCTGGTCTTCCTGCTCCGAGCCCCAGCCTTCCAACATCACATCGCTCCGATAGATGGATCGCGGTCGTTCGGGAGATCGAAGTAACTGCGTCATCTTCAGTTCCGAGAGGGCCTCACCGTGCTCTGCCAATTCGTCCGATCGATCGGACTTGCGACTCATGCCCGTATACTCGTCGAGGGTCTCCACCTTCTCGAACGTGTGAGTCGGGAGATCGGCGCCCTCACCGTCGTCCTTCGGATCTAGCTTGATCTGAACACCAGCGCGGCCTTGCCCCTCGATCTCGGTGGTCGGTGGATTCGATTCGGGGAGCGCCGGATCTGCTCCCATCGCCACTGATCCAGGACTCACGCCCATCGGTGGCGCGTCTGGCTCAGGCAACGTCCCCAGAAGCGACCAAGGATCGCTGTTTTCAGGCAGGCTGGCGGCAAAGGCCGCGAGCCGAGACTCCAAATGGGGGAATTCCTCGCGGCAGCTTCCCAAATGCTGCTTCAGGGAGGTTCCATTGCGATGCCAGCCTTCTCTTAAGGTAAGCGCGGCTACCACGGTACGGAGCAAGTAGAAGTCGGTGTTCTCCTGAACGCTGGGGAACCGCGACATTTCGGGCGGAAGAAAAATCCGGTCGGTGCCGCAGAGCGTCGGCTCAGCTGTCTCGAGCAGACCCACGGCCCGCTCTGCGATCATGCCTGCCACCAATCGCAGAGTGCCTCGATTCGGTGACAGCGAGGCGCGGACGGCGGCGAGCCGAGTTTCTTGGGGGCTTACCACGATGCGACGGTAGAGCGCCTTGAGTCCCAGAAACAGGTTTTCTTCCCAGTCGAGCATGGCGTCAGATAGTCAGCTCGATGACTTGGCGGATGGCAGCGCGCGCATCGGCGTCGTCGGTGAGCGGCTCGGCAATGGCGGTGAGACAGGCCAGTCGAGGCGGGACCCCGGCATGGATGAGTTTACCGGCGGAGACGAGCAGTCGAGTGGATACCGATTCCACCACGGACAGCTCTGTTAAATGACGGACTTTTCTCCCGATCTGCACAAGCCGGCGGGCGACCGAGCGGTCGGCGCAGGTCTCCCGCGCCACGATTTCGGTTTCGAGTTCCTCGGTAGGATAGTTGAAATCGAGGGCGATGAAACGTTGGCGAGTGGAGGGTTTCATCTCGCGCAGGCTTCTTTGGTATCCTGGGTTGTAGCTCACCACCAACATGAAGGATACTGGCGCCTTCACGATTTCCGCCGTTCGATCCAAAAAGAGCTCCCTCCGGTGGTCCGTGAGGGAGTGAATCACCACCAGGGCATCGGGCCTGGCCTCCGCGATCTCATCGAGGTAGAGCAGGCACCCTTGCCGCACGGCCCGGGTAACCGGGCCATCCACCCAACGCGTTTCGCCTCCGATCAGGAGATGCCTGCCGAGCAGGTCTGTGGCGGAGGTGTCTTCGTTGCACGCGACCGTGATGAGCGGTAACTGCAGCACTTCGGACATATGCTCGACGAAGCGAGTCTTCCCGCATCCGGTGGGCCCTTTGACCATCAGGGGCAGTTGGCATTCCCAGGCGTGGCGGAAAACCTCCGCCTCCTTCCCGATGGGCAGATAGAATACAGGCATAGGTTGGATGCGGGGTTTACCTCATTTGCCAACCGCGACCAGATCTCCGGCCACGTCGGTCCCAAGGGCTTCATCATTGGGGAGTCCATGGCGGAAGAACATCACGATGAACATACCGATGCCTACGGTGAACAGCGCCGCGGCCAACAGCATGCCGATGAAGTGAACCTGGATTTCCTTTTGCACCAGCATGAAATCGAGTCCCATGCGGCGTTCCAAGTTCACTTGAGTGATTCCGGCCACCGCCAGTGCCCCCGTCATGCCTAGCATGCCGATGTTGGAGGTCCAGAACGCCCAGCTTGCTAAAGGAGTGTCCCAGAGTTTGCGTCCCGTCATGAGGGGCAGCGCGTAGGCTATCATGGCCAGGACGATCATGGCGTAAGCTCCCCAGAAAGCCAGATGACCATGCATGGCGGTAACCAGAGTCCCGTGGGTATACATGTTGACCTGCGGCAGTGTGTGAGCCATGCCCAGAAAGCCCGCCCCCACGAAGGACATCACGGCACATCCCAGTGACCAGGTTAGCGCGATTCGGTTTGGGTGCTTACGCTCCCCGCGTTTGGCCATCGCCAGCGCATAAATCGCCATTCCCAGGAAAGCCAGCGGCTCCAGGGCGGAAAAGACCCCGCCTACGATCAGCCAGTAGCGAGGTGTCCCGATGTAGTAGTAATGATGTCCGGTGCCGAGAATTCCGGAAAGGAAGGTGAGCCCGACGATGAGGTAGAGCCATTTCTCCACCACCTCCCGGTCGACGCCCGTTAGCTTGATGAGCAGGTAGCAAAGCATGCCCCCCATGATGAGTTCCCAGACCCCCTCCACCCAAAGATGCACCACCCACCAGCGGTAGAAGGAATCCACGGTTTGGTTTCGGACTTGAACCATTCCTGGCAGATAGAGCAAGGCTGCGAACAGCAGGCCCATAAAGAGGACCATGGAAGTGGTCGTGCTCCGTTTTCCTTTCCACATCGTCACTCCGATGTTTGCTATGAACATCAGCACGTTGACCACCACGAGGTAGTCGAGTGGACGCGGGATTTCGAGGAATTTGCGGCCCTCCCAGATGTTAAAGTGGTAACAGCCCACGGCGATCACGCCGTCAATCAACAGCGAGAAATACTGCAACCAGGCCAACTTGGGCCATTCTAGATCGCGTTCGACTTCCTCCGGGATGATGTAATAGGCGGCACCCATGAATCCGCACAGCAGCCAAACCACCAGGAGATTGGTATGCACGGCCCGGGCCGTGTTAAACGGGATCCAGTCGTGCAGCACATCGTAGCCGATGCGAGCAAACCCCATGATGAAGCCATAAACAATCTGCAGCGAGAACAGTACCATCGCGGCGGCGAAGAACCAGTAGGCGATTTTTTGGGATTGGTATTTCATTCGAAGGTCGGTTGAGGTTGGGCGGGGGCGACGGCGGCGGGAACGCTTCCGGAGAGGCTGAGCAGGAAGTCCACGATCTCATTGAGCTGAGCTTCGCTCATGTCAATTTTCGGCATGGGAGTGCCGGGCTTGATCGATTGTGGGTTGGCGATCCACGCCATCATGTCTGCTCGCGATTTGCGGTTTCTCACATCGTCCAGCGGCGGTCCCACGGTTCCGCCCGCTCCACCCACGGCGTGGCACGCCACACAAATGGTGCGGAAGAGTTCGGGCTGGGGCTTGCCAGTGGCTCCCCCGCTCGAGACCACGTTCTGGACCTTGCCAGCGAGCGGCGGTTTGGCGGGGAATCCTTGAAGATCCACGTTGCCGCACCATTCCAGGAACGCGATGACATCGTCTATCTGAGCCTCGTTGAACCCGTACTGCACCATCTTGCGTTCCCCAGGGAACATTTTTTGCGGGTCCTTGAGAAAGAGCTTCAGCCAAGGCTTTCCGCGACGTTCCACCACTTTGGTGAGTTCAGGCGCATAGTAGGCTCCCTCGCCGAAAAGGGTGTGGCAGCCCATGCAGTTGTTGTCCTCCCAAATCATTTTTCCTCGCTCAACCGCCGGGGTGATCTTGTCATCGTGGGTCAACGCCGGGATCTGCTGCATGGAATCGTAAGTTAGAGCGAGAAAGGCCGCGCTAAAGACGACAGTTCCTCCCACAAAGAAAGTCTTTGCTTGTGATTTGCTCAGCATGGTGGCGACTCCGGTTGACGGCGTTCAGGTTGGTTCATGGCGACCTTTGTATCCAAAGGTGCTCCGGGATTCCTTGACCCCGATCAAGTCCGCGCGATCCATAGAACCCTGACTTGGGTCAAGGAGCCGCCTCGAGGCTCGGTGCATTTTGATGTCAGCCTAGGTAGGCGTTTACGGCTTGCAAAGTCGACGCTGCTGTCACCCAAATAAAGCGACAATGTTGAACTATCGAATTCTATGTACCAGGACCGCAGATCCCGTTGTGAGCTTGTGAAAGCCACCGAATCCTGAACCCGCTCAATATGCGCCAAGGCACTGGGAAAACGTTTACCAAAACAAAGCGCCGGATGATGTAAGCTGGCATCAGGAGCGGCCGGAGGTGTCGCTAGGCCTGATCGAACGCACTGGGATTGACAAGGATGCGGGCATTATCGACGTGGGTGGCGGCGCCTCGACGCTGGTCGATCATCTGCTCAAGGCCGGTTACTCGCGCTTGGCAGTGCTGGATCTCTCGCAGGCCGCACTGGAGCACTCCCGGACGCGGTTGGGCGAGGATGCGGCGCGCGTGGAATGGACCGTCGCGGACGTGATGGAGTTCACCCCGACACGCCCCTTTGCACTTTGGCATGATCGGGCGGTGTTTCACTTCTTCACGGAGGCGGCGGATCGGCGGAGATATGTGGAGGCATTGCGCCGCACCCTAGTACAGGGCGGACAGGTAGTCATCGCAGCCTTCGCTCCGCACGGACCCGAAAAATGCAGCGGTCTGGAAATATGCCGTCACAATGCGGCCAGCGTGAGCGCGGAACTGGGCACCGAGTTTGAGCTGCTGGAGCAGGTACAGGAAGTCCATCTCACGCCCTGGCAAACGGAGCAAGCATTTGGCTACTTCCGCTTTCGGCGCAAAGCGGCCGGAGGCTGAAGCGTCCCAGAGCTGACGGCTGTTTCATAGCCCCACAGTAGGCAAGATAGAACCTTTGTCGAGCAACAGCACGGACGGACACGTCATGCAACCTCACCCGCTGTGCACAGACTCTCGAGCACGGCTTGGGGTTCGCTTTGATGACTTGCGAAGTCGTAAACACATTTCAGCCCCTGATGGAACTGGTCGAGGTCCACTGTTGCGCGCGTGTCGATGTTCGATTGGGTCGTGGTGTTCGTGGAAAGAGCAACGTTCCATTTCATGCGGCTCTGCGGTTGTAGGAGTTCGAAAGGCCGCCGAGATTCCGTCGGCCGCTTGCATGATCATTGCTTCTAAAGGGGTACCGACAGATCAACGAGGGTGAGGCAAGGCTCAGAAGTTCACATTCAATTGGGTGTAAACGTAGTTGGCGTCGGCGGATCCGCCGATGTTCTGGAGGGTCTTGTCGACGTACGATCCGGCGAAGAAATGTCCGAAACCTGCCTCCACCTGGGCGAATCGCGTGAGAGCGTAGCCCGCGATCAGATCCAGTTCCGATCCCACAAAGGATCCATAGTTGGAGTTGACCCCATATCCGGTTCCGCTGGCCGCGCCACCGCCCCGCGGAGCGCCGCCCACGTTGTAGAAGTTGTCGGAGGTGTCGGCCAACCAGAACAAGTGGCCTTCCAACGCGAGGCTCAGGCGCGCATGAAGCTTGATCTGGTAGATCACCCGCACGTCGTGAATGTTCTGCAGAGAAACAAAATCCATGTAACCATAGAACTTATGATTGGTAGGGAATAGATTTTCGAAAGTGCCATGCTTGTCATCCCTAGGATCCGAGTCCCCGGACCCATGTGAATATTCCAGGCCAATACGAGGGGTGCCAAACGATTCTGCGAAGGTGTAGCCGCCTTGAAGGATATAAGCGTAGGCCAGATGTTCTTGGCTACGCAGGGGCGCTCCGGCTCGCGTGTCGTTGAAGTGACCAAACTGCCCGATGAGATCCAAGGTGTAATCCCAGCTTCCGAACTGTCCCGGAGAGGACTTCAGACGCGCGCCCAACGTGTAGATGTCCCGAGCGCTCGGCTGGGGGGCTTGCGGGGCGAGCTCGGCAAGAGCTGCTTTAGTGCTCGCGTTTCTCGCGAGAAAGTAGAAGTCCAAGGAGTGCTTCTGGATCAAAGGCGAGGTGGCATAGAATCCAGAGAAGTAATCGTAGTCATTGCTGACATTGAACCGTGAATCTTCCGGGATCACCACCCGACTCGTAAAGAAGTCCGCGCCAAACCAGGCGTTCTGCCATCGTACTTTGGCTGCGTCGAACACTCGCCCGATGTTGTTCCAGGCAAAGGCTCCGACCAGACGCTCCTCGCCATAGGACAATTCCTGCCTTCCGACCTTGAGCGAAAGCGGAAACTCCTTGTGACTGCCCAGGGTCACATAGGCCTGGTGCAGATCGATACTGTCCGCCTCGGGGCCGCGTCCCTTATAGAGCACGGGAGAAGTCGATGCGAATCGGTCATCCTCCTGCACGAGGCTGCTGCGCCCTTCCACCAGCGCGCTCCACCATTGAGCGGAGTACCCCAGACGCAACCGGATGCGCTCCATGAGATAGGCGTTGTCCACGTCCGCGTTCGTGTTGCGGAAGTCCAGGGAGCGCGGAGAACCAGCGATGCCGAAATTGTCCTTCAACTCATATCGCATCCGTACCGACCCACCGATATCCCAAGCCGCCATGGTGGGGTCATCCTTACGCAACCATTCGTTGATAGACCCTTGAAACGGCTTTGGCGGCGGGGGCGGCGCATACTGCGCCTGAAGGGAGCCGCTGTGAGCAAAGGCGAGCGCTCCCAGCGCGATCGGTGCGAGATGACGTGTGCGATGGTTGTTCATGAATGGGGACTAGGTTGGGGGCGAGATCCCGCCCACCTCGGCTTCCGGTCCGTCGGCCAGGCAGACGATGCGGTCGGATAGGAAAAACCCCTCAGCCACGTCGTGGGTGACCATGAGGGCAGGCTTCTGATCCCGTTTACAGAGTGTCGAGATCAAGCGGATTGACGAACTCGATAGGCACAGCCTTGGGCGTTGAGCAAGATTGCTTGGGACGCGCCGCAGGCACGAAGCCCGGATCGACGAAATCTCCCTTACTGATGCGAACACGAAAGATATCCGGCCCTTGCTCCAAGTATTCCCAGCGGAACGTGCCGGTGTACTCGCAGGCGAACTGGTAATAGAGTGGAACAGGGTCGTGATCATTCACCAGGAGGATGGCCGCGCCCGAAGCTAGCTCCGTCCACATACCGAAAATCTTCGGGTGCCGTTCGCGCGGTGGCATCGTTCGAACGTCGATCAAGTGTTCACACACAGTAGCATTCATGGTGTGAAGCTAGCCTTTTTCAAGGCAGCAGGCCTTGACCGGCATCAAGCTTTCGATTTGAAGTTCGCGTGAAGACGGGTGATGTCCGCGCTTCACTCACCGAGGTTGCGGCGCAGGAGCGCAGCGAGTTTCGCGGGGTTCAGAACACTGACGCTCCGGCCTTTGACCTCGATCAGGTTCTGTTCGCGGAACTTGGCCAGCGTGCGCGAGAAGGTTTCACTGACCGTGCCGAGCTCGGAGGCAAGGTCGCGTTTGGTCATGGTCAGCTCGATCTTCAATGGCTTCTCGCTGGCGGGATTCGGGCAGCGCTTGAGCAGCCAGTTGGCGAGACGGGTCTCGACATCCTTCAACGTGAGATCCTCCAACTGAGCCACGAGTATGCGCAAGTGAGAGCTCATCGAGGCAAGCATGCGAAGGGCGAGTTCCGGCTGCCGACGCAGGAGCGCGAGCATGCCGGCCTTTTCCACGAGCATCACCTGCGATTGCTCCAGCGCGCGGGCGTCGGCGGGATAGCCCTTGTCCGTGGCAAGAGAGGCTTCGGCGAAGGATTCGCCGGCGCGGAAGACGCGGATGACCTGCTCCTTGCCGACAGCGCTGACGCGGTGAACATTGATGGCACCGGTCTGAACAACGTAAAAGCCACGGGACGGTTCGCCTTCATGAAACAGGTAGCTGCCTTTGGGGACGGATTTAACCACGGTGATTTCGGCAAGGGTGTTCAGTTCAAGCGAAGACATGCCTGCGAAGAGCTGGCAGCTCCGAAGGGCGTTGGCCAGGCCGGTTTGTTTATGTTCGGCCAGCGAGGTGGTCATGGCACCAGTGTTTAGTCACATTTTCGCCAGAAGTAAACAATCCAACTCCCTGCCTCCCCGTGTTCGACTTTCGACTCAAAGCCCTGGCTGCCAAGCAGCTCAATCAACGGAGACGGCAGGAACGGCGCGATGACAAGCAAACCTGCTCCAGCGGCAAGTTCTTGGACTCGCTTCAGGATGGCCGGCAGGGGTTCCTCCCCACGATCCAGGAGGGTTCGAACATCGAGTCGCTTGAATTGGCTCATGGCTGGCATGCTCATGGGTGGAGGAGTCGATGGAGTTGTTTGACGGTTTCGTGTGGTGCCTGGTTGAGCCCGACCTGCTGATGAACCACCTCGCCGCCGGGGTTCAGAACCGTGAGGACGTTTGAATGCGCGAATTGGCCGCGGGCATCCTTCTTGAATTTCACGCCGAGGAGCGCGGCAAGTTCAAGGACGTCATCGGCCGTGCCGCGCAGAAGCGTCCAGTTCGCGGGCAGTTCATGAATCTTTCGATACTCGGCCAGCACGAGTGGAGTATCACGGTCGGTGTCGAAGGAGACGAGCACGAAGCCGACCTTAGAACGTACGTCTTCCGGCAGCGCGGCTTGGATCTTCTTCATGTCGTGGACCAGTACGGGACAGGCGAACTCGCACTTGGCAAAGAACATGGTGACGACAAGCGGAGGCCCTCCCAGCGCGCCGAGTTTCATATCCGCGCCCTGGTCGTTGGTCCAGGTGGAATCGAGCTGAAAAAGCGAGTGATCCGACATCGGCTGGCCGGACTCCGCTGGCTTCAAGCAGCAGGAAGGTGTTTCAGAGACGGTCGAGCAGCCAGCCTGCAAGAAGGCGATCGCCAGCGATGCCAGCGTCAGGGTGATGATTCTCATTTGTCGTTGGGGTGGAGGCTCCGCGCGCCGCGGAAGCCGAGGTTGTGAACGGTATAGCCCGCCTTGAGGCTGCTGCGAAAGCCGTAGCGCATGAAGGCAGGAAAATTGGAGGTGTCCTTGGCGCCTTCTGATCCGCTGCCACAGAAGAGCTGACGGTCGAGGCCCGTGTCGCCACGTGCATCTCCAGTGACCATCGCGGTGTTGAAGTCTGCCACCCATTCCCAGGTGAGCCCGTGGAGATCATGAACGCCGAAGACATTCGTGCGGCCACGCCCGACAGGTGGGAGCAATTCCGGCGATGGCGTCGAATACCAGTGCCGTAACTGGCGCACGAACTCAGGATCCTTTTCACCATCGGTGCAGTTCGGGCTGGCTGCGGCGGCGTATTCCCATTCGGCGGTCGTCGGTAGGCGATTTCCCTTCCATGCGCAGTAGGCTTTGGCAGCGAACCACGAGACGTGCGTGACTGGCGCATTAACCGGCGCGTTGGTGCCGGGATCGAGATCACCAGCCCAGCGTCTGAGGTACTCCGCGTCCGCGAAAATGCGTTTCACCTGCGATCGACGCCACTTGGGATGCGCGCGGACGAACTCCAGATAGTCCCCGTTGGTGACCGGCAGTATATCCAGCCAGAACCGAGGGACCGGGACGTCCTTCGGATCTTTCTCTGCGCGAAACAACGGCGTGTAACGGCCGGCCGGCACCAGTGTCATGCCTGCCGGTGGAGTGTCTGCCGACCGCTGCTGTGCCTGGGCTGACCGCGAGACCGCCATCACGGCGAGGAGCACGAGATGCAACATGATGGCGGTCTGGCGATTCATGACGGTGTGCTTACTCGAAGCTATTCACGACCGGCGCCGGTGCCTCACTGCGGATGCGCCGCACTTCCTCGGGCTTTACCGCGTCGCCAGAGTTGCCGAAGTTGTTCATCACGTAGGTCGCCACGTTCGCCACATCCTCGTCGGACAGATAGTTCAGCGGGATCATCGTCCCGTTGTACGTCTTGCCATTGACGACGACTTCGCCGGTCTGGCCGAAGAGGATGTTTCGCACAGCGCGGAATCTGTCCGCCATCATGTAATCCGACTTGGCCAAGGGCGGAATCTGCCCGGGGATGCCTTCCCCATTCAACTGGTGGCAGACGAAACAGGTTTGCATGAACACGCCCTTGCCCTTGGCGATTTGGATGTCCTTGGTCAGGCCGGAGATTTTTGGATCGGACTTGATTGCCTCCTTCATCTGCGCCTGCAGGGCGGCGACTTGCTTCTCCGCTTCCGAGCCTGCCTGCGCCTGCCGGCCCAGATAGACTGCGTCCACTTCCTTGCCCGAATACACGATCAGGTTCTCTGGGCCGCTCACCTTCAACATGCCGAGCGCACCCTTGTTAAAGGCGCGGAAGAGCGAGTGGTCTACCAGAATGTAGGTGCCCGGCACCTCGGTCTTGAACTCGACAATGGCCGATCCGCCCGCAGGCACCAAGGTGGTCTGCACCTGCTCCTGCGAGATCTTGATGCCGCCTTCGGCATAGACCTTGTCGAAGATTTCGCCAATGACGTGGAAGGAGGACACCAGGTTCGGACCGCCGTTGCCGACATAGAGGCGCACCGTTTCCCCGACGCTGGCGGTGATCGCCTTGTCGCCCACGAGCGCGCCGACTGAACCGTTGAATACCACGTAAGTGGGACGCTCATCCACGGCCTTGCTCTGATCGAACATCTGCAAGCCTTCCTCGCCGTACTTGCCCGCCGTGTAGAAATCGCCCTGCATCAAGTAGTACTCCTTGTCCACCTTGGGCATACCGTCCTTCGGCTCCACGAGGATGAGTCCATACATGCCATTGGCCACGTGCATGCCGACCGGCGCGGTGGCACAATGATAAACATAAAGGCCGGGATTGATCGCCTTGAAGGTAAATTGCGATTCGTGCCCCGGAGCTGTGAACGACGAGGCTGCACCGCCGCCCGGCCCGGTGACCGCGTGCAGGTCGATGTTGTGCGGCATTTTGCTCGAAGGATGATTGGCCAGGTGGAACTCCACCAAATCGCCTTCACGGATGCGGATGAAACTTCCCGGCACATCGCCGCCGAAGGTCCAGAACAGATACTCCACTCCGTCGGCCATCTTCTTCACCATTTCCTTCACTTCGAGCCGCACGATGATCTTGGTGGCGTGCGAGCGTTTGATGGGTGGGGGCACGAACGGAGGCTGAGTCAGGACCGCGTTCTCCTCACCCTGAATCGTGGGATCAACCGCTTTGGGACCGGTTTTCTTCACTTCGGATTCAGCGGCCAGTGCCGCTCCGGTGATCCACATCGCGCAGAGCGCGATGACGATTCGGATGATTTGCGTTTTCTTTTTCATGATGGGTTTTCGGTTTTTGGGTCCGGCCCGTATTCCGCAGCATGGCGGGCACGGTTCCATGCTCACGGTTATCTTCGGTGGAAGCGCCCCGGACTTCTTTGACCGGGGTCATGTTTATCACCGTTTGGCCAAGATGACTGATCTTGATGCGGGTCAAGGCGGGGACACCCCAAAGCGGTCAGCCTCCGTCCATGAAGTTCGATTTTGACGACCGGCCGTTCATTGTGATCTGGGAGGTGACGCGCGCGTGCAGCCTCGCCTGCCGCCATTGCCGAGCCGAGGCGAACCTGACCCAGCATCCGCTGGAACTGAACACACCAGAGGCGTCGCGGTTCATCGAGCAGGTGGCACGCTGCCAACCGAAACTTTTCGTGATGACAGGCGGCGACCCCATTCGTCGACCCGATCTCCAAACGCTCATCCGTCACGCGACAGATTGCGGGCTGCGCGTAAGTTTGAGTCCCAGCGCGACGCCGGAGTTTGCGGCGGCGGACCTCAACGCGTTCAAGGCAGCGGGGTCGAACGCATCTCGCTCAGTCTCGACGGCGCGAGCCGCGAGACGCACGACCGGTTTCGCGGCGTCGCAGGCACCAGGAACTGGACCATGGAAGCCATCTCCAACGCCGCGCTGGCTGGCATTCCTATCCAGATCAACACCACTTTCACCCGCCAGAACTTTTGCGAGTTCGACTCGTTCGTCCGCCTGCTCGATGAGATTCGTCCCGCGCTCTGGAGCGTCTTTCAACTGGTGCCGACGGGGCGGGGCAAAGTGGACGATCTGTTGACAGGAGCGCAGATGGAAGAATTGTTCGAACGGCTGGCTCGTCTGTCCCGCACTGCGCCCTACGACATCAAGACCACCGAAGGCCAGCACTACCGCCGCGTGGTCTTGCAACAAGCACACGGCGCGAAGCCTTCTGGAGCGCGCGCGCCGCTCGGTATCAACGACGGCAAGGGCTTCGTCTTCGTCTCGCACATTGGCAACATTCAGCCCAGCGGTTTTCTCCCGTTGACCGTTGGTAACGTGCGCAAGGACGAACTGCTCGACGTTTACCGGAACAGCCCGCTCTTCCGCGAGCTGCGCAACCCCAGTTTGCTGAAGGGCAAGTGCGGACGCTGCGAATTCAAAACGATATGCGGCGGTTCGCGCGCCCGGTCCTATGCGATGACGGGCGATTACCTTGGCGAGGAGCCGTTATGTGTCTATCAGCCTCCGCTCCGAACTGCGCGGAGTTCTGAAATAGCTTCCGCTCAACAGATTCCGGTCCGCATGCGTCCGTAGTCGCTCATTCGGGAGGGGGTCCACGGTGGATCCCACACGACGTTGACCTCCACGTCCTCTACTCCTTCGAGGTCGATCAGCACACACTTCACGCCACAGGCGATACTCTCGTGCATCGGACAACCGGGCGTGGTCAGTGTCATCGTCACGGTGACTCTGGCGCCATCGATCGCCATGCCGTAGATGAGACCGAGATCCACGATGTTGCAGTCTATCTCCGGATCGACGACCAGGCGCAGGGCTTCACGGAGGGTGGCTTCGTCAATCATGACGGTGGTTGGGCGCTTGTTGGCTGAGTGGATTTGAAATCGAGGGGCAACACTCGCGGTCGGACCAGGTGCGAGAGAACAGTTCCCATGTTCACGAGGAAAACCGTGACGCTCGCAAGCAACAAAGCGCAGCTGGCGCGCACACAACTCCCGTGGCCGAGTGACGTCGCCACGCTGGTGAATGCCAGTCCAACCAGGAAGAGCCAGTAACCGACGGCCTGTAGAGCAGGCGAGTAGAGGTCAGCCAGCGCGGGAACCTTGCTGCGGCCGATGGCCTTGCTGTAGCTCGCATACCAGACGAGAAACGGCACTACCTTGTAGAGCATTCCAAGAATGGCCAATGTCACTACGCCGATAAAAGCGAGCAAACCGTATACGCTTTCAAGCTGCGCGGTGAGTTCCGTCGCGGGCAGTCGCGGCCAGGCGAGCACGAGTCCCAGCCCCGAGACCGGAATCAGCAACGCAAGCGCCGTCAGGAAATACCTCATGCCCCAGTCGCGGTTGCGGCGTTTGCGGGCCTGCAGGATTGCGATGACTTCCCAGCCGTAGGAGGCGAGTCCCGTCGCGATTACCGACGCAAACACAAGTTTCCACGGGCTGGACAGCAAGATGGTGACAAACAGCCCGGCCAGTCCTGCGTTGAGTAAAACGAGCGACCCTCCGGCGCGGCGGTGGTTCTGCACTTCACTGAGAGTGAACATAGGCACCAACTTGAAGGAAACGGACACGATCATCATCACGAAGAAGCCCAGGCCACCGAGGTGGGCGTGCGCGTCATCTGCGCCATCGGCTCGAATGGACTGAAGCTCCAGCATTTCGCTGCCGCGAGATAGAGCCCGGCCAGAATGGTGAGGGACAGCCAGACCAGCGAGGAGGCAATGCCGATCGCCACCACATTCCAGCGCGGGATCCGGGCCAGCGTCCTCGCGAGGTTGTAAACGAACAAGCCGACTCCGGTCGCTAGCACTGATCCGAAGTGGCCGACTTGTTTCATGTCCCAGACCAGAAACATCATGACCATTCCAACAAAGCCGACGAGGTGAAGCCCGAAGTGCCAGCGCGCCAGCCGTTCGCTGTGCAGCCGCGTCTCCAACGCCACCGGCACGAGCTGATACATCGTACCCATGATGACCGAGCAAATCCATCCGAGCACGAACAAGTGTGTGGCCGCGACAACCTCCGGGCCGTAATGATAGCCTGCCAAGTTGATCGGGCGAACCGTCAACCAGGAGGCCCCCACCAGGAGCGCCGTTATGCCTGTCAGGATGAACCCCAATGGCAGACTTACCGACGGTGCATGGACATCCGCCACCGCGGCGCGTTTCGTCGGTAGACGGCAGGGTCTTTCCGTACGCAAGGGCTTAAGCGCGGCGGATGATGGTGATAAAGCTTCCGTCATTTTGTTCCTCTGTTTTGCCGGTGAAACCGCGTTGCTCCAGCAACGGGTAAAGGTGCAAAGGACGACGATCCGTGCGCGCGTGTAATTCCGCGCTCCTTGGCAACTCTGAGAGAGTTTCCAAAATGACGACCATCGGCTGGGTGGCTCCAGCCCGTGCGTCCACATTCACTATCGCTTCATTCATGCTCTACTTATCGGTGATTTCCGAACTCCGCGCTTTGACCCGGATCAAGCCTCCGAACGGTTTTTGGCTCATTTCTTTGAGTTTCCCTGGGAGCTGCTATGTTGAGAACCGTTGATCCAGGTCAATGGTAACGTCGTAGGAAAAGCTACATTCGGCCTATGACGCTGGAAGGCATGAGGAATGATCAAGAAGGGAGGTTTGAAACGGCTGATCTTGCGACGGACGCCGACTTCACACCCGCTGAGGAGTTGCGAACAAGCCTTCTCGTAGTTGCGGTCTAACTGCTCGATATGAATGGAATCCGCGCGTTCGGAGCCACCCCAAGTGACTTGGCCTTGGATCCCTTTGATGAGGGGACAAGCAGTTATTCCAAGGCGAAGGATACCAGTCCCATTGCACGTTTGCAGGAGCGTATCGACCGGGGCGAGACGAAGCTCAGTCACGACGCCCAATTCGGCTACCTGCTTTCCCTGATGGAAGAGCTGGGAGTTTCCACTCATTCACAGCTTCTGGTTTTCTCCAAGACTTCGTTGCAACGTGAGCGCATCACACCGAAAACACCTCGTGCACTTTACTTCAACGACGACGTCTATCTCGGCTTCATTCCCGGCGCACCGTTTATCGAAGTTTCCGGAATGGATTCCAAGCTGGGCGGGGTCTTTTATTCGATTGATCAAGGGAAGACCGGGAGGCCTAGGTTTGTGCGTACGGATCAATGTCTCGAATGTCATACCTCGACCAAGACCTTGGGAGTGCCTGGACCCCTTGTGCGCTCGTTTATCACCGATGCCGACGGCGTGGTGGACATGGCCAGCGGGACGTCATTGGTCAATCACCGAACACCATTGAGCGAGCGCTGGGGCGGCTGGTACGTGACTGGAACTCATGGTGCACAAACACACCGAGGCAATCTCAGCGGCCGAGAGGCCTTCGCGCTGCACGAGAAGGAGCCGAACCATCTTGGCAACCAGATGGATCTGAGACGGTTCTTCGATGTCTCCCGCTATCCGGCAGCGACCAGCGACATCGTCGCACTTATGACTTTGGAGCATCAGGCTCACATGCAAAACTTTCTGACGCGCCTCAACCAGGATTCCACCTCGGCACTTCGGCAATTTGGCCACCTCAACATGAAGAAGTGAGTCAAGGGTTTTCTGAAATACCTGCTGTTTACAGAGGAAGCGCCGTTGTCCAACCGATCCAAGGATCGAGCGCATTTGTAAGGGTTCGAAGCGCTGGGCTTCAAAGACACAAAGGATCGATCCTTGCGCCAGTTCGACTTGGAGACGGCGGCTTTTCAAGTATCCGTGCAGCCACCTGATCTACTCGGATGCCTTTGACGCGCTACCCCGGCAACTCAAGGAGACGCTTTATCGACGCCTCTGGGACATTCTCACCAGCAAGGACACTGGTCCGGCATTCGCGGGGATCCCGTCAGAGACTAAACAGGCCATCCGCGAGATTCTTACCGAAACCAAGAAGGACGTTCCACCCTACTGGAAG
>JADJPG010000073.1 GCA_016713365.1 Verrucomicrobiota bacterium | reverse complement strand
CAGCCATGAGCCGAATCATGGCAGCTGCCAGATCCGATAGAACTGATGCGGGCCGCCGTTCACTGCATTGGTCAGAACGATTTGCGTGAGATCGGATACAGCGAGGTTGGTCGAATTGGGCACCGTGGCCCAATTCCCCGTCACGAGGTTGGTGCGACTCTGCACTGCATAGCGAAAACCAGCTTCCGAAGTGTGAGTAAGCTGAAGATTACTGCCGGAACGCGCCCAGTTCGTAATCACCAGGGCAGGCAAATTGGTCACATTCATCACCGACACGTTATCCAAACCGAGATAATCGCCGCCGCCAGAGAGTGCGCCTCGGATGCTGATCGTGGTGAAATTGGAGATGGCGCTGAAGTTCATCCAAAACCTCCCCCATTTAGCGCCGGACCCCGTCGGTGCGAACGTGAACGAATTGCTGGTCGACCCGGCCGTGGCCGAAACACCCATCGGCCCCGCATAGATCGGATTATCCTGATAGGCGCCGAGCCAAAAAGTCAGACGATAGGTGGAGTTGGGAACGGTCGGGATTGTTTGAGAGATGCCCGCGAAAAACAGGTTGTCTTGATAGCCGGTCAAATCCACCGCGAAATCCCCGAACGGCGTCTTGGGCACGAAAACATTGGTCGTCGCCCAAAAACGCAGTGTCGTGTCTGTGACCGTCCAACCGGGAATCGTTGTCCCTGGCGATACCTGCATTATGCCGTTCCCATCGGGAACGAATGTGGCGGAAGTGTTCTCCAGGCTGCCGTTAACGAGCAATTCCTGCGCTGCGATTCCCTGCACACCCACACTGGCGGCCAAGGCAATAACGACACCTGCTAAGGGGAATTTTTTCACGATGGCAGGTCATAGCATGCCCCCAAAAACTGCTCAAGCCGAATTCAGGTTCAAGCTCAGGCAACCAACCCCTTCACCTTTGCCAGTGCTTCGTCGAGCTTCGCCACGTCCTTGCCGCCGCCGCGGGCGTTGTCCGGCTTGCCGCCGCCTTTGCCGCCGACGATCGGGGCGATGGCCTGGATGATCTTTCCGGCCTGAACCTTCGCCGTGAAGTCTGCGGACACCGTGGCGACGAGCGCCACCGATGCCTCGGAGCCGCCGCCCAGCACGACCACGCCTTTGAAGCGGCCCTTCAACGCGTCTGCGATCGCCTGCAGGAAATCGCCGTTCGCGTCGCCGAGGTTGTGCGTGATGAGCGGGATGCCGTTCACCGTCTGCGCCGAGCCGAGGAGTTCGCTGGCCGCATTGGAGGCGTTGCGCTGCATCGCGGTGCGCACTTCCTTCTCCAGCGCCTTCTGCTGCGCGAGGAGCGATTCAATCTTCTTCTCCAGCTCGTGAATCGGCGAGTTCACCTTTCCGGCGACAGCCTTGATCAACTCGCGGTCGAGCTTCATCACGTCGTAAGCCGTGAGGCCGGCGACGGCTTCGATACGGCGCACGCCTGCGGCCACCGCGCTCTCGCTCACGATGCGGAAGAGGCCGATCTCACCCGTCGCGCGCGTGTGCGTGCCGCCGCAGAGTTCCATCGAATAACCGTCGAGCTTGTTCGCCGCGCCGCCGATCTGCACGACGCGGACGGTGTCGCCGTATTTGTCGCCGAAGAACTGCATCACGTCCGGACGGTTCTTCACCTCGGCGTGCGGGACTTCCGTCCACGAGACGCCGGCGTTTTCGAGGATGCGTTGGTTGACGAGCTTCTCGATGTCCGCGACCTGCTCGGGCGTGAGCGCGGCGCTGTTGAAGTCGAAGGTCAGCTTGTCCGGGCCGACGAAGGAACCTTTCTGCGAGGCTTCCTTGCTCACGACTTCGTGGAGCGCCCAGTGCAGCAAGTGGGTGACGGTGTGGTGGCGTTGAATCGCATCACGACGAGGCTCTCCACCGCGAGCGTGACTCCGGCACCAATCGCTGGAGCATCGCCGCCCTCGACGAAGTGCAGGAAGGTGTTGCCGGACTTCTGGGTGTTGGTCACGCGCCAGAGCTGGCCGCTGCCGGTCAACTCACCGGTGTCGCCGACCTGGCCGCCCATCTCGGCGTAGCCGGCGGTGGCGTCTAGGATGACGGCGGTCTTGTCCTTCAACGAAACGACTTCAAGAACTTTGGCTGGAACAGTGAGGCTGTCGAAACCAACGAACTTCGTGGGCGTGGTAGTTTCGATTTGAGAGAGTGAAATGACTTCCCGAACAATTGCCCCGCGCGACCGCTTCCGCTGCTCTTCCATTAGCTTCTCGAAGCCTACCGTATCCACGGTCATGCCGCGTTCGCGAGCCATCAACTCGGTGAGATCCAGCGGAAAGCCATAGGTGTCGTAGAGTTCAAAAGCCCAAGGGCCAGAGAACTCCACAGGAGAGTTCATCTGCCGAACTGCGGCGTCTTTGGAATTCCCGAGTTTGAGTGCCAGGTCGGCGTAAGTGTTAAAGATCGAAATCCCCCGATCCAACGTCTTGTTAAACGCCTCTTCCTCGCGCTGGATGACTTCCTCCACATGATTCCGCTTCGCGCGGATTTCGGGGAAGACATCACCCATCGTGGCGGCGAGCACGTCCACCAGCTTGTAGAAGAACGGCTCGTGGAAACCGAGCGTACGGCCGTAACGCACGGCGCGGCGCAGGATGCGGCGCAGGACGTAGTTGCGATCGTTGTTGTCGGGCTGAATCCCGTCCGCGATGGCGAAGCTCAGCGTGCGGATGTGGTCCGCGATGACGCGGAACGCGACGTCCACCTTCTCCTGCTCCGTGTCGCCCGTGCTGCCGGCCTTCGGGAGCGTGGAGCCATACTTCCTGCCGCTCAGCTTCTCGATGGCGTCGAAGATCGGGCGGAATACGTCGGTCTCGTAGTTGGAGATCTTCGCGTTCTGGAAATCGGTCAGGCCCTTCGTGCCCTGGATGATGCTGGTGACGCGCTCGAAGCCCATTCCGGTATCGACATGCTGCGCGGGCAGCGGCGTGAAGGTGCCGTCCGGGTTCGCGTTGTACTGGATGAAGACGTTGTTCCAGATCTCGATGCAGCGCGCGTCGGAGCCGTTTACAAGCAGGCGGCCGGACTTCTGCGCTTCCAGATCGGTCTGCGCCGGGCCGGGCCGGAGATCCACGTGGATCTCAGTGCAGGGACCGCACGGGCCGGTCTCGCCCATCATCCAGAAATTATCCTTCTTGTTGCCGTTGACGATGTGGATGTCCGGATCGAGTCCCACGCTGCGGAATTTCTCGGCCCAGAAGTTCCACGCTTCCTCGTCGCGCTCGGCGGGATCGTTCTTCGACTTGTCGGGCTGGTAGATGGTGGCGTAGATGCGGTGCGGCGGGAATTTCCAGACTTCGATGACGAGTTCCCAGGCCCAGGCGATGGCGTCTTTCTTGAAGTAATCGCCGAAGGACCAGTTGCCGAGCATCTCGAAGAACGTGTGGTGATAGGTGTCGAGCCCGACGTCATCGAGGTCGTTGTGCTTGCCGCCGGCGCGGATGCACTTCTGCGTGTCCGCCGCGCGTCCCGGCGTGTAGGGGCATTTCGTCTGGCCGAGGAAGATGGGCACGAACTGGTTCATGCCGGCGTTGGTGAACAGCAGGTTCGGGCTGTCCGGCATGAGCGAGGACGACCGGACAATGGTGTGTTGCTTCGACTTGAAGAAGTCGAGGAACGACTGGCGGATTTGCGAGCTGGTCATCATGGCAAAGTCAAAGTTACGGGTCGCAAGTTGAAGGTTGAAAGTTCCGTGGCGCGAGCGTTCGGGAGAACCTGCAACCTGCAACTTTCCACCTGCAACAGCGAATCAGGGCGCGGAGAATATCGGCAGAGCCCGCTTCAAGGCGAGGGGGAAGTTTTGGCAACGAGCGCGGCTAGTTCCAGCGGATCGTCACGGAACCGTCGAGGCGCTTGGAGAGATCGATGGGATCGCCCACGGAGACTTGCTGCGGATTCACCTGGTAGGCCCAGACCTCGAAGTGGGCGAGATTCGCCTCGCCGTAAATCGTGGCAAACGCGCCGTCCACCGCGTCCGCTCCGTGGGCCATTTTCACGCGGCCAATACGCGGGACGTTGTAGCGCGGATCGAACGTGAGCCATTCCTGACCGAGATACACTTCGCAGTAGGCGTGGAAATCCATCGGCGTGCCGGGATCGACGTAGCCGATGTCCGGCAGGTGGCCGGTGACGTAGCGCGCGGGGAGATTGAACGCGCGGCAAAGCGCGATGGCAGCATGGGCGAAGTCGCGACAGACGCCGTGACGACGAGCGATCACTTCGGAGGCCGAGAGGTCCGGCCGCCCGGAGCCGAAGCGATACTCGATGTTGTTGTGGACCCAGTCGCAGATGGCCTGCACGCGCGGCAGGCCGTGAGGAACCTGCCCGAACTGTTGCCACGCGAAATTCATCAGCTTGTCCGAATCGCAATAGCGGCTCGGCAGCGTGTAGCGCAGCAACTCGAACGGCAGTTGTCCCACGGGAAGGACCTGGCCAACGATCTCCCGGCTGTCTGGCAGCGACGAAACGGCGACGAGCGCATCGTGACGGATTTCGTTCCGGCCCGGCATGAGCGTCGAGCGATACGTGATGTTTCCGTGGCTGTCCTGAAACTCGTAGGACGGCAGACCGATGCCGAACGAGAGCTTCTCCTGCATCACGAGCACGCGGCCTTCGAGCCGCGGTCGCAGGACGAACAGCACCGGCGTCGGCACAGTGGTTTCGTAAGCGAGACTGCAACCGACGCGAACCGTAAGGTTCAATGGGCTCCAGTTCATAAATGGGTTTACTGCACGGCCATGCCCTCGAACGGTAACATCCCCTGCCCTTCGGGCGTCATGGGTAAAACACCGAAGGGTGATCGTGGCGGAGTTCAGTGCCCGCCCGTCACCGGGTAGCCCTGCCAGCGGAGTTCTTATTTACGAACCCCTTCTCGATCATGAAAGGGAGTTGGCTCCATTGCTGGGCGCAAACGGTAGAACCGCTGAGAATGCTGGGTCGTCGCACCGTCAATGAAGGTCACTGAGCCATAAGCATCCTCGCTCGTTGACTCAAGGAGCGTCTCCCAAGCGACCAAATTACTGCTGGCTTCCAAGACATATCGACCGCCGGCTGGCACGAGGATCGTGATGCGGCGCAGCCCGTCGGGCGCCGTGGAAACGGACAGGCGGGCTCCTGCCGAACCTGCATCGGCTGAGGCGGCGACAATCGCTGGAGCAGCGGTGAGAACATTCAAGAGCGCGTTCAGGCTCGTCGCTTCGCTTTCGGCATTGCGAACGACAACGGAGTAAACGCCGGCGTTGCCAGCTTGCACGTTCGTGATCACGAACGAGGCATTCGTAGCGCCGTCGATGTCCACTTCCGCGAGACGCCATTGATAGGAGAACGGCGGACTCCCCGCGGCGCTGACGGAGAACGTCGCCTTGCCACCTTCCTTCGCATTCACGCTGCGCGGCTGCGAGGTGATGCGCACCGGCAGCACCGTGACGCTGAGAACCGCGCCGGTGGTGGTGAGTTCGCCGACGGCATTCGTGAGCGTGACGGTGTACGTCCCGCGATGAACGGGCTGCGCTTTGGCGATAACGAAGGTCGAGTTCGTCGCGCCCGGCAGGTTCGTGCCCTCGAGCTTCCATTGATACGACAGCGGATACCGCGTCGCGGCACGCACGCTCAACGTCACACGACCACCGGCGATAGCAGTGAGATTGCGCGGCTGCGAAGTGATCTGGAGCGGCGGAACGGTGAGGTAGGCGTTCGTGCTGAGCGCTTCGCCCGCGTCGTTCCACACATAGACCGAGTAAGCACCTTCGTCGGCTGGCGCTGCGACAGGGATGGTCAACGTGGTGTTGGTCGCGCCGGGGACGACAAATCCATACTTCCGCCACTGATAGCGCAAGGGCTTGGCGCCGGTGGCGGAGACCTTCAGGCTCGCGCGTTTGCCGGCGAGAACGGTCTGCGATTTCGACAACGTCTTGATGCGGGGAGCGAGCAGCACTTTCACCGTCGCCACGCCGCTGGTGGCCGCACCCAGCTCGTTCTGGACGCGAACGGTGTAAACACCAGCGTGCTTCGTTTGGATATTGGTGATCGTATGCGCCACGTTCGTCGCACCGGGCAATGCCTTCTTGTTGAAGAACCATTGGTATTGGAACGGAGTGGTGCCGAGCGCACCGACGGACAAAGTCAGATTCGTGCCGACAGCCACGGTAGTGCTTGAGGGAACAACAACGCTGAGTGGTGTCGTGGACGAATAGGACTGTGCCTCGACTGCGCCTATATCCACCTGCCCACCGACGACGCGTTGGAGTCCCCGTTGATCGGTGGCGTAATTGTTGGTCCCAAGATCGCCGCCAGCATCGATCACCGGAGAACCCATCATTGGCGGCATGGTCTGCGTGGGGCCGCCGTAATTTCCAAGCGGAGCGAGCCCGGGATCGCCGGAGAGAATGTTCGTGCCGGTCTCGGTGTAGCCGAGGGCAATGTTCGGACTCTCGGCCGCGAAATTGCCGGCGACGATGGAGTTGAAGACCGTGAGCGTGCCGCCATTGGCGATACCGCCACCGCGACTGAGGGAACCGGTGCCGACATTCGCAATGGAGGAATTTCCCGAAATGGTGCTTTGGTTCAATACCACCGTGCTCTGGCTGAGGATCGCGCCACCATCTGCAAAGCCGCCAGACCCACTCGTGGTCCGAGCTACGTTCCCGGCGAAGGTGCATTGATTCACCGTCAACGTTCCTCCATTCCAAACAGCGCCACCCAAGGCACCCGCCGAATCTTCACCGCCGCTGATCGCGGTGTTTCCAGACAGCGTGCTCCGATTGAGCGTCGTCGTCCCCCAAGTGGCGATCGCACCGCCGTAAGCATAACCCGACCACTCAAACGTGCTGGATGTGTTCCCGGCAAACGTGCAGTCATTCGCTGTCAGCGTTCCGGAATTGAAAACGCCACCGCCGAAGACCGAGCCGGTGCCATCGCAGCCCAGTCTGTTTCCAGACACCACACAGCGGTTGAGCGTCAACGTGCCTCGGTTGTCAATCGCAGCGCCGCCTCCGAAACTGTTGGAAGAGATCAGGAACCCGTTCGTGAGCGTAATCGAGTTCAACGTGGCGGTCACGTTCGTCCCGATGTAGAGCAACTGGCTGGCGCCGTTGCCGTCGAACCGTAGCCCGCCCGGCAGCGCCGAGGCGTCGAGCGTGATGCCGCCCGGGAGGCTCAGCGGTCCATTGGTCAACATCAGCGTTTTTCCCGAGAGGTGACTGCCAAAGGTCACGACACCACCGAAGAGCGGGCCAGCAATCACATCGCGCAACGAGCCCGGACCGGAATCGGCGAGGGTCGAAACGGCTGAACCCAATGCGCGCACTTGGAAACCTGCAATGGAGGGGCCACGCGAAGCGTTGGTCGACTCGCGCATCAGGTAGGTAAACGATTTGAGGCCGGAGAATCGCATCGTGACGATAGCGAGATCATTGCTGTTCGGCGGATTCTCGTCGGCGACGTCGTTGCCGAGCTGGAACGTGGGAACGTTGACCGTGGGGCCGGAGTTTCCGTTGCCGATGACCGTGGTGAACTGGTTGCTCGAAAACACTCCCGAACAGCAGTCACGCGGCTCGCCGTGAAGAATCTGCACGAGATACTCCGTCGCGGGGTTCAAGTTTGAGTACGTCAGGCTGACGGGCTCCGGTCCAAAATTCTCGGAGAAGAACAAGGGATCCGCTCCAGAACCACTGAGGTCCGAGTCAACCTCCGGTCCGGTCACCGACCAGTTCGCGCCAGCAGGATTCGCCGAATTCGTGCCCATGAAAAGAACGCCCGATCCCGGCCCCCGGGTCACGCTGGCGTTGTTACCGAGGTTCACCGCCACCAGCAATGTCCCGTTCGTAAGCAAGTGGCCGTCGATCGGGCGATTGCCAATCGGACTGTCACCCTGGTTCACCGTGACCACGATCGCCGGTTCCAACGCCAGTTCACGCAGTTGAAAGCCGGCGATGGAAGGCCCGCGCGTGCCGAACACCGCTTCCCGCATCACGTAGGTGAAGGATTCGATGCCTGTGAACTCCGCCGTGACCACGGCAAAATCATTGCTATTCGCCGGGTTCTCATTCGCGACGCCGTTGCCGAGTTGAAACTCCGGCACCGCAACAGTCGGTCCTGGGTCACCGTTCGCGTCCTGAGTCGTAAACGTGTTGTCAGCGAAAGTGCCCTGACAGCAATCGCGCGGTTCACCATGCAGAATCTGCACGACGTAAACGCGTGTCGGATTCAGGTTGCTGTAAGTGAGTGTCACGAGCGACGGGCCGTAGATTTCCGAATGAAAGAGCGGGTCAAAACCGGTTGGGCTGCTGTTCAAGTTGGTATCGACATTCGGCCCGACCGTGGACCAGTTGGTCCCGGACGGATTGGAAACATCCGTACCCACAAAAAGAATTGCCGCACCCGGCCCGCGCGACGTGTTGGTGGCGGTCCCGAAGTTCACCGCCGCCAGAAGATTGCCATTGGTCCGCAGATGGCCGTCGGCCAGGCGAACTCCTTTCGAGATCGGCTTGTCGCCCTTGCTCACTGTTACCGCGAATGAAAACGGAAAATCTTCACCCGCCGACACGACTACGACCGCCGCAAGAAACGCAACAAGAGCGAGCGCGAATTGGGATCGGGCAAACAGATTGCAGAGGTTCATAGATTGAATTGGCAGCTCCGTCCTGCGCTGGCGAAGGTCTGAGGAGCCGGGCGCGATGATTGAAGACCAGCAGTCGCGGAAACAAGGACGGAACGACGACTGCACCGCAGATTTCTCAATGCCCGCCCGTCACCGTGTAGCCCTGCCGGCGCAAATCCTCCGCCAAATCGCGCTCCATGATCGCCGCCGCGTCGAACGGCATCGGATTGAGATGCTCGAAGAGTTCCGGCATCAGCCGCACGCCGTAACGTTTCACGACGTAGGCGCCTTTGATGCCCGCCTTGTGATTCGCGAAGCGTTCCTCGGGCGACAGCCCAGTCATCCCGACGTAAACGCATGGCTTGTCATCGAGCCGAATCGGATTCTCCCGTTGCACCTTGCGCAACCGCCCTACAGCTGGGTCCAGCAGCACCACGTAAACGTTGTGATGAAAGGCATCCTCGCGCGCCTTCGCCTTCGCGTTCGCTTCGCGACGGGCCTGGAAAACATTCGGGCGACGCGCCACGTCAACCTCCCGCGAACACCGGACGAAATCCCGCTTCCGTCAGAATGCGCGCCACCACTTCACGCCGGTCACCTTGAATCTCGATGCGCCCTTCCTTCACGGTGCCGCCCGAGCCGCACGCCTGCTGCATCGCTTTCGCGAGACGTTCCTTCTCCGGCAAACCGATGCCGACGAAGCCCGTCACCACCGTCACCGTCTTGCCGCCGCGATGCGCGGTCTGACGGATGATGTCCACGCGCCCACGATTCTTGCCGCGCTTCGACTCGCGATTCCCCGCCGACGGCGACGCCGACTCGTCGCTCGCATTCTCCGGCGGTCCCGGCGGCAGGCCGGCATCGTTCAGATTCGCGAACGGATTGTGCGTGAGCGCCTGACCACCGTCCGTTGGCACGCGTGGTTTGTTGTTCATGCGCCGAGAATGGGGGACGGCCCGGAGATTTTCAGTACGGAAAGAAGCGCCCCGGATCGGAAGTTCGCGGGATGCGGAAGAACGCTTGTCGTGTCGCTGAGAGGTGAATGTTCACGGACCAACACGAGCCGCTCCCGTTCCGTCGAGCGTCAGGCGGGAGGGCGTGGCGAGACGTACCGCACCGGCGTAATGGCCCGGCTTCACCCGGATGTCCGCGACCGGTGAATTGCACGTCGCGTCGTTGATGCGGGAACCGGCGGCGTTCATCGCCGCAGCGAACGAGTCATAAGGATCATCCTTCCATCCCCGCCCATACAACGGTGCGGTCGGCGCCATCCAGATCGGCGTCGGACGGACGTAACATCGCGTGCCGGTGATGTTGCCCTGCTGATCGCGCACCTGCACGCGCAGCTGGTTGGCATTGTTGAGTTGCACATCCAGATAAGCGCTGCTCCGCGCTGCGCCGGCCACAAAGGTGGGGATGGAGGCCGGACCGCCCGTGGCGCCGCTCGGACGATTCCAGGAAACAAACCGTTCGAGCGAATCGGTCACGTTCGGTCCGGGGTGCAAATGGCCGGTGAAGATGGCCGTGATATTGTAAGGGGCAATCACATTCCAGTAGGCCAGCCGTTGCGCCGCAGTCCACCATTGGCCGTCCACGGAAAACGATTCGAAGCCGTAGTGGTGAATGAGGATAACCGGCCGGCCGGAGTTCCCCACCCGCAGTGCCAGGTCGACGCTCAGAAAGCTCAACGCCCCATGGGATCGTTGTGTTGGTTGTTCAGGTCCGCCGTGTTCGGGGCGCGTTCGTCGGCGGGCATGAGGTTCAACTGCACGAAATGCACGTCGTGCCAGTCCCAGGAATAGTGCGGGTCGCCGTCCATGGAGCGGGCCGTGACGCGTTTGCGGTCACGCACCATCTCCCGCACTCCCATGCGCCCATATTCCAGATCGTGATTGCCCAGGCCGTCAAAAACGAAGCGTGTGAATCCAGAGATGCTGTCGAGGTAAGTTTGCATCTCATCGGCGTGACCGAACTGCGTGAGATCTCCCGCGTACAGAATGCCGCGAATGGTGTTGTCGGCGCTCAGTCGCGCAACCATATGCTGGTTGACGGCGGTGGCGGCGGCATTCGCAGCCGGGATCCATGTTTCCGAGCAATCGCCATCCCGGCAGTACTGGCAATCCGCCGTGACCAGGAAATGCAGGTCGCGGGTGGTCGCGCCCAAAATTCCGGCCGGCACTTCTTCCAGCACGTCGCCGTTCACCCGATATCCCACCACCCCGAAGTGTCCGCTGGGGGAAGTCCACTGGGGAGGACGCGCTTCTTCCACAATGATGGCGTCACCGCCAGCCTCCATCCTCGCCACCAGAGTGAGCTTGCGCGGGTCGCCGTTGAGCGTCTCGACCTGCAACGTCACCACGGCATTCTGGATGCCGCCGGGATTGCAACCCGTGTTAGACCAATGGCAGGCGGCATCCTGGCCGGGCGGGATGTTCACATCCCAATCGCCGCCCAGCACGCGCGCGCATGGTGATCGAACTTCCATTGTGGACACTCCACGCCGACGCATCGGCAGCCCAAAGCGCCAGGGCCAGAAAACCAAGCACCACCTTCATTCCCCAACCGGAGCCCAGGGCCGGGAACGACGTGTCAATCGGAGCGCAACGGCGCGGGTTCACTTGACCCCTCCTTCCTGTCCTACGGCCGCGCGTTGCAGCAACGCCTTCAACTCCGCCATGCTGCGTTCCAATTCCAAAATACGTCGGTCGCGATCCCGCAACTGCTCCTCCAACTTCTCGTTCAAACCCTGGATGGCCGCCAGCGCCACGCCGTCCGCGTCCACGCTGGTGATGTGTTTGTCGTCACGACCGAGCGCAAACGACTCGCGAAAATCCTGGGCCATCGGCCCGATGTGCCGCGCGTCGGACTGCGTCTTGTATTGCCATTCGCTGATGGGGAGGCGCGCGACCTTGTCGAGGACCTCACGGGCATTCACCGGCTTGAACTGTTCCTTCGCGTTGCGGTCGCTGGTGATGTTGACGGCGGTCGTCGTCAGCTCCGCTGGAATGGTCACATTGCCATTGGTTTCAATTCTGAGCCGGCTGGCCCCAGCGGTGCGGTCAATGATCTGGAAGTAGCCGCCGAGAAAGGCGGGGTTGCCATCGGGGCCGCCGCTGGCCTGAAGCGTCCAGCGCCGGTTATTGTCGGAGCTTTGGACGCTCAACTCCGTGTCGCCGCCACCGAGCAAGTGCAGTCTCGTCGCTGGAGTGAGCGTGCCGATGCCGACGTTGCCATTGAAAATCTGATTGCCGCCGAAAGTATTCCCGCCTGAACGGAGCGCCACATTGGCGGTGAGCCGCGCGTCGGCCAAAGTCCCGGTGGCAATCTTGGCGGCATCCAGATTGGGGATCTGAGCCGCGTCCAAGGTGCCAGTGAGGCTGGCAGCCTGAATCCCGGTCAAACTGCTCCCGTTCCCGGCAAAGCCGTCGGCCATGACCGTGCCGGAGACCGTTTGGTTGCCGCCGACCAACAAGGCGCCGCCCACCGATATCTGGCCGTTCGGCACGTTCAAGCTGCCGCTGTTGATTCGCTGATCCCCGGAGAAAATGTTCCCCACATCCCGCCGGGCCACGTTCGCCGAGAGACTGGAGTCCGGCAGGTTTCCAGTCAGGGTGCTCGCGTCGATCCCGGTCAACCCGCTTCCGTCGCCAGAGAAACCACTGGCCGTGACCGTGCCCGCCACTTCCAATTGGGAGACGGGAGCAAGAGTGCCGATGCCGACCCGTCCGTTGGTGTTCACCACCATGTTGGCGGCCTCGTCATTCACATAAAAGAGCAACGGATCGGTGCTGGCCGTTCCGAAATAGCACCCGCTGGCGTCAATGTAAGTGGCGAGCCGGCGAATCCCGTCCGTGTGTTCAATACCGTAGGTGGATTCAAACACCGTGAGCTTGGTGGGGGGATTGTTGATACCAATACCGACCCTGCCGCTGGCGAGAATGTTGCCAACCACGTCCAGCTTTGCGGACGGGCTGTCGGTGCCAATCCCGACCGAGCCGTTCTTAAAGACGAAGGCTCCGGCCGTCAGCTCCATCCGATCATCCGCG
>JADJPG010000072.1 GCA_016713365.1 Verrucomicrobiota bacterium | reverse complement strand
ATCGCGAGTTCACGTTGCGATAAAAGTCCTTCGCACCAAACGTCGTCCCGCCCATCGTGAGGGCCACGGTGCAGGCGCCCGTGTTGTCGTTCGGCACCTCGAAACGGATGCGCCGCCCTTCCAGATCCGCCAGCACCAGCGGATAACTCACCGGCGGCGTCAGCGTCAGCGTGTAGTTGTTGGTCCCCGTCGCCGTCGCCGTCCAATAGTTGTCCGCATTGCTCAGGTGCGACGTCATCTGCCACGCGCCCGCGCCGCCATCACCGGCCGTGTCATAGCGCGCCTCGATGATCTGGTTCGTCACGATGTCCCCCGGCACCAGCGTTTCCGTCCGGTTCTTGAAGAGCTTCTTCGTGCTCGCGCCGATCACCAGCCGGATGCCCGTCGTCACATTTGGAACGCCGTTCGCATTCGCTTTGAACGCAATCAACGTCCCGTCGGTGATCGTGATCGTCGGCGAATAGGTCAGCGTAAAATCCCCTGAGCTGAACGATACGCTCGACGTGTAGAAGTGCGGCCCGGCAATCGTCTTGGCTGCCGTCACGCTCCCGTTGGTGATCTCGCTCGTGCCGATCGTGCCCGTCACCGTGAAGGTTGGCTGGCCCAGCTGGTTCAGCTTGGCAATCGTGATTTTCTCGCTGTTCGCGAACCGTTTCCCTGGCGTGACGGCAACTGTAAGTGACATGGCTAAGCCTTCGTTCCTGCGTTGAATTGTTCCTCGTCGATCTCCATCGCCACCGCCATCACCCGGATGCGGCCGGTCGTGTTCTCAATCACCACCTGCGCGTGGCGCCCCTGCATGTTCACCCGTTCCGTGGTGCGATGTTCCTGATGCAGGTCCACCGGCACCCCGCCCGCCAGTGTATGCACCGCGAAATCCGCCGCTGCGCCCGTCCCGTCGCCAAGCAGCACGCTGTAGTCCTGCCGGTATGGCGCGAGAAAATCCCCGTTGTCGTTGTCCAGCTCGAAGGCCGCGGCGTCACTCGGCTCGTAATAAGCCGTGCGATCCTTCGTCACCGCGCTGGCGATGCGCTGCTCCTCGTTCACTCCCGGCGAGCGCACCGTGATCGAGTAACTCGGCGCCCAGGTCTGGAGATCCACCAGCAGCCAGTTCGCGTCCGCCAGCGCATTCACATCGCTGCCGTATCCCCGCGTCACCAGCCGCGAGGTAATCCCCTGCGTGGCCACCTCGGCCACCGTCCACCACGTGGGCGTCCCCGTGGTGACCACGGACGGAATCACCCCGTTCGTCGCGTAAAAGCGAATCCCCGTCGGCCCCGCCAGCGACAGGCCGATGGGCACCGGCATCGTGTTCGGCGCCGTCCATCCACCCGACAGGGGATTGGACGCGAACCCCCCCACTCCCGCGGTGTCAGCATACAGGTTGAACGCCGCAGTGCTTGAGTCCGCGCCCGCACCCCAATTCGTGCCCGAGTTGTCCGTCAGGCCGGACACCGACACCGTCGTGCCGCTGTTCACGCGGATGCTCCCCGAGGTCGGCAACGCGCTGATCGTCACATCGGTGTAAGGCACCGGCAGCTGGTCCTCGAAATCCTCCTCGTAAAGCACCCAATAACCATCATGTGTCAGCGCAAAGAGCCGCACCGCGCCGTTGTAGGTGAACCGGTAAAAGTCCCGCACCGCAAACCCCGGCGCCTCGTCGTATCCAGCCCACGCCTGATTGAGAAAATCGTAGACCAACACCGCATTGTTCGCCCTTGTAGACGCGCCTGACGCTGGGCACGTTGTCCGGGTCGAAGCCGCCCCAGCTCATCACAATCGTGCTCCCCTGCGCCGTGAACTCCGCGCTCGCCGTCAACGTCTCCGTGCCGTTGGTCAGGCTCGTCGCGTAACCAATGTCGAAGCGATAGGTCGCTCCCGCCGTCACCGGATAGATCGTCAGCGCGCCGTTGTCGTAAATGATTTCCGGCCCGAATACATCGGCGTCATCCAGCGGCACGGCAGTAATACCCGGAATCCCACACCGCGCTCGCCGCGCTCGCCGCCATAACGCCAGTTGATGCGGTCGATGAGCGGCTGAATCGGATCACTCACCGGCAGCAGCACGCCCTGCAACTTGTTCTGCTCGGTCTGCGTCAGGCTCATCACCCCCAGCTCGGACAGGAACCACAAATCCTTGCCCACATGCGCAATGCTCTTGCGCGCCACCAGCCCGAATTCCCCGGTCAACTCATCCTGCCGCAGCTCGCTCAAATCGCCGTAGACATTGCTGATCGCGTAAATGCTGTGCTGCTTGAAGGCGATGATCGTGGTGTCGTGGAACTTGAAGATCGCAACCAGCGTGCCCGCGCTGCCCTGGTTGATATTGAACTCCTGCGCCACCGGCACGTAACGCGTGTAGTCGTTCAGGTCACTCACCCCACCTCGTCATTGTCGTTCGGGATGAACAGCCGGTTCTGGAGAAACAGCGAATGCGTCGCGTTGGGGATCGGATACGTCCCGTTCCCGCTCACCGTCTGCTCGACCAGTGCAAAGCCCTCCGCAATGCGCGGCATTTGCAACGTGGCCGACGCCGTGCCCCGGTGCATCACCAGCACGTCAAACGCCTGCGTGAAGTTCACCTCGCCCGTGATCGTCTCGCCCCCGGCCAGCGTGAGCGTCTGCGGCGCGTTGCCCGGCTGCGTGTAATGCGCCGCGCCGTCCGCCGCGATCACGATGTACTCCTGGAGCGTGAACGGATCGGAGAACACCCCAGCCCCGTGAACTTCACCCCACGGCTGCGTGTTGCCGTCCACGATCTTGTTGATCCATGGCAGCACCGTGTAGCCCTTGCGCGTTTCCGCCACCCCGTTGCGAAAGCGCATGTTCACCGCCTCCGCTACATAGCCGGGCGGCAGCAACGCGGGATCAAGGCGCATGTTCACGCCGATGAACCGCCGGTCCCCGAGGGGCTTCGGCTGGTCATCGAGCACGTCGTATTGATCGTAGCGGGTCATGAAATCAGGGCGACCAGCGGTCGCGCGGTGGGTCTGGACCCAGGCCGGTCCAGATCACCACCACGGCTTCTCCCGCGCTGTCGCTCGTGCGTGTCACCGGGTCACGCCTCGGTGGGCGGAGCCACCAGCTTCTCCGGCGCTCCGCCTGCGTGTTGATGGCGTCCGCCGCCGCCTGCACCTGCTCTTCCGTCGGGTTCGGCTTGTTCCAGGCTTCAATGACCTTGTCCACGGCCACGGTGTTGCGGTTGACGGCGGCCGTCAGGTTTTCGAGTGCGCTCATAAGTGCTCGGTATCGTTTCAGTTGTTGCGTTGGTGCATTCCACGCGAACCATTCGCGCAGAAAAGGGATCGTGCGTTTCATCGTCTGCTGTCGCGGCTCTGCCGCAGTTCCTCCGCCGTGTCCTTCAGGGCCGAGGTGTTTCGCTCCAGCACCACGGCCAGGTCGCGGTTGGTCTTGTTCACGTCCGCCGTGATGTTCAGCAGGCTCGTCGTGTACTGCTGCTGATCGCCCCGATGCTCCGTCATCAGCGCCTCATGCTTGTTGATCAGCCAGCGCACGGCGAAGAACACCACGATGCCCAGCACCATGAGCACGGCGATGAACAGCCACCGGTCGTTGCGCGTCGCCGCCACATCCGCCGCATGGAGGAGTTCGCTCATGGCATTGGTCATCATGGGAGGAGGGTCGGTCCGGGTTGCGCTTCCACCCGCACCCGGAAGAATCGTCGATCCATCGACGCCATCAGGCTCGTGCGGGGCAGCTTCACGTAATTGGTCCACGGGCCATCCGGATACGGTGCCGCTTCCAGGAAGGTGTCGAGATGCACCGTGCGCACCCCCGGCACCGGCGCCGGACGTTCGAGCGTCTGGTTCACTTCGTTGCTCGGATCGCTGTCCAGGCCCGCCACGTTGCGCGCCACCACCGCGAAGTAGTAGGTCGCGCCGGTGGGGAGATTGGTCACCGTGTAGGTCGTCCCGTTCGTCGGGACGTTGATGCGCACGTTGTAAACGCCGCTCTTCACCCCCACGAGCACCCCAAAGGATTGCAGGTTCGTGACTCGCCGCCCGGTCCCACGCCAGCGTCACGCTGTGCGCGGTGTTCGTCACCAGCGTCACCACCGTGTTGGTTGGAAACGCCGGCTGCGCCATCGCCCCGGTCAGCAGCCCGAGCAGCACGACTAGAAATGCAAATAACGATCGCGTGTTCATAATTCCTTTCAGGTCGGCAGGAGGGGAAGAGTCGCGCCCGCGCCCGTGGACAGGCAGCAGGCTGAAGTTCGGTAGAAATCCAGCCCATCCTTCGTCCGGCCCGCGAAAATGGTTTTCATGTCGTGCATATTCAAAGGACCGGCAGTCCAAGCACGCTGTTGATGTGGGCCGCGACCGTCTCGTAGCCCAGCGCCGTCAAATGCACGCTGTCCGAGAAGTAATCCAGATCACTGGAGTCCGGCAGCAACAGATCCATCTCGACCAGGTAATCGTAGGCCGTGCTGTCCGACCGGATCGAAGCGTTGGTGGCGGCCCGCAACGCCTGCAAGGCTCCATCATCCGTCCCCACCGCTTGCAACGTGTGCGCCACAATCTTCCAACCGTCCGCCCGCGCCAGCGCCCAGTAGGCTTGAAAGTCCGCAAAGGTCGTCTCCGTCAGGCCCGCCGTCCCGCCCCAATGGAACAGGAACCCATGCCCGAGCGGCGGACGGTAGGGCTTCGTTTTCGCAAACGCCGCGACTTGTTGCGCCACCGTGGTGCCGCCGACGGCAACGTTCCAAAACTGCCCCTTGCCGGAGAAGTTCGCCTGCGCACTCATCAATGTGTGCATGGCCCAGGCCGATCCCGCTGTCGTGCCCAGGTTCATCGAGTCCCCATCCCACAGGAACGCGTTCACCTTGTAGTTGGCGCTGGCTGGATAGCTCGCTGTTGGGGGAAACGCCATGGTCAGACCACGATTTCATGCCCGAGTGAATACGTGATGGAGTCCGCGTCCGCGTGCGTGACCACGAAACGGTAGATGGCCGGCATCACGCCGGAGAACGAAACACCCGCCGACACGGTGATGCCCGGTGCTACGCTGAACACATTGTGGGAGATCGCGGTCACCGCATTGAAGGTGTAGAAGGTCACCCAAGTGCCATCCACCGGGTTCTGCCCTTCAATGGTCAATACAATCGAGGGCGTCGCGGTAACCGCGGTGACCTTGAGCCAGACGATCACGCCTTTGATGTGCTTGTGTGTAGGTGGTGCTGGTGACTGTCGCGGTGCGGGCCGCGCTGCCGAACGGCGCGTAAATATCGCGTCCGCCCACTTTGACCACCTGGCGCCCGAAGGTATCAAACCAGCTATTGACCCGGTCGCCCGAAGCCACTGCTGCCGGTCCGGACTCGACACAATCGCCCGCCGCCCATGCTCAACGGGTAGTCGTCATCCACGGCATCATGCGCCACCGTGCCGCCCGCCCCACGGGTCCGTCGTCAACGCGAGCTGCCGGATATACGCCAGCACGCCGCCCGTCGCACCGTCCAACGCCAGCGTCGCCCGATCACCGTCCGTGTACGCCGGGGCGTAAGTCGCCGTGGTCACCGCCTTGCCAGCCACTGGAATCGGGTTGCCCGTTTCCGGATCGTTATCCGCCACCCCGCTCCCCACCGACACCGCCAGGGAACCATCAGCATTCACCAGCACCGGCTTCCGGGTCGAAAGATCCGTTGCACTCGTGACCCCTTGAATAAGCGTACTCTGCATAATTACCTCGTCATCACTTTGAGTTGCGTCGTCTGCCCCCTGCTGCCGTTCGATTTTGTCGAACTCCCGCTGCAACAGCCGTCCCGCCTCCTTGAATCCCTCGATGTACTTGCTCGTCTTGCCCGACATCTTCAGGAGATCCGCAAATGCCGCCTGCGCCACCGGCGCGGCCAGCACGTAGGGAAAATCCAGCTTCGTCCACTTGGTCGTGTCCGTCGGAGCCTCCGTCGTCGCCGTGGCGATGCACACGTAGTATTCCCCCGTCGTGCTGTAATAGACCTGATCGCCCGGTGCAAAGCTGCCCGCCGCCCACGTCGCTCCCGTGAACTCGTTCGGTCGCAGCCGGAACTCCACCCACACCACGGACTCGTCGCCTCTCACCACAATCCCGTCCGAGGTAATCTCGAAGCCAATCGGCAGGAGATGCTCCTGCGTGCGCGGATTACCCGGCCACACCGCCTTCACTTCGCCGATGTTCGTTGCGCTCGCGCCCTGGTTGCTCCCGGCTCCGCTCGTGAAATCAATGTCCCGCACGAATTCCGTCAGCCGCCCCCAATAGGTCGCATTCGGCGGGGACTGGTTCGAGTGCGCCGTGATGCACTGGTAATAATTTCCGTCGAGCGGCTGATAGACCTGCGTGCCCACCGCGTAGCTCGTCGTACTCTGCCAGTCCTCGGCGGTGTAACTCGCCTCGCTCGCCGCCCAATAGGATTCCACCGTCTCGTCGGAGCTGTCCGCCGGATGAACGCCCGCCAGCATCGTGCCGCTCCCGCTGGAGCCGGGGTCCGCCGGCATCGTGTAGGTGAACTGCGTGCTGCTCGTCACCGTCGCCGTCCACGTCCCGTTGTAACCCGAAGGCGTAACCCCACTGATCGTGATGCGCGGCTGGCTGCCCACCGTCAGTTGATGCCCGCCGCTCACCGTCGCCGTCGCGGTCACCGTGCTCCGGGTGAGCGTGTTGACCGTGAGGAGCGGCGCTCGAAGCGCCTGGTAGTAGGCCGAGGGCGGCCAGTAATAAACCTCGTTGGTCGCGGCGTAGACCGTCATACCGCTGTAGGGCTGGCGGAAGGTCCGCCGCTCCACCACCGTCCATTCCGGCCAGAAGAACCGCTCGAAGTATTCCTTGTAGCGCGCGTTGATGAACCGGTTGAGGCTGGCGGCATCATCGGTGTTCGGGCGCACCTTGCCCGTGAACAGGATGTTCGCCTTTTCCTCGACCGATTTGTAGGTCACCGTGCGCATCGTCAATCTGGTTGCAGGGGCTGGATTTGAACCAGCGTTCTACCGGTTATGAGCCGGTCGAGATGACCGCTTCTCCACCCTGCAAAAGGGTTCAGTCGTAAACGCAGACATCCGGGTTGTCGCGCTTGAGAGATTTCAGGTTCTTGTCGTCCTTCCAAAAATCCGGATCGACCGCGAGCCACCGGAAGTAGTCCCGCAGCGGAATGTCCGCCCGGCGGTGCAGCTCGCTCTTGTAGTTGGGCTTCTTCCCGTGGTTGGCCCGCGCCACCGCGCGATACCGCGCCGCCGTCTGCGCCTTCTCCCGGCGCAGGTAGGTGTTCAGCTCGCCGCCGTCCTTCAACTCCCGCCACCACCAGTCGCGAAACGCGCCCGGCGTCATGCCCTTCGCGCGTCGCGTGAAGATGTGGAAAGCGGCCTGCCCAGTGGACACCTCTGGACAGGCCGCCGGAGCAGCCAGACCCGGCTTCGTCGCCAGGCTGGAAACCTGCGTGTATTTGCCCGCCGCGTGAATCATGCGCACTCGGGCTAGGGCTGGCGGTTGGTCACCCACTCCCGATACGGCAGGAGGCAGGCATAGATCCAAATCTCCGTGCCCGTCGCCGGCACCGGCAGCGCCGCCACGTTGGCGGACGCGCTGATGAGGTTGGCCGTCAGCCACTGGCTGGCCGTGTTGGTCGCCAGCGGCACCGTCGCCGCCACCGCGGAGAACACCTGGTTCGCCGTTTCCAGCGTCGAGGTCGCCGCCGCCGTCTGGTCGATCAGGTTGGAGGCCGCCGTCAGCGAGTTGCCCACGCCGATGTCAATTACCGGATTGTCCGCGCCCGCCGTGAACGGCTTCACCGTGATCTGCATCACCAGCGGGAAGCCGACGATGTAGATCGGCACGCCTCCCGAATCGGACACCTGGATGAGGTTGTAGACCGTGTTGGTTGCCGCCGTCGTCGTGCGCCCGCTGTCCGCGCCGCCCGTGAAGTCGCTGCCCCACGTCTTGGTGACAGGATCGTATTTGTGCTGGTTGCCCAGGATGAACAGGTCGGTGAAACCGCCGCTGGCCTGCGCATTGTTGCGAAGAACTTTGTGAATCATAATCGTTCGTTCTCTTGGATGGTTGCGGTTGGTTCCGGCTCAGGCGTTGAAGATCTTGCCGTTGCCCTTGGGGTTGAGTCCGATGAGCGCAAACATCGCCTTCACATAGCCGCTCATGCCGCCCGCGTTCTCGTCCTGATCCACCGAGTGCAGGTTCTCCAGGAAGAGCATCTGCCACAGGCTCATGTTCAGGATGTAGGCCACATTCGCGTCGCCCAGGCCCGTGCTCGCCGTCACGTTGTTGAACTGCGTCGGCACCACCTGCGCCCGGCCAAACGTCGAGTCGAAGATCGACGCGCTCAGCGTGATCGTCTTGTTGCTCGCCTGTTCCATCACCTGATAGCGCACGTTCGTCGTCGAGCTGTTCACCCGCGTGTAGTTGTCGATCGTCGCAGTGATGTTGTCCCCCGCGATGACCATGTAGTCCTTCTTCCCGCCGTAGATCTTCTGGAGGTTCCGCAGCTCCGTGTTGAACATCTGCTCGGTCATCACGTCCACGCCCGTCACCCCGGAAAGGATCGTCGCCGTGGTCGTGCTCGCCCAGCCGCCGACCGAAACCGAGGCCGGTGGACGAAAATCCGGCGGCACCGGTTGCACACTCTGCGCCGTGTCCTGAATCCAGGTGAACAATCCGCGCGTCTGCATGTCGGCATCGCTGCCGCCCTGCATCTCAATCGCCGAGCAGCAGATCGCCTCCATGTCCCGCTTCACTTCGCGCAACGCCTTCGCCTTCGAGTTGCCATACTCGTTGTCGATGGCCGCCGTGCCACCCTTGCGGCTGACCGCCTGCTGCACGTCGGTCACGCCGAACTCGTCCTGCACGCGATGCACGAACGAGCCGAAGCGGGTCCGCTTCGCCGCCTTGTTGTTGGCCTTGCCCGCGTCCTGCCCCTCGCGCGTGCCGCTGATGCGCGGCTTGCGCAGCGTGTCCGCCAGCACTTCGATGAAGGTGGAGTTGGGTCCGTCTCCTTTCGTGCAGGAGGGAAGTGAACGAGTTTCCTCCGGTTCGATGATGTGAGGATGTCGCGAAGATCCTCGCGGTTGCCGCCGATCACGCCCGGCGACGCGTAACTGTCTGCATTCATGTTTTCGCTCTCTGGTCAGGCGGACGCGGCTTCCCGCCGGGCCTGCCTTCGTTGAGCGAGCAACTTCGACAAATCGTTTCCGCTGATCTTCCCCGCCTCCACAAACTGTTTCTCCGCCGCACTGGCTTCCGCCGCCTTGGGCGCACTGCTCCGCGGGGCTGCCGACGGGCTGTGCGTCACCACCAGCGGTGGCGTCGTGCCGCCCCTGGGCTTGGCCGCTCCCGCCGCCGGTTTCGCCAGCTTCTTGAGCGCCTCGCGTTCGAGCCGCGTGCCGGCCACCTGCCGCGCCACCACCAGCTCGAAATCCGGTCGCTTCAACACGTCGGGATTCTCGCGAATCACGGCGAGCGCTTCCTGGAATTCGGCACTGGTCTTCTGCTCGATCCACGGGTAGAGCCGCACCGCCTCCGCATGAGCCGCCTGGCGTTTCGCATCGAAGTCGTTGCGCAGCGTTTCCAGCCGCGCCTCGCGCTTCGCACTCAACGTCCGGGCCTCCCGATCACAACGGCGCCGGTAGGCTTTCACCTCGTCCGCCGTCAGTTCGTAGGTTTTCGCCCCGTCGCTGAACGTGCCGCCGTCCGGGTTCTCATCGGCCCAGCTCAGGAACGCCTCGACGCCACCCAGCGTCTCGTCGATTTCCTTCACCGTCCGGTCCGTCGCGAACCCTCCGTCACCGGGATGCGTCGCCGCAGGCGCGGGCTTCGCCGTCTGGATTTGCTCGCGCAGGTCCGCCAGCTCCCGCCGCATCTCCTGCACTTCCTCGCGGGCCGCGTCCCGTTGTTCTGTCAGCTTGCCCACGCGCTTTTGCAGGTCACGCAACGGTTTCTCGCCGCGCTTGGCCTTCTCCGCCTCGTCGCCACCTTCGGATTCATCCTCGCCGCCAGCGTCCCCTTCGGGCGCCGCCGCGTCGGCCGTCTCCGCCGTTTCCGCTTCCTTGGCTGCCTCGGCGTTGGCCTCGGCCGCCAGTGCGGTGGAGTCTTCAGTTTCTGGATTGGAAAGAACCCCGGCCTTGCCCTCCTCCGCTTGCTCGCTGCTCGTGGCGGGTTTGGCCGGCGCTCCGGCGGTCTTGGCGGTGGCGGGAGTGGAAGACGCCTTCTGGCGTTTGGACATCCGTTTACCCAGCTCGGCCAGCGAGAGGTTCTCGCTCGGCGTTTCCGTCGGTTCCGTCGGTGCTGCTGCTTTGGTGCTCATGCCCGTTTAGGCGCATCCGTGTTCAAGGGCACACGCGAAGAAAGCCCGCAGGGATGTTTTCCGGGGCACATCACAGGAAGCCCGCTGCACTGCGGGCAATCCATCACGGAAGGAGGGAAAAGAAAATGGAGAGGAACCGGAACGACACTAATGGACGGTTAGCGACGGAGAGTTTGAACAAATCTTGCTGCGCCATGAATGACTCGTGACTACATCAAATGAATGCAGCACTGTGAAATCGATGAAGCCGGAAAACTGAGCTACGTCGATTTCGACCAGCAACTTGGCTTACAAACCACGTCGCCATTTGTTGATGTTTTAACCAGATTAGGGAGTAGGCAGTGTGGAATGTTTTCTAGCGGCAGGAACTGACAATCGACACCGATTTTAGTGTAGTAATCTAGGCGCCTAGATGCGCGTTCTGAAGGTATAGCTGGAATGTACACAAGAATTCTCTTTGCTGGGTAGTGCCTCTTTACCCATTCGATCGCTGGCTGCGCATCTGAATCACCCGACACCAAAACTATACTATCACAATGATTTGCGAATGCGTCAGAAAGTATTTCAATTGCTATGTTTACATCGGTTTTCTTTTCCTCAGGCACCACATAAACCTTTCGGCAGTCCGCCCGACAATGAACTTCTCTATCTTGGAACTTCCCAAGGATAACCTTAACCTTCGCAAGTGTTCGCAACGCTTTTACATATCGCCTATGTCTTTCAGTAGCATCGCTCGACTCGCGATGCTCATCGACAATAGCGGTAAAGAACTTCACAGAGACAACCTCTTCACGTGGTCTCAGCACTTCAAAAAACCTCTGAACGTCGAGCCATTTCCACTCCGGGTGATGCTTAAAAATTGCGTGATACCAGTTATATCCGTCAACGTAGACTATGCTCCTTGGTTTCATAATTGACTGACAGGCGGGCGGTGATAGGTTGACAACACTTCTCGCCGCAAGGCGATGGGGGTCATCCGTGAGGGTCGCCCCCGCTTTTTCTTTGTTTCGCGGCAATTGTTCCCCGCAATGCGTGCATCAAATTTCATAAACGATGCTTTCAAGCGGGACTCGGTTAGCAAGTATATTCCATCCACGTAAAGCATCTCTTGTCTCTGCGATATCCAGAGCACACCTCTAGCCCACCACGGCAAAGAACCGTTCATCACGCGTGAGCGATCGCATCAAAGATTTCCCAGTTACGAGGTCCGCCTTCGGGCGGTTTCGTCGGTTGTATTGAAGAATTCGTTTAGTCGCATAGGAGATGGCATCGCGTCGGCAACAACTCGCCTCCGCTGTCGAACAAAACCCCAATCCTTATCGTTTTATCAAGCAGGAGAATTCCGGTGTGTTTCAAACGACCGGAACACTCCGGTAGTTTGGAACGCGAGTCCGTAAAGTTTCGGAAGTATCACGGCTCGTCAATCAGCACGGTTGGACTCTAGGGACAGACTAGGCACTTGCACCACATTCGCCATCTGCGCCACCAGCACGTTGACCGCATGAACACTCCCCTGCGCGTGCGCCAGCTTGCCGTAATCCCCCGCGATCTCCTGCCGTGAACCCGCGTTGATGAACGCCTCCCGGTTCCGCTCCAGCCAGCCCACCACGGCAAAAAACCGTTCGTCACGCGAGAGCGATCGCAGCAGTTCGTCAAGTTCCGCCGGATTCAGCTCCTGCGCCGCCTGTTTGAGTTCCGCGTAGCTCATCAGTAGTTCTTGAGCATTCGTTTCCGTTGCCGCCCGCTCCCGCAGCCGATCACCGCCAGATCATCGTATCCTGTCTTCGCCGGACAGCGCTCCGGGCCGACAAGCACGCTGACCGAACGGCGCAGGTCCGCCGCCACGCGAAATTCGCGATCCCGCTCCAGCCGCGCCAGATACTGTTCCATGCGCCACGCCTCAATCTCCTGTGGCGTCAGTTGAATCGTGTTGTTCGGCCCCATTATCACGCGCCCAGCCTCCCGATGATCGCGTTCTCGCGCTGTTGCAACTGAAACTGCAATTGCTTCACCCGCTTGTCCGTCACCTCGCGGATGCGTTCGTTCTGCTCATACGCGTGCTGCGCCAGCGGGTTGGTCGCGAAGATGTTTTCCAGCACCTTCAGCCGTAAATCATACGCCTGCCCCTCCGGCTTCACGTCCACGTCCACGCCGCTCATCAGCTTGGCGAAGATCGTCTGCTCGTCCTCAATCTCCGCCTGGCTCGCATCCAGCGCGGGCTTGAGAATCCGCTCGCCCATGTTCGGATCGATCAGCTCAAAGATGACATCGAGCGCGTGGTTGCGATCCACCCGGCCCGTCGTGTCCATCATCAACGCCTTCTCGATCAACCCCAGCTTGGCCGTCACCACCTCGTTGTCCATGTCGCCGACGTTGAAGCCCACCGTCACGTCGAACTCGCCCTGAATCTCCTCGCGCGTCGTGCGCAGCGGCTTCGCCTGCGAACTGCCCACCACGCGGAAATAGATTTCGTCCGGCAGGAACTGCTGGCACAGCTGGAACACCTGGGTGTCGATGCGCCGCATCCCTTCCATCCAGTTGTTCGCCAAGTCCTGGCGCATCACCTGGCTCTGCACGGCGTTCTGCTCGTCCACCGGTCGCCCAAAGTATTCGTCCGCAAACCGCCGCACGCTTTCCTCGACCTCCTGCGATCCCGGATCATACTTCGGAATGTCCATGAATCCGTAGTCCTCCGGCGAGATCGTCGGAATCTGCACGCCCGGTCCCCATTTGTCCGGCGCCATGCCGCTCGGGTAGTAGCTCGGCGGCAGCGTGGCCAGGCTCGCCCGGTCCACCCGCGCGTCCCATTGCGTCTTGATCTGCTGCTGCCAGGTGAATGCCACCTCGCCATAGCCCCGCGCGTCGTCGAGCAGTCGCGAGCGGGATTCGCGCTCGATGTGAATGAAGGGATACTCACCGTGATCGTAGTCGAGAAGACTATGGTAGGCGTAACCGGTGGTGACGTGCGGGTTGAAGCAGGTGTAGTAGAGGCCCGGCACTCCGTCCGCGTCGTGCATCCGGCGGTAGCAGTGGACCACTTCAAACAGTTTCTCGGTGTTCAACAGCCCGTTGCTCGTCACCCGCGCCGCCGTCCGCAGCGACTGCATGTCGAACTCCAAGCTCATCCGGCCACGCTGCGTCCGCAGCATCTCCTTGATCCATTTCCGGCTCCACTGGTGCGTGTACTGCCGCTCCAGTAGTTGCGTTTCGCTCAGCAGCTCGCGCCGAAAAATCCCGCGCGCCGTGCGGATGTCCGTCGTGTCCGGCGGAATGAAAATGTCCTCGTTCGGCGCCAGCGCCACCAGCGTGGGCCGATCCTTCACCAGATACGGCCGCGGCAATCGGGTGACTCCCTTGCTGCGCAATTCCCGAATCGCCGTTTGCAAACGGGAAACCCGCACCGTCGGGAACACCTGCTGCGCGACCGCCACCGCCTGCTTCTCCATCGCCGGATCGAGAATCAACGCCGGCAGCTTCACCATCAGTTGCTGCGCCTCATCCAGCTCCTCTCCCTCGGCGGCTGACAGCTGCAACTGCATCGCCATCGCCCGCATCGTCTCCAAATCCACCGTCGTGTACCCCAGCTGCGCCTGGCGTTCCCAGAACACCCCGAACACCACGCTGCCCCGCTCCAGGAGATAATTCGCGCCCAGCCGTCGCTCGCGCGGAATCTCATCCATCTGCGTCTGCTTCATCCACCGCAGCAGATTGGTGGCACGATGCGCGAACGCCGCGTCGTTGCTCTCCGTGCCGTTGACCATCACCCGCATCCGGTCGGACACCACCATCAGGAACGCCACATCCTCGTTGATGTATTTGTCCACCAGCGCGGGCCGGGAATCCGATGCCCCGGCCACGGAAACGGCTTCTGGCCATTGCGTGCCGTCCACTTCTTGCCGTCCTTCGACTGGTGCGGCCAGACACAGTAGCGCGCCTCGTAATTAAGCCGCTGGCGGGAGAACACGTTGCGGTCCCGCCGCTGCACGGCGTAGAGAAAATCCTCCGTCAACAGCGGCAGGTCCGGTTCGGCCTGCGCCAGTTCCATCGGTTCGCGGCGCGTCATGCCCGCGCACTTACCCGCGTCCGGTTCCGCGTGGAACAACCCCTCCCCGCATCCAAGGCCAAACACCACCAACCACGACAACATCGCCGCGATCATGATCACCGCATCTTAAACCCGCCGATCTTTGCCGCCTCGTGCTTATAGTAGCGATGGTACGCCTTCTTGTAACTCGCCCGCGTCGGTTTCGACGGCTTCCACCGCGTCACCAGCCCGGCCTCCACCTCCGCCCGCAGCTTCAACTCCGTGAGTCCGGTCACCACCATGAATTGCGCCCGCGTCAGCAGGCCCGGCAACTTGTCGAATTGTTCCTGTGTCATTTCGATTGAGAGTCCATTCTCGCTAGTACGTTCCTCCTCCGGTCACCACCATCGCGCCCGGGTATTTACGCTCGCGCGCCGCCAGCTCGCACAGGAGCAGGTTCGCCTTCATTACAAGTGACCTCCATATTCGGTTGTTGCGCTGTTGCCTCACTCGAAGCGCACGCCTCATTCGCCGCACGGAATTGGGTCGCCACGGCGTAGATCTTCCCGTCCCGCCCGCGCCACTTTTCCGGTCCCACCCACGACTCCCTGACCGGCACCAGCCTGCTTCTGGTGCTTTCCTTGTAACGCGGAGAAGTAAGCCGGCGAAAATGTGCCCGGCGCCAATGCGCCGCCCGTTGCAGTTCGTGCCCGGTTGGCGCTCGGCTGCCATCGCGGCACTGCCGCGCCTGCGACGGATGAACCAGCAAGTAGTGCTCGCGCGCCAGATGCCACTCCACACTGCGCGGCGGGCTCCGAGGAGGCTCCGCAACCTTCAACGCCATACACCCGCTTGCACGCAGCGCCACAATCAAGCGAATCGTTGTCTGACGGGCCTCATTGAACATGTGCTGAATCTTCGGATCTGCACTGGAGTAGTTTTCGGGCGGGATGAAACGGCCATTGCCAAACATCCACCCTTTGATACCGCCTTGCGGAGTGGAGCTGGCGTAAATGTTCGTCCTGACCCAGCCACGAGTGCCGCGATTGGTGTAGGCCAACACGGTCCACAGCGACGTACCGCACTGCCTCACACCTATCCACGTATCCGGCTCGTCCCAAAACGCGACGCGAAAATCAGGAAAAGGAAGCCCCACCGGTACGTTGCCGTTGGTCAAGACATTCTGCTCTGCCCACTCGTATTCCTCGTCGGTCATGTCCGCGCGGCATTGCGGCATCACAAACAGCGGAGCCAGACGGAGGCGTTGATAGCTCCTATTATCGATCGCTTCCACCGCGAGCATCTGTTTGCACTCGTCCATTATTTTGCGTTGGTTCATAAGTTTAGTCGCTGGGCTGTCAGTACGTTCCTCCTCCGGTCACCACCATCGCGCCCGGCGCCAGATAGCGCAGCCGCGCCAGCGCCATGTAGCGCACCAGGTCCACAAAGTCCTTGCAGGCGCCCGTCTCGCCGCCCAGCCCCGTGTAGTTCGCCAGCGCCCAGATCACCTGCTTGCAGTCCTCGCTCACATACAGCCGGGGCTCGTTCAGCAGCGGAATCAACGGTTCGTCCTTGTTCCAAAAAAGCAGATCGTTGATCGACGTGACGCCTTCCTCGATGTCCACGCCGCTGGCCAGCCGGAAGCGCATCGCCGGTCCAATCACCTCGCCCGAGGCCGGATGGCGCTGTTCCTTGGCCAGCTCGTCGATCAGGCAGGTGCCTCCCTTGTCCGCCGCCATCTGGTTGCGACCCGCCCGGCTGTCGATGTAGCGCTCCTGCACCGACTCGCTCAGTGTCATCGTGGTCGCCTCGCGGTCGATGGCCGTCCCGTCCTCCGCCATCTCGCGATTCACAATCAACGACTGCCGGTAGGGATCGCGCTGCGCCACATTCGCGCTGAACGTTTCCTCCCGCAGGAAGAGCTGCTTGTACTGCACGATGCCGTAGCCCAGGGAATTCTGCGCCGGTCCCGGATCTCCATCCCAGCCGCGCCGCGCCGATTCCGTCACTTCACGCTCCGTTGGAACCGCCCATTCGCCATACCGCTGCTCGTTCGGCCAGTCGCGATAGATGTAGTACTTCGGTGGATTGCCCGGCGCCACCCGCACCCAGATGGTTGCCCAGTTCCGTCCACCGGCCGGATCGGTGAACATGTAGTTCGTTCCCACCGCCGGCAGATGGTCGGGCCGGATGACATTCCACGGACCGAAGTACGGGAACCGCCGTTGTGCCACGTCGCGGCTGTAGCCGTAGGCGCGGCGCTCGATGTATTCGCTCGGCTTGCCCACGCACAGCGCCCGGATGTTTTCGGAGTGCGCCCCAAAGGGATTCAGGATGCTGAAGAAGTAGATCGCCCGGCTCTTCTCAAACGTCGGCTGCACAATGTAGGGCATGTGCCCCACCGGCAGTCCCGGCACGTTCACCCGGTCCGGCAGCAGCTCCGCAAATCGGCTTTCCTCCGTCTTCGGCGTGCCCCCGAGCAGCTCCTTGATCGTCGGGGTGATGCCGTTCACCGGCGTATAGGTCCACAGGATCTTGCCCCCGCGCGACACGCATCGCAGTTTGAGCATGTTCAACCAGGGCAGCGGGAGATTCTCGTCCGCCCACACCGCCAGCCGTCCACCCGTGTGCTTGGCCCCCAGCTCCAGTCCTTCAAAGTCGCTTGGCTTCTGGTGATACGTTAGGAAGTAGATCTCCGTCCGGTTCGGCAGCACAATCTTGCCGTCGGTAAACCCGTTGGCCTGCGAGTAGTTCACCTTGAACACCGGATGCTTCTTCCCATTGAGGGCCTGGATCTCCGGCGGCAGATACTTCCAGATGTATTTTTGCTGGAGGCCGATGCTCGCCTTCTCGTTCTCGTGCAGGCAGAAGATCACCGAGTCCGGATGCGCCATCGCGTCCTGCACCACGCGCTTGGCCGCATATTCCGATTTCCCCGCCCGATTGCCGCCGAAGATGATCAGGATGAGGATCATCATCGCCAGCAGCCGGTCTGCATCCTTCCAGTGCGCGGGCTCCGTGCCGTAGGCGAACGGGTTTTCCTCGCTCAACCGGATGAGCTTCTCCCGCTGGGTGTAGAACTCCGCCAGCCTGGCGGCCCTCCGGGCTGTGCCAGCCAGTGGCGCTGCACTTCCTCCGTCGGCACCGGCAGCAGCGGATGGGGCGTCCACACCAGCGCCTGGGCCGGTGTGGACGCCACGTTTTCCGCGGAAAGGGTGGCCGTGTCGCTCATTCCTACCCAAGCGTCGCCAGCAACACCTCGCACTTGCTCGCCGCCTTCACCGTCGCGAGCAGTTCGCTGTTCACCACTTCCAGCAGCTTGTGGAACTGCACCAGGTCGAACCGGAACATCAGCCGCCCGCCGTCCTCGATGCGATACCGCAGCCGCGCCGGTACCGAGTAGCTGCCGCCATGCGCGTGGATGGGGATCTGGATCGTGAACTTCTCCGGCACCTCCAGATGCCCCTTGGCCCCGCCGCCCGTCGTCAGGCTCTCGTCATAGGTGAACTGCGTGGTGCCGTCCTTCAGCGAGACGCCGCTGCGGAATTGCACGCTCTTCTTCGCCGTCAGTTCCCGCGCCACCTCCAGCACCGTGGCCGCATCCGGCTGCACGATGTCCACCGAGTTGTCCTGAAGGAACTCCGCGAACTCCTGCTGCCGGAGCCATTGCCCGGAGGCGTTCACCCACCGGCCAAACTCCTCGCTCCGCTCCGGGCGGAACTCGGCGATGTGTTCACCAGCCCGCATTGCCGTCCTCTCCGGGCTGATGATAGTCGATCACCGCGCGGAACAGGCTCGCGCTCTTGTTCAGCGTGGCGAAGACGATCGTGTTGCTCGCCCGATGCTGCTCCAGATACGTCGCAAAGCTCACCACGTCCCGGCATTGCACGACGGCCCGCTTGCGCGGCGGCACGCTCATCATCTTCTCCAGGTTCACCACCTGCGACCGCTCGGGAATGACCACGTAAGGCAGCCCGCCGTTGTCCACCTCCCGGTGGCCGCCGAGAATTTGCCCCGCCTCGAACACCACTTGTGCGTTGTTTGGTTTCTTCCATGATTTTGTCCTTTTCCATTGTGAGTTGATTGGCCTGCCGCCGCCCCGAGGCGGCTCCCCGGCATGTTCACGGCAGATCGCAAACTCCCGCTGTCTCGGGTCCGACCGCTGGAGCCGGTTGTTGTCGCCGACGAAGAAGATGCTGGAACCGCGCGCCAGTCGCGGCACCTTGCAGGTCAAATCATCGTCGAGTTGGACCGTGATCGAGTCCCCGGCGCTGGCCGGTTCGGTCAGTTTGTAGGTCAGCGTTCCCGCCTTGCCTGTCAGTTTCACCGCCTCGATGAGCTTGGACAGCTCCTCGGACAGTTCACCGAGGGAGCGTCCATGCCGCATTTCCCGCAGCGTAACTTCGAATGAATTGGCAGCCTGGGCCGCCGTCGTGCTGTTGGTTTGCATACTCAGTCGTCATTGCCCTTCTTTTGGATGAGCAGGATGGCCTGCCGCTCCGGCAGCAGACGCTTGTGAAAACTGTTCAACCCCGGATACGCCGCCTCCGCCGCGTCCTTCAGGAGGTCACCCACCACCTCGTAGTCCCTCTGGATTTGCTCCACCCGTTGCTCTGTTCCATTCCCTCCCGCCCAATCCGCTCGCGCTCCTCAAAGAGCCGCTTGATCTCCTCCGTCCAGGGCAGCAGGTCGCCCTCGGCCAGAATCGGCTGTGTCATCGTCTCACTCATCGGTGTTGTTGTTTCCATGTGTCCTTTGGTTGCCCCTTCCACGTTGGAAGGGAAATCATTCGATGTAACGGCGCGGACGGCTGTCCGGCGCGCGCGTTGGCGCCTGCGGGCTGCTCAGCACGAACTGGCGGCTGTTCGTCAGGAAGTAGAGGTATTTGCT
>JADJPG010000071.1 GCA_016713365.1 Verrucomicrobiota bacterium | reverse complement strand
GTTCCAGCGTCATGCGGCCAAAAAGTCGCGGTGCGCCGGCTGGCGGGTTGAACGCGTTGATCCCGGGCCAGCGGTTTCCGTGCGCTGCCGAGGTCTCCCAGCAACATGGGCAACAGGCACAGCAAGCCGCCGCCAGTCGCGAGCAGAATCATGGCAAGCAGGCGCAGGCTGATTTTTGAATCTCTCGGAACGTTCATCCGGTGCGATGAGGCGGTTGAGCATCCGCTTGGCACCCGCGTTGACGTTGCCGCCGCGATATTGGCTGCCGAGACGCCGCGCGAGTTGCGAAAGCGATGTGCGGTCCTGATGTGGAGAGATGGCCGTCGATGAACGCGCCGCGCGATTCGTTTCCCCACGCCAGCGAAGATGGTTTGCTCGACGGAGGACGGCATCGGCTTGCCGGAGTCCGGGCACGGCGTCTCATCGGTGAATGAGCACGGTGGTGCTTCTGTGCGGAAGTCTTTCGCTATCTCGCCCGCCGTGTGAGTGAGATTTCACCAAATCCGTCTTGCCCGGACGGTAGGCGATGTGGAGAGGAAGGTCGCCATCGAGAAATTCCAGATTACCTCGTGGTCGGCATTCTTTCACGCCGCGGCATGGTGTCGGCGTGGGGAGTAGAGTACAAGGCGTAATCTTGACCTGAGGCGCTGGCGGCGCGTTCCATGACGGAACGTGCAGCTCGGCGGCGCGGGCAGAACGTTTGACGGCACCTCGTTCACCGGGGACCCGTAGCTGCAGATGCTCGGGGAGATATCCAGCATTACACAGATGTCGCGTGGCGGCAGCCTTTTTCGTCGCAGGTGACGACTGGCGCCTTCGAAAGCGATCAGGACCAACGAGCGACCAGACGATTGCGGCAAGCGGACAGCACGCGCAGCGGCGGAGCCAGTTTGAGTCCAGCGGCGCGGCTGGGCGTCGGGGCCGAACCGCGAGCCGGGTGAGGCGCTTGATGGGCGGCGTGAAGCCACTCGCCCGGCGCGTGCCAACGGTCGCGATCTCCAGCGGCGGCATACACGGCGGCGATGATGATCCCTTCCCTTCAACATGCATGGTCACCGCGGAGTAAATTCTCAATCCGAGGAGCGTCAGGGCCCGCAAAGCCCGGCGGCGCAGAGTCCGGCGATGGAGTGTGGCGCGTAGAAACCACCACCGATGTCGTCTGCTTGAACGTCGCCTTTGCATCTGGTCGATCTCGCGGAAGACCGATTCGAATGCGCCGGCATCTCCACTCGGAAACACTTTTCCGCCCGTCACTGTTCCCCACGGTGTAGATGCCGGTGCCGAAGGTGTCGTTGCCAATCAGGATCGTGAACACCCGGATGTTCTGGTCAGCCAGTTCCTGCGCCAGATCCGCCGGTCGCCGCCGTTGCTGGAAGTCCGCGCTGCCGCCGTCCGTGATCAGAATGATGGCGCGATCGCCTTCCTTCGTCCGAATGAGACGCTCCTTTGCAGCCACGCAGCAGCGCCGGCGATGAGTGCCGCTGAACCACGGCGGAAGGTTCTGCGGCTTCACGAAGGGCAGTGCATTCCGGATGGCGGAAAGTTCCTGCGGGGCGGGAACCAGTGCAGAAATTCCGATCCGAAACCGTCAGGCCGAACGCGTCGCCTTTCCGGTATTCGCAGAAGTCGCGCGCGGATTCCATGGCGGCATCGTAACGCGTCTTCACGTTGCGTCCGGCGCATGCTGCTGGAAGGGCGCCGTCATCGATCCGGAGACGTCGAGACAGATGATGATGTTGTTCAGGAATGCGCCTGTTCTCCGGTTATGCGGGTCGACGCGGCCCGCGAGGATCAGGACGGCCACGGCGAGAATAAGTGCCGGCAGTGCCCGAGCGAGATTCACGAGCACGCGCAGGCGTCGTCCCTCCCTTTACTGACCGTGGTCGAATGGCAGTGCGACGGGATGTCCCCGCCGAATCCATTGCCAGAATCCCCACGCCAGAAGAGCGCGAGCAGCCACAGGAGTGACGGGTGATGAAAACTCACGACGCGCCTCCTTGCCCAGCGTTGGGCGACGGCAACTGTCGGTAGGGCTGGAGAAGAGAACCAATCTCCTGCGCGGAAGCAGAGCCGGGTTGATGAAGCCAACGTTCCAAGGCGCGCAACAGAGCCGCCGGCCTCGCGATGTGATTTCAGTTGTCTGAGAGCTCGGCTATTCGCATGTCAGGGCAGGCTGAGTTTCTCGCGCCAGTAACCCATCAGTAGTCGTTCGGAGAGTTGCCCCGGCTTCGATATTCAGTTTGCCTTCGCAGCGGCGTCCTCTCTACTAGCGGGCGCAGGCGTTCGGCGAAAGTAGGCGGGCGCGGACGACGACGGTCGGTCGATGACTCGCTTCTTGCGCGAGGAAAAGATAAAGCGAGGCCGCCGATCCAGAGAAACGCCAGCAACCCGAGGAACACCCGGTAACCGCCAACCGCGGGAAACAACCGCGGCTCGTAGGCGTTGAGTTTGCCGTCGTGATGCTCCGGCAGCAGTGAGTTTACCTGGAGTCGAAACTTCCCGAGTTCCTCTGGCCGAGTCCCGTCCGGACGAATAAGAAAGTCGGCGAGGTCATACGCGCCGGGTTCCAATCCCATGTAAAAGAAATCGTAACGATACTCGTTGCTGGCGACCGGGGTGACCTTGTCGATGCGGAGAATCAGTTCAGTGCGGTCATCGAGCGGACGCGTTTGATAGTCAGGACGCGGAAGGGCGAGGGAAGCCTTGCCTTCGATGCCGATGTAGCGCGAGGCCGAGGCTGTGGTATTTGTGCCGGACGGTGCGGCGGCGACGAGGGTGGGGGTGGTTTGCAGGAAGCAGCAGAGAAATGCCGCCACCAACAGAAGACTGTGACGGGAGCACGTTCTGAGACGGCGCATCGGTCCAACGCGCCTTACCAGGTTAAGTTGATGATTTCCCTGGGAACACACTGCCCGGAGTCGAAATGTTTTGTCGCCCTTCACGCGCTGGCCCTCCGTGCAGCGCCGCGATGCTTGAAGAAGTATTGCAGCTTGGACAGAACGGCCTGGTCCGTGCGCAGTCGGAGATAGTCCACTCCAGCGCGTGCTAGTTGGTGAGTCTCCTCCTCGCCGAACCAGCGGCTCCGTCCGTGCGCGACAAATTCACGGCCAGTCTCAGCTTCGATTGCACGATAGATGCCGCCGCCCGTGCGACCGCGTTCTGCGGGATCCTCGAAATGGAGCACCGCACAATCGTGGTTCTGAGCCATCAGCTTGATGGCCGGAATGCCGTCGGGATCGTGCAGGTCACTCAGCACCACAAACAGGCAGCGCTGCTCGACGCGCGGCAGGAGTTCACGCACGCGCTGGCCGAGTGTGGTGCCTTCGACGAGGCGATAGCGGCGGAGCTGGTGCATCCATTGCATCACCGTGCTGCGCGAAAGCGTGGGAGTATGATGCAGATCGCGATCGCCGACGGACATGAGGCCAACCGGGTTCATATGATCGACCGCCGCGAGGGCGAGTCCTCCGGCGATCTGAACGGCCCAGCCATACTTGCTGAGCGGCTGGGAGCTGATGCACATCGACGCGGACGTATCGACCAGCAGGTAGACGGGCATCTGCTTCGGCGACTCGTATTCCTTGACGTGAAAACGTCCCGTGCGCGCCGTCACGCGCCAGTCGATGAACTTCACGGGATCGCCAGATTGATACGGACGCGACTGGACGTATTCGATGCCGGCACCCAGGAAGGGCGAGCTCTCCTGACCGTAGCTGAGCGCGTTGGCCAGCCGTCGCACGGCGATTTCGAACTGCCGGGAATCCGGCGGTTCTTGATCGAGATGCGCGGTGTGGTGCATTATTAAACTATTGGAAGATGAGACGCTGCTTACTCATTTGACCTTCTCCGGTCGGTAAACACCAAACGATTGAACGATATCGTTCACCAGATCAAATCGAAGTCCGTCTTGAGGGTAGTAAAGAGTTTCCTTGGTTTCGCGTCTGTTAAAAAACGGCTTGGTATTGTCGATTTGGCCGATTGATTGAGACGAGTTCGTGAGTCCCTGCCGGATTTCACCGAAGGCGGCCACGACGTCCTTCCGTCTGGCGATTTGGTTGCTGAATGAAAGTCGATCTCCAATTCTTTCTCGGAAGGGATTGGTCACAACGAGGCCAGGACTCGTTATGCTGCTGTCATACGGTTGAACGTAAAACGTAAGCAGTGGCAAACGACCATTCTGCTCGGGCGCTCCAATAACACCGAGAGTTGGGAATAAAACGAACTTCTCCTGAGTGAGCCGCTTCAGGCTCCAAAATGAATCGCGGTCATGGAGTCCGTGCAAGCTGCCTTCGCCTATTGCCATTTCGACCTCTGCGAAACTCATTCCAATTTCACAGACATTAGGGATGCCTTGCCCTGGCTCAACCACGAGTACAGAACTGTTTGTTATGAGTGGGCTGCTGCCATCGGAATTGCCGCAGCCTGATATGCCGAAAAGACCTAAGAGAAGCAGAGATATGGGAGAAGTGACGGTGAAGCCCAGCATGCCGCGGGTCATCGTTTTCAACGCGCTCATACTCCAACTACCAACAAATGGATGATCGCACATGCATACTGAACAGCGACGACAGCTGCAGCTGCCAATGCGCACAACCCTAGTCGCCGCCACCAGGAAATCTGCGCGAAAAGCGGGGCAGGAACACAAAGAGCGAATGCGAGGGCGAGGAATACCCAGAACACTCTGTCGGCGGATTGCCGGTTTGGAGAGAGCCAAGGCGAGGCGCCAGTCATTGTCGTCCAGATAAACGCGCCAATCGGTACCATGCTGATGCCTAGTGCGAACAAGCTCCACGAGTTGAGCAGTCGTCTTAAAGTGATGTTGGCTAGGTCAATTGAGCTCATGCTACCGAATGTTCATTTCTACGAATCGAGGTCTCGTGTTCATCCGAGCTTCTTGAGCACTTCCTCCAGCACCTGGCCGGGCTTCTGGCTTCGGCGAGCGCTTCGTAGCTCAGGCGGATGCGGTGCAGCACGACATCTTCGGCGAGCTGGAACAGATCCTCGGGGACCACGAAGTCGCGATCGTGGATGAACGCGCGGGCACGGGCGGCTTGGACGACGGAGAGGCTGGCGCGCGGCGAGCAGCCCAGTTCAATCGCCGGATGGGAACGCGTGAGTCGGACGAACTCGACGCAATGTTTCATGAACACGTCGCTGACGTGGACGTTCTGCACGGCTTCCATCGCTCCGACGAGATCGTTGAGATTGCAGACGGGTTCGCCGCCGATCATGTCGAAGGCGGTGTTCGGCACGGCTCCGCCGCCGGTGCGTTTGAGCCCCATCTTGAGCTGGCGGCGCAGAACCTCTTCCTCCTGGGTGGCGGAAGGATAGTTGAGTCGGTGACAGAGCATGAAGCGATCGAGCTGCGCCTCGGGTAGTTCGAAGGTGCCGGCTTGTTCGATCGGGTTTTGGGTGGCGATGACGAGGAAGGGCATCGGCAGCGGATGCGTGGTGTTGCCGATGGTGACCTTGCGCTCCTGCATGGATTCGAGCAGCGCACTTTGCACCTTGGGCGCGGCGCGATTGATTTCGTCCGCGAGCAGGAGGTTGGTGAACACCGGGCCTTGGTGGGTGCGAAACTTGCCGGTGGATTGCTCCAGTATCTCCGAGCCGAGAATGTCGGACGGGAGCATGTCGATGGTGAACTGCACGCGGCTGAACTTCAGGTCCACGGCCCGGGCGACAGAGTTCACGAGGAGCGTCTTCGCGGTTCCCGGCACGCCGAGCAGGAGCAAATGGCCGCCGGTCAGGAGCGCGATCATCATGCGCTCCACCACGACGTCTTGTCCTACCACCACTTCCGCCACGCGTTCGCGCACGGCCTTCACGAAGTTCTGCTTTTGGGGAGTCATGATTGTATTGCTCTGGCTTGGTCGGTAGGAGAGCACGGGCGGTGGTTTGAGGCAAAGGAAATGGTTTCACGATCGGCCCCGCCGGCTGCGAAGCGGGAAACTCGAAAGTTGGACGGAATCGCGTCTCTTCGGTGCTGCATTTTAAGAATCTCCTCAAGTGGTTTCGGGAAGCCGCCGATCAGTAGCTCTGTCGAAAGGTTGCCAGAGGTTGGCAGCGGCTTTCTCGGGCAGGATTTAAGACCTGCAAGTCGAAGGCACGACTCATTGTTCAGCTCATGGCTGTTCATCGAGGCGTGCCATTTTTATTGCCCGGGTAAGGTCCATCGACATGAGCCATGACCGAAGTGAACAATGAGAGAATGCTCAGGGGTTTCCGAAGGCTGGTAAGCGCTGGCTTACTCCCTGGATGGAAGTCCCGTGAGGTTCCAGAACAGGTGTTCAGCCCGATCCGCAGCGATTGGGTCGATGCACTCCATGTCCACACCCATGAACCTTAATATCACCCGAGCCTCAGATGGCCAGCTTAAGCTGGCCGGCATGCTGGATATTTATTCGGCGACGAGTCTCAAGGAATCGCTGCAAGACGCCCTCCAATCGACCGGCCCGATGCGCCTCGACCTCGCTGAGGTGACGGGCGGTGACGTGATTGGCCTCCAGTTGCTCTTCTCTGCACACAAGGCCACCGCGGCGGCGGGCCGGGAGTTTGTCGTGACCGCGGTTTCTCAGTCTCTCAAGGACGCGGGCGCTTCGCTCGGTCTTTCCCTCGACGCTTTCTCCAACAATTAACGCAAACATCTCATGAGCAAAACCATCATGACTGCCGACGACTCGCCGAGCATGCGGCAGATGATCAACTTCACGTTGCGCAATGCCGGCTTCGAAGTGGTGGAGGCCGTCGACGGCCAGGATGCGCTCACCAAGTTGACCGGCGCACCGGTCGGCATGCTGATCACCGATTTGAACATGCCGAACATCGACGGCATCGAGCTCATCCGCCAGGTCCGCGCGCTGCCTCAATACAAGTATGTCCCCATCATCATGCTCACCACGGAATCGCAGGATGAGAAGAAGCAGGCGGGCAAGGCCGCGGGTGCCAGCGGTTGGATTGTGAAGCCGTTTCGCGCCGAGCAACTGGTCGCCGTGGCGAAGAAGTTTCTCCCCTGAGCAAAGGTTCCGCCCATGTCGCAGCCCAATCCCGTCGCAACGTTCCTTCTCGAGGCCGACGATTTGCTCGTCCAGATCGAGGAGATTGCGTTGGAGGTGGACCCGCAAGCCGTGGATTCCGAGGCGGTGAACCGGCTCTTCCGCGCCTTTCACACGATCAAGGGTTCCGGCGCGATGTTTGGCTTCGATGCGGTCGCCGCGTTTACGCACCACGTCGAGACGGCGCTCGATCGGGTTCGCGAAGGCCAGCTGGCGCTCTCCCAGCAATTGATCGATCTCGTTCTTGCCGCCAAGGATCGCATCAAGGTTCTGCTGGAAGCGGGGCAGGGCGGTTCGACTGGTCCGAGCGATGCGAGTGAGAAACTTGTCGCTTCAATCACGGCGCTATGGACTGGTTCTGTGGCCTCGCCTGTTTCTGGAGATCAAAATACAGCGTCGCCGTCGCCGGCAGTGGCGCTCTCTGCATCGGTTCGTCAGATATTCAAGATTCACTTCCGGCCCGAGCCTGGATTGATGGTGTGCGGGACTAATCCCGTTTCGCTCCTGAACGAACTGCGTGCCCTCGGCGAATGTTCGATCGTTGGGAGCGCCGCTGCAGTTCCCGAACTTGGCGCGCTTCAACCGGAGCAATGCTTCATCAGCTGGGATATCACGTTGACGACCGATCGGGGCCAGAACGCGATTCGAGACGTGTTCATCTTCGTGGAGGACGGGAGCAAACTTACGATCGAACTGGTGGGGAACGCGCCTGCGCCGGCCGCGGTTTCACCAGCGCCCGCGGAATCGACTCCCGCTGCGTCAATCAAGACTCCGGTTCATGAATTCAAGGAAGCCGCCACGTCAGCTTCATCCGCCAAGGCCGATGCGGTGTCCGTCAGTGCCGGTCGCAAAACAGCGGCGAAGGATTCGACTGTCCGGGTGCCTTCGGACAAGCTGGATAGACTTGTGAATCTGGTCGGCGAACTGGTGATGAACCAGTCGCGACTGAACCAGGTCGCCGCGCGGCTGCAGGTGACGGAACTTGCGGTGCCGGTGGAGGAGATCGAGCGGCTCGTCTCCGAGCTGCGCGACAGTGTTCTCGGCATTCGCATGATGCCGATTGGATCGACATTCAGCCGGTTCAAGCGGTTGGTGCACGATCTCTCCGCCGAGCTGGGCAAGGAGATCGATCTCGTTACCGAAGGTTCCGAGACCGAGCTCGACAAGACCGTGCTCGATCAGCTCGGGGATCCGCTGGTGCATTTGATCCGCAACAGTCTCGATCACGGGATTGAGCCAGCGGAGGTCCGCGCCCAGAACGGCAAGCTCCGCCGCGGGACGATTCGACTCGGCGCCGCTCACATCGGCTCGAATGTGGTCGTGACCATTCAAGACGATGGCAAGGGGCTGGATACTGGGGCGATTCGTGCCAAGGCGGTGGAGAAGAAGCTCATTGCCCCGTACGCGGTGCTGACATAGAAGGAGATTTTCAACCTCATTTTCCTTCCGGGCTTCTCGACGGTGAAGCAGATCACGAGCGTCTCCGGCCGCGGCGTCGGGATGGATGTCGTGAAGCGGCAGATCGACGCGCTTCGGGGAACTGTGGCTATCACCAGCCAGATTGGACGCGGCACCACCATCGCCCTGACTCTTCCGCTCACCCTCGCAATCATCGATGGATTGCTCGTCGAGATCGGCCGCGATCAATTCATCGTTCCGATGTCCGTCGTCATGGAGAACGTCGAGCTGCATCGCAGTGAACGGAGTCGGAACAATGGACGCAACGTGATCGCAGTCCGCGGTGAACTGATTCCGTACCTTCGACTGCGGGATGTCTTTGAAGACCGCGAACGTGAACCTGACGTGGAAAAAATCGTCATCGTCCGCCACGAAGATCAACGCGTGGGATTGGTGGTGGACCGAGTGCTGGGCAGCCACCAGACGGTGATTCAGTCCCTCGGCCGCTTCTACAAAAACATCAACGCGTTCTCTGGGGCCACCATCATGGGCGATGGGCGCGTGGCACTTATTCTGGACTTGGGCGGGCTGATTCGACACGGCGGAGCTGTCGTGCCGGGGGCCCGGGCTGCTTCTCAAAAGCAATTCTGATGACTTCTACGAGATGCATCCACCCATGAAAACTTTACGAACACTGATCGTGACTGCGGCATTCGTAACGATGGTTGAGTTGGCCGCCTGCCGTTCCACCGCTGCAGATGAATCGATGTCGACTGATGGTGCCTCGCAAAGGCTGAAGGAAGGAAATTTGCGCCACTCGACCGAGGCGTCCGGCACCACCCTTTACTAAATTTCACAGGCTTTAGTCCACATTATGAATACCACTATTCGTCAACGTCTTTGGATGGGGTTTGGAGTTCTGCTCGCGCTGGTCGCTATTGGCTGCGGTGTTGGCTGGTTTAAGTCCCGCTCCGCCGAAGCCCGCACCGGCAATCTCGTCGAGGTAAACCTTTCCGAATACGCCGCCGCGCAGAACGCGCTGTCGGCGCTCCTTGAAGCGCAATCCGATGCGCGCGATTTTGTCATCACTCGCAAGACGAATCTCTGGCCGCGGGTCAAGGAATCCGTCTCCGAGATGCAGTCCAACCTCGCTGTCATCGCAAAAGGATCACCCAGTGACCAGCGGCGCACCCGTGCCGGCGAACTGGTTAAACAGGCTGATACCTACGGTGTGGCTTTTGACACGGTGGTTCATCTCACCATCCGCCGTGGCCTGACACCGCGTGATGGACTCGAAGGCGAATTGCGCGCCGCGGTGCATCAGGTCGAGCAAAGGGTCGAAAGCATGAAGCTCGATGAGTTGTCCGTCCTGATGCTCAACTGCCGTCGGCATGAGAAGGATTATCTGCTCCGAGGCGACACGAACTATGTCACGGATATCACCCGGCGCATTGAAGAATTCAAAACCGCAATGCAGAAGCTCTCTTTGACCAATACGGTGCAGGCCGAGCTCACGAGACTTTGGGGAAACTATTTCACCGCGTTCAAGTCACTCGTAGAGGGAGATCAGGAGATTAAGGGTCGCACCGTGACGTTCAATGAAATCGCCGAAACCATCCAAACTGAGATGAAGAATGTCTGCGCGGAAGCAACAAGCGACGTGCATGCCTCCGAGAAGGCTGTGCTCAATGAGCTTTCCGGAAGCAAACGCGCCGTGCTTCTGGTCATGATCGTTGCGGGTCTGCTCGGTATTTCAACCGCGTTCCTCATCGCACGTAGCATCCTCCGGCCCCTTCAACAGGCCGTCGGCCTGGTTGGAGAAGTCGCAAAAGGCGACCTCAGCGTGAAGCTCGACAATCATTCGAAAGATGAGATCGGGCAGATGATTGACTCCCTCAATGGAATGGTGCGGAACCTTCGTACCACCGCGGACGTCGCGCAGCAGATCTCACGGGGGGATTTGTCGGCTCAGGCCACGTTGCTGTCCGACAGGGATACTCTGAGTCAGTCACTCAATCAGATGGTCTCCAGTCTACAAACAAAAGTGAATGTTGCCAAAGCCGTCGCCGATGGCGACCTCAGCACTCGGGCGGAGGTTCGGTCCGACAAGGACACACTCAGCTTGTCCATCAATCGGATGATCGAGAACCTTCAACATACCGCGGCCATCGGCGAGAAGATTTCCAACGGGGATCTTACCGTTGAGGCACGTGTCCTGTCAGAGAAGGATGCGCTGGGCTTGTCTCTGAGGAAAATGCTCGAAAACTTGCGCAACGTCGTCAGCGAAGTTACCCAGGCAGCAAGCAACGTCGCCTCCGGAAGTGAGGAAATGAGTGCGACGGCGCAGCAGTTCTCGCAGGGGGCGAGCGAGCAGGCGGCGTCGGCCGAGGAAACGACGTCGTCGATGGAGGAGATAACATCGAGCATCCAGCAGAACGCGGACAACGCCAAGCAGACAGACAAGATCGCTTCCAAAGCGACCGAGGACACCCGGGCTAGCGGAGAAGCGGTGGTGCAGACGGTCAATGCGATGAAGGACATCGCGGAGAAGATCACGATCATCGAGGAGATTGCGCGCAAGACGGATTTGCTGGCGCTCAACGCGGCGGTGGAAGCGGCGCGGGCCGGGGAACACGGCAAGGGATTCGCGGTGGTGGCGTCGGAGGTGCGGAAGCTGGCGGAGCGCAGCCAGACGGCGGCGGCGGAGATCGGCAAGCTGACTGTGGAAGGAGTGAAGGTGGCGGAGGGAGCGGGCCAGTTGTTGACGCGGCTGGTGCCGGACATACGCAAGACGGCGGAGTTGATCCAGGAGATCAATGCGGCCAGCGCGGAGCAGAGCACCGGCGCGGCGCAGGTGAACAAGGCGATCCAGCAGCTGGACCAAGTGATCCAGCAGAACGCCGCGGCGTCCGAGGAGCTGGCGTCCACCGCCGAGGAACTTTCCAGCCAGGCCGAGCAGCTCCAGGCCAGCATTGGATTCTTCAAGGTGAACTCGGGTCATCGCACGGCACCGGTCGCTGCTTCAGCGCGCGCGGCGGCGCCGGGAAAAGCGAAGGGCGCGAAGTCGGAAACGTCGTCATCGTTCGCTCGCGCGTCGAAGCCTGGTGGCAAGACGATCGATCTGTCGAATCCGAACAGTGACTCCGACCAGCACGACAAGGAATTCACCAGCTACTGAATCACTGTTTCGAATATGAACTCCACTGTTGCTTCGCAAGGAACGACCTCCGCCGTAACCACGACGGCGCAATACATCACTTTCAAACTCGGTGACGAGCTCTTCGCCATCAACGTCGCACAAGTGCGCGAGGTGCTGGAACTATCCCAGATTACTCGCGTGCCGACCGCGCCTGACTACATGCGCGGCGTGGTGAATGTGCGCGGGGAAGGCCGTTCCTGTAGTTGATCTCCGGTTGAAGTTCGGGCTGCCGCAGACGGCGGACACGGTCCACAGCCGGATCGTTGTGATGGAACTAGAGCTCGACGGTGAGACGACGGTGGTTGGCGGGATTGCTGACAGCGTTCACGAAGTCATCGAGCTCGAGCCGGCGCAGATTAATCCTCCTCCACGCATTGCCATGCGCTGGCGGACGGAACTGATTCAAGGCATGGGTCGGAGAGGCGAGCAGTTCATCATCCTCCTGGACATCAAGTCCGTCTTTTCCAGCAACGATCTCTTCCTGCTGCAGAATCCGGCTGACGCGCCGGAAGTTAGCCACTGAACATTGGAGTCATTTTTTACCCATGAAACTCACCATTGGAAAACGCATCGGTCTGGCCTTCGCCGGGCTGTTCCTTCTCACGGCCACCGTTGGGATCTTCAGTCTTATCGGCCTTTCAAAGTCCGAGGAAGGATTGAAGACCGTCTACAACGATCGTGTTGTTCCCTTGAAGCAGCTCAAGGCCATTTCGGACAACTATGCGGTCTACGTGATCGACGCTTTGAACAAGGGCAATGCCGGTGGCCTGACTGCCGAGCAAGTGCTGGCATCCATCAACGAGGCGACCGAGAAGTCTGCTGCTGACTGGAAGGCATACATCGCGACCAAACTTACGGATGAAGAGTCACGACTCGTTGAGGAGACCAAGAAGCTTCTCGCCAAGACTGAACCGCGACTCGCGGAGGCAGTGGCGCTTCTCAGCCAAAAGCGAGGCAAGGTTGCCGGCGAGTTGGGCGCGTTCGATGGACCGCTCTATGACGTGGTGGATCCGTTGACGGCGAAGATTGGAGAACTCGTGGAGCTTCAGCTTCGCGTCGCCCAGGAGGAGTATCTGGCTGCTTCGGCGCGGTATGAACGGGCTCACGTCACCGTCCTCGCCATCCTGATCGGCGGACTCGTCCTCGGCATTGCCGGCGCGGTGTTGATTACCCGTTCGATCACCGTCCCGATGCGTCAGGCAGTGACACTGGCCAATGACATTGCCGCGGGAGATTTCAACAACCAGCTCAACGTCCAGCGCCAGGATGAGGTCGGGGAACTGTGTGAAGCGTTCAATCGGATGACAGCCAATCTCCGGGCGAGCGCCGCGGTGGCGGAGACCATCAGCCAGGGCGATCTGACGGCGCAAGTGAATGTGCAATCGGATCGAGATGCGCTCGGAAAAGCTTTAACGAAGATGCTTGAGAACCTGAGGAACGTCGTGGGCGAGGTGAGCCAGGCGGTGAGCAATGTGGCGTCCGGAAGCGAGGAGATGAGTGCGACGGCGCAGCAGCTCTCGCAGGGGGCGAGCGAGCAGGCGGCATCGGCTGAGGAGACGACGTCGTCGATGGAGGAGATGACGTCGAGCATCCAGCAGAACGCGGACAACGCCAAGCAGACGGACAAGATTGCGTCGAAGGCGGCAGAGGACACGCGTTCCAGTGGAGAGGCGGTGGTGTTGACGGTCAATGCGATGAAGGACATCGCGGAGAAGATCACGATCATCGAGGAGATTGCGCGCAAGACGGATCTGCTGGCGCTCAACGCCGCCGTCGAAGCCGCACGCGCCGGCGAACATGGCAAGGGTTTCGCGGTGGTGGCGTCGGAGGTGCGCAAGCTGGCCGAGCGGAGCCAGACGGCGGCGGCGGAGATCAGCAAGCTGACGGTGGAAGGAGTGAAGGTGGCGGAGGGAGCGGGCCAGTTGTTGACGCGGCTGGTGCCGGACATACGCAAGACGGCGGAGTTGATCCAGGAGATCAACGCGGCCAGCGCGGAGCAGAGCACCGGCGCGGCGCAGGTGAACAAGGCGATCCAGCAGCTGGATCAGGTGATTCAGCAGAACGCTGCGGCGTCCGAGGAGCTGGCGTCCACGGCGGAGGAACTCTCCAGCCAGGCCGAACAGCTTCAGGCCAGCATTGGATTCTTCAAGGTGAACTCGGGTCATCGCACGGCACCAGTCGCTGTTTCAGCGCGCGCGGCGGCGCCGGGAAAAGCGAAGGGCGCGAAGTCGGAAACGTCGTCATCGTTCGCTCGCGCGTCGAAGCCTGGTGGCAAGACGATCGATCTGTCGAATCCGAACAGTGACTCCGACCAGCACGACAAGGAATTCACCAGCTACTAGTCATCTCCGAACAAGCCATGCCCGCTTATCCTCCTGGGTCGGTTCGATCGCGTGAGAGGGAGAACTCCGAAGTCGCTCTTGCGGCGGATGCGCTGAATCTTTCGGCGGAGAGCTTTGCGCGATTCTCCGACTACATCACGCGGGAGCTGGGCATCAAGATGAATGATGGAAAAGTCTCGATGCTCCAGAGCCGGCTGATGCGGCGCATGCGGCACCTCGGGATCAGTTCGCTCGAAGAATACCAGGACTACCTCTTCAACTCTCCGGATGCCGGGGAGGAGCGCATTCACTTCATCGACGCAGTCACCACCAACAAGACGGATTTTTTCCGTGAGCCCCAGCACTTCGACTTTCTCACTCGCAATGCGATTCCAAACCTTGCGCGGCAGTACGGGAACGGTCCGTCCTGGCGGTTCAAGCTCTGGTGCGCCGGATGTTCCACGGGTGAGGAGCCTTATACTCAGGCGATGGTGCTGAGTGAATATGCCCGGCAGAATCGTGGCTTTGATTTCGTTCTGCTCGCCACCGACATCTCCACCCGGGTGCTCGATCACGCAGTTCCGGAATCTATGAGGAGGAGCGAGTGGAGCCGGTCGCCGTACCGCTTCGCCAGCGCTACCTCCTGCGCAGCAAAGATCCGGCGCGTCGAGTGGTTAAAATTGTTCCGGACCTCCGCCGACGTATTCATTTCCACCGGCTGAACTTCATGGATGCGGATTACAACGTGAAGGACGAGTTCGAAGTCATCTTCTTCCGCAATGTGATGATCTACTTCGACAAGCCCACCCAGGAAGCGGTCATCAACAAGCTTTGCCGAAATCTCAAGCCAGGCGGCTACCTGTTTGTCGGGCATTCGGAGTCGCTCGCGGGCCTGAATATTCCCGTGGCTCCGGTCGCCTCCGCCGTGTTTCGCAAAGGCGCATGAAGGCACCCGCACTGCCGCAGGTTCACCTGAAGCCCGGCGAACTCATCATTTGCCAGGAACCCAGCTTGATTGTGACCGTGCTTGGTTCGTGTGTTTCCGTGACGATGTTTCACCGGCGATCCCGGATCGCCGCGATTTGCCACGCGATGCTTCCGGAGCCGAAGTCTCACGTCGACGCCGAAGAGGAGCCCTGCCGCTACCGTTATGTCAGCGAGGTGCTGCCGGAAATGTGCGGATACTTCACGCAGGCCGGGGTGAAGGCGGATCAGGTCGAGGTGAAACTCTTCGGCGGCGGCAACGTGATCAGCATGGCGGAGGAATCTCCCAGCGAACGGTGGATTGGCAGCACCAACGTTCGTCGCGCCCGCGAAGTGCTCCGCGACGCCGGTTTCACGATTCGAGCTTCCAATGTCGGCGGCACAGACGGTAGAAAAATTCTGTTCAATACCGCGACGGGAGAGGTGATGCACAAACATCTCGGCTACCAGCGGACAAGGAAACAGCCATGAACAAGGGTAAGATTCGAGTGCTTGTGGTGGACGACTCCGCCACGGTTCGCCAAAGCCTGAAGGAGATTCTCGAAAGCGATTCGTCGATTGAGGTGATGGCGACCGCGAGCGATCCCTATGCGGCCGTTGAACGAATCCGCGAAGAGGTGCCCGATGTCATTACCCTCGATGTCGAGATGCCGCGCATGGACGGGATCACCTTCCTCCAGAGAATCATGAGCCAGCATCCGATCCCGGTGGTGATCTGCTCGACGCTGACCGAGAAGGGTTCAGAGACCGCCATCGCAGCGCTGGAGAAGGGCGCAGTGGATATCATCACGAAACCGAAGCTCGGCACGAAGCAGTTCTTTCAGGAATCCTGTGTCCACATCTGCGACGTGGTGAAATCGGCCGCCCAGGTCCGCGTTCGCGAACGCCGCATTCCTGCACCCGCCATTCGCGTTCAGCCAAAGTTCTCAGCGGACGTCGTCATCGCCAAAGCCACATCGCAGGCGATGATTCAGACGACGGAAAAGATTGTCGCCGTCGGCGCCTCAACGGGCGGGACTGAAGCGCTGCGGGAGTTTCTTCAGGCGCTCCCGGCGAATTCACCGGGCATCGTGATCGTGCAGCACATGCCGGAGAAGTTCACCGCGAGTTTTGCAGCGCGACTCAACCAGCTGTGTGCCGTGACGGTTAAGGAAGCTGCGGACGGCGATTCAGTCATCCGCGGACAGGCGCTCATTGCTCCCGGCAACAAGCACACGCTGCTAAAGCGCAGCGCCGCGCGCTATTTCGTCGAAGTACGGGACGGACCGCTGGTCAGCCGCCACCGGCCGTCGGTTGACGTTCTGTTCCGTTCGGCCGCGCGTTATGATGGCAAAAACTGCGTGGGTGTGATCATGACGGGCATGGGCGACGACGGTGCGCACGGCATGTTGGAGATGAAGGAAGCCGGAGCGTTCAACATCGCGCAGGACGAAGCCAGTTGCGTCGTCTTTGGGATGCCTGCGGAGGCGATCAAACTCGGAGGCGTGAACAAAGTTTTACCTTTGTCGGCGATTGCCGCGGATGTGGTGAGACTTGGCCAGTAGGAACCCTTGGCGGTCGGCGCTTTTCTGCCAACTCGAGGATCGGCTTGCTGTGGTGGAAAATAGCATCCGCGGACGCTTACTCGATTCGGATCCGGTAAAAGCGGGTTGCGAAAACTGGCCCCGGGTCTTGAACCATGATCGCGTTCCCGGTACCGTTCAACTTCACCGCTCCTGGCAGGAGACTCCACGCCGGCAGGTTTAGATCATTCTTGAAGTCGACGGTATATCGCAGGCCGGGCACTGTGTCGAAATAGAGGGAAGTAATCCCGTCGGTTTGTGAAATCTGGATGATCTGCGACGGCACCAAGACGCGGAGCACTGCTGGAGGACTGGATGCCGAGCCGGCCAGGTTCGAAACGGTGACGCTGTAAGTACCGGCGTTGGTCAGGTCCACGCCGGACAGGATGATGGTAGGAGTGTTGAAACCAGGCAACTCGGTGTTGGTGTTGTAAAACCACCGGTAACTAAGCTGTCCAGCACCGGAGACCACCGCGCTAAACGCCGCCGAGCCTCCGGCGAGCACGGTGACGCTCTGTGGTCCGGATTCGAAAGTCGGTGCATTTAGAACTCGAAGGATGGCGGGCACGCTTCGAGTAGTTCCGGCGACGTTTGCCACCGCGACCGAATAGCTTCCCTCGTCGCCCAGTTGAACGTTGGGGATGGTCAGCGTGGCATTCGTGGCGCCGGGTATGGCGTTCAGCGAGTTTTTAAACCACTGGTAGGTCATGGGTAGAGTTCCGTTGGCGGTCACAGAGAACTCCGCGGTCTGTCCGATGCCGAGTGTTTGATCCGAAGGCTGCGTGACAATGATTGGCGCGTCCGGTCGGCTGGCGATTAATTCGAAGTCAAAGCTGATGTCCGAACTGCCTGCGTCGACTTGATGGATCTCGACCGCCACGACGTTTGTTCCTTCCACGAGAAGTCCGACGGGCACGGTGGCTTCGTGGAACGTAAATTCATCTTCGTCGACCACGGATTTGAGGGCGAAGTTGGTGAAGGTGATTTGTCCTCCGGGAAGGTTGTCTCGGAACACTTCAGTCCCGTTCAGGTAAACAATCACTCCGTCATCCCGCATCACCCGCAAACTCAATGCTGTGACCGCGGCGGCGTTCGTGACATCGAAGGTATGACGGAAGTAGTAAGTCGGGAACTTCTGGTTGGCGTCGGAGCCGAAGCTCAGCACGGTGGCTTCCGGACGTTCCTCAGCCGCGTCGCCATAGCCCAGTTCCGCTTGGCCGGTCCCCCACACGGCATCGTCGAATTCAAGGAGAGTCCATTCGCTGCCGGGATCAATTCCGGTATCGAGATACTTCCAGACCGCGCCGGTGGAAATCAGGGTAACAAGAGCGGGATCCGGCTCTCGCTGCAGGACGGTGATCGTCACGGTCGCTGATGTGTTGCTGGCACCTCCGTTGTCGAACGCAACGGCTTGGAGCAGGTGTGTGCCGAGCGGTGCGCCAATCCAGTCAAACGCGTAGGGCGGAAGGATTGCTTCGCCCAGTCTCAACCCGTCGGCGAAGAATTCGACGCGGGAGATAGAACCATCGATGTCATTGGCGGTGGCCGAAAGCGGAATGATCGATTGCTCGGGGAAGGTAGAACCATCGGCCGGCGTGTTGAGGGTCACACTGGGCGGCAAATTCGGTGGCAGTGCGATGACCTCAAGGATCGCGGGATCGCTGTAAGTTTTTCCGGCCGCATTCGCCACTTCGACGACATAGATGCCTGCTTGTGCCGTAGTGACTGGATTGAGGGACAGGGTGGCGTTGGTTTCACCTATCAGCTGGTTCGTCGCGTTGAAGTACCATTGGTAGCGCAGCGGAGCAAATCCAGTCGCTGCCACCGAGAACTCGGCGGGGGAGTGGTTGGTGACGCTCAGACTTTCCGGGTGAACGGTGATTTGCGGCGGACCGGCGGTGATCGAAACCAGGGCCAGATCAAAGCTGAGGTCGCTGCTGCTGCGGTTGACTTGATGCACTTCGACGGCGAGCACGTTCGTCTCTTCCAACAGGAGCGCCGGGCTGACGTTCGTGGAGAAGTACCGGTTTTCATCGGCCTGCGAGACGGAGGATGAGGCTGTGGTCAGATAGTTGACTTCGCCATCGGGTAGATTGCTGCGGAAGACTTCCACTCCATTGAGATACACGATCGCCCCATCATCTCGAAGCAGGTCCAGGCGGAGTTGCTCAATGGGACCCATGGCGGATGCGATGAACGAATGACGGAAGTAGTAGGTGATATGCTTGAACTGAGGGTTGTCTCCAAAGCGGATCACCGTCGCTTCGGGCCGGGCCTGCGTTTCGTCACCGTATCCCAGTTCCGCCGGGCCGCTTGGCCAGTTGTTGTCGTCGAACGCGAGATCTCGCCAGAGCGTTCCTTGATCGGTGCCGTCATCGAGATACTTCCAGGTCGCGCCGGTCGACACGAGCGAGACTGGCCCGCTTGATCGCGAGTTTACGCTAATGTTCGCAACAGCTGTGATAGTTGCCGCACCTTCCGCATCTGTCGCCACCGCCCAGATGGCGTGGGGCCCAACCGACGCATTGGTCCATACTTGTTCGTAAGGGGTCGACGGAACTTCGCCAATGAGCAAACCGTCAGCATAAAATGCAAGGGAGACGACGGACCCGTCTGCATCGCTGGCGACTGCCTGGAGCGTGACGGGATCGCCGTCATCGAAGCGTGCTCCGTTGGTCGGTGATAAGAGGCTGACGAGCGGGGGAAGGTTGCCGCCGCCGTCGATGGTCAGCAGGGCCTCGGACGAGCGTAATTTTCCGAGGGCATTTGCCACGTCGACGGAGTAAGCGCCAGCCTGCAAAACGGTCGCCGGTTGTATCACCAGCGTGGCATTTGTTGCGCCGGACAACAGGTTGGTCTGGTCGCGATACCATTGGTAGGCAATCGGTGTTGTGCCGCTGGCGACGACGGTAAACACAGCGGTGGCTCCATTTGAAACGGTGATGCTTGCGGGTTGATTGACGATGAACGGCGGCGCTCCGCGTTCCGCGATCAGTTCCAGATCGAAGCTAAGGTCCGAGCTTGTCGCGTTGGCCTGATGAACTTCGACGGCGATCACGTTGGTGCCATTCCGCAGGAGGTTCTGGGCCAGATTGCTGACGAAATAATTCGTCTCGTCCGCGCTGGGAATGGTTCCGGAGGTGAAGGTGCTGAATGAGATCGTCCCCGTGGGCATGTTGCTGCGGAACACTTCGGTGCCATTCAGATAAACTACAGCGCCGTCGTCCCGCAGCAGTCGCACGGCGAGGTTTGTGAAGGCGTTGGCGTCCGTCAGCACAAACGGCTTCCGAAAATAGGTTGTGGGATATTTGGCGTTCGCGTTGGGGCCGAACCCAACGACGGTTGCCTCTGGACGTCCGACGGCGGTGTCACCGTAACCCAGTTCGGCGGGACCGCGCGCCCACGCGGAATCGTCGAACTCCAAGTTGATCCAATTGGTTCCTTGATCCACTCCGGTATCAAGGTAATTCCAGACCGCGCCAGCCGAAACCAATCGGGCAGGATTGGACGCGAAGTTGACGGTGATCGTCACGACTTGCGAAGTGGAGCTCCCGCCCTGCATGTCCATGGCGACCGCTTGAAGAACATGACTTCCCAACGGAGCGTCCAGCCACTCGACAGCGAACGGGGGAACAATCGACGTTCCAAGCAGCGTTCCATTTGCATAGAAGGTCACGGAGGAAATGGCGCCCTCTAGGTCCGATGCGGAAGCTCCGATTTGAAGAGTGGAATTCAACGGGAAGATCGATCCACTGGCTGGGGAAGTAATCGCGATGGCGGGCGGATTATTGGACAGGTTGATGGTCAGAGAAGCACTTTGGCTGGTCACCGCGCCGAACGCGTTGCTGACGATGACCTGGTAGGAACCTTCGTTCGCCAGCGTCACCGAGTTCAGCTGGATGGCTGGGTTGGTCTGGCCGGTCAGAGGTTCACCATTGAAGGACCATTGGTAGGCGAGGGGAGCGGTGCCTTCCGCCGAGGCGGAGAAGCTCACGCTATTGCCGGGGTAGGCGATGGCGTCCGCCGGCGTGCTGACAAATGTCGGTCGAAAAGCACGCTGACCGTCCAACGCGAAGTCAAAACTGATGTCCGAGCTCGTTCCGTTGTTTTGATGAATCTCGACGGCGATTACGTTCGCCCCGGACCGCAACAATGCGGGATCGATCTGGCTCGTGATGAATTGCGATTCGTTGGTCCCGCCGATCGCGGTCAGCGCGCCAGTTGTAAACGAAATGTCTCCTTGAGGCAGATTGCTCCGCAAGACCTCGGCTCCGTTCAAATAAACCACGGCTCCGTCATCGCGGAGAAGGTACATCTGCAGGTTCGTGAAGGAGTCCGGCTCCGTCAGGATGAACTCCCTGCGAAAATACGTGGTGATGTATTTGTTCCCGGCGTCTGGACCAAAGCCGATCGTGGTTGTCTCGGGACGACCATCGCCAGCATCGCCGTAGCCCAGCTCAGCGGCGCCGGTGGCCCAGCTGCTGTCGTTGAAGTCGATCGAGCGCCACGCCGTTCCTTGGTCCGAACCGGTATCCAGATACTTCCAGACCGCCCCGGTCGAAACGAGGTGAGCTGTGTTGGTGGCGAAGCGGATGGTGACTTGTGCGACCGCCGAAGTGCTGGCGGCTCCTAGTTCGTCCTTGGCGATGGCCCACAGGTTATTTGTCCCGAGTGGTGCATCCAACCAGACAGCGCTAAACGGTGGAACGGTGGAGATTCCCAGTGAGGTTCCACCCGCGAAGAACTCGACCTGGCTGACGATCCCGTCGGCGTCTGTCGCCGCGGCTTCGAGCAGAATGGGCCCGGCGTCTGCGAAGAAGACTGAGTTCGACGGCGGAGTGATTAACGCCACAGCGGGAGGCTGGTTGGTGTCTAATACTGTCAAAACGGCTGACTCGCTCGCGATGGAGCCGAGCGGGTTGCTCACGACGACCAGGTAAGTCCCCGCTGCGGCAGGCTGTGCGTTGTCGATTTCCAAGACGCTGTTGGTGGCGGTCGGCAGCACATTCGTCTCGTTGAAATACCATTGGTAGTTCAGTGGGGACGTTCCGAACGCGGTGACGCTGAAGGTCGCAGTTCCGTTGCGGTTAATCGACTGGCCGATTGGCTGAGCGAGAATCAACGGGCTCAGCAATCGTTCCGCGCGCAGTTCCAGATCGAAGCTGATGTCGCTGCTTCCGGCGTCGGATTGATGCAGCTCCACTGCGATCAAGTTTGTCCCATTGCGAAGAAGAGAAGAATCGATTGTTGCCGAGATGAACGTAGACTCTGCGGCGCCCGAAACGACGGCACTGGCAAACGTGCCGAATGTGATCTCGCCAGCGGGCAGGTTGCTCCGGAAGATCTCAACCTCATTCAGGTAAACCACCGCGCCGTCGTCGCGCAGGAGGCGAATGACCGCGTTGGTGAATCCCGCCGCATCGGTTAGAACAAAGGAGCGTCTGAAGTAGGTGGTAGGAAACTTCTCCGTGGGGGAGGGGCCGAAGCTGACAATCGTCGCCTCATCCCCGTCGCCGTAGCCGAGTTGAGCCGGACCGTTGGACCACGCTAAGTCGTCGAAGGCGTAGGTTCTCCACGCGGTTCCTTGGTCCAGGCCGGAATCGAGATACTTCCAGACTGCGCCGGTGCTCACCAGTTGCGCGGTGTTGGTGGAGAATTCGATGGTGATCTGGGCGACGGCGGACGTGGAGGCACCGCCTTCCGCATCGAAGGCGACGGCGCTGAGTTGGCGAGAACCTAGCGGGGCGTCGATCCATTCAAAGCTGAACGGTGCCACATGGTCAGCGTTCAACAGGATGCCGTCCGAATAGAATTCCACGCGATCGATCGAACCGTCCGCGTCCTCTGCCGTTGCCGAGAGTAGAATCGTGCTGCCACTGAGCGGGAAGGTGGCTCCGTTGGTGGGTGTGTCGAGCGTCACCGTCGGCGGATCGTTGAACTCGATGACAGTCAACAGCGCATTTGAGCTGGTGGCGATTCCGAAGGCGTTGGACGAGACCAAGGTGTAGATGCCGGAGTCGTCCGGAGTCGCCGCGGCGAGTGTGAGTGTGAGGTTCGTCGCATCCGGAATGGCATTGGTAAGATTGAACGTCCATTGATGGCTCAATGGTTTTGCTCCAGTTACGCTGGCGGAAAACGTAATGGGCGATCCTTCCGCAACGGTCTGGCCTTCCGGGTGAGTGAGAATCGAAGGTGCGAAGGAACGTTGCCCCACCAGTTCCAAGTCGAAACTCAGGTCGCTGCTGGCCGGTCCCGATTGGTGGATCTCGACGGTGATGAGGTTGGTTCCACTGAGCAGAAGTCCAGGGTTCACCGAGTTGGTTTGAAAGCTTTGCTCGTCGTTTCCACCCACGGCGCTGAGCGCAAGTGTGGCGAAGGTCGTTTCGCCTTCAGGCAGATTGTCACGGGCGATTTCCACGCCGTTGAAGTAAACGATCGCTCCGTCGTCCCGGAGAAGCCGCAGTTCGAGATTGGTAAATGAAGCCGAATCTGTGAGGACGAAGGTCCGGCGGAAATAGGTGGTGATATACTTTTCAGTGGCGGAAGGGCCGGAGCTGACGACCGTGGCTTCGTCGTCGTCTCCGTAGCCGAGTTCAGCCGGACCGGCCGCCCACAAGGAGTCGTCGAAATCCAGCTCCCGCCACGTCGTTCCGAGGTCGATGCCTTGATCAAAGTATTTCCAAACAGCGCCGGCCGGGACGAGGCGGGACACGCCGCTGGCGAGATCGACGGTGATGGTCGCGACTGCCGAGGTAGCCCGTGCGCCTTCATTATCGGCGGCGATCGCATATATGACGGACGTGCCGGCTGGCGCGTCCGTCCATTCGATTCGGTAGGGTGCCGAAAATGACCGGCCGATGGTGGTGCCGTTGGCAACGAAGTCCACGCTGACGATGTTTCCGTCCGCATCGGATGCAGCGGCTTCCACAGGAATTGGTCCTGAGTCGAGCGCGAGCACCGATCCATCCGCTGGCTGAGTGATGGAGACCAGGGGGGCGAGATTGATTTCTGACACGCTTAATTCCGCCTCAACGGTGGCGATGGTGCCGTAGGCGTTGCTGACGATGGCGGAATACCCGCCGGCATCCGCGGGAGTGATGTTTATCAAAGCGAGCGTGGCGCCAGCGGTCGTGGAGAGAAGGTTGGTTTCATTGAAATACCAGTAGTAGGACAGCGGCTCACTACCGCCTGCGCTGACGGTAAAGATCGCGGAGCCGCCCTCTATCGCGGCGAGACTGAGCGGTTGCTGAACGATGAATGGAGGTACGGCGACTGTGATGCTCGCGTCGTCACTTGCTGCCGAGCCGTAGGGATTGCTCACAATTACCGAGTAATCGCCAGCGGTCGCAGGCGACGCGGAGGTCAGGATGAGAACGGCGTTGGTCGCGCCGATCAACAGATTCGTTTCATTGAAGAACCATTGGTAGCTGAGAGGGGCGGTGCCGGTGGCGGACACGGACAACTGAACGGTCATCCCATTCGTCGTGAACGTGTCCTGGGGTTGCAGAACGATTTGCGGTGGCGAGACCAGCGTGAGAACGGCGGGTGTGCTGGCGGCCGAACCGTAGGGGTTGCTGACGACGACCGAGTAAGCGCCAGCCTGAGCCGCTTCTGCATTCTCCAAGGTGAGGGATGCATTGGTCGCACCTTCAAGCGCATTGGTTCCGTTGAAGTACCATTGGTAGAGGAGGGGATCGGTGCCTTGCGCCGAAACAATGAATTGCGCGGTGCCGCCGTTGGTTGCGGTCACGTCCGAAGGGTGGTTGGCGATGGTCGGAGGTACGAGGCATGCGCCTCCGCCGTCGAGACAGCGGACGGGCGTTGTTTCGAGACTCCAGCACTGCAAAACGCCGGAGTCTTCCGCGGCGAGGTCGCGAATGCGCAGTGTCCACAAACCATTCGCGTTTGCGGGTGGCTTGCCCGTGAATATCGCCAGCGGTTGTTCAGGTCGGAATGCGCCGCTGAAAGGTGCCAGACCTCCCGCAATGTGCTGTGTCGCGTCGTCGTCGAAGATGGTCTGATCGGTGCAGCTGATTCCGTAGTTGGCGCCGCTGCCGCCGTTGTTGGCGGTGAGTCCAACGGCGGTTCCGTCAGGACCAATCAACGAGATCGTGAGGTCCGAGTCGAAGCTGTGGGTCAGGTGCAGGGTCACGCGAATCTTCTCAATCTGCTGGGAGAGATTTGTCACGAGAATGGTGGAATCAACACTGCCGAGGTCTGGGATCGGACGCGGAACGTTGGTGGAGATAAAAGTCTGCGCAACGCCGGGGACTGGCAGGGACGACGACACTTGGAAGTTCAGATTGAACTCGCCGGCGTTTCCAGTGGTGACTCGCAGCGAGAAGGATGCGGGTGTGGAACAGGAGTAACCCGGTCCCGTGCTGATGCGGAACGGCAGCAGATTGACGCCGGTGCCGGCCGCGGGAATATCGGGATACGATTGTGGACTGGGATCCACCACAACGCCTGGAGTGGTGCTGCGCAGTTCCGCCACCACGCCGGTCGCCGTTTCGCCGAGGGGAGAGATGAGGTTTCGCAATACCACGGCGAGCTCGCCACATTCGTTGATGTCGATGGTGCCGTTTTCATTTCCGCCGCTGAGGGAGGATGAGTCGAAGACCAGACGTGGGACGGGAACCGCCGGAGCCTGCAACGCCGCGAGCGCCATCACGATGCCCGCGCCGGAATCTCGATCGACGCCTGCGCTTCAATGTCGAGTGCGGTGGACTCCATGGCGAGGCGCACCTCCGCTGGCGACATCGCAGGATTGTAAGAGAGCAGTAACGCCGCGATCGCTGCGGCATGAGGCGCTGAAGCCGAGTGCCGAAGAACGATTCGAATCCCGGAACCGAAGTCGCCACGCCATCAGCTGCGGTGAGATCTGGCTTTTGCAAATTTACTCCGCCAGTAGCCGAGAAATTGCCCGGAGTGATCGGTGTTCCGTCCGACTGGTAAAACATCCGTCGTGGTCCGTCGGAGCTGAAAGTCTCCACGGGGTTGGCATTACCGCCGGTGAACGGTACTGAGGGCGATCGGACCCAGGTTGCGGCGACGCAGAACGCGTTGGACGCGCCCGAGGCATTGTGGCCCCGAGTTGCGCCTGGCGTGCAGTCGAAAGTGAGCGCCCGCCGCTCAGGTAGATAGCGGGCGGCCCCGGGGCCGTTTTGACGATGACGTGCTGGCGCCGGGGTGGTCGGGGAAATCGATTCGTAGGGATCGTCGTCGCCATCCTGCACATTGGAGGAGCTGGCGATGACGGTGCCGTTGGCTGCGACGAGATAAACGTCGTAGTCGTTGGTGGATTGCCCCAACGGATCGGCCCAAAACAGATCGACCCGCGGAGAGCTGCCGAAGTTGAGAGTGTTCAACGTGCTTCCACCGAAGTCATGCAGACGTCCCCCTCGCCCCAACGTTGCCGGTCCGCCATCACGGAAATCGCCCTCCCAGGTGGACGAGGTGCCATCGCTAAAGTTCCCGGAATTCCCGGCGGATGAAAAATACAATGTGCCGGCCGCGGAAACCTCGTTCACGGCTCGCGAGATGGGTCCATCTTGGAAAGGGGATTCCGAAAAATATGTGATGTCATCGACGATGATCCGGCAGCCCGCCGCATGAAGATCAAGAATGCTCTGGGCGAAGGCAGCCACACCTTGAAAGGCTGTGCTGAAATACAATTCCGCTCCTGGGGCGATGTCGTGAACGATCTCCAGCATCGCGGTGCCTTCACCTGAACCTAATCCAGCACGCCCAGGGAGAACGGTTACCGGAGGCAGTTCGCCGGCCGCCTGGGAACTCGCGAGGTAATCGACGCTGTCGGACAAGACACCGATTTTTACTCCAGAACCGTCGACGACCAAAGTGTTGCGCGCGACCGATGCCTGGTGAGTCGTGTCTCCTTGCGAAGTAATCGGGCCGACGTTGTTTCTCGCCTCGTCGGCCGGGCGGATGTTGCGAACTTCAGGGCGGCTGGCGAGGGTTTCGATCAGTTCGAACGGAACCAACGCGCGAATGGCTTCGAAGCGCGGATGCTGGTTCACGATTGTCCCGCCACCTCCCTCCACGAAGGATAGTAAATCTTGAGTCACTCCGGCTCGCAGATCGACGAGCACCCGCCCGTCCGCCTTCGGTCGAACCGCGGTTTCCAGCTGGTTGACGCCCGCTGCCACGCGTTGCTGCCGGTGCTGGCGCAGAGC
>JADJPG010000070.1 GCA_016713365.1 Verrucomicrobiota bacterium | reverse complement strand
CGCAAAGATGCGAGGGTGCCCGATTCGGAGGCTGTGTGGCCCCGGAGGAGGCTTGGGCAAGTTGGAGCCATCTGCATCCGCAGCTGATACGACAGTTGCAGTCACTAGGAAAAGCGCGGTGGTCAAAGTCTTTTCCAGATTGTTCGAACGCATTACCGTCAAGTCAGTATGGCTTTCACGTTCCGCGCAACACTTCGGTAACTAAACCCGTTCAACAGTCTGGCATCCGAATCCGCCTCCGGCCTGGCTGCAGCATTGGGCGCGGTGCTTGCCCAGCTTCGGAATTCAGGGGTTGCTCCGGGTGTGATCGTTGTCGAGGATGATGACCTTTGTTGGTTGGTGCGCCTGATGGGGCAATGCCAAACACAATGAGTCAGTCTCCCGAACGGGGTCGGCCCCACTCATGCGGATCGGGGCCGCCACCAATGGCCGTCTCGCGGGGGTTGCGACCATGCTAACCCACGGGTTCGCGATCTCGTCGCGCCACCATTGGCAGTCCGGCCTTCTTCCGCATCATGCACACCGGGATTTTACCACGCCACCCGCCAACGCCAATGCCGCCCCCGCCATTCCCTATTACTCTCCTGCCGTCAAAAGTCCCTCAGCTTTTTCCGGTGCTCACCCGCAACATTTTCCGGAGTAATCGTCGCACTGCCGCACCGCACCAAGGCCGGGCTTTTGGTCGTCCAGCAGTCCCGAACTTTTCAACAATCGCATATAGCGCTGAATCTCGCCCATGGGCTCAATAATCCGCCTGGGCTTGGGTCGCAACGTGGCGTGGCACTTGGCGCTCGAAGAAATGACGCAGACGGCAATGGCGGCAGGTCTGGTTGCATTTGCGCCCGACGTTGATTTGCAGCGTCCGCAATTCGCTCCGACGAAAGGTCAGGTGATGCTCGGCCAGCTTGGTTTCAAAACGATTCATGTGCCCGAGGATGAGAGCGTGGCATCGCCCGGACTTTCAAAAGCTCTTGCTGGCAAGTCCAGCCCACAGGTTTCGCCCGTTGGGTTTCGTGGGTTTCGCTGTGGGCTGAACGTGGTGTTCGGCGCTTAACGCAATGCCTCAATGCCCGCGCCGAAGTTGATGTGGTAGGGCTGCCCGCCGAGCACGAGGGCAGGCACGGATTTCACTCCGGCCTTCTCGGCTTCGGCCACGCGGTGTTTGTCCTTGCCCAGGTGGACGATCTCCGTGTCGTAGCGCGCCGGGTCGAGCGCGGCGGCGACGTTCTGTTCGGCGGCAACGCACACGGGGCAGCCGGCGTGATAGAAGATAGCTTTGGTTTTCATGATGAGGTGTTGATGTTTTTTATGATTTCGATTTTGCCGGCGCACGACCCGTTTGCCGTTCGTCGGGAAACCTTATTTCAACACACAACCGCTGCGGCGAAAGTGGGCACAATTCGGTGAGCGGTCACCGTTTTGTTCCCGGCTGAAAACTCCGTGCGGATCGGATAGTCTGGCGGCATGACGACGAAGCCCAAACCCGGACTCAAAGCCAAAGCCCTGTCGATGCTCGAACGCACCGCCTATCGCCGATTGGAAGACGTGGTAGGCTGCAAGTGGTCCGCCGGCGTGCTCGCGGCGATTGGACGCGGGGTGACGCGGCCCGGCCAATTGGAGCGGTTCATCCCCGGCATCTCGACCAAGGTGCTCAATGAGCGCCTGCGCAAGCTGCTCAATTACGCCTTGATCGAGCGCGAGGAAACGCCCGGCAAGATTCCGCGCGTTGACTACCGCCTCACACCCACCGGCCGCAAACTCGTCGCCATCATCGAACAACTCCGTGACTTGGATGAGGAACATGCTCAACGAGGTGAACAATCGAGAACGTGAATCAGTCCGTTCCTTGTAGAGGCAAGCGATCTGCACAGTCGGGCTTAAAAATGACCTTACCACGGCACCTGCTATATAACCTGTGGCATGAGGACGTGCGAAGCGAAGCTTCAGTGTTATCATCAGATCAAAGCAAAACTGCACCGTTGGTGCGGAGTTTTGTGCGAATTGGACTTGGCGAACCAATGCCACGGCGTAGGATAGATTTGTTCGATGAATTGATATTTAGACGACACGACCATAAAATATTTGCGTAGCAAGGCAGCGGTTTCGCCTCGAAATCCGGCAGATTTGACGAACACGAAGACCAAAGCCGAGCGCGCGCCATCTGGCGCGCCTCGGCGCATTCTTCGTGAGGGCCTCCTGCCGGATGCCCGAGGCGTCGGTGCGACGAGTGTCGCGCCTCTTCATTTCCGGTTGCGCCGCGTAGCCGATTCCGACCGGCGCGCGTCTGTTTGTAATAGTCTCGCAGTTCCAACGTCTGATATGCTGGCAGCTTGACCAATGGGCACCTTGCCGAACGAGCGTGTGAAACGGACGTCCCACCGCAACGGGGTTGTGGCGACGGAGGAGACGTACCGCGGCCGCGTGCTCCACGGCCCCGTCCGCCGCTGGTATCGCAACGGGAGGCTGGCCTCGGAGGAATCCTACGCCAACGGGCTGCTGCACGGCGTTTGCCGCCAATGGCGGGAGGATGGGAAGCTGCTCGGTTCCTTTCGGATGGAGAACGGCACGGGCGTTCAACGCGCGTGGTTCGACGACGGCTCGTTGCAATTGGAGCAATTTTTCGTGGCCGGTAACCTCAACGGCCCTTCGAGGCTCTGGCTGCCTGATGGGACATTGCTCTCGGAAATCTGGATGTTGGAAAACCACCAAGTGACGCGCGGAGAATACTCCAAGGCCGCTGCGTTTCATCCCGAATGGCCGGTCTGCAAACGGAGAATCGGGCACGACCCAAGAATGTCGCCCAGCCGAGTTCAGGTTCGCGGTTTCGAGTTGCACTGTGATTGGCTGCTTGGCAGGAAGAACAACCGCGAGGCGACGAAGTGGCTGGCAACAGGTGACGGAACCAACCGAGCCTTGGGGCGGTTGAGTCACAAGCAAGCTGCACGGCTGGTCACGCAACTTGCGGATTCCGGGGCGCAGAAAGTCCTGGCCGTGGACATTTACGAATCGAAAGCAGGCAAACAGTTTTCGGACGCTCTTCTCGTCCGATTGCCGAAGTCGAGACCCTCGAGGTTGGCTGTTCGAGGACTGTTTCATTCACTTCCGAGCCGCGTCCATTGCGCCGTTCAGCCCGAGTGCGACGGCGGCGAGCCGTGGCTCTACGTTTACTTCGGCTGAACCGTTAGCGCCTCGCCGCTTGCATCGACCGCCAAGCGCCCGCGACACGGCTTCTCGGAGAGCAACTCACGAGCGACCGCGTCACCGACCAGGGTTTCCACCGCGTGCCGCATCGGTCTCATGCCGAGCTTGGGGTGAATGCCCTTGCGGACAAGCAGCGGCAAGACTCCATCGGCCACCTCCAGCTCGTGTCCCTGCTCGTGCAGGAAATTGACTTCGCCGGCTAGGAACTTCGCGGCGACTTCAAGCTGCTGATCGTAGCCCAGTCGATGGAACACGAGCTTCTCGTCGATACGGGCGAATATTTCCGGGCGCAGAGCTTGCTCGGCCCGCGTGAGAACATGCCGTTCCAGCGTCGCCTCCGAGGAGTGCTGCAACATGAGTAGTTCGGCGGAGCCAAGGTTTGACGTGAGCCATACGTAGAACCCGCTGAAGTCGTGCGCCTCGCCGTTGGCGGTGGTGAGCCGTGCGGCATCGAGCAATTGGAGCAGGATGTCGAGGATGCGCGGATGGGCCTTCTCAGCCTCGTCGAAGAGCAGCACACCAGTCGCTGACTTCCGCCGCACCTGTCCCAGCATCCCAACCTCACCCGCGCTTGCTCCGAGCAGCAGCCCGAGCGCGTCCTGCGTTTGGAACTCGGACATGTCGAAGCGGAACAGGTAATCCAATCCAAACAACACCCGTGTGAGGACTAGAATCAGCTCGGTCTTCCCAACACCCGTTGGGCCGAGTGAAAGGAAGCTGCCTCGTGGCCGGCCCGGTTTCGTTAATCCCAACTGCCCACGCCGCGCAATCGAGAGCACCGGCGGCAGCACATGGTTTTGTCCCCGTATCTCGCACGGAAGCTGTGTTTCGAGCAGCGCGAGGCGGCGCAGGTTTTCGGAGGCATTTGTCGTATTCACATCGCAAACCCTACCGCATCCGGGGTCTGCAGATTGTGCCTATTGCGCACAAACGTCTCCGCGATTTCCGCTTCAATGGGAGCCGACAACACCGGGAGCACGGTGCTTCCGGGTGAAACGAAAAATACAGCTAATATGAATCGAATCACTCAATCGCTCCGATACGGAGGCTGCGGCGTCGCCGTGGCCCTTAACCAAAGCCCACGGCTGCGGACGGTGCTTTTGCTCGCCGCCGTTGCAGTTCTCAACACCACCAGCGCCTTCGCCCAGGCGTTCAGTTCCACGCAGCTCAAGACCGGCATCAGCAACAGCCTCGCCGTCATCATGCTGTTCGGCTTCGTGCTGGGAATAGCAGCCGTCATCGCCGGCGGGTTCGCCATCCGGCGCGGCGACGTGGACACCGGCAAGCTTTCCATCATTGGCGGCGCCGTCATCGCGGCGGCTCCGGCCATCGCATTCGCGTTTTTCAAAATCTTCGGCCTCGACGCCAATTCCACGGTCGGCATCGGCGCGTTCTGATTCACGGCGGGAGGCAACGATGTCCACAGAAGAGAAACGGCTCATCCGCTGGCTGCTCCTGCTCGGAGTCGCCGCAGCCCTGCTGCTCGCGCTGCTGGCCTATCTCGGCCTCCCGCTCGTGCCCATACTCGCCCGAACCTGCCTCGCTCCAATGCTATGAAAGCCGAACTTCGACTTACCGACACGAATGCCGCCTCCGATTCCGCCGGAAAAACCTGGGGACTCGAAGGCAACCTATTCTGGTGGGTCGTGAGCGGGCTGGGAGTCGGTATCGCGGTATTTTTCGTCATGGTCGTCGCCTTCAAGGCGGGACTCTTTCTCTCCTTTGGTGTCGCGGCGTTGCCGGTGCTTGTTTGCCTGAGCTACATCCTGCTCCTCCGGCAGGGTAAACCGCCCGGTTACGACCGCGACGTCATCGAACGCTTCGCCAGTGGCCCCGGCTTCGGGCCGGACTTCGTCACACCCAAGCACCCTTTCGCCAAAGGCTGACCTCATGAGCCGCCACATCCTCGCCCAACTCAACGACGCCGAGTCCGCCCTGCGCGAGAACCTGCACCGACACGACCTCGACGCCACGGCTCGCACCCACATGGAACGGGCCGTGGCTCATGTTCGCGAAGCCTACATCGCGACTAACGAAATCGGGAAAGCCCGCACGGTGCAGCGACTCGTGAGTGATTTGGAGAAAGTTGATCTGTTGTTCACCAAAATCCGCAACTCGCAGAAGCCGGAGGCTCAAGCTCTCAAGATTCGACCGTGACCTATGTTCGAGCGCGCTCCCAACGGGTTTTTCGTCCGCGATATGATCGTGTTCAATCATCTTCGGCGTGGCGGCTACGTGGCCAAGGGCTTCGTCATCGAAGCGCCCGACCTGACCAACAGCCCGATTGCGGACCTCAACGACTTCCAAGACCAGCTTTGTCTCCTGCTGGCGTCCCTCCAAGAAAACCAACGCCTGCAAGTGCAGTACTTCTGCGATTCCAACTACAAGGAGGAGCTTCTGCGTTACCAGCGGGAGACCGAGAATTTCACCAACACTTGGACCAAGCGCGTGCGAAACGAACGGTTCCTGCGCTACTGGCAAGCGATGAGTGAACGTAAGCTGCGCCGTCAGCGAGTCGTCCTCTACATCACACGCGCACTGGATCACCAACCACGTTTCGCCCAATCCGGCAAGGCTCGCCGCGACTACTACACGGCCCTGCTGGAGCAGCTCGCCAGCGAATACGAGCACACACACCGGTTGATGCTCGAGATCTTCAGCGGTTCAGGCACGCGAGTTGTTCCCATGAACGATGCCGAACATTTCCGCCATTACGCCAAGTTCCTGAACCCAAGTTTCAACGACCGGTTCGAGTTCGATCCGCTCGACGGATTCGAGCCGGAACTTTCGATTCAAGAGAATTGCTGGCACTCCGAGGGCAACGGACAGGCAGACTTCGGCTTCTACCTTGATGGACACTACCACAGGCTTTTGGTCCTGACCCGCTGGCCGCGCACGACGTATCCGGGCATCATCCAAAGGCTCACGAATTTACGGCTGCTCGACTACACCATCACGGTCAACATTGACCCGCTCCCGGTCACGAAAGAGATCTCCAAGGAGGAAAAAGCCCACGACCGCGTGGCGGGCGACTACGCCAGCGAGAAGAAGATTTCCATGTTGAGCGTCATGGAGAAAAAGCAGCGTAAAATCCATGCGCTCATGCAAGGGCACACGCTGCCGTTCCATGCGACGTTCATCGTCAGGGTGTGGGACAAATCCAAGGAAGGGCTCAACGCCCGTGTCGCCGCGCTCAAGAGCGCGATTCAGTCGATGAATGCAGCCCAGTACTTTGAAGCCAATTTGCCGACCACGGCCAAGAATCTGTTCTTCCAGACCTGGCCGGGCTGGACGTGGGGACGTTACGAACATCGGAAACTCTACGCCGAACACAGGTTCCTGGCCGACATGTTACCGTTCACCAGCACGTTTGTTGGCCATTTGGCGACCGCGGAGGCGATCTACGATGGGCCGCAGGGCAATCTCATCGGCATTGAGACGTTCTCCGGCGGTGGCGGTTCAGCATCTCCCCAACACGCCGTCCTCCTCGGAATGTCGGGCGCAGGCAAATCGGTGTCCATGTGCGACCTGCTTTCGCAGACGGAGGGCTATTTTGCCTACACCGTCATCATCGAAGAAGGTCTGAGCTATGGCATCTACACTGGCACCGTCGAGGAAGGCGCGCGACCGATCATCATTCATCCTGACGGCGACCTGACCATCAATTACCTGGACACAAAGGGGCTGCCGTTGACTCCCGATCACTTGTCGGCCGCCACCGCGTTGGTCGCGCGCATGATTGGCACGAGTGCCACGGAGGAGAAACAAATGCTCCGGCAGGCGCAGATCGCCAAGTACATCAATTTGCTCTACGAGGACGCGTTCCAGGACTGGTGCAAGAAGCGGCACGCCGACTTGCTCAAAATCTCCCGCCACGCGCTCGCCCTGCAACGGTTCCGGGTGGAACGGATGCCGCCCGGAGCCACCATGCTCGAAACCTTTGCCGACTTCAGGGACTGGGGAACCAATCACAGCGATGAGGCAACCGCGTACCTTGGCACCGTTGAGGAGAGCGATGTGCTGCGGTTCATGAAAGACCCAAACACCACCAAAGAGGTTCGTAATCTTGCCTTCTCGCGCTTTGCACCTGGCGACTTCCCGACGCACCGCATGCTGCAAGAGTTGATGATGCTCGATCCCGTCGGAGCCGAGCGCGACCAGATCATGGAGATCGCCACCCTCCTTCTGCCTTGGTGCCGAGATGGCAACTACGGCTGTCTGTTTGACGGAATCACCAACGTCTCGTTGACGGGACGGATCGCCCACTTTGAACTCGGCTACATCCCGGAATCGGCGAAGGAATTGAAATCGGCCGCAGGCTTCCTAATCACCAACCACGCGCGCAAACATATCATCACGCTGCCGCGCGCTTTGCGGAAACGGAACGTGTACGAGAAGTCGCACGCTTCCTCGACATCCCCGGGGGCCAGGAAATTGTGCAGGAATCGTACGCCCAGCTTCGCAAGTTCAATTGCTGGAACATTTCCATCGTGCAGCAGTACGCGCGATTCAAGCAGTCGCGCATCCGGTCGGCTGTGTTCGGGAACAGCCGCCAGTTCTTCATCATGCGCCAGAACGACCGAGCCGACCTCGACGACATGGGCAAGGACATCGCATTGCCGGAAGTCACCCAGCACGCGATCATGAATTACGCGCTGCCCGACCATCAAACGGGCCAGAGGTACGCGCCCTTCACCTACTTTCACACCGATTCGGTCCGCAACCTTTGCGGCACGGTCCACAACATCGCCTCGCCGGAGATGCTCTACTGCTCGTCGTCGAGCGGTGAGCACTTCGACAAGAGGGCGAAGGAACTCCGCCAGTGCGCCAATCTCGTCGAAGGCATTATTCAACACGCTTCCCGGAACGGGGACACCGACTTGCCCCCCGAAACGACAACTCACCCCAGCATGAAAACTCACCCTGTTCTCTTATTCGCCATCGTGCCACTCCTGTTTTGCGGTTGTGCCGCCACCCGCAGTCTCACGGACATCGGGGCCGCTGCGGGCGGCGCTTATGTCGCTCACGAGTTGTCAGACGGCAGCCCCATCGCCACGGCAGCCGGCGCAGCCGGAGGCGTCGTTGTGAGCGAAGCGCTGCACTACGCCACGCGCAAGCAGTCGGAAAAGGCTTACGCGTCCGGCTACGACAAAGGCCGCAGCGATGCGGTGAAGCAACAGTATTGGCTCTACGTGGCCCAGCAACGCGCCCGGAACCGCGAGGGCCAAGTTCGGCTCTACGAAGTCCAGCTTCCCGAACAGACCATCGACGGTGTCACTTTCAAACCCACCACCAAGTATCTCCGCATTGAGGAATAACCTATGAATAAAACCATTGTCGCCTGGGCCGCCTTCACCGCCATTCCCTTTGGAGTTAACGCCCAATGGGCCGTCTTCGACGCCGCGGTGCAAACCCAACTGATCACCGGCACCGCGCAGGAAATCGCGAAATACGTCGAAATGATCAACAACCAGGTCACGCAGATTCGCACGCTGACGGATCAACTCAACGAGTTTCGACACTACGAGAGTCTGTTCGGCGATCCGAAGGCGGTCGTAGTTACCGCCGCCGGGCCGCTCAGGAACGACCTGCGCAGGACGGAACTCGGCGAGTCGTTGCAGGTCGTCATAAGAGCCGCTGACGGTGCGGAGGCGTTGGCCTATAACGCCGCCGGCCTTTACCACTCGGTGGGAGCAACCTTTGATACCCCCAAGGGCCACACAGTTGCCCGGCATACGAACGAGTTCCGGCCCTTTGCCGCCATCAACGGAGCAACCGCGAATTTTCAGCTCGTCTCCACCAATGCCGCTGCCCGGCGGGTTGAGTTGAAACGACAGATTGCCGCGACCGTGGAAGCGTTGCGCACGGCGACGACCGACGCCGAGGTGCAGAAGTTAAGCGGCACGCTCACGGGATTGTCTGCCGCGCTGAACGGCACGGAGCAGGAGACCGCGCAGGCCCTCGCGACGGCGCTCGTCCAAGACATTGAGAACCGCAACGACGAGAAGAAACAGGCTCTGGCGCTCCGCGAACAGCAAGGTGCCGCCTTTACCGAGGCGGTCACCAACTACGCCCGCACGTTCCGACTCCTCGACGCGCCCACCACTTTCCCGAGGTAGTCCCGCCTCCATCCCCCAGCCGGCGTATGGCCTCATTCGACACCCTGTTTCCCACGTTCCTGCAACGCTGCGCGGACTTGCGCGGTGTCTTGATGGTCGTGGCCTACTTGCTGGTCGTCGTCGGAATCCTCGTGACGGCCATGCGCCGGCCTTCGGCTCAAAGCTGGCTGCGCTATCTGGTGCGTTTGATTGTCGTGATGTCGTTGCTGGTCTTCCTGCCGCGATGGGGTGACGAGGTGCAGAGGCTCGTGGCTGTTACGGTGACGGACACGCTCAAAGCCAACCCAGATCAGATTCATCAAGCGTATCGTGATGCCCTGGCGTTGAAGCAAAGCGAGACGGAGCCGCACGGCTTGTGGGACTTGGTCGCCAACGGAACTTCGTTTCTCGTGAATGCCGTCATCGGGGGACTTTTGTGGCTCCTGGCCTATGCCGCGTCCTTGCTGCTGTTCTGGGCCTACATTTTCCAGAAGATCATTCTTAACGTCGGGTATGCACTCTCGCCCATACTGATCGGATTCTTTGCGGTGCCGGCGTTGAGTGGTACCGGCTCGCGGTATCTCATGCATTTGACGGGGATTCTCTTGTGGCCACTGGGCTGGGGTGTCGCAGCGCTTATCTCGCAAGGTATTCTCGATTTCATGACGGATCAATCGTTTCTGACGGTGGACCCGACTTCGACGTTGTATACCCTGCAAAATCTCCTCGGCCTCGGTGTATTGTCATTCTGGACGATTTTCAGCACCTGTGCCGCGCCTGCCATCATCCAAAAGGTGCTCATCTATGGCGTCGATGCCGGCAGCGCCCTGCTCAACGGCGGCATCAACAGCTTTCTTCAAACCGCAGCCACCACGGCGGCGGCCGCCGCGGTCGCCGCCCCCGTGGGCAAGCCAATGGTCACGGCTGCCGCGGCCGGCATGGCAGCCGCCTTGAGCAGCCTCTCGTTGAGCAGCGGCATGGGCAGCGCGGGAGCCATCATCATCGCCGGCTCTGGCTTGCCTCCCCGGACAGCACGAGGACGGCCCGGCGACGACATCACCGGCGACAAGGCCGTCCGAGATCTCATTGCCGTCTCACGGAACCAAGCCCTATGACTCCCACTCTCGAAACTTCCCGCGTGACCACGACCAACAACGGGTCGCCAAGTCCAAACCGGGCACGCCGACCGTTCGATCCGACAAGGCTGTTCGTCCAGCGAGATCGGCTGCCGTGGTTGTGGTTCTTCGTGGCCGTGGCCACCATCGTCTTCGCAGCTGTGGATCGATGGAACCTGATCCATTCGCTCAAGCAGCGAGAGCGCGTCGTGATCATCGATCCAGCGAACACCTACTACCTGTCGCCGTTGCTGCAATTTCAAGAAGCCAAAGAACTCCACGCTCAACAGGCGACGCTCGCCACGGTGGCCTTTCTCGAACGCAACCCGAAGGATTTCGATCATCCCGATTTACTGAAGCAGGTCTTCCTCAAACCCGCTCTGGAGAAGGCGCAAGAGCATCGGGCCAAGGAAGCCACCGAGGCCGCCAGCAAGCAACTCCACCAGAAGGTCGAAGTGGGCAAACTCGATATTCTCGCTACGCGCGAAAACGAGGTGCTCGTGAACGTAAGCGGGCAAGTGATTCGCAACGGCATTTTCCAGGACAAAGCCTTCGTCGAAGCGTTTCCGTTCCTGCTCCGTTTGAAACTTCTGCGCAACCCGAACATGGCCGCCAATGGTCGCTTTCCCACCGCCGTCGCCGATTTCCGTTATGAACTCACCGCTCCATAAAATCCTTCTGTTGCTCGCACCCTTGGCTGTCCACGGCGCACCACGCGAGGCCATCGAGTCCGCCCGGCTTGATGATCGAGTGGTTTATGTCGTGCCCGTCGCGACCAACCGGGTCACCACGATCAGCTTTCCCGGTCCATTGCGGCCATCGACGGAGCCGGCATCACTGCAGATCCGAAAAATCCGGCTCCCTTCCATCTCTCCCACACCAAAGGAACGGCTTTCTTCAGTGTTCGAGCCGGAGAACCAAAAGCGTCGTCCAACCTCAACGCGCGTTGGGGCAAGAGCACCTATGTGTTCCAGTTGGAGGAAAGTCCTCAGCCCGTTTTGTCACTCATCCTCGAAACAAAGCCGTCAGGAGGAACCGTCAAACCCGCTCCATCTCTGAATCCGACACGCCTTCTCGCGCTGCTCGACAAGGCCAAGTCGTTTACTCTGCTGAAACAGCAACACCCAGAAACCGTCGCCGACGTGGACTTCGCCACGTTCGAGAAGCGCCCCCAAGTCGCCGACTTCAACGACTACGAGATCCGGGTTCAGGCGGCGTTCCGATTCAATGCGGAGGATACCGTGGTTTTCCAGCTTCTGCTGCGAAACAAGACCGACTCGCCTGTCCATTACCGCCCCGACAGTTTTTCAATCCGCGTTGGCAACCGGGTATTGCCTCAGTCCATCAGCGACGCTGCCGGACTGATGCCGCCGCAGGGCGAGACTTCCGCCTACTTTGCAGTCACCGGCACACCAGACGGCGCACGCAATGAGCTGTCGTTGAAAAACGATTTCACGGTGTTGATTCAACGACTCCCGATGGCGGCACTCAACAACGCAACCAACTCCGCCCCGCCAAATCCATGACTCCTCGCTCATTCATCGGCTTCTTCCGCACGCGAACGGGCAAGCTGTTGCTGTTCGGAGCCGTGCTGGCCTTCGGACTGTTCCTCTATTCTCAAACCCGAGCGGGCACGCCGCGAACTGAACCGGTGTCTGTTCCAGCGACTGATCCTGCGACCAACAAGCCGCAAGTCATCGAGACCGTACAACGCGGCTTGCAAGTGTTTCAGCCGCCTCCGCCCAAGCCCGAACCGCCGCCACAGCCGCCAGCGTCTGAAACCAGGGTTTCGGTTGAACCACTTCAGATCAAAGCGCCGGAGCCGCCTCCGCCTCCGCCACCGATTAGTCTCTTCGCCGAGTCGGCGAGCCAGGCACCTGAGACTAAGTCCCTCAGTCCAGACTTCGCCCCGTTTGGCAGACTCATTTCGTGCGAGACCGTCATCACCGTGGACTCGTCGGCCATCCAAACGCCGATCATCGGATTGATTACCGAAGACGTCTATCACGCGGGACGGCTCATCATCCCGGCTGGCACGGAGGTTCACGGAACCGCGGCAACCGACCGCAAACGCGAGCGGCTGGCCAGCGGAAACGCTTGGACGCTCGTTTGGCAGACCGG
>JADJPG010000069.1 GCA_016713365.1 Verrucomicrobiota bacterium | reverse complement strand
GCCAGATTCTAAAACTGTTTCAAGGCAATTGGACTCTTGTCTTGGACCCAGAACACCATCAGTGGCACCAAGGAACTTGGCCCAAACACCTATTCCCTACTCGGCGGGAAGAAAGGAGAGAAGCCACCCCCCCGCACCCAATGCACCACCTACGGCAAAAATCGAAAACGCGAAAATTGCAGAGATATAGAAGAACAAGAGAAGAACTCTTTGAAGAATCCTTTAGAAGGATCTCTTCCTAAAGAAAGGCAGTCCCTCGGAGTAACAATCATCGCCCCCTAAGTTTTATGACCACAGCCCCATCAGAGCCGTCGGAAGTCTTCGGACTAATCAATGCAACAAGGACGCAGCGTCGGATAGACTTCGATGCGTTTATCGACAGTCAGCCATTATCCATCCCGTGCTCCATTCATCCAAAGGTTGCTAGAATGTTGAATCGTGAAAGTTCTGAGGCGGTTTCGATTCAATCTCCAAAGCCAGTCGCTAAGTACGAGGAATGCAAAGAGTGCGCCAACGAGAGGCAATCTGAGGAACAGCGTGAGCGATTGCGCAAGCAGGGTGTTCCTTCCAACCTGCTCCACGCAACAATCGAGAACTGGAATGCGCCCGGCAACGACAGCAGATTGATTGTCGATAAGGCGCGAGAATTTGCTGCGAAGCGACGCGGGTTTCTGGTTTTGTTGGGCGCAGATAAGGGAACAGGGAAAACGCATCTTGCCGTTGCCGTAATGCGACAGTTTAAGAACGGTCGCTTCATAAAACAAAGTACCCTACTCCACGAACTTCGGCGTAGCTATTCCGACAAAGCCGCCCAAGACCCAATCGAAACCTGTAAGCGCGTTGGCATTTTGGTGCTCGATGAAATTGGCGTCTCGCCGGGCGGTAGGGATGAGTTCCCCATGCTGCACGATATTCTTGACCACCGGTACGGGGAAAAGCTTCCGACCGTACTTACCAGCAACTTGGACTTCGATGGGCTTAAAGAAGTCATCGGCGAGAGAATAGCCGACCGGCTCAAGGAAGCGGCCTTTTCGATTTTCCATTTGACCGGGCCATCACACCGGGCCTCGCGGAAAGACGACTACTTCCGGGACTAAAAGCACCGTTCCAAGGCGAACGGGCGCGAGCGGACAGCATCCCGCACATCACCGTGACGGCAGTTTCCGGGAGGAAGCACAGAAAACCAGAATAGTAGAAAGCCGCTTGAAAAACCAATACGTTAACGTTATAGTTCATTCATGCCCCTTACGGGTAATAACGAGTTGGATTCGACGCCTTACGCGCCAGATGAGCGGAGCATAATTCTCCGTTGGCAACGGAGCATCGCGTCGCGGGGTGGCAGTAATCGCACGTACGAGGCGAGGAGTGCGCAGGGGAAACTTTACGCCGCCCAAGTCTGGCGCACCCGACGCGCCCGGTACGGGCCAAGTGGACTGCGACAAAAGCCGTACTCCGAATGGCGCAAGACACATGGCTTGAAACCCATCGATCTATCATGAAGACAGAAACAGAAACACAAAACGTTCCCGTCCGGGCGGTGTCACCGCTGGAAATTGCTCGGGAGATAATCGCCAATGTCGACGCCACGACCTGCGGCTTCGACGAAATCACAACCGAGCGGCTTGAGCGCGATACCGCTGAAATCATCTCGCGCCACATCACGACAATTTAGGTAAGCCCCTAACCGCCGTCGCAGCCAAACAAATCCCCCCGTAGGCTGCGACGGCCAAGTTTTTCAAACGAACAAATCGACAGAACATCAAACGCAATGAGTGACTCCGAACTGAAGAAATTGATTGCAGGCCGCGAGGCGTTTATCGCCGAGACTGAGAAGGTGAAGGCGAAAGTTGCCGAAGCGCAGCGAAAAGCGGACGCGGTAGCCGCTCAGGCAAATTTGGAGGATGAGGCGGCCTATTCGGAATTCAATAAGCACCAGTTTTTTGTCGTGGCAGGCACCGCAAAGATCAAAAACGCCGAGGCGCAATCCGACGTACTGTTGGAACAAATCGGGGCCGCAGCGACCGAACTCGCCGAGGACAAAGGGCGAGCTCTAGAGGCTGTCCGGGCTGCGCGGCTAGAAACGTTTCGCAAGGCAGTCGGTCCGTTCCTCCCGCCCGAAAAGGTCGACGAAATACTTCCCTTCTTTTGGGTGAAAACGTCCGGCTGCATCGAACTCGACCAGGTCGCGGCCAACTTGAGGGGGTTGAATAAATTCCACGATATAGCGCCATTAAACCGCGCAGCCCGCGTGCTCGCGGTTTTTGTCCCCACCGCTTAGGTGTGAGGCTTCTCGCCCGGTATCCCAACCGCGTATTAAAAGGCGCACAAAGACAAGGTCACTTTGTCTTTGCCATAACTAATATCACCGTCCGGGTTCGGCCCAGAACGAACCCCGCCCGGTACCGTCTAATGGCTGTAAAGTCTTGCCGTTCAGATTGACGGGACAGGGAGCCATGTCTAAAGTCAGCGCATGGAACAAGCAGTCTCCCGTCAAAAATCTAGCCTGCTGACTTTGTCTCAATATCAATGTTAGCCCACTTCGTGCGCATATGAGCGAATCTCAGCCCAAAAGTCGGATGGACCGAATCTACGAGCGTATCGAGTCGGACGGTTTCGATTCGTTGACGCTTAGCGAGCGCGCCTCTTTCGGCCTCACTCACCTTTACATGGAGACGCACAACGGCGGGCTGCATCAGTTCTTTTTTAACGACGCAGGCAAGCTTGCTCCTGACGCGCTTCGAGGTTTGGAAATGGTTGGTGCTCCGAAGACCGCCAGCATCCTCCGACGTGCGATGTCTGTGTTTCCAGACGGGGTTGTGCCATCTGATCAGGAGCAGCGTCGAGAGTTCATGTGTGATTCGCTGACGGAGGACCAGGAGGATTTGTTGAGCAGTCTGACCACCGAGTTCTTTCAGGCACGCGAGTCAGTTGCAGAGTTACTCGACACATATGTTGAGAAGCATCCAGAGGAGTTTCCAACATGACGTGGGCTAACCATGCGCTTCAGCGAACCCGGCCATCGCGTCGCGGTTGCAATCGTGGCGTCCCGTGGGCCGGGTCGCTGAGCTTGGGTCGTTAGGCGGCAACCACTATGCTTCGCTTGATTAAACGCCGACTCGCCATTCGCAGCTACGTCTGGAAACTGTCGCAAGAGTTGTCGCGCCGTTTCGGTAAAATGAAGTTCTATTCCGTGAACCAAGTCATGCAGGCAGCCGAGAGAGGGCATTTCTCCATGGCGTTCATTGCATACGCACACGCTATCTTCTGCGCACGCGGAGATTTTGACGCGCACTATTCAACCTTGGGAGTCAATTGCACGTACGACGGTTTGCGCGCTGTCGTGAGCCGCCGATATTTCGGTGGTGTCGCTGATTTTGATGCCGCACGAGTTATTGCAGCCACGAGACGCGAGGGCGTTATCGGAGAGTTTGAGGAGAGCGGAGAGGGTACACATGCGAGCTGAATGGCCTAACCATACACTCCAGCGAACGGCGGCGGGCCATCGCCTTTTCAATCGGCGTGAATTGTGGCCGCCGTCGCTGAGCTTTTGTCGTTAGCCCACCATGCGCACGCCCCTAAAACGATTCGCGTATATTATCGTGACGCTGGTTGTCATCGGCATCGTCGCGTATCAGTTGCTTCCGCCATCGGCGGCGGGTCGTGCTGCGGTCACCCAGCTTGCAAAGGTGGATACATTTTCTTTCGGCGGAGTTGGCTATGCGGGTTCGATACCTGAGCGCGAGGATTGGTTCTTTACCATTCTTTCCAGCCGACACTCTGAGCGATTGTTTCGAGAGCTTTTTGAGCAGGGCACTATTGAGGCGAGGCTATACGCGCTTGCCGGTCTGCATGTCACCGACAAAGGCGGTTTCAGAGAGTGCGCGGCAAGGTTTACCCGTGAGGGCGCAAGAGTTCAGACACAGGGCGGTTGCATCGCCAGCGACTGCACGACCACAGAAGCCGTGACCGCAGTCGAGCGTGGCGTTATTGAGCGATACCTGAAGTTGAGGAAAGAGTATGTTCGGACACGTTGATGTTTGGTGGGCTAACCATGCGCTTCAGCGAACCCGGCCATCGCGCTCTGGTTGCAATCCACGCGTCCCGTGGGCCGGGCCGCTGAGCTTGGGTCGTTAGGCCAATTGACAAGCCATGTCGTTGAGCGCACAGCAGATACTCGATGCGTATGAAGCCGGCATTGCGGCGGCTTTCGAGCACGACATTCACCGTCACCCAATGGCATCATGTCCGTATCATCCAGACACTCATGAGGCACGCGAGTGGTTGCTAGGAGTGGAGCATTCCCGTGGTGACCGCCACATCAAGAACAAGCGATTGCGCCAGTTGAGGCGACGATTGGCCCAAGAGGGAGGGATGCACACTGATTGACCATCCCCCGACGATTAGGCCGGGTTGAGCGAGAAGTTTATGACTTGAGGTTGGTGGTTTTGGAGTTGGGAGGCAAATCGATTTGGCGGGATGCGCCCGAGGCTGCTATGGGGTCGGAGTTCGTTGTATTCGTGCCGCCAGGCTTCGATGAGGCAGCGGGCTTCTGATAAAGTAGTAAACCAGTGTTGATTGAGGCATTCGTTGCGGAACTTGCCGTTGAAGCTTTCGATGAACGCGTTTTGCGTGGGTTTGCCCGGGGCGGTGAAGTTCAACTTCACGCCCTGTTTTAGTGCCCAATCATGGAGGCATTTGCCGGTGAACTCGGGCCCGTTGTCCAGCGTGATGGCTTGGGGCAAGCCATGGGTTTGGGCGAGGCGATTTAAAACCGCCACGACGCCAGCTCCGCCGATGGTCAGATCGGTCCAGAGGGCTGGGCACTGGCGGGTGAAGTCATCGACGATGGTCAACGTGCGAAAGCGCCGGCCGTTGGTGAGCTGGTCATGAATGAAGTCCATGCTCCAGCGTTCATTGGGCCGGGTGGCGGGCGGGAGCGGTGACCGGGCTCAACTTTCTGGACCACGGATGTGTTAGTCCAAGCATTGGTTTGAGTTTATGTTTTTCTGCTTTCCTTGTCCATGCCCCGCGGAGGGAGGGCGTAGCCCGACCGGAGCGGGGCATGGACAAATTCGCGCCGCAAATCCCGCCGGGCTTTCGTAGCCCAGCCCGCTGTGCGGCCTCACCTGATTGTATCTCTGCCGGAAGTCGCCCACCACCACCCGCGCTTCCGTCAGCGTCCACAGTTGCTCCCGGTTCAAGCACTCGTCCCGGAACCGTCCATGGAAGCTTTCCACAAAGCCGTTCTGCCACGGGCCCCAGGCTCAATGTAGATGGTCTTGACCCGGTTCTCCTTCAGCCACCGCTGCACGATCTTCGCGATGAACTCCGAGCCGTTGTCGCTCCGCAGATACTCCGGGGCCCCGTGCTCCGCCACGGCCTTCTGCAACCAGTGCAGCACGTCCGCCGCTTTCAACGCGCGTTCCGCCCGCAGCACATGACATTCCCGGGTGTATTCATCCAGGATCGTCAGCATCTTCAAAGCCCCGCCTCGCACCGTCGCATCGGCGATGAAGTCCCACGTCCACACGTGATTCCGATGGGTCGCCATCGTCGGCAAACCCGTGGAAACACCGCGTCGAACCACTTTGCGCTTGGTCGGTGGCACCCGCAGACCAGCGTCACGTCGCAGGCGTTGGATGTGCCGCTTGCCCACCCGCCAGCCTTCCCGCCGCAGCAACGCCGCCACCCGCCGATACCCATAGCGCGGATGTTCCGCCGAGAGTTCCAGCAGTCGCTTCTTCAACCGTTCTTCCGCGGGCGTGGGCGGTCGTCCGCGATAGTGGAACGTGGAGCGCGCCAGCTTCAGATACCGGCACGCCTGCCGTTGGGAACACAGTCCGGCTTTCACCGTCTCTTGCGCATACGCCCGGCGAGTGGCCGGGCTCACAGCTTTTTTTGCATACGTAGCTCAATACCCGGTTCTTCAACATCTCCTCCGCCAGCATCTTCTTGAGCTCCGTGTTCTCCGCTCGAGTTCCTTGAGCCGCCGCGCCTCGTTCACCTCCATGTGCCCAAACTGCTTCTTCCACCGGTGAAACGTCACCTCCGAGATGTTCGCCTCCGGCAAATCGCCATGATGGTCCGTTCGCCGCGATCTGCTTCCCGCAGAATCCGGATCTTGTCTTCCGTCGTATACCGTTTGCCTTTCATTCGTCTGGTCCTTTCTTCGGCCCAGACTATCACTTCACGCGGCCTGAAAAAGCTGAGTCATGTCAAAACCTTTATGCAAAACGAACCATCCATTCCATTAATCGCTGAAAACCATTCCACACTGAACACCGGCACGGGCCTTCCCAATTTGTGTTGGGGTGCAATCTTCGGCGGCACCGTCGCCGCGATCGGCCTTCACATTCTGCTCACGGCTCTCGGCGTCGGCGCGGGGTTGGCCACGTTCTCGCCCATCACGGACACGAACCCAGTGGCCAGTTTCAGCATCGGCGCAGCCATCGTGTGGACGCTCTGCGCGTTGGTGGCGCTGGCCTTTGGCGGCTTCGTGGCGGGACGCTTCTCGCACTCGCACCACAGCGGCCTCGTACATGGCGTGCTCGTGTGGTGCGCCACTTTGATTCTCACGTTGCTGCTGATTTCCGTCGGCACTGGCATGGTCATGGGCGGCGCGCTGAAAGTGTTCGGCGCAAGCATGGGTATGGCCGGCCAGACTGTGGCGGGCGGTGTGGCCGAACTGGCAAAGGAAGGAATAAAGCGTAGCGGCGATCAACTCAGCAGCTTCATTGAGGAAGCCGTGCAGTCTGGTCCGACCAATGCCGCGCCCAAGGCACTCACGCAGGCGAATCGCGAGATCGGTTTTGCCCTCACCAAACTCTTCACGCCCGGCAACGAAACCAACTCCGTCGCCAATCGCACGGCCGCCGTCGAAGCACTCACGCAATACGCCGGGTTGAGCGAAGCCGACGCCACCAAGTCCGTGGATGGCTGGATCGCATCGGCCAAGAACTTGAAAGCTGAGTTGGACACGCTCAAGGCGACGGCCGAGGAGAAAGCTCGCGCCGCTGCCGACGTGGCGGCAAGCCACCTGTCGGCTGCGGCCATCTGGTCATTCTTTGGACTGCTCATCGGGCTGCTCATCGCAGCACTGTGCGGACGATACGGCGCCGTCTGCGCGGTGAAGTGTATGGACTCCACCGTGTATCTCACCGGAAAAAGAGAAGCAGTGCTCGTAGCCGGTCGTTGAGCCGGACAAAGAAAAGCTTCTGAATGAACTTTAGGGAACTCGCCGGATGCGAAAGAAAGTCGCCTGCGGCGGGGCAGAACCCAAATCCAGGTCGATTGACTCCTGAACGGTGGTGGCGGTGCGCTGTGTGCCCGGGTGTTCGGACCACGAATTCAACCCTCCGCTGGAATCAATGGCGTAACGCTGTCCCGGTTCGGCATTCCAGACAAGACGGCAGCGAAGGCCGGGTCCAGCCAGACGTGAGAACTGGGTGATCTTGATTTGCCCAGTCGATTCCCATGTCACGGTGTCGACCCAGCCGGCGTCTGCGCCATCGGCACTACTTTCGTCCTTGGTGTAGCGCCACGTGATGGTGTGGCTGCCGTTGGTCAGCGGGTGGCTTATTTGTTGCCAGTCTCTCTCACCGTCAATGGCCGCCACAAGCACGTCGTCGACAAGGAAGTGGAGGTAGTCGTAATCCTCCTCGGAGGAAACCTTCCATCGAAAGGTGAGCCTGCCCGGGCCCATGACAGTTGTCGTCAACTCGCTGACTTCGTCATCGCCGATGCTTCCACTTTGCAAGGCTGCATCGCCATCGAAGGTGACTGCGGTTTGGATAAACCAGGGACTGACCGGACCCGTCGTCCAATCCAATCCGGTGGTGTTCAAAGCATCTGCAAGAGTCGGCAACGGACCTGTTCGGAAACTGTTGTCCTGCCCGTTGGAGGCTCCGGCTTTCAGTCGGAAATGATACACGGTTCGCGGGTGAAGGCCGGAGAGGTTTGCCCGGACGGCGACGGGATTTAAGCCTGTCGCTTGAGACGGCGTGGCGACGACGGTCTGGCCATAGTTGGTGGTTGTTCCGTATTCGAAGGAAACGCTCACGGAGCTGCCGGCAGTAAATACTTCTCCATTTAGCACGGCACTGGTTTCGGCGATTGAATCAGCCGGGCCAGTCTGGACGAACGCTGGCAACGCCGGCAGCTGGGACAATCGGTAGTGCCCGTCGAGAGTTACACCGTAGAAGTTTCCCTCAGGTCCAAAGGCGAGTGCCGATTCCAGATCGTCGATCCCCAAACCCGTCGGTCCCGTCTCGAGGTCGTATAAAACCGAACAGTAGCCGCCTGTTGTCACCCGGAAGAACACAGAGAAACCATTATCGTTGTCGTTATCCATGAGGATTCCGTAGAGCAATCCATCGGGGCCGAGAGTCAGCCCGTAACGAGGATTCCGTCCAGGCTTGTCCGCAAAATCCACCATCGTGGAAAGCATTCCATCACGGGTGACGCGCATCACAGTTCCTTCACCGCCTCTTCCGTTGGAGTAGGACGTGAAATAAAAGTGCCCGTCTGGACCCTGCACCAAGGGAGAAGGAGCCGCCTGAAGCGGAGCGACAAGGGAGGCAACTCCGTTCGCAGCAACGCGAAAGATCCCGGCTGTCGCGCTTCCGTAGAAGCTGCCGTCGGACGCTTGAAGCAAACTGTTCGGCTGTCCGATGGCGAGGGGAGCCAAGTTGGCAAATGTCGTGAGCGAGCCACTCGTGGTGATCTTGAAAACCCGGCCTCCGTCGTCAGTCCCAGGGCCGAAGGAAGTGGTGCCATATAGAGCCCCGTCGGATCCGAAGATCAAAGAGTTTGGAAACTGCCCATGGGCACCGCCGAAGCTGGCAAGCGTATTGAGGGTTCCGTTGGTGGAGGCACGGAATACAGTGCCGGCATCATTGGTGCCTCCGCGACTGGTCACTCCATAAAACACTCCGCCGGGTGTGGCCACCAGTCGTCCGAATGGATCTTTTCCATCCGCCACCGTGAAGTCTGCGACACGGCTGACTGCGCCCGTGACAGTCATGCGGTATACCGTTCCCCGGCCCGCCACGCCACCCCGACGCGTCACGCCATAAAACTCCCCGTCCGCCGCCAACGTCAGGCCTCCCCCCGGAACGTAACCGCTTTCGATGATGAATGGCGCGGCCGCCGTCCACCCTCCCGTGAGCGGCACTCGGTAAATGTAGCCTGCTCCCGCCGGACCGCCCGAACTCAGCACTCCGTAAGCCGCGCCATCAGCGCCGATCACCAACGAAGGCTCCGCCGCCCCCACAATGTGTATGACCGGGACCGGAATTGTCGCCAGCAGGCTGAGTCCGCCAGTTTTGGTCAGGCGAAACACTGGAACGGCGTTATTCCCGATCTGGCCCACTCCGATCAGGCTTCCATCCGGAGCTTCAACCATCCTCCCCTTGGGAGATGAAATGGTTCCGCCCGGAAAATTGGTCAGCTTCGTGAAACCCCCTGCCGTGGTGATGCGAAACGCAGTGCCATTATGGTTCAATCCCCCTCGCGCGGCAGTACCATACAACATGCCGTCACTCGCCGCGAGAAAAGTGCCGATGGGCTGTTCGCCGTCGGCGCCGACCAAATCCCGTAACTTGGTGAACACTCCATTGGAAGTAATCTGAAAGATGGTCCCTTTGCGATATACGCCGCCGAGTTCACACATTCCGTAAAAGCTTCCGTTCGTGCCACGGGCCAGGCCGTCCGACGGCTTGATGCCTTCATCCAACAAAGCGCTCGTGATCAGCGAAAACAGCTTCAGCGGGGTCACCACCCCGCTCGACACGTTCACCTTGAAAACGCTCCCGGCATCGCCAAGGCCCAGAACGAAATTCAATCCACCAGTCGTGCCGTAAAACACCCCGTCCTCCCCCTCAACCATGTTGGGCCGGGGACCAAACCCAAGTCCCAGACCGAAGCCGGCAATGTGAGTCAAAACACCAGCGTGAGTCGCCTTGAAGATGGCACCGCCGGAGTTGGTGCCGGCACTGCCGCGCGCTGTCCCGTAAAAATTGCCGTCCCGCCCTAGGGTCAACCCTTCCGGTATCGTGCCGGTGGTCGGACCGAAACTGGCCAGCGTGGTGATGGAGCCGTTGTTCTCCACCCGAAAAAATGTCCCTCCATTCGCATCCCCGCCGAGAGAGGTGACACCGTAGAGCATTCCGTTAGTACCACGGGCGAGTCCAAACGGTTGTGAAGCGCTGGAGAAGCCCCCGAGCTTTTCCAGAACCTGCGCGTCGACCCGCGGGAGGACGAGTAGAATGACGTAAAGCGCAACGCAGGATACCTTGGCAAGAAGCTTCATAATTTCAGAGTTGCTGCCCGCGAGGCAGCGGTTGACCGCGTCAGCCGATGGATAGTTTTTTAACCGGGGCAACGCTCCTTGTTTGACCTTCTTCCCGTCGGAAGTAGTTCTCCGATCCTTCGCGAGAATTCCAGCAAGCCCGATACCCGGCCTTTCTATACAATCCCCCCTACCAAGACAAGGAATCTGAACCGCGACAAACGAGACTTGCTGCTCCTGCGCCTGCGACCCTCGCCCGAATCATCTGGAAGGATTGGGGCACGTCTCGATTCGACGCGTGTCAGCGCCGTGTCCCATGGCGATGCGGCTCGCGCCTGGTTCCTCAGCGTTCGTTCATCCACGATTGCCTCGACTTTTGCGGTCAGAAAGCCAACCTAAAGCGTGTGAGTTCGATCCAACAAAGCCCCGCATTCACGACCACGCATTGGAGCGCGGTGCTTTGTGCCGGCGGCGAGGATTCGCCGACGGCTCAATCGGCGCTCACCCAGCTCTGCAAGGTCTACTGGTACCCGCTGTATGCTCACGTGCGGCGCCGCTCCACTGACCGCGACACATCCTCAGCCCAGCCCGCTGCGGCAGGAACTCCCCTTGTCGAAATAAAAGTAGGCTTAGACGCAACACGGATCAGGCGAGGACGGTTCCCCGGTTGCAGCACCTTACGGCGTCGGCACGCAACCTCGCCCTAACGCTGGCCATCTGACAACCACCTCTGGCCAGCCGATGGTCACAGGCAGGTCCGTCGGAGGTGTCTTTCTCGAGGTTTTCACCGGTTTTCCGCCCGATTCTCTTATTCAAGCATGGCATCCCGCCAGCTAGAGGAGATGTGCTCGTGAATGCACGGCACAAACGACAACCGAAACATCAGCGACAACGCCAAAATGAAATTCAAACTCAATCACCGCTGGCTGCCGCCGGACTCCCACCTCTCCGACTTGGTGAAACGGAAATTCTCGAAGCTCGCCGAGCTTGTTCGCATTGAGGCGGCCGAGGTCACTTTGGAAAAGCACCCTGAAAACAGTCCGCCGTTCTCTGCCAAGGTTCATCTGGCCGTGCCCGGGCCCGATCTCCATGCGGAAGAGAAGGGTCACACTCCGCAGGCTACGATCCACAAGGTGGTCGCCAAGCTGGCCCGCCAGATCCGACATCGGAATCAAAAGCTGCTCACGAAACGGCGCAACGGAGCCAAAGAAGTGAAACCTTGGAATCGCTCTCACCAACCGCTGTCCATGCAGACGGCGTGATTCCGAACCAGCAGGAGGGAGCCAAACCGGCAGGAGCCGCGTCTATTTCGCTCCCGAGAGTCCGCGAACGCGGAGAACCTCTGCGTCCACTCTCCAGCCACCTGCGCGATCTGTCTGAGCGGACAGGTCACAATCGATTGCGGCTCGATGAGTTGATGGCCTTGTTTCAAGGCCGGACACTCAACATCTTGATCATCATTCTGGCCCTGCCGTTTCTCCTGCCCGTGCCACTTCCGTTTCTGTCCACGCCCTTTGGCGTCGTCATCGCGATGACCGGAATGTGCATTGCGATTCGGCGGAAACCTTCGGTCCCCGTCCGTTTCGCTCACAAACAACTTCCGGCGGGATTCCTGCCCAAACTCCTTGGTGCCGCCGGACACATTACCAAGTGGCTGGAGAAACTTTCGCGCCCGCGCTGGGTGTCGCCGGCGAACTTGCGCATCTTCCACCGCTTGACCGGTGCGCTCATCGCTTTTGCCGGGCTGTTGTTGCTCCTCCCGATTCCGGTGCCGCTGACAAATCTGTTCCCGGCCAGCGCCGTGTTGCTCCTGGCCACCGCCGGACTGCGGCGGGACGGACTGTGTTTCCTCGGCGGCGGCCTGATGCTGATTTTCTCCCTGTGTTTTTTCGGCGGTCTTTGTCTGGGCGGCGTCGAAGCCGTGAACTGGTTTTGGAAATGACGACTCCCGTCCACTCGCGCAATTCCTGACGATGAAGAAATATCTTCTCTGCCTCCTCGTCCTGGTCGTGTATGCCCTGCATCAGGACCTCTGGAACTGGAACAAATCGGAACCCCTGCTTTTCGGCTTCGTGCCGATAGGTCTGGCGTATCACGCCGCCTATTCGTGCGTCGCCGCAGGATTGATGTGGGTCTTCGTGAAGTTCGCCTGGCCCGCGCACCTGGAGAACACGGAGCCGCACGGCGAGGATAACGACAGGGAGGCCAGGCCGTGATTCCCGCCCTAGTCGTCTTCGCTTACCTCGCGATCATCCTCTACATCGGCATCTTCGCCTTCCGCAAGGGCACTTCCACCGGAGAGGATTACTTCGTCGCCAGCCGGTCGCTCGGGCCGTACGTCTTTCTCCTGTCGATCTTCGGCACGAACATGACGGCGTTCGCCATTCTCGGCAGCTCGGGCCTGGCGTATCAACGTGGCATTGGCGTGTATGGCTTGATGGCGTCCGCGTCGGGTCTGGTCATTCCGCTGACGATCTTTTTCATCGGCACGCGGCTGTGGGCGCTGGGTAAACGATTCGGCCACATGACTCAGGTGCAGTACTTCCGTGACCGCTGGGAATGTTCCTTCATTGGCACCATCATCTTCGCGCTCACTGCGGCCATGCTCGTGCCTTACATCATCATCGGGATGATGGGCGGCGGGCACACACTGGAGACACTGACCACGGTGAAGGACGCCGCGGGCAATCCGGTGATGGTCGAGGTGCTGCGAAACGGTCAGGCGGTGATGGAACCGAAGCACTGGATCAGCTACGAACTCGGCAGCGCACTCGTGGCCTTGGTGGTGATGAGCTACGTGTTCTTCGGCGGCATGCGAGGGACGGCCTGGGTGAACGCATTCCAAACCGTCATGTTCCTCTCCTTCGGCACGCTGGCCTTCGTCCTCATCGCGAAGAATCTCGGCGGCTTCGCGGACGTGGTGGAGCGATTGGCGGCCAATCCCAGGACGGAAGGCCTGCTGACCCGCGCGCGGATTACCCCGGAAGAGTTCTTCAGCTACACCTTTATTCCACTCTCAGCAATCATGTTTCCGCACATCGCCATCATGTGCATGACCGCAGAGAAGGTCACCGCGTTCAAGAAGACGGTCATCTTCTACCCGCTGTGTATTGCAGCCATCTGGCTGCCCAGCGTGTTCCTCGGACTCGTGGCAGCGGATCAATTCCCCGGCCTCAAGCCCGGTGAGTCGGACGACGTGATCCTCCGCCTGCTCACCGCGAACACCGGCGTGGTGGTCGCCGGATTCCTCGGCGCCGCCATCATGGCGTGCGTGATGGCGACCGACTCTCAAATCCTCGCCCTAGGCACCATGTTCACCAAGGACATCGTGTCCTACTACGGAGGCGCGAAACGCTTCAGCGATTCAACAGTCGTCTGGACCGGACGCGCGTTCGTGGTGGGCATCACAGTTGTCGCTTACTTCATCGCGCTCGCATTGGAGGACGAGGCGGGCATCTTCGAACTCGCCATCCGCTTTGCCTTCTCCGGGTTCGCCTCCCTCGCGCCCATCATGCTCGCTGCGCTCTTCTGGAAACGCAGCACCAAGTGGGGCGCGCTCGTCTCTGCGCTCTGGGTCGCCGCCACGATGGCTGGCTCATGGTACCTCTATGAAATGTCGGCTGGAATGGCGCCCAAACCCGGACAGCCGCTCGTTCAAATCTTCCCGGCTCTCGGCGATCTCTTCCTGCGCAGCCCCGGCAACGTCCTCGTCTATGGCTACCTGCCCGTGATGCCGATGGTGCTCGGCTCCGCGTTCGTAATGGTCGTTGTTTCGTTGCTCACCAAACCACCACGTCGCAACACGCTCGAGAAATATTTCCCGTCGACGACCACGCGGTCTACGGGACCGACATCGCCTCATGCCTCCTGACCTATTGCACGCCATTCAGGCGAACCTGCTTTCACCCGCTGTCTTATTTTTCGTCCTTGGAGTCATCGCCGCCCTCGTCAAAAGCGACCTCAAGTTCCCCGAGGCACTTTATGTCACATTGACCATCTATCTGCTCACGGCCATCGGCTTCAAAGGCGGCGTGGCCATCTCGGAGGCGGGCCTGGGCACGGTTTGGCTGCCGGCGCTGGCGGCGCTGGCACTGGGGGCGGCAATTCCCCTGTGGACGTATCCCGTGCTGCGTTTCGCAGGAAAGTTCCCCGCCGTGGACGCCGCCGCCGTTGCGGCTCATTACGGATCGGTCAGCGCCGTCACCTTCATTGCCGCTACGAACTTTCTGAACCAGGTCAATGAACCTTTCGAGAACTACGCCACCGCGTTCCTCGCCGTCATGGAGTCACCCGCCATCGTCGTCGGCATCCTCTTGGGCAAACGCGCAGCCTCCGGCAGCAGCTCCATCTGGGGAGACTCCACCCGGCGCGTCCTGCACGAAGCGGCGTTTGGCCGGAGCGTGCTCCTGTTGGTCGGCGCGCTGATCATCGGCGCGCTGTGCGGCAAACGTGGCCTGACCATGACGGAAGGCTTCTTCGTCACTCCATTTCAGGGAGTGCTCGCCCTGTTCCTGCTGGAAATGGGAATGGTGGCCGCGCGACGCCTCGGCGATCTGAAGAAAGTAGGGATATTCCTGCTCGCCTTCGGCGTTCTAGCCCCGCTCCTCCACGGATGCATTGGCGTGGCACTCGGTCATTGGGCCGGACTCAGCCTTGGTGGTGCGATGCTGTTCGGGGTGCTCGCCGCCAGCGCATCCTACATCGCCGCGCCCGCCGCCATGCGTCTTTCACTGCCCGAAGCCAATCCGACACTCTATTTGACCTCCGCCCTCGCCATCACATTTCCCTTCAATATCACCGTGGGCATCCCGGTTTACTTCGCCCTCGCCCGCTGGTGGAATTCCTGACCCATGAAGACGCACCCCATGAAACTCGTGACGGTCATCTGCGAAACGCTCGCACGCGAACACCTCACCCGGCTCCTCGCCGCCGTCGGTGCGCACGGCTACACACTATTTCCCGTCGAAGGCGACGGATCACAAGGCCAGCGCCCCGGCGACATCGCCGAGTTCGGCAACATCCAGCTCGAAGTCGTGGTCCAACCCGCCATCGCCGAGCAATTGCTGGCTCGCCTCCACGGCGAATTCTTCCCGCGCTTCGCCATGATCGCCTACACTTCCGACATCCAGGTTCTCCGACCGGATAAGTTCTAAGACAAGCCGCGTTCGAATTCCCCATCGGGACGAAACTCGATCTCCTGCGAGAATCGAAAGCTGACAAGCACGTCGGAATCACTACGGATTGCCTCGGGCGGACGTTCTCGCGCACTTTGTCCCCACCATGACTGATTTCAAATTCGTCATTGTGGACCCCAAGCCCGCACTGTGCGCAGTGTTTCACCAATACTTTGAGGGCCTGCCCCATGTGGAAATCGTCGCTGCCCGATTCGAACACCTGCCCGTGTTCGACTGCATGGTTAGCGCCGCCAACTCCTTCGGCCTGATGGACGGCGGCGTCGATGCCGCCATCACGGACTTTTTCGGTGTTTCACTGATGCGGCGCGTGCAAGAACGCATACTCCTGGAATTCCGCGGCGAACAGAATGTCGGCACCTCGATCATCGTGGAAACCGGCCATCCGAAACATCCGTTCATCGCCCACACACCCACCATGCGTTCGCCCATGGAAATCTCCCAAACCGACAACGTCTATCGGGCCACCTGGGCCATGCTGCTGGCCGTGCGCCAGCACAATCTGCGGCAGGAACCAAAGATCCACCTCGTCGCCTGCCCCGCCTTCGGCACCGGCACCGGGCACGTTCCGTTCGCGGAAGCAGCGCGCCAGATGTCCATGGCCTACCGGAATTTTTTGAACCCGCCTCAGCAGATCAGCTGGGATCTGGCCATGGACCGGCAACTGGCGATTCGTTACGGCGGCGACTTCGGCTTTCATTATCCACCCGAGACCACCAAGCCAAGGCCAGCGAACGCAACCTCTCCATAGGGGGAAACAACACCTCAACGGTCGGCGTCAGGTGCCGATGTTCCGGGCAACGCCACGTGTTGGCCTGGAATATGGAACCTCGCAAAGACTCCTCTCCGCCGAAGCTGACCAAAGCTCTCCGTGCCACCATCCTCGCCTTCGTACTGGCACTCCTCGCCGCGGTCGCGATTCCGAACTTTATCCCGGCCCGTTTGGTCATGAGCATGAACACCTGCGTCTTTAACCAGATGTGGATTGAATCCGCCAAACGACGGTGGGCCTCGGAGAATCACAAGTCTGCCCACGACATTCCTTCCGACACAGAAATCCTCGCCTACCTGCGGAAAACTCCGCCGATGTGGAATGGTTCCCCGCTTCCGCCCAACCTGGTTCCGCGCCACGTTCCGGTCTGCGTCTTTAGCCATCGCGCCTACACAATCGGTTCGGTCAGCCAGCCCGTCCGTTGCGACGAACTTCCCGGCCACCAGTGGAACGACCACGAATATCGCTTCCACTACGGATTGAAAGGAAAGTAAGCGCCAGCGATTTTCGGTCTTTGTGCGATGCGCTTGGATTCCTCCTCGCACTCGAAAAGCAACGAGGTTCGTAACGGACGCGTTGCCCGTGTCCCCTCCTCCCTGCAACCGCCGAAATGCCGCGCGCGGACCACTTGCTTGATCAAGCTGTAGCCTTGCCCGTTTGACACACCTGCCGATTTAAGGTGAGATGCGCCCATCAAAAACCGAGATAACTCTATGAAGAGACATCACTTTGGTCTTCCGTTCGTTTCTCAACTCCTCGCCGTGGCGATCACTTTCGCCGTCGCTTCGATTCACGCCGCCGACAAATCCGTTCCGCTCCACCAACGCTTCGAGCAATCCCTCGAGAGCGCCGCGAACTACGCGAACCCGCTGCAAGAGGCGTCCCTTACCGCCGTCTTCACTGCGCCGTCCGGGAGCAAGTTCAAGATCCCCGGCTTCTGGGATGGCGGCAAAACGTGGCGGATTCGGTTCGCGCCGACGCAGACCGGAACCTGGAAATTTGAAACCACCTGTTCGGATGCCGGCAACAAAGGTCTTCATCAACAAAGCGGCCAGTTCACCGTGACTGAGGCGACGGGCAACAACGCACTCGCCAAACACGGCTCCATTCGCATCTCGGCCGATGACCGCTATTTCGCGCACCAGGACGGCACCCCGTTCTTTTGGGTCGGTGACACCGCGTGGAACGGTCCCCTGCTCTCGTCGAAATCCGACTGGGAACTCTACATCAAGGAACGTTCCCGCCAGAAGTTCAACGCCGTGCAATGGGTCACCACTCAATGGCGCGCTTCACCCGAGGGCGACGCCAACAAGCAACTCGCCTACACCGGCACCGACAAGATCGTCCTGAACCCCGCGTTCTTCCAACGCCTCGACGAACGAGTCGATGCGATGAACCAAGCCGGGCTCCTCAGCGTGCCCGTTCTGCTCTGGGCCATCAACGCGGGCAGCAATCCCAAGGTCAACCCAGGCGTCTCGCTTCCGGAAGATCAAGCCATCCTGCTCGCGCGTTACATGGTCGCGCGCTGGAGCGGAAACGCCACGGCATGGATTCTCGCCGGCGATGGAAACTATCGCGGTGAGAGCGCGGAGAAATGGAAACGCGTCGGCCGCGCCGTCTTTGGCGACATCCATCATGCTCCCGTCACGATGCATCCCGGCGGCATGCAATGGGTCTGGAAGGAATTCATCGACGAGAAATGGTACGACTTCCACAGCTACCAAAGCGGTCACGGTGACGATGACAAGACGCTGAAATGGATTACCGAAGGCCCGCTCACGGACGACTGGATGAAGCTGCCGCATCGCCCGTTCGTAAACCTCGAGCCTCCCTACGAAAACCACATCGCGTATCAATCGAAGAAGCCGATCTCGCCCGAAACCGTCCGCCGCGCCATTTACTGGTCGTTGCTCTGCGCACCGACGGTTGGCGTAACGTATGGCGGGCACGGCATCTGGGGCTGGGACGACGGAACGAAGGATCCCACGGATCATCCGGGCTCCGGTAAGCCGTTGCCGTGGCAGAAGGCGCTCACGATGCCCGGCGCCGAGCAGATGGCGCATCTCGCCGACTTTTTCGCGTCCGTCAACTGGTCCAAGCTTCGTCCGGCGCCCATCGTTGTCGTGAACAATCCCGGCGCGCAGAAGCCAGCGAAGTTCATCGCCGGCGCCAAGACGGACGACAAGGAATTGATGGTCGTTTACGTTCCGGAAGATCGCACCGTGGAAATCAAACTCGATTCCATGCCGCCTTCACCGCAGGTCACATGGTTCAATCCGCGGAACGGCGAGAAGAGCCCAGCCGTCGCGGTCGTCACGGCGAACACCTGCCAGTTTCCCACTCCGGCCGAAGGCGACTGGGTGCTCTTCATGAAGACGGAGAAGAAGCCCGCCGCGGACGCCGGGAATTCGACCGACGCGAAGCCAGCCACACCGTAACGCGCTGCCGGAATTACGGCTCTCTCAGTTGCACGCGATAGAAGCGTCGCGGTCCGCCATCGCGCACGATGGTAAGCGACGCTTCGTTTCCAGCCGCGGTGACTTCGCCGACGCTGGTCCATCCCGGCGCGTTCAAATCCTCTTTGAACTGCACCCGGTAAGTCCGCCCGGTCTCCGCGGTCCAGGTCACGACTAGATCGCCGTCCGGCTCGAGCGTGGTAGCGAGAATGCGAATCTCTCCCGGTTGCGACGGGATACGATTCGAGGCCCGCGGGGTCGGCGGCGCCATGAAGTAGATGTTCGCCCCGCCATCCGGCCAGCGACCCAGGCTCACATTGTTCGACTGCGAACCGAACGTCACCGAGTCGACGAGACTGCCATCCGGCCCGAACAGCGCGATCGCTTCACCGCCCTGACTCAGCTTGAAGCCCGCGTGCAGCGCGCCAGCGTCGAGTCCGTTCTGCTCCACATTCTCGTCCGCCCACACCAGCAAGTAGCCTTGAGCGGGAATGCTCGTTCCCACTGGAATCGTCCAGCGTCCGTTGCCGGTGATCCGGTCCGAGAGCGAGTAACCGGCGAGATTCACCTCCGCAATGTTCGGATTGTAGAGCTCGAACCAGTCGTCAAACGCGGCATCAGTCGGATCGATCAGGAAGCTCGCGTTCGCCGCCATCCATTCGTTGATGTAGATGCGCACCGGCGGCGCGGACGGATTGTTTGTCACGCCCGGTGTGGGATAGAAGAACGTTTGTCGCGGCCCCGCTTCGCCATCCGGATGGAAACCAATCGACCGATCGGCCGACGGCTGCGAGTAATTCACGTAGTCGAGAATCGTCGGCGTGCCGCTCATCGGAAACACCAGTGCGAGCGAGCCATTGGTCGGCGGAATCCGGAAGCTGGCGTGCAGCGCGGCCGGAGTTGATTCACCCGGCTCGCCGTCCAGCCACACGATGCGGAACTCCCCCGCCCCGATCGACGCGTTCGCAGGGAACGCCCAGCGCGTGAGATTCGTGTAATTGTCGCTGAGATGCCATCCGTTCAAGCTGAGGGCGTTGGTGCCAGCGTTGTAAATCTCCACCCACGGCTCCCGATCGCCAGCGTTGTCCGCAAGACCAGTCGCGTTCACCGGCTGAATCTCATTGATCCAAAGTAGCGGGAACGGTGTTCGAACCGCAGCGGACGAATTCGCCAGCCCCGGCGTCGCGCCCACCGGTCGATAATTGATCGGAGTAACAGACCGGAACGGAAGGCTCAGGCGGAAGTTCACCGCCGAACCGTTGGTGCTCGGCAGATACCAAAAGCTGAACGTGTAGGTGAGGTTCGACACAGCACCGGCCACGAACTGGCCCAGCAAGTTGCCATTTGATCCCGGACCGGTGCTCGCCAGCCGCAAACTGTAGCTGCCCTCGAACGCCGCCGCATCGCTCACGATGGAACCCGCGTGACTCCCAATGGCAATCCAGGGCGCGAGCGGGCCGGATTCAAAACCGCCGTTCTGAATCAGATTCAGACCCACGCCGGGAACCGTTCCTCCACAAGTGTGACGTTGTCGATGTGAACCGATCCCGCGGCCGCCATGAAGAGCGTGAGATTCGTCGCGTTGACACCCGGCACGCCAGTGAAGCTGTAGAAGCGCCAGCCCGATCCGTCCGACCAATTCGCGACGCGGGCGTTGTCCTGATTCGCATCGATCAGTTGCAGCGAAGATCCGCCCCCGTCCGCCTTCGCTGGCCACGGCGCATCGTCATCGAACGTCACCGAATCCATCACCGTGTCCTCGCCTGGTGTCGTACCCGGACGGATGAGACTCACCGTTTCGCCGCCATCATCCAACTGCCCACCAAACACTCCTGCCGGTGGAACGTTCGAGCCGTAGGCGCTGATCAAAGAAACAATATCCTTTGCCACGAGGCGATAGCCGCGCGGGTCAATAATGCTTCCCGGCGGGAATGTGTAATCGACACCATTCAACCGCCAGCCCGACACGTCGAACGGCGTCGTCGTCGAGGTGTTGTGAAGTTCCACGAACTCCGCGTCCGGCAGGGTCGGGTTGTACATGATTTCGTTGATGACCACCCTGCCCTCCGGCGTTTCCGGCGTCGAAGTCGACGTGATCCGGATCGTGTCCGTGAGATTGCTCAACACATTTCCCGACTCATCGTAGGCCGCAAGGTTGAAGACCGATTCGCCCGAGGGGAGCCACAACCGCATCGACCAATTCGTCAGCGTCGTCCACGTCAGCGGATACTCCGCGCCGTTCACGAGGATTCCAGCCACGCCGATTGGCGCCGTGCCCGAAAGCGTGATCAGGTTGGTGCCAACCGTAAGGTCATTGCCTCCGTTGTTCGTGATGGAAAAGCCAGCCGCCACCGCGGTCAGTTGATTCATTAGATAGGTGCGCCGCTGGTTGAACCACGTTTTCACCGCGGTCGGCGCCGCGAGATTCTGTCCGTCGCAAAGCGTGATGCCGTTCGCCACGAGCGACGCATACTTCGCGTCCATCAGCGCTTCGAACTTCGCCGGGACGAAGGCGTTGCTCACCGCGCTCTGTACCGCACGGTAATACGCTCGACGGAACGGCGGATGCGCATACATCCGCGCCACCGCCGGATCGTCGCAAACAAACAGCTGCGCGCTGCTCGCGCCCGGGTTCGCCGGGTAACTTCCCGCCGCCACCAGCATCAGCCAGTCGAGATCGAACATGTAGACCTGCGCGCGGCCGTTCTCGGGAAAATACATGTACATGTTCTTGCCGATGTCGTGGCCCCAGCTGTCGAAATTGTTGATGATATGCTCCGCCGCGAAGATGCCCATCCATTGCTGCACATCCACCAGCGCCTCCGTGTGCGACGTATATGGCTCCGGCCCCGTCGTGTTCAACGCGTCCGCCACCGCGAAGACATTCGTGTAATCATTGGCCGTCTCAAAGGAACGCTTCAGCCAGAACCAACGATACTTCTCGGTCTTCTTCTTCACGCCGCCGCCCGCCGCCAGATCCGGCGTGGAATACACCCGCAATTGCGGCTCCGGATCAGCAGTCAATCCGCCCGTGTCGTTGAATTCAAACGCACGATCGATGCGGAAGAAGTCACCGTCACTGTCGCCCGGCGACCATTGCTCCAGAAAGTCACCACCCGGTTGCAGTGCCGCTTCAAACACGCCGCCGCGCTGCATGTCCGTCACGCCGTTCACGGCGAGCCGGATGAAATAGCGATGGCTGAACGCGACATTCATCTGGTCTGCGATCCAATACGCCATCTGTTCCTGAATCGCCGTGTTCTCGTTGCCGTGTCCGCCCGGCCAGTCGAGGTTCAATCCATTGTCACCGAGGAACGGCTCGTCCGCGGGAAAATCAATCGAGTAACCACAACGATTCCCCGTCGGCGTGTTGAAGCTCGGCGAGATGTAGGGACTGCCCGCGTAGACGGCTTCCGTGTTGTAGATCACGCGATGATTCCCGAGCACGAACGTCACGTCGTTCATCGAGTTGTTCAGGTTGTTCCGCGTGTCCCAAGTATTGAACGTCGCCTGCGTCATCCACATGCGGTAGGACGGAAAATTACCCGTCGGCACGCTCTCGCCAAAGCGAACGAGGCACTCGCGAATTGGGGCATCGTGCGGAAAGGTAGCGGTAAGGCCGCGTGGTGAACCGTCCGTTGCCTGCACACGAAATGCCACAAGTGTATTTGCGGGTTGTCCAGGAATGACCGCGCTATACAGACCGTCACCAGCCACCGAGTCACCGTTGGCGCCGTCGTCATACATCGGTACAGCGATCAGCGCAGCACCTGAGGGATCAACGCGGTATTTCAATTGAACTGAAATGATGCTGTCGGGATCTTGGGCTCTTGCTGTTACAACGACCGGCTCGTTTGCCGAAGGCACGGAGGGGAAATGCATCACATCATAAATGGCCGGCGTCATATTCCCCGAATGGCTGTTCATCGCGCCGGGCGAACCGAGATTCGTCGGCAAATCCATCTTCACCGCCGCTTCCAGCCAGTTGCCGCGCAGCCGGAACAACACCTCCGGATGACCGCGCAACCACCGCACTTTCGCGCGAATAATGTTCGTCTGATTCGCTGACTGATTTGCCGTCAGCGGGGTGCGAATGCGGTTCATCTGATTGTCCCCGCGCGTCACGGCGCGGATGTGATACGACTGGGAACTGTTGAAACCCTCGCTCGTTTCGAGACTGGATTGCTCTTGTGTTCCTTCCGCCGTCCAACCCGTCGCGCCGCCTTCGAACGTGGAGTTCGCGATCAAATTCACTCCCGCCATCGTACGCACCTCCACGTCATCAATCAGACACTCACCCGCTCCCTGCAGGAACACTTGCAACTGATCCGCCGTTGAAGTGCCGTTGTCCAACACGCCGCGCACTTCCACCGTCGTCCACGGCGCCTTCGCGCTCTCGTCGCTGTCCGCCCAGTTCGCGGCGAGACGATTGTCGCCGCGCGCATCCACCAGTTCCAGACTGCTCCCGCCGCCATCGCTCCAGCGCCCCCAACGTCCGCCGTCGCGATACGTAACTTCATCGACCACCACGTAGTTGAAGTTCGTCACAATCACCGCACCATTGGTCGTGAACACGGGCTCCGGCATCGCCAGCGCGATCCGCTCGCCGCCATTATCGAGGCTGCCGTTGTAATCGCCCACCGTGTTTCCCGAGCTCAGATTCGGATAACGCGAGATCAAGCGCGACGCATTGCGCGCCAGCACGAGATAACCGCCCGCCGGCACAGTCGCTCCAGACGGAATCGTGAGCGTGACCGCGTCCTGCAGCCGCCAACCTCCGAGATTCACCGCGTTCGTTCCGCGATTAAACAGTTCGATGAACTCGTCATCGCTGTCCCGCGAGATCGGGTTGTACATTATCTCGTTGATGACGATATCGCGCAGCAGCAACCGGCTGTTCGTCGTCCCCGGCGTCTTAGTGCTCAGCTCCGCAAAGCCCGGCGAGCCATCCGGGAACCGGCCCGTCGAAACCCCGCGCGCCTGCGCCTCGAAGCGCACCGCATCCACCACGCGTGTATTGCTAGAGTTGCGGAAGTAAATGCGTTCGCCGCCCGAGCTCAGCGAGAAGCCGAGCTGCGTTTGATTGAACACAATGAAGCCGCGCGGCGGCAAAATCGTTCCGACCGGAATCGTGAACTTGTTCGTATCGCGCGCGTCGCTCAGGAAGCAACCGGAGATGTCCACTGCCAGGTTGCTGTGATTGTAGAGCTCGATGAAGTCGAGTTCCGGCTCGTCCGTGTTCGCGAGGAACTCGTTGATCATCACGTTGCGCGACGGCTCCGCCGTGAACGGATCCATTCGCCCCGGCGAACCACCCACCGCATCGCTCGCCGCCCACGCTTGGATGTTGCCCTCACCATACGACGGCCGCGCCAGCACGAGTGAATGCCCCGCGCCATCCGCCGATACAGGCCATGGCGGTTGCGTGTCGTAATTCGCCTCGAGGAACACCGCGCCCGTGCGATGCCGCAGCTGAATCGTGCCGGAGTTGTTCGGCAGATTGTTCGTGTTCGAGAACGGCCCGAGCACACCGGTGATTCCATAGACCGCCTCGACGTCCGCCGGATTCCGCGCCACGACGAGAAACGCTCCCGGTGCCAGCACGGTGCCCGCCGGGAACTTGAAATCCGCCGCGCCATCGAGCCGGTAGCCGCTGATGTCTTGCGGTTCGCCGAGCGCATTGAACAACTCCACGAATTCGAGATTCCGACCATCCGTCCGGGCGGGCGGATTGAACATGATCTCGGAGATCACCAGACTTGTGCGCCGACTCGACTGCCCGCGCGGCTCAAACGGAAGCGGCCCGGCAATCGTCGGCGCCGTCACATTCCCGAAATCGCGAAACGCCGCCGTCGCCGACTGGTTCGTGTTGTGACTCGACACGCCAAAGCCCAGCGAGATCGTCGCCGGCATCGCAATCGCCACCGTCCCCAGCTGCCGCCAGCTCTGCCCATCCAAGCTCGCGTAACCCGTGAACTGATTTCCCGTGCGCCGCAGCCGCAGCCACGTGTTGGGGAAGTTGACAGGATACGAACCCGCCAGAGCCGCCGCAGCATTCACCGTATCGCGATACTGAAAGTAGGATCCGCTGATGCTCGGTGTGGCCATCACACTCGCGAAACGTCCGCCGCCGTTCGCATCCTCCCGCGCGATCAATCCCGCCTCCGCCCAAGCGTCGGACAGGGACAACGACGTCACCCGCACCTTCACATCGAAATCGCCCGTGCGCAGTTGGTAGCTGAACTGGAACTGATCGTTCGTCCCACCGATGTCACGCCCGCCCGCCGAGATATCCACTCCGCCCGCCACGGACGTCACCGCGCCCGCGGGCTGCGGATTGCCAATCGCCGTAGACGTCAGCGACAACGCCGAGAACGACACCGTGCTGTTCGGCTGGATCGCATTCTGACGCGTGCAACCATCGAGAACGCCATTCACCACGAGCACATAGGCGGCACCGTCGACCATCGGCGACACACTGAGCACCACATTGCTGCCCGAGGCATCGAGCTGTGCGCCGCTGACGGCAATGGCGCCGCTCAGATTGGTAATCGCGTAGTTCCCGGATTGGTTCGCGGTGACCGCATCCACCCGCTCGCGGAATTGCACGAGCACCTGCGACAATCCGACCGCCTGCGCGCCAGCGAGCGACGGACGCGAGATGTCGGTGGATACCGTCAAGACCGCCGGCGCACTGGTCACGCTGTGCGCGGCGTTGCTCGCGACATTGCTGAGCACGACACGATACGAAGCAGCGTCCGAAGGCTGGATATTTGGGAGGAAGTAGCTGGCGTTCGTGGCACCCGGAATGGCGACCGCTCCGCGATACCACTGCACATTCACCGGTGGCGTGCCGAGAAAGCCGACGTTGAAAGCTCACGTCCTGGCACTGCACGACCGTCTGGCTCACCGGCTGATTGGTGATGGCGACCGGTCGTTGAATGAACGCATTCGGCGCCACCACGATGCTCGGCAGGCCCGACGCCTTGATTAGCACGTAATCGACATCGAACTCCGCCGTCCCTCCGGTGCTCGTCGCGGCGATCCCCGCGAATCCGGTCCGGGCGGTTCGCGATGGCGTGTAATCGTAAGTCATTTGCCAACCCGCCGGCTCCGCCTCAGAACCATCCGCCCGCCAAATCTTCCCGAAGACATCGTTCGCGCCGCCCAGCGACACCGCGTTTGGCTCGTGACGCAGCCGCAGCCAGTACCACGTGTTATCCTGCCACGCCGACGCCATCTCCGGTCCCCACGCCCGCGTATCATCGAGGAACTCGAAGTGCCGCTGCCCCGGATTCGGCTCATCGCGAAACATCAGGTTGATGCCCTGGCTGCTCGCTGGAGTCACCGCCGTGGCAATTCCCGCGCGCGACGGATCGCCCGTGCCGAAACTGTTGATGCGAACGCGTGCGAGCACTTCCTGCTCGGAAGAATTGTATCCCGCGAGCTCGTAGAGGAGATGGTTCGGGTCGCCGCTCACCGTCGTGACCCGCAACATGCCGCCGCTCACGGAGAACGCCGCGCTGCCGCGCACCGCCCAGTTTGGATCGAGATTCGCGCCATCGAAGTCATCCTGAAAGCCGTTCACCGTCGCGCCGACCTCGGCGGGCAACAACTGGGCATCGGCAGGGGAAGGACACAGGCAAATCGCAGCTCCTTGGAAGGCCGCGAGCAATAACGACAGGTTCGGGTTT
>JADJPG010000068.1 GCA_016713365.1 Verrucomicrobiota bacterium | reverse complement strand
ACCGACGGCGGCGCGAAGCCGGCGCGGTAGTTGCGCGACACGATCTCTTGATTCGCCTTGTCGCTGTTCGTGAAGCGGAAGCTCTCGGCGTCCCAGCGCAGTTCCTGGCCAGGGTAACGCGTCGCCTTCACCGCGAGCAACGCCGGCTCCGTGATGCGCCAGCCGATTTGGAACGGCGTCCACAGCGGTTTTTTGTCGCCGAGACAGTTGTCCGCCCAGTCCTTCCAGTGGTTGCGCGTGCCAATCTCCGGCATCGGCTCGTCCTTCACTTCCTTGCCCTTGCGGAAGATCTGCGGCATGCCGTCGGCCGCGAGCAGCAGCGTGCCTTCTTCGCAGACGACCATCGTGTGGTTCGCGCCAGGCTTGATCGGCGGCAGGTTCAATCCGGCGAAGGACGGCAGCAACGCGTCGTCGTTGTAGTGTACCACGAACTTGTCGCGGGCGAACTTCCCACCACCGGGATAAGTGATGGTGCTCATGTTGTGCGCGGTGTGGCCGGTGTTCGATGGCTTCGGAGTGTGCGTGATGACAGCTTCGGGCCGCGGCATTTCGTAGGCGAAGTAAAGCAGGTCAAGCAAATGGCAGCCCCAATCGGCGAGCTGGCCGCCGCCCGTTTCCCAATACGCACGCCAGCGGCGCGGAGCGAGGTCTTCGTTGTACGGAATGTCCGTGGAGAGCGGCCCGAGCCACAAATCCCAGTTCAGATATTCGGGCACCGGTTGCGCGGGAGAGTAAGCGCTCCACGGATCGGAGAAGTAATGTCCCTTCGAGACGCCGCCGGTCCAGACGTAGGCGGTGATCGGACGACCGAGCTGATTCTTGCGAAGGATCTCGACCGAGAGCATGCGACCCTTGTTGCACGAACGTTGATTGCCCATCTGCGTCACGAGATTCGGACGCGCAGCGAGGCCGTCGCGAATCATGCGCAGTTCATCGAGCTGATGCACCAGCGGCTTCTGGCCGTAGATGTGTTTGTTGTGCTTCATCGCCATGAGCATCATGGGCGCGTGATGGAAGTCCGGCGCTTCCACGATCGCGGCATCGAAATCCCCGACGCGATTGGCGAAGGCTTCGCGGTAATCGCTCACGGTCCAGGCTGACGCGTGCTGCGTCTTGATCTTGTCGAGCTCACGGCGGTCGACATCGCAGAAGCCGGCCCATTCGACCATCGGATGGCCTTTGAGCCCGTTGCGTTCGAGACCGCCGATGCCGCCGACGCCGATCTGGAAGATGCGCAGCTTGCTGTTCTTGTTCGTTTGCGCGCGGGCCGGCAGCGACAGCGCCGCCACGCCTGCGGTGAGCACCGCGCCGGTTCGCAGGAACGTGCGGCGGGTAACGGGAGTGAGTTGGGACGTGGTATTTGTTTTCATAACGGGATGTGCAGACAGAATGCCCGGACGCTCGTCCGACTCAAGCAAAAGGATGGGCCGAATCCTCGCCCTGCCCCTGTCGAAGCCTCCTCAACGTTGTCCCGGAAAAACGAAAGGCCGGACAACAGGTCCGGCCTCTTCACACAAACACACCTGAGAACTAGGCGTGCAACACGTCATCAAGGTATCCGATTCCTCGTCCCCAACCAGTCACCAGTTCTAGGGACAAGGAACGAAGCGCAACTCACAGCAGCGGCACCAGCTTCGAGAACACCAGGCACACCGCCAAGCCGGCCAGGCTGTTCACCGTCACGGCGACGGTCCACGTCTTCAGCGTTTCCTTTTCGGTGAACCCGCTCAGCTTGCCCACGACCCAGAAGCCACTGTCGTTCATCCAAGAGCAAATCATCGCGCCGAAACCAATTGCCATGAAGATGTAGACCGGATGATACGGCAGCGTCGGGCCGTCGCTCATGATCGGGTAAATCATCGCCGCCGTCGTCAGCATCGCCACCGTCGCGGAGCCTTGCGCCACGCGAATCACTGCCGCCACGCCCCATGAGAGCAGGAGCAAGTTGACCTCCTTGCCTTCGACCAATGACTTCACCGCATCACCCACGCCCGCATTCTTCAGCATCAAGCCGAACGCACCACCCGCGCTCGTAATCAGGATGATCACGCCCGCCGTCGCGAAGGGCGGTTCGATCATTTGCGCGATGCGCGCGAGGGTAAGGCCCTTGCGCTGGCGGACGAGCACCAGCAGCGCCAGCACCGCTCCGATCAGCAAAGCGATGTTCCGGTTTCCCCAGAAAACGCCGTGCGTATAAAACGTCGTGCTGATTCCTTCCGGTGGTGACGCGCCGGTGCAAAGGCGTCTTCCAGCAAGGAACGATTCAGTCGCACGAGGTTGTCTGCCTGCGGACTCTCCGCCTTCAGCGCGGCGGTCATTGGTCGCAGCGTCACGCCTTGCAGCGCCGGTTCTTTCGCGAGTTGTTTCGTTCGAATGAGGTTGTTGAATTCTCCCACCACCGCTTCCTGCAGGGCCACGGCCGGCGCTTGCGCCGCGTCATGCTGGGCCAACGCTTGTTTCGTCCTCGCCGAGAATTGGCCCGTCACCGCTTGAGCCACCGGATCAGACGACGCCTTCAATCGCGCCACCAGCGCGGCAGGTTCCTTGAAATCCGTCTTCTCGAACCCCTTGCCTTGAATCGCAATCAACGTCGACGCACCGGAGATGAGCAAGATCGGCAGAATCACGGGAGTAATCGACGCCATGAAACCTGGCAGATCGGACTCCGGCTTCTCCGCGTTCGCGCGCAAATCCGCCAGCGACATGCCCGGCACTTCACGCAGCGGAATCTCCATCCGTCGGTTCATCCACTTCATCACCGTCCACGAACACGCCACCGGAATGATACCCGCCACAATGCCAACCATGATGGTGAGACCGAGGTCCAGCTTCAAGCTCTCCGCCATCGCCAGCGGCCCCGGATGCGGCGCGATCAGCGAATGCGTCACCACGCCGGCACAGCAAATCGCCATGATGTAGAGCATGTAGTCCTTGCCCGTGCGCAAACGCATCGCCACCGCCAGCGGCAGCAGCAGCATGAAAAACGTGTCGAAGAAAATGGGAATCGAAAGAATATAACCGCTCACCAGAATCGCCACCCCGGCCCGCTTCTCGCCAAAGACCGCCAGAAAACGCCGCACCACCTTGTCCGCCGCGCCACTTTCCATCAGGCACATTCCAATGATGGCCGCCAGCGCGATCACCACACCAATCTTTCCCGCCGTCGTTCCAAACTCCGACGTCGCCAGTTCAATCGCCTGCACCCAGTGACTCTTCTCCGGTTCCCCTGGCAATGTCTTCGCCAGCAAGCCAGCGGCGAAAGCCGCGAGGATCAGCGCCATGAACGCATGGACGCGCAGCACCGTGATGAGCGTGATGATCAGCGCGACGCTGATACCCAACACCGCAAAGGGCCAATAATCCGGGGTGGTTCCGGCCGTCTGTGCAAGCAGCATGGTCATGGGAAATTTGAGATGCCGTAGTGCGACAGAAATCAACAGACGGGTCAAGACTGCGAACCACCGGCACTTGCCCTTGAGCGCATTCAGTCACCGCACCCGACACGGGTGGCATGTCGGAGCGCAGAACTCCGATTCTGCGCGGTGGTCGAGTGGGTGGAACGCGACAGTTCAGAGCTCATCGCATGCGCTGGCTCGTCGACGATAAAAATCTTTTCAGCAATCGTCCGCTTCCCCCGCCATTGTCCCACCCCCTCGCGTAACGTGGCGGCACTATGAAGACACTTGTGAACGGAATGAATGAACCGCGTTACTGGAATCACATCGCCAGCTTCGGCCAGGCGAAACTCGTCACCAACGCCGCCGGCCGGGTGGAACTGCTCGGCGGGTCGCCCTCCGACCGCGCCGAAGCGCAGGAATGGATCTCCCTCTTCTACCACGACGCCGTTCTGCAAAAATCGTCCGCGCCCTTCACGACGCCAAAGCCGCTGCCGTGTCGTCGCAAAGGCATTCGACCGACTCCGCCGCAAACGTTCTGGTCCGGTTGCCGCCACGCCGCACATCGCCTCGCCATGCTGCTCGATTGAGCCGCGGTTTACTGCATCGCCGGGTAGGGCGAGTGAATTGGGCTTTTCTTTCCGCCGGTCGGCGCAAAACTGAAAGCGTTCCGAAGACGGCAGCAAGAGTTTTGCAGCGTCGCATCGGAGCACCACGGACATTTGAACACAGGCCCAAACATCGCCGCCGGACTGCATCTCTTCACCAGCAACAGGCTGGAGACGCTCGCGGATGATCTGGCGGAGCGATTAAAGACGCCGCTGGCGTCGCCGTTGCAGCCGGAGACCATCGTGGTCCGCAACAAGGGCATGGAACGCTGGCTCAAGCAGGAACTGGCGCGTCGACATCGCATCTGCGCGAATGTGCGCTTCCCATTTCCCGAAGCGTTCGGCCAGCAGATCTTCCGGACACTCTTCCCCGAACTCCCGGCGCAATCCGGGCTCGAGCGCGACTCCCTCTCGTGGCGAATCATGGGCGCGCTCCCCGACTTGCTGACCGACGCAGCGTTCACGCCGCTCAAGCACTATCTCGACGGCGCCACCGACGAACGCAAACTCGTCCAACTCGCGCTGAAGATCGCCAACCTCTTCGACCAATACCTCGTCTTCCGTCCCGAGATGATCGCGGATTGGGACGCGGGAAAAGGCACCGACTGGCAGCCGATCTTGTGGCGCACTGTGGCCGGCGACTTCAAATCGGTTCACGCCGCCGCGCTTTGGAAACGCGCGGGACAACTGCTGCACTCGGCGGATTCCATTCCCGCAACCACGTTCCCGGAACGTCTCTCCATCTTCGGCGTGTCCGCGCTCCCGCCCTTCTATCTCGACCTCTTCGCGGGTCTCGCACAACGCAGCCAGGTCAATCTCTTCCTGTTGCAACCCTCGCAGGAATACTGGGGGGACATCACGTCGGCGCGCGAAGGCGAGCGCATCCTACGCAGGCGCAACGTGCCAGACGCCGACGCCTTTCAGCTGCATCTCGAAACGGGCAACCGCCTGCTCGCGTCGATGGGCTATCTCGGCCGCGATTTCCTGAAACTGCTGCTCGAAGCCGGCGACTGGATTCCTCACGAAGACTTCACCGAGCCCGGAGAGTCTACTTTGCTTCGCGCGATCCAGAGCGACATCCTGCACCTTCGTGATCGCGGCAAGGACGCCGAAACACCGCCGCTGGAAATTTCATCCGGCGACAGCTCCATCGAGATTCACTCCTGCCACAGTCCGTTGCGTGAGATGGAAGTGCTGCACGATCAAATGCTCGACTGGTTCGAGCGCGACTCATCGCTCACCCCGCGCGACATCGTGGTGATGACTCCTGAGATCGAAACGTACGCGCCATTCATTCACGCCGTATTTGGTTCTCCCGAGAGCGAACGCTGCGCCATCCCGTTCACCGTCGCGGACCGCAGCGCGCGTGGCCAGAGCCAGGTGATCGACACCTTCCTCCGCCTGCTCGATCTACCCAACACCCGCCTCGGCGCCACCACCGTTCTCGGCCTGCTGGAAGCTCCCGCCGTCCGCGAGCGCTTCAACCTCGCCGAGAACGATCTCTCCCTCGTTCGCACATGGATCGAAGAAACCAACATTCGATGGGGAATCGACGCCGAACATCGCGCTCGACTCAATCTGCCGGAACTGGACGGCAACACATGGCGTCACGGATTGAACCGCCTGTTGCTCGGCTACAGCATGGCGGGGCACAACGAGCACACGTTTCAATCCATTCTTCCCTACGATCCGATCGAGGGCGAATCCGCCGCTGTGCTGGGACGGTTCGCCGCGTTTGCGGAAAAGCTGTTCGCAGCGGTGGCGTCCCTCTCTCCCGAACGTTCCCTCAGCGACTGGGCCACGACCGGATCGCAGTTGCTCAGCGATTTCTTCGCGTCCTCCGAGGATGCCGCGCCCGAACTGCAAACCATCCGGGACGCTCTCGCCGCGTTGCGTCGACAACAGGCTTCATCCGGTTATGCCGCATCGGCCAGCCTCGCCGTCCTGATCGAGCGCCTGCGTCCTGTGCTCGAAGAGGACATCTACAACTCCGGCTTTCTCACCGGCGGCGTGACCTTTTGCGGGCTGAAGCCCATGCGCAGCATTCCGTTCAAAGTCGTCTGCCTCGTCGGGATGAATGACAACACGTTCCCCCGCCCGACCCATCAGCTCAGCTTTGACTTGATGGCCCGCAAGCCGCGACTGGGCGATCGTTCCACCCGGGAGGACGATCGCTACCTGTTCCTCGAAACCATTCTCTCCGCCCGCGATCGCCTGTATCTCAGCTACGTCGGCCAAAGCATTCGCGACGACAGCGAAGCACCACCCTCCGTCCTCATCAGCGAACTCATTGACTGCGTGAGCCAGGGATTTCACCTGCCCAATGAATCCGTCACCGCTCCCGCGGCGATGCGCGATCGGCTCGTCATCAAGCATCGAATCCAAGCGTTCAGCACCGCCTACTTTACGCCCGGGAACAGGCTCTTCAGTTACTCCCACGAGAATTGTCGCGCCAGCGATTCACTCCGGCAGGTGCGGGAAGCCGCCAAGCCATTCCTCTCGTCGCCGCTCAACTCGCCCGAACCCACGTCGAACGAAATTCGACTCGAGGATCTGCTCCAGTGCTTCGCCAACCCCGCCGGATATTTCCTCCAGAATCGATTGAACATCGTCCCGCCAAGAACCGGCGAGGAACTCAGCGAGCGAGAACCGTTTCAACTGGAAGGTCTCGAACGCTACGCGCTGCGACAAAAGCTCGTCGAACACCAACTCCTCACTGGCCCTGGACAGAACGCTGGCGAGATTCCGTCCGCCGTCGGCACATTGCCGTTGGGCGAAGTCGGGGCGGTCAATCTCCAGCGCAACCACGACGTCGTGGCGAGATTCCTGGAACGTCTTCAACCATTCCGGCCCAGCGCACCGCTCGAACCGCTGACCATCAACCTTCACCTCGAGGGAATTCATCTCACCGGAGCGGTGTCCGTCCGCAATCCACAAGGTCCCCTGCTCTACCGCTGCGCAAAATTAAAACCAAAGGATCAGATCCGCGCATGGATTACGCATCTCGCGGCGTGCGCCCAGCATCCCGCCATAGCGTCGACGCTGGTCGGGGAGGACATCACTTATCAATTTCGCCCCGTGTCGAAGGCGTCCGCGCTGCTGACGGAACTGATCGATCTCTTCCATCAGAACCTCACCTCGCCCTTGAAGTTTTTTCCAAACGCCGCACTGGCGTATGCCGAGGCTGAAGGAGCGGCGAGCGCTCGCAGCAAACCGTCCCGAAACACGAGAGGTTCTCTCGATAAAGCCCGCGCCGCGTGGGAAGGAAACGCCTTCCAAAATCGTGAAGGCGAGAAAGACGAACCCGCCTTCGCCCTCTGCTTCCGGGACGCGGAACCGCTGGACGAAACTTTCCAGAACCTCGCCCTGCAAATCTTCGCGCCGATGATCGAACATCGAACGGAGGTGGAGCCGTGACGCCGTCGCCGTCCTTTCAGCTCGAATCCACGCCGCTCGATCCCGGGGTTACTCTCATCGAAGCCAGCGCGGGTACCGGCAAGACCTTCACCATCGCCGGACTGTTCCTCCGCCTGATTCTGGAACGAGATCTTTCCGTTCGGGAAATTCTCGTGGTGACCTTCACCGAAGCCGCGACGGAGGAGCTGCGCGATCGTATCCGCCGCACGCTCACCGACGCCGTTGCGGCATTCCGCAACGGTGCTTCGCCGGATTCCCCAGCGGAACGCCTCGTGCAGCCACATCGGGATCGCGCCGAGGAAATGCTCGCCCGGCTGGACCGCGCGCTCAGCGGCTTCGATGAAGCGCCCATCTTCACCATCCACGGATTCTGCCAGCGCACGCTGAAGGATCGCGCCTTCGAGAGCGGCGTGCTTTTTGACACCGAGCTGCTGAAGGACGATACCGAACTGCTGCAGGAACTCGCGGACGATTTCTGGCGCCAGCAGTTCTACGAGACGACGAAGCTCAACGTGAGCTGCGCGCTCGCGGCAAAGCTGAGCCCCGAAACGTTTCTCGAACTGCAGCGGGAACACAATCGCCACCCGCAACTGAAAGTTCTCTCCTCGCTGAACGATCGTTCACTCGACGTAATCGCCAGTGAGCTGCGTCTTGAATTCGATCGGGCCGCGACTCTGTGGCGAACGCAGCGCGATTTGATTCTCGCCACGCTCGGGAATGGCGAGGGATGGGCCAAGGGCGACCACAACAAATCCGACATCAATGCAGAGCATATCCGACTAGTCGATCGCTGTTTCGCAGACGATGGCCCCACGCCCGAGTCGCTCGCCGCCCTAAAATATTTCTCCGCCGCCAGTCTCGAAGAGGACACCAAGAAGAACGGCACAACGCCAACGCATGCCTTCTTCACCCAGTGCGATGTGGTCAATGAATGCCGGGGGAACATCGTGATCGCGCTTCATCTCGCGTTCCTCGAATTCGCCAGTTCAGAACTGCCGCGGCGGAAACAACACCGGAAGATTCAAACCTTCGACGACCTTCTCACGCGCCTCCACGCCGCGCTGCACGGACCCGGCGGAGACGCCCTGAGCCTCCAGCTCCGCCAGCGCTATCGCGCCGCATTGATCGATGAGTTTCAAGATACGGACCCGGTCCAGTATCAAAACTTCCATCGCATCTTCGACACTGCCGAAAGCCGGGCGAGCGCGCTGCTGTTTCTGATCGGCGATCCGAAGCAGGCCATCTACGGCTTTCGCGGCGCGGACATCTTTACTTACCTTGATGCCGCGCGGGCCGCGGATCGTCGTTTCACCCTCGACCAAAACTGGCGTTCGGAATCCGGCCTCATCCACGCCGTGAACACTGTCTTCGCCCGCTCCAAAGCGCCGTTCCTGTTCGAGGCCATTCCGTTCAAGCGAGTCCTCGCCGCGGGGAAAGCCGATCTCACACGGCTCACCGAAGTGAACTCGCCAGCGCCTCAGTTGCACTTATGGTTTGTCCCGCGCGAGCAGGACGCCAAATCCATCGCGACCGCCTATGGCGAGAAAGATCTGCCCAGGATAGTCGCCGGTGAAATCGTCCGGCTGCTGAACAGCAACACCAAGATCGGCGATCGACGGTTGACGCCGCGCGACATCGCGGTGCTCGTTCGAAAGAAGAAACAAGCCCGCTGGATGCAGGACACGCTGCGCGAACTCCACGTGCCCGCCGTGCTCCACACCGAAGAGAGCGTCTTTGAATCCCACGAAGCGGCGGACCTTTGCCGCGTCCTCGGAGCCCTCGCCCGCCCGCAGGACGAACGCCGAGTCCGCGCCGCGCTGGTTACCGATTTTTTTGGATGGGGCGGCGTGGAACTGGATCAAACTGTCCGCGACGATCAGCAGTGGCAATCCACCCTGCAGGAGTTCCACGAACTTCACACCCAATGGATCGAACGCGGCTTCACGGCGATGTTCCGCCAGTGGCTTCACCGCAGCGGCGTGCGCCAGCGGCTCCTGTCTCATGAGGACGGCGAGCGCCGACTGACGAACCTGCTTCATCTCGGCGAGTTGATTCACCAGACGGCGCAGGAACGACGCCTCACGCCGGAACCGCTGGTCCGCTGGATTGAAGAACAGATTAGCGCGGCGGAACGCAGCGCCGAGGAACATCAACTGCGGCTCGAACGCGACGACGAAGCCGTGCGGCTCGTCACCATTCACAAAAGCAAAGGCCTCGAATATCCCATCGTCTTCTGCCCGTATCTGTGGGGCACCGTCGAAGCGGAAGGTCGGCGCTCATCGCCGATTAACCCGGTGTTCTTTCACCGCCAGGAAACGGACGACACGGGCGAAACGCTGTCCGAGCTCATCTGTGATTTCGATTCTCCCAACCGTGACGCACACGAAGCTCTCGCGTTCCGCGAGCGGCTCGCAGAAGACCTGCGCTTGCTTTACGTCGCGCTCACCCGCGCGCGCAATCGCTGCTACTTCGTCTGGGGCGCCTTCAATAAATCCGGCACTTCCGCCGCGGCGTGGTTGCTCCACCCGACAATCGCCGCAGACGCAGACTTGCAGTCCAAAATGGCGGCGCATTTCAGCGCGCTCACTGACACGCAGCTACGCGGTGATCTCGGTTCACTGGCTCGGGAAGCGAACACCTCGCGAGAGAAACCCGTCATTGTCGTTGCGGAGATTCCCTCCGCAAAATCTGAAATCTACATTCCCGCCCGCGACGAAAGTCCGACGCTGGCAGCGCGCGAATTCTCTGGCCAGATCGCACGAGACTGGAGAATCTGCAGCTTCTCCACCTTGACCGCGAATGCGCTCGATGAGGCGCCGGACTACGATCGGGCGGATTCCACGACAGCGGTTGTCATAGCGGAGGAAATCGAGCCCACTGGAATCTTCGCTTTCCCCCGGGGCACCGCTGCCGGCACCTGCCTGCACACGCTCTTCGAGGAACTCGATTTCACCGAACCGAGCCGCGAGGTGATCGAACAACTCGTCAACGTGACGTTGAATGAGCACGGATTTTCACCGGCGCGTTTCGGAAGCGCCGTGCTCGACGCCGTCGAGCGAACGCTCGATGTGCCATTGGCTGACGACCGGCCCGACTTCACGTTGCGTCACATCCCGAATCAGGACCGTCTGAACGAGCTGGAATTCTTCTTCCCCATCCAACAGCTGTCCCCTGCCCTGCTCGCAGCTGGCGTCCACGATTTCTCCACTCAGCCCGATCTCGTCGCCAGATTGAAGCGCCTCAACTTCAATCCGGCGAATGGCTTCCTCAAAGGCTTCATCGACCTCGTGTTCGTGTTCGACGGCAAGTTCTACATCGTTGACTGGAAATCCAACTGGCTAGGCAATCGCGCCGAGGATTACGATCGTCCCGCGATGGATCGCGAAATGGCCGCCAAGTATTACACGCTCCAGTCGTTGCTTACTCCGTCGCCGTTCACCAGTATCTGGCGCTGCGGCAGCCGGGCTATGACTTCGATCTCCATTTCGGCGGCGTGTTTTATCTTTTCGTTCGCGGCATCGATCCCAGCCGCCCTGAACTAGGCGTCCATCGCCAGCGACCATCCCGAACACTCATTGAAAACCTGAGTCGCGTTTGGCGAACCGGGTCTTCCTCAAGCGAGATATGACTCCTTTCGAGATCACGCCAGCGATGCACCCAGTTGTTCCGGAGATTCTCGAATCGGAGACTTTCTCCGACATCGATCGCGAATTCTCCCGGTTCATCGCCCGGCTGGCCGCTGATGCAACGCCCGCCGTCCTTCTCGCCGCAGCGCTGCTCAGCCGCGCGCGTGCGGAAGGACATTTCTGTCTCGATTTTCGCAAGGTCGCCGGTTTTGTTCTCATTGTTCAACCCAACGATCCGAACGGCGATCGCCTGCCCGCCCTGTCTTCATGGACAGCGGAACTCCTTCAATGTCCCGTCGTAGGCAAACCCGGCCAGTTCACTCCGCTCGTGCTCGATTTCGCCGGACGTCTTTATCTGCATCGCTATTGGGAATATGAGACCAATCTAGCCGCGGCCATTCGGAGCCGCGCCGGAGTTCAGCTCGATCTGCAACGCTCAGCGCAGGTTGAAAATCTGTTGAATCGCTTGTTTCCGCCGGGTCCTCACTCCAATCCCGCCCAGCGTCTCGCGGCTGCCGTCGCGGCGGAACGCGGGCTCTGTGTCATCACGGGCGGACCCGGAACCGGCAAAACTCGCACCGCCGCGTACCTTCTCGCCTTACTGCTGGAGCTCGCCGGAGAGGCGCCCTTGCGCATCGCGCTGTGCGCTCCTACGGGCAAGGCCGCCGCGCGACTACAGGAATCGATCGACAAACTCAAGCCCACGCTGCCTTGTACGAAGGCAATTCTCGACGGCCTGCCGACGGAATCGTTCACGTTGCACCGGCTCCTCGGGCTTCATCCGATCACCAGCCAGCCGCGCTTTCACCGCAAAAACCCACTGCCCCACGACGTCGTGATCGTGGACGAGGCGAGCATGGTCGACCTCGCACTCATGGCGAAGCTCTTCGATTCGCTGCGTTCCACCGCACGCATCGTCCTTCTCGGGGACAAGGATCAACTGGCGTCGGTGGAAGCCGGAGCTGTGCTCGGCGACATCTGCCATGGCGCACACGTGCGCTCGGAACTTTCCGGCTGCATTGTTCAGCTCGATAAAAGCCACCGGTTCGCAGACCGCAGCGGCATCCTCGAACTCAGCCAAGCCGTCAACGACGGTGATGGAAACACGACAAGGCAACTGCTGCAGAACTACGATTTCGGCCGGCCCGGTCTGCGCGGGCGCGAACTCCCTGCACCCAAGGCCTTGCCGGAAGCGCTCATCAATGAATGTCTTCCCCGCTTCGCGGAACTCGTCCGCGAAACGAACCCGCTTCGGGGGCTTCAGCTGCTCGGGAAATTCCGCATTCTCTGCGCCGTGCGACGCGGGCCTTACGGCGTCGAGACCGTCAATCGCTGCCTCGAACAAGCACTCGCCGAAGCGAACGGCCGGCCCGCTCGTGGACTGCACTTCGCCGGGCGTCCCATCTTGATCAAGCGGAATGATCCGAACCTGAAACTGTTCAACGGCGACCTCGGGATCCTCCTGCCCGACGAAAGCACCGGAGCCTTGCGCGCGTGGTTCACCGAATCGGATGGCAGCGTCCGCAGCGTGATCCCTGCGCGCCTCCCGGAACACGAAACCGCCTACGCGATGACGATTCACAAAAGTCAGGGGAGCGAATTCGAACGCGTGTTGATGATTCTTCCGGACCGGGATGCTCCGGTGCTCACGCGCGAATTGATCTACACGGGGATCACCCGTGCGATTCAGGAAGTGGAAGTCTGGTTCACCGAAGCGGTACTGATGAAGTCCGTGTTGCAAACGGTGAAACGAAATTCGGGCCTTCGCGACGCGCTGTGGTCCGCCGCGAGTCCCGCTGCGCCCGGTGGTAATCAGCCGTGAGTCGTCACCTCGAGTAGCTGTTTGCGGGTCGCCTGCAGGCGCTGGAGCATCACCGCGGACATCCGCTTCATCAGCTCAAGACCGAAGCGCGGATCTTCATCGCACTTCTCACGCAGACGAGTGCCGTAAAAGAAAATCGCCTTGGTCGCCTCCAGCGCCTTCGCTTCGAAGTTCCAATAATACGGCGGATAAAGCCACGACCAGCCCAGCACGTCGCCCGCGCCGATGGTCTGGATGTGCACGGGCGGACGATCCTGTTTGCGTGACTCCAACTCCACCTTGCCGGATTCAATCAGGTAGAAGCGATTGGCTGGATCGCCTTCGCGAAAGATGACTTCATCCGGTTTGAAATCCGCATACGTCGCGGACTCCAGGAGGATTTTGAAATGCTCCGCACTCATTCCCTTGAGGAACGGGTGCTGGCGAATGCTTTCTTCAAGTGTACCCATGACGCTATAACGGTTTAATTGAGACTGGCCACAAGCCGGCCGCGAACATATTTGTGACACTCCACACAACTCATCGTCACCCGCACATAGGCCAGCGTTGCTCCATCGAGGTTCTTGTTCTTCGCCGCCTTTGTCAACGCGTCCACATTCCGGCGGAACGCAATGCTCTGCTGCTCGTAGTCCGGGTTCTCAAATACCTTCCAGTCCGCCTGCTGGCTCATCGCGCTCAGTTTCTGTGAACGGCTGATGATCAGAGCGTAGTTCTCCACGGACAAGCCCTCCAGAATTCCCTGCGCCAGTTCCAGCTTGTCACGCATGAACTCCTTCGTCGCGCGCGACTTCTTGTTCTGCGCCAGTCCCACCGCAAGGCCTCCGGCCAGCAGACCGGCCAGCAGTATCGCAACCAACTTCATTTTCATAACAGCACTCCAGTTGAACGCAGGGTTCACGCGGAGTCCTTGAAGAAACTCCGCAGCTTGATCGAACAACTACGCGGCGAATCCAAAGCGGAAGCGTTCTTCCTCCGGCTTGATTCGCAGTGACGCGCAAAGATGACGTGAAGCGAGCATTGCGGCAGCGTTCTTCACCAACTTATCGAACTCCGGCCGGCTCAACGCCACCCCTTCGTGCTTCACTTCGATGATGTGAAAGGCGCGCTCCAGCAGTTCGGTGAGGAACTCCTCGCAGCTCACCGGATCGTCCGTGGAGTAATGATAGGTCGGGGAACTTCTCTTGAACTGAATCCCATACTCGACTGTGTATTTCGGTAGCATAAGCCTGAGATGGTTAATGGTTTCGTTTCTCTCTCGGCGATCAACCGACTTTGCTGACCGCCCACTCTTCTACCTCAACAGACTCCCCACCTGCCCTCGTCGCTTAGCTGAAATTGCCCAACCCAGTCTCTTTCTTGGCACCGCGGAGTCGCAGGCGCCGCACTTCGATGTCGCCTCCCGCCCAACGCCACGGTTCAATCCCTGCAATGACTCCAGCGACGGATGCTTCGCCCGTGCAATCGCGCCGATGCCCGGTCTGCCAGGCCGAACCCGGCGCGCCCGTCTGGATCAAGGGCCGGCTCCGCGTCGTCCAATGCCCCGGCTGCTCCATGCGCTACGCCAATCCAGTCGACGCGGAACTCGTGAACGGCGACTTCTACCACCATCTCGCTGGACCCTTCTACCTCTCGCCCGACAAAACCGCCGGGGACTACGCCACGATTCGTTTCGCCCGCGAGCGATGCATCTTTCGAAGGCATTGCCTCAGCGGTCGTGTGCTCGATGTCGGCTGCTCAACCGGCGGGTTCCTGCACTCGCTCAATCGCCTTTTCCCGGGCGACTACGATGTCCTCGGAATGGACGTAGCCGGCCCCGCTCTCGACTACGCCAAGCAACAAGGCTTGAGCGTCATTCGACAGCCGTTTCTCGACGCGTCATTGGCGCCATCAACGTTCGACGCCGTCACCTTCTGGGCCGTGCTCGAGCACCTTTCTGATCCACTCGCGTTTCTGGCGCACGCAGCTTCCCTCATCAAACCCGGCGGACACTGCTTCGTCCTCGTGCCAAATCTGGACTCGCTCGCCGTTCGCTTCCTCGGCTCACGGTATCGCTACATCATGGACGAGCACTTGAATTACTTTTCCCGACCCACGCTGCTTCAACTCACACGACAGATTTCCGAGTTCGCCGTCGTCGCGATTGAATCCACCCATTTCAATCCCCTGGTGCTGTGGCAGGACTGGCGGTCACCGCAGGAACGTGTTCCCGATGCGGATCGCGCGAAGCTGCTTCGCAAAACCACCGGATGGAAGGAAAGCCCCGCCCTGCTCCCCGCGCGTTGGGCCTACTCCGCCGTGGAACTGCTTCTCGGGAAAGTGAATCTCGCCGACAACCTGACGATTGTTCTGCGCCGCCGTTGAGCCGCGCACAAAACCCTTGCCAGCCCCGCCCCGCCCGGCCCGAACTCCTCCTATCTGGGACGCTGGGCGTTACTTGCTCAATCCCCGCTGACTGGTGCGGGCGAAGTTAATCAGATGCTCCAGTTCCGGCGACTTCGGCAACTCCGCTTCGATTTTGATCAGCGCGTTGGTGTTCGTGAGACCCTCCCGGAATAGAATCTTGAAAGCCTGTTTCAGCGCCGACTGTGATACTTCCGAGACACCGCGACGTTCCAGTCCCACCTTGTTGATTGTTCGCGTCTGCGCCGGGTTGCCATCCGCCATCATGTAGGGCGGGACGTCTTGCACGACTTTCGAACATCCGCCGATCATAGACATCGTGCCCACGCGACAGAATTGATGGACCGCAGCGAGTCCACCGATGACCGCGTGATCCTCTACGGTGACATGTCCCGCCAGCGTGTCCACGTTCGACATGATGACGTGGTTGCCCAGCTGGACATTGTGCGCGAGGTGACAGTAGGCAAGGATGTGATTGTGCGAACCGACCAAGGTCACTTCGCCATCGCTCGTCGCGCTGTGGATGGTGACGTATTCGCGGAAGGTGTTGTGGTCGCCAATCTCCGTGCGCGTGATGCCGCCCTTCCATTTCAGATCCTGAGTCTTCAACCCGATGCTCGCAAACGGGAAGATCTCATTCTCGCGCCCCAGAACGGTGTAACCGTCAACGACAACGTGCGAATGCAGTTTGCAGCCCGGGCCGAGAACCACGTTCTCGCCGATGACGCAATACGGGCCAACCTCGCATCCGTCCCCGATCTGCGCCTTGGGATGAATGACCGCCGTGGAATGAACGTTGGTCATCACGCCTCGCGATCGATCAGCATGAACGTCACGTCCGCTTCGCTCACTGGCTCGTTGTCGACGGAACAAACGCCACGCGCCTTGCCGATCTTGCCGCGGGACTTCGTGAGCTCCACGTCGATCACCAAGCTGTCACCGGGCCGCACTGGCTTCCGCCATTTCACACTCTCTGCCGACATGAAGTAAGCGAGCTTGCCGAAATTGTCCGCCTGTCGAAGCATGAGAATGCCGGCCACCTGCGCCATGGCTTCCAGCTGCATGACGCCGGGCATGATCGGATGGTTCGGGAAATGTCCGAGGAAATAGGGCTCGTTCACGCTCACGTTCTTCACCGCCGTGATCTTGTTGCCCTCGATCTTCGTCACCTTGTCCACCATGAGGAACGGATACCGATGCGGCAGAATCTTCATGACCTGGTTGATGTCCAGCGATGAACCGTCTGCCATCATCTTCTCAATCTCGGCAATGGAAAGCCCTCCAGCTTTCTTTTCCGCGGCGGGCGGCGGCGGTGTAAACGTCTGCATCGTCTGCAGCGGCTTTCGCATCTGGCCTTGAATCAGCCGGGCCAGTTCGCAGTTGGCGGAATGACTCGGCCGCACCGCCACGATGTGGCCGCAAAGCGGGCGCCCCACCAGGGATAGGTCGCCGATGATGTCGAGAATCTTGTGACGGACAAATTCTTCCGGATACCGCAACGGCTCGGTGGTCAACACGGCGTCATCGCGAATTACCACGGCATTCTCCAGACTGCCTCCTTTGATCAAACCGTTCTTGATCAGGTATTCGATCTCCTCGAAGAAACAGAATGTCCGGGCCTGGGAGATCTCGCGTTTCCACGTCTCGGGCGAAATCTCGACCGTGTAGAACTGGGAGAAACGGCCGGCCTTGTCGGAACTCGTGCAGGAGATCTTCAGGCGGTCATGGGGGAAGATCGACATCAAGGTGTCGTCCGTCTGGAGCTGCAACGGTTCCGTGACGCGGTAGGGCTCCCGAATCTCCGCCTGCGGGGAGATGCCCGCGTGCTCCACCATCTTGCAATATTCGCGCGCGCTGCCATCGCCGATCGGCGGCTCGTTCGCGTCCACTTCGATCACCGCATTGTCGATGCCATAGCCCGCCATCGTGGCCAGAACGTGTTCCACGGTCTGAATCTTCGCGCTGCCCTTGGCAATGGTGGTGGAACGATTCGTCTGGGTAACGTTTTCAATCCGCGCTTCAATCTCAGGCTTCCCGTCGAGATCCACGCGCCGAAAACGAATGCCGGTATTAGGCGGAGCCGGCAGCAAGGTCATGGTCACCCGGTTCCCGCTGTGCAGGCCGATTCCCGAGTAACTGACGCTCTGTCGCAAAGTCTGTTGCTGTGACACGCAGGCGATTTAACTGGCGTGAGATCACGTTGGCAAGCTTCCGAATCTCTCACGCCGCGCCAGCCCTAACTTCTGGTGACAGGAACCGGAAACAAAAACGCCGCTGACCTCAGATGAAGTCAGCGGCGTGATTTGAAACCAATCGTTATGGAGCGCGCAGGCGGTAGAACTTGTTGCCCGCAGCGACCATGGAAACCACGTTTTGCCCGCCAACCACCTGCGGCACGGTTCCCACATCCGTCCAGTTGGCGGACGTCAACGAGTCTGAAACTTGCAGCTTGAAGCCGGAGCTGGCCAGCCACGACAGGCTGACTGAGTTTCCAGAGCGGAGCACCGCCAAAGTCGGCACACCTCCCACGGTCGTCGTCAACACGAGTGAGTTGTTACCGGTGTTGAGGTCCGTTTGATTCGCCGCCACAGACACGGCGCTGCTCATGACGCCGACGGATTGCGGCCGTGTCACGACGGTGATAGAGGCGGTTCCGCCATTCGGGAGACTTCCCACTGTCCACGTCAGCGTATTCTGCACTTTCGCCCAAGTGCCGACGGACGGAGTGGCGGAAACCAACGACAAGCCCGGCGCCAGCTGTTCGATCAATGCGACATTGTTCGCCAGAGCGGGTCCCTTGTTGGTGATCGTCAAGGTTGTAGTAACATGACCGCCCACCACACTCGATGAGGAAGCCGCCGAGGCGCTGACGGCAAGGTCCGAGACGGAGACGCCTGCCGCCGGAGTGACTGGGTCGGATGTCTGGAAGTTCAGGCTCCAACCGCCAATGCTGCCGGCCTGACCAGAGGTATCATCCATCACGTAGAGCAACCAGGTGCCGTTCGGGCTCGTGCCATTGAAGACGGCGAGTGAGATGTTTGTATACGGGAACGGATCGGTCAGCGCAATCGGCTGAGGCGCTGGCGCCGCAAAACGATCGGCAGTATTCAATCCAGGTGCCGCGTAGTTCGCCGGGCTGTAAGTCCGCGTCTGCAAACGCGTGAGCAGTGGAATAGCCGTTGTCGCCGAATCTGAGAAGGTCAAGTTGAGTCCCGAAACGGGGAGATTCGTGCCAGCGTCAGACATCAACATCACCCGTTGACCGCCAGGTCCGACGAGCAACACATCGACGTCGTTCGGCCAGTCGTGGGTGAAGTTGGTCAGCGTGACCGTCAAGCTCGTGACCGTGCCTCCGAGGTTGGCCACATCGATTCCAGAAGGATACGTGCTCGCCGGCGCATCGTCGTTAATCACGATTCGATTGGTATTCGAGAACGTGCGCGATGCCTGGCCTCCGACGGTATATGCGAAGGTGGCGGCGCTGCCATCAGACATCTGCAAGGTGACCTGCAAGCGGTCGCCAGTGGCCCCGGTCGAGGTAAACGAGAAGGTGCGCGCCTCAGATGGCCCATTTGCGACAAGCACTCCATAAGACTGCGGACCGCTCGGCGAGCCGATTCCAGCAGCCGGGAGGAGGGTCGCAGTAAGGCTCGGGGTATTGCCTGAACCGATATTGCGAACCGCGAGTGAGAGCGAAACGGTTTCACCCGGGTCGATGATTCCATTGCTGTTCAGACTTTCGGAAACCAGCGTCGAGCCAGCGGCGATCACCACACTGACGTCGTCGTCCAGCAGGTTTACCTGCGCGTTTGTCGTTCCGCTGATTACTGTACCGAAGCTGGGATTCTTGAGCCGGATGGAGAATGTTTCGGTCCCTTCGACCAGCAGATCATCCAGAAGGGTCAAAGTGATCAGTTGGTTGGTCTGGCCTTCGACGAACGTAAGCGTTCCCGACTGAGTCACGAAATCGTTCGTTCCCAATGCCGTGCCGTTGACCGTTTCGTAATCAACGGTCAACACACCGGTTGAACCATTTGTGCGAATCACGCTGAATTCAAATACTCCAGCATCTTCCAGCACCGCGTAGTTCGTCGCAGAGAAGGTCAACTGGCCGGCCCGGAAGTCGTTCTCGACGATTGCCACCACTGCCGAGGTCACAGAAAGCGATGCATTGGAGGTCACAGCGAACAGACTCAAATTGACTGTCTCGCGCGGTTCAATCAGCGAGTCGTCAATGATTGGAACCGTGAAGGTAAGCACGTTCACGCCGGGCGAGAAGGTAAGGAGGCCCGATCGGGGAACATAATCGACGCCAGCTGTGGCTGTTCCGTCCGAGGTGAAATATCCGACGGTGGCCGACTCTGAGAGTAACCCTGTTCGAGTTACGGTAACGAGCACTGAACCCACCGGAACTCCTTCATTGACCGCTCTGCCGCATTGAAGCCGATACCCGTCTCGTCACTGATCACCACCAAGGTGGCATTGGGAATCGCCCCCAAGCTCGCGCCGCCGGTTGGATTCGTCAGCACCAGACCAGCATATTCGATGTCTTCATCAATCGAGTCGTCGATCAACTGGACAGTAAAGCTCTGGAAAGTTTCCGATTCGAGGAACGTAAGGGTCCCGCTCGTCGCGGTGAAATCGAGCCCTGCCGTCGCCGTATCATCAATCGTCTGGTAATCCACGGTGACATCTCCCGTAGTGCCCCCTTTGCGCTGCACCAAGACCGTGGCTTCGATGCTATTCTCGAGAACTTCGTACGAAACGTTCCCGAACTGAATGAGGCCAGCGCCGTCGATTGAACCGCCGTGGATTCGCGCAATGTATGCGCGGGTCTCACCGTCATATTTGGTGAAGCGACCGACGATGACCAACTTGCGGTCCGGTTGGACCATGACAGCATTAACGGCAGCGTTTGCCCCGGAGCCGAAATTAATTGTCGCATCGGTCTTGCCATTGCGATTCAGGCGAGTGAGACCGTTGCGTGTCACTCCGTTGAAACGGGAGAACTCGCCGGCAACAACGATTTTGCCGTCATACTGTAATACGACAGAATTCACGTCACCATTGCCTCCTTCCACGGCAGTCATGAAGGTGGAGTCCACTGAACCATCGGAGTTCAATCGCGCCAGATACCCACGCGCGGTGCCGTTCACATTCGTAAACGATCCACCAACGAGAATCTTGCCGTCGGCCTGCACAGCAATTGTGCGCACCAAAGCGTCCGGACCGGTGCCCGCATCAAAGGCCAAGTCAAGCGAGCCGTCTGGGTTTAAGCGGGCGACGTTTGGACGTGTCACCCCGCCGACCGTGTCGAAATCACCGCCAACGATCAGCTTTCCATCAGGCTGGATGGCGATGGCAAAGACCGTCCCAGCAACACTGAGTCCAGGATTGAAGGAGGCGCTGACGGCTCCATTCGTTTCCAACAGTGCGATACCCGGCCGTGAAATGCCATTCATGGTGGTGAACGCTCCACCGACCGCAATGCGGCGGTCCGGATAAACTACAGTGGCATGAACTGGGTTGTCCGCGCCGGAGCCAGGATTAAAGAACCCGTCCAGCGTGCCATCCGAAAGCAGCCGCGCGATATAGCTGCGGTTGGTTCCAGCGTAGCTGGTAAAGAATCCGCCGATGACAAGGCGACCGTCTTCCTGCAACGCCATCGCGTTCACAATTCCATTGGGGCCACTGCGCGGAACGAAGGTCGGATCCAGCGTGCCATCTTCGTTCAAACGCCCAAGGCGGTTGCGAGCAGTCCGGTTGAGCGTAACGAAGTCACCGCCAACGATGATCTTGCCATCAGGTTGACGCACGACCGCATTGATTGAGTTGGTGCTTCCGGCCAGAGGGTTGAAGGTGGGATCGAGAGAACCAGCAAGGTTCCCTTGGCTTTCATCATCCACGATCCGTACTTCGGCTGCTGTGACCGTTCCAGCCGTGGCGCCGACGAAGTTTAGCAGGCTCAAACCGAAGCTCCGCTCGCCTTCGGCATCCAAGTCGTCCACGACGGTCACTTGGAAGTTGGTTGAGACAATGCCCGGGCCAAGCGTCAGTGTTCCGGAAATAGATGCATAGTCACCCGGTGCGATCGCCGACTGGTCTCCCGATTGATAGTCCACGGAGACTGTTCCACCCGCGCCACCCGTTCGCACGACGGTGACGGTGAGGTTTGTGCCTCGTTCGTCGACATCGTAAACCGCCTGGCTGAAGGACAGCGCTCCGGGTGCATCGTCCTCCTCGATAACCAACGTCGCCGTGTTCACCGCGCCGGTGGCGCCGGCGGGGCTGGGAGCGACCAGCTGTAGGTTGACGGTTTCGTTACCCTCCACGTCGTTGTCGTTCAAGAGGGGAATCGCCACAACCTTCGGGGTGATATCGCCATTTACCCAAACGAGAGAATTGGTTGAACCGATATAATCGGCGCCGTTGGCTGCCGTGCCCGGACTTACCGCCACGCTTACCCGGAGTTCGCCAACATTTCCCCCCAGGCGGCGAACGGTCACCGCCGCAGTTGCAGCATTTTCCCGGGCCGAAAATGTAGTATCGGTAAAGTAGGCCTTGCCGGTTTGGAGACCTCCTGACAGTAGGTCATTATCTACAAGGTATAGTCGTGCCGTCACATTATTAGTGGCCGAGCTCGTCGCGCCGTAGATGGTAGCTCCGCCCGTGGCGTTGGTGAGGACCACATTGATGAATTCATCGGGCTCAACAGTAAAATCGTCCTTTAGATCGATCCGAATCGTCTTGTTCGTCTCCCCGGACCCAAAACTTATCGTTCCGGACGTTACTCCCGTGTAGTCAGCGCCATAATTGGCCGTGCCATCATACGCGAACCAGCGGACACTGATTAAGCCCACTGACCCATTGGTGCGTACGGCATTCACGAGATAGAACGCAGTATTCTCTGCTGTGTAGTAAGTCGCGGACGAGAATGCGATTACCCCTTTGTTAAAATCATTATCGGTAATCTGCCCAACTGATTCCTGCACTCCGAGGGCTCCACCAAGCGGAATGATTTCAAAGTCACCAATCCCAGCTCCGCCGAGGGAAATGCTTCCGGACGGATTGACCAAGTCCAACTTGAACGGCTCATCGCCTTCAATTCTAGTGTCATTCGTGATTGTGACCAGATGGTAGAATTCACCGACATATCCTACCGAGATTGGTTCATTGGAAAATACATCTTCAGTCCATGAAACATCAAAAGGCGTAGCAAGGAAATCCACACCGTTGGTCGCCACATTATCCGAGCCCAGAGAGGAGGCTGCGATTGTCCCGAGTCGTCCATCATACCGACGCAGCGGAATGCTTAGAATCGGAGCACTCTCATCCACCGTGTTCTGGTTCAACACGTAACTCATGTTACCCGGACCGGGGGTGTAGCCTCCGAGCAGACGGGCTATGTTCGAGCGGGGGCGCTTGTCACCACGGGTCCAGACGAAGTTCACGTCCTCGAACAGGTACGGCGCGGAATTGTTGTTGATCTCCGCAGCGAAATTGCCGCCTACCTGATAGAAGGAACCACCAATCATCACATTGCCATCGGACTGCAGCGCCAGTGAATTGACGTAGTTCGGCGGCTCGAATCCAAAGTCATTGACGACACCAGCGAATTGATTGTAGGCGGTATCCAAGAAGCTGGTGTCGACGGTTCCATTTGGGAACAGACGGGTCAGTCCCACTCGGCGGGTTCCATTGTAACTGGTGAACACGCCGCCCACCATCAGCTTCCCGTCACCCTGCACCACGATAGAATATACGGAGTCGTTGGGACCGCTTCCCGGGGTGAAAGTAGGATCCGGCAATCCGCTGCCCGACAGTCGCGCAATCCGCGCACGCGGTAGATAGTCAAACTGCTCAAAATATCCACCGATCACCACCCGACCGTCATCCATCGCGTCAACGGCGTAAACCGGGCCGTCCGCACCGCCACCAGGCTCGAACGCCGGGTCCACGGAACCGTCAGCGTTCAAGCGAGCGATATTCCCACGGAAGGACCCATTGAAATCCAAGAACTCACCGCCCACAAAAATCTTGAGCGATGGTGTCTCAGTGACATCCACAGCCCAAATGACGCCGTCAGAACCGAGGCCGTGGATCGAAAGTGGAGTCGACCGAACCATCTGCATTCAAGCGGGCGATGTTAAAACGGTTTTCCCATCCACTAGGGAGAATTCGCCCGCAATCACTACCCCTTCCATCGCTCTGAATCGCGACCGACCGGACCACACCATTGACTCCAAAACCCGGATCAAATGTCGCATCGAGCGATCCATCGGTATTCAAGCGGGCGATGCCGTTCCGCTGGATATTGTTAAACGATGTGAATCCACCACCGACGACGATCTTCCCGTCATTTGCGCCTCCAACGCTTGGATAAATCGCTAGCGCAGCGACGAATTCGTCCGCGCCACTGCCGATGTTGAAGGAGGGATCGTAGGCCCCTGTGGTATCCATTCGCGCAATGCGGTTCGCAGGGAACGAATTGTACGCGGTGAAGTCACCGCCAATGATGGTCTTGTCATCCGCCTGAACCGCCGTCGCACGCACGATGTTGTTCGCGCCGGGAGACGGATTAAATCGCGGCGTAGTAGTGCTGACATCATCCGCATTCCACTCGCGGTCCAATGCACCTGCAGGTTGCTCTTGATATAACACGTTCACCCATGCCTCCACATTGCCGCTCGGCTGCGGATTATTTGGAATCAGAATTCCTTGCAGCCAGACATAGATATCCTCATTGAACTCAACCTCGTCGTCGTCACTGAGCTGGATGGTAATTGTCTTCCGAGTTTCGCCTTCCTCGAAGACCAAGATGGTATCCTGACTGGTGAAGTCCTGCGCCCCGATAAATCCTGTTGTTCCATCCGTGTATAGAGGCTCTGTATAAATATTGGGGCCAGCAGAAGCGTAATCGGATCCCCCCGTTGGAAACCAAGAGAGCGTTTCATTCTCGGAACCCGTGACGTGAACAAGGACTCTTCCGCCTCTTCCGGAGGGTTGAATGATATCGACATTGACGCTCCCTGCGTCCTCCTCGACCGCATAGCGAGTCCGTTCAATAAAGAAGTTAAATCCGCCGAGGAGCGGATAAGTCTCGATAATATCAATAAACGCCGAACTGCCCGTTTTGGTCCGAACCGGAGGGATGATTCCAGTGTCATTGATGATCTCCTCAGGAGCCAGTCGTTGGTTGAACAGCTCAACACGGATCGATTTGGTTCCGGCACCGTTGGTGCCAGACCCTGGAAAAATACTGCTAAAAACTGGAACAATGAAGCGCTTGGCAGTTTCAAAGTCGGCGAAAACCAAGGTTCCCGTACTGATGATGTGGGAGAGAGGAACTGCAGAGTAGTCCAAACCGGGACAAGCCCACACCGTCGACATGTCAGAGCAGTTCTGCAAGGAGTTTGTGACGATGCAGGATTCCTCCGTGCCGCAGAAATTGTTCACCGAGATCCAGTTGGTCGGATAGGAGAAAGGTATCGAGTTCGAAACCTGAGTAAACGAGTTGGTGAGGAATCCGGTGATGGTGCCGGAATTGGAATACGTGATATCCATGCCATTGGTCAGCGTCGCTACCGTAATGTCATAGATGAGGGTGGCGAAATAGTTTTCTCCAAATTCATCCACCGTTCGGTAATCAACGAGAACCTTGCCTGTGGTGCCCCCTACACGTTGAACCGTCACCACCGCGCCGTCGGGACTCCGGAAGGGAATCGCCGCTCCAGGAACGGGAGCCGCACTTGAATCAAATTCGCCAACCGAATAGCGAGACACACTAAACTTAAACTCCCCAGCAAAACGATTAGTGGAAAAAAGCGTCTCCGGAACCTGGCCTTGATGCCAGTTTAAGGTAAACGGCCCAGGGAAGGTAGGATTGAACCCGCCAATGACCGCGATTTTGTATGTCGTTCCTTGTGTCGCGAAAAACGTTGCCGCACTCGCAAGCGATTCAGTGGCGGGGGTCAGCGAAACCAAAGTAGGCAGCGTGGCTCCCTGATACACCACCACCACCGCATCACTGCTCCGAACGTTTGCTTCGAACGTCGTTAGCCCACCGTTTGTCGCAGTCCATGTATACCATACCGACTGCTCCCCCACGGTCATATAGCGTCGCTCACCCGCTTCCATGGTCGCCGCAAACGTGTTGCCATTCGTTGAGCCACGGCTCCCTTCCAACAAATAGGCGCTGCCAAATGCATTGTTAGTCTCCTGCGCGGGTAGCTCTACGGCAGCGAATGCTGCAGCTACAACGGCCAGAATAAGACGGAATGTGCGCACCATCCTGTAGGGCGCTGCCATTTCAGAACGACCTCCCGGTCGCATCTGCACGTGGTTGATCATAAGCATACTTGCAAATTTTTCTCGCGCTCCCCCGCTCTTCTCCGGGCCGCTCCCGAAACTGAGCGCAAAGGTCACGCACAACACCAATTCCGCTCAATAAGGTCCGGGATCGACTCGCAACCGGTAGACACGAGCCGCGCCGGTGGCATTAATCGGATCGTCGACCGACACCGGCCAGGTCAGCGGGCCCATGTGGAAATTTGTCAGAATCTGCCAGTTCGTCTCGGACGCAGACGTCTTGAACTCGAGATAATTGCTGGAGTAGGCCAGCGCATTCCAGCTCAATAGCGCCCGAAGGTCCGGCGCTGCCGATAAGGTCAACGACAGCGTTGCGCTTTCAGCAACGTAGATCGGGGTTTCATCGTCCGAGTTGACTATGCCATCGCCGTCCGAATCCAAATCCTTGCTCTGCACCAAGGCGATGTTAAACACATAATTACTTCCTGACGGATAAGTGATGTTCGTGGAACTGAGCGGCCCGGCGTGGGTCGAGACCCAGCGAAACCCTCCGCCTGCCGCCCCATCCAACTTGCTCGCGGGAACGTTGGCGTTGGCAAAATAAATGATCATGTTTGGTTCGAAACCGAACATCGAATTAAAGTTGGTCGCGTAGTTCTGCAATTCGAGGAAATCGACGTAAATCGCATTGCTCACGCCGTTGCCTTGGAAGCGGAAGAAACTGCCCTCCCCGCCGTCCAAGATTAGTTTCGAGAGCGCCAAGTTGTTGGTGAATCCGGCCGACGAATTCCCGGCGTTGGTCGCCGAGGAATAATGGAACACCTGACCGAGTCGGGGGCTTGTCGAGTGCAATTCCGTTCCTGACAAATCACCCGTCGCCGGTTTGCGCGCGAAGTTGAATCCACCCGTTACGTTCCAAGTGTTGCCCCCGGCGCTTCCGCCATCGTTCAAATGATTGGTAACACTGAGAATCAAGGTTCCCGCATTGATGATGGAATTCGACACCGTCAGGTCCCGCGCATGGAGTACGTCCGAGGCACCATCGATCTCCGGAGGCTGTTGCGTGACTTCGAATGAAAATGAAATCTCCCCGAATTCATTCGTAATTAGAGAAAATACGTATTCAAGAGGGGGTCCAACCAGAGTCGCATTGACAGCATCAATGGATAACAATCCGCCATTTGCTGCCAGTAGGCCTGGGTTCTCGAAATTGCGTGTCCTGATTTCCACAGTGGCCGCGATGTTGGTCCCGCGATTGACGTAATTGGAGTAACTGAGCGTGCGATCGGCTCCAAGAGATTGCAATCCAGCAACGGTAATTACACCATCGTTAGTAAAATTCCGAACGTTAACCAAGGATGTTGTCGACAAATCAGCGCCAAATGGAAGAGTCAGTCCATTTACAAAGTGGACGGCGTTACCTTCGATTTTAAACGAGGAACCGATCGAGAGGGCGTCGTGAATGACGACGTTTGTCGCGCGTACGGAAAACTCATTTACCGTTACAGGGACCTGTGCACTAAGAAGGCTTTCAACGATTAGAACATGAAAGATCACGCTGTTGGTCGAAGTGTTGGTACCGGTCTGGACGGATTCCGTGTTCTGCCAAACGGCAGACCAAGCCGCCACACTGCCGTTCAAACGACGAACGAAGGGTGGTGCCAGATTTGAGATCACCAACGATGACTCTTTCGATCCGACGTCGAAATTGAGCGTCGGTGCATCGACTTGGGCCAAGAGGTTGCTCGTCAGGTTGTTTGCCTTGACGATAAGAGCAGATTCCGCACGGATGCGGGTCTGGTCAAGATTGACCGTGTCTCCAATGATTTCCACTCGGCCCGGGAGATTTGTCACACCATACGGAATGACTCCGCTGTCGCTCGATGAACGGAGACCAACCGACGCGGCGTAAGCAGCATAGCGATTGGTGACGGTCACGTTGGGCATGTTGGAACTGGAAAATAGGGAGTCCGAGTAGATCCCGTTGCCAGGAGAACCACTAGTATACTCAGACGGCTGAAATCGAGTTACCGCGTACGTAATTGGGCGCCGGGTCAAACCCGCGTTGTTGCGGGCAAAAAAATTATTGGTAATTACGGCGAGTCCATCGACGAGATAAACAGAATCCGTCGTTTGAGACTGGGTAGCGATGTCAAAGTCAGTTGAATGAAATCCAACCACCGCAATCGACGGACCATTGCCCCCAGAAACGTCGTAAAATCGTACATCCGTACTGAAGTTCGTGTCCGCTCCGTTCGTCGGATAGAATACGACCTGAACCAAGCGGCTTGTGGCGGTCAATGTTGCGGTATGAACCGCAGCGGTATACCCGATGCTGCCCGAACCTCCTGACTGATTCGTTCCGCTGAGGAAACTTCCCGGGACTCTATAGCTAGACGTGAATATACCGGACCCGGAGCTAGAAGGCCTGAATACTTCGTGCAGTGTGGAAGACGGAGCTGGCAGGGTTAGCGTCGGGTTGCTGGTTCCATCCGACCGCATTCCACGCCTGCGATCTGCGGCCACCGCATCCCCTTCCCACCCCCCCCAATCAAGGTCGCGAACCCCAACATCGTTTAAGTAGTTTGACTGCCCCACCGAGCTGAGAGAGCCAAAAAAGCCCTGCGAGTCGCCGGTGCGAAGGGAATTTCGCCTGAGATTGATGTTGTTACCTTCAATGCGAATCAAACCATGCGCGCCGGAATAAAGCGGTCCGGTGCTGGTGATGTTAGTCGCGGCGACGTGCAAAATGCTGGCTGTTGAATCATTGATAAGGAACGTAGTACCTCCTGAATTAAAGCTTCGGGTATCGTAAGTAGATATGCTGCCCTGATTCACCCATGTGTCCATCCAATGGCGCTGGCCGCCTGTGTTCCGAAAGAAGCGCAGCCCTGGTGTGACGGACATTGTCCCAGCCGGAAACGGGCCGGAAAATGAAGATGGTCCATTCGTGAAAAACCGGGTGTTTTTAGATTCAAACGGAAGTCCAGTCGGAGTGGCGATCGAAAAGTACGCCCGATTTAGCCACGCGACAGCGTCAATGTTGGTGGCCGTAAAACTTGGCGAATTATTGATATAAATGGGAAGGCGCCGCCTGCCCGGCAACGATACTGAACAAAAAGAGTCCCGTCAGAGCGAGAAACTGTTTCATGGGAGATGTCATCTTTCGGAGAGGAAATTTAGTTACCCGTCTTCTTCAAGACGACATCTTGAAGATATTCCAACGAAAACTCAGGACGCACGGGATCCGTGTAGATTGGGAATACAACCGGGGGGCGTGTTGAACCGTCGAAGTACCCCCAAGTGGCAGCTTTGCTGAACTCGTCCTCGATGCTCCCGTCACCAAGCTCGGACCAGTAGGAATATAGATCTTGGAATATGATTTCAATTCCCGGCGTGATGTTACCAGGTCCACCAATACCTAAACTAAATGTTCCATTGAAAGTGTTTAGGGCCGCGTTATTCGTCCAGCCGTCTGTATTTGTCCGACGATAAATATTCGGAACCGCAGAATTCGCAGCGAGGCCGATATCTCGAACCGAGAAAATAATATCGGGAGACGTAACCAATCGTTCGACCGGCTGCTTTACAATTCGACCGTTGGTAGGATTGATGAACCGGTCAGTGTATCGAAGAGTGATTGGGTTGAAAGTGTTTGCCAACAGGCCGACGCGCTGAAATGTAAGTTTGTCCAATCCTGGCCGAAGGGCCGTCCGGACAAAGTTGGTTAAGTTGGTACCAATGGTACTCACCAAATTAGATAAGCCAGCGCCATTGGTAAGTCCGATCGCAATAACCGGAGCCCAAGGCGAACCGTTCGCTCCGCCCGATCGCGGTAAAACAGTGGTCGGCAAAGTCTCAAACACCATGTTGTTTGTACTCAACAGATAACGGAGACCACCCACATCATCTCGCGTGAGACCAGTGTAATAATCTCCATCTAGCAATCCGCCTCGCCCGGATGTGAATGTTACCGCAGGATTTCCCGGACTGGATCCCAGCTGGAAATCACCGGCACCCACTCCTCCAGCAACAGCACTATAAGGTTGATACAAGGGATCGAGTTGGTACCACTCGATAGCACTGGCCCATTCGTCGCCCTGGCGACCTAGAGCGTCGAAAATCTGATAGTTATAAAGCACCCCATTTACAAACCGGCTGGGCTGGATCGTGATTGGATCATAATTCATCTGAATTACGGAGTAGTTAGTAGTGTTTTGGAACGTGAATCGCCCACGCAAGCCCCAAACAAATCGCTCTGGTTTGGCCAAGCCCATCTGCTCAAGCATCGCAGACAAGGCCGTCGAGCGGACATCTAGTAAGCCAAGCTCGGCGGCCGTCGGATTCGCACTCCTGGTATCGAGTGGATACTCCGACAAATCCTCACTCATTCTCGAGGCCGGCGGCAACGCATTCAGGATCGCAATCGCCTCCTCAACCGCCGCTACACCATTCGTTCCAAAGTATCGGAGGAAGGTAAAGTCGTATGCATACGTGATCACTGGAACGTTCCACCGGTACGCTTCAAACGGAAACATTGGACCACCAATATCTCCAATAAGGCGATAACCCAGTCCACGCGGTTGCCCGCCAAAACCAAGATCCTGCCACGGTTCCCCGTCAAACCGAGCATCCTTAAATGGCCCCAACAATGAAAAAGCGCTCGCTGACTGTAACACCCCACCAAGCACCGCGATGCAAAGGATTCCTTTTAAAAATCGTATCATAGTTTTCACTTAGAGAGTATCAGCTCAGAACCTCATCATTGGGAACCTAAGATTAGAATCTTGGAGAACAGATCGAACCCTGTCCGCCCAGAGAATCCAGACCACAACACCATCGAGCGGCCAGCGCCGTCCGCAACCACCGCGGGATGGTATTGCCGGCTGATTGTCTGTTCGTTAATCCCGAACTCCCCCCCGTCAAAGGCTCCGGACGCCAATTTTCGCGCATAAATGCCGTCGCCCGATCCATCCTGGCCGGCACTGGTCCACACCACCAACTGACGCTCTCCCCAAGAGGCGATTCGAGGCGCGAACTGGTCTCCCGATGTAAAAGCATTTACACGGAAAGCGGCACCACTGGCGGTGCCATCCGCACCAAAACTACGGGCGTATACATCCCAGCCAGATGTAGCAGTTCCGACTTGCTGACTCCACGCGGCGAGGAATCCGCCACCACTCCGAACCAGAGATGGATTGGCTTGGGCGATGACATCACTGGCAGACAACACAAACTCATCGCCCACCGGTCCGCCATCGGGAGTGAAAATGCGGGCCATCAAATCCACGCGGAAATTTGCCCTCCAGTCCGAAGTGGCCGGGAATTCACAGACCCATACAACGACGACGTTGCCGTTTTCCAAGACCGCAACAGCTGGGGTTCTTTGATTAAAATTGGCGTATTGATTCACCAAAACCTCAGGACCGACCTTTGCCCCGTTCGCATTCACCCGTTGCATGAACACATCAAACATCCAGTCTTCCGTGACCTTGGTCGGACGGAGCACGGCGTTCGTCAAAAATTTGCCGCGACTCAGGTAGGTTTGATCGACCAAAGTCCACGAGTTGGTTTCGCAACGGCGCATCGCTTGATAGACGAAAACGGCCCCACCATCCGGCAGCGAAGCAACCGACACCGCACCAACCTGCTCGCGAGTATTGGCAATCAGGTCTTTGAATTTGTGAGTGCGAGTCTTCCACTTACCGCGATAATGAGCGGCCCATTTCGCGGTCTGCTTGATAGTCTTCTTCGAGGTCGGCGTGCTAAAGAGAGTTTCCGCCGCGCCAACCTGTCCGTTGGTTTCCAACAGACGGGTGTAAATTCCAGCTTTGGCTCCTGCACGAACCTCCCACGAAATCAAAGTCTTGCCACTCCCCAACTTCACCACCTGTGGTTTCTCATGCTTCCCGAGGGAGAGTTGATTGACACGGAATGGTTGCCCCTGAGCCTCAAGATTCTGCCCGAGAAGAACGGCTGAGATTCCACGGCCATCTTTGCCGGTGCCAATCCGATTGTCTTCGAACGCGACGACGCCACCGGTATCGTGGAGCAGAACGGCTGGAAAATCCTGTTCCCCCGGCAAATTTCCCAAGAGCAATTCCTCTGCGGAGGCGGATGAGAGGGCACCAAAGCTGGTTCCCAGAAATGCGGCGAGCAGCCAGCAATATTTCGCCAAAGCCGGAGCACAAAAAGACTGTGCCCTCAGCGTGCTGAGCGGAGGTAACATAAGGTGTTTAACATGTAACAGTGGGTTGCCGCTTTGTCCATGATGACTTCCAGCCAAGCGCGGATGGGCCCACTCAGATTGCTGCGATGAAGTGAAAATGCGGAGAGAACTCGGAGCGAGGTCCCCGCCTAGCAGACGGAAAATGGAATGGTAGCCGAGGAGCTTCACAGTAGCGCTCCCTGAGTTAGTGGAGCAGGCTCGAGTTGAGCCAGCATGGTTTTGAATCCCCATTGAGCGTATAGCAGACGCAAGCGCTCCACGTTTACCGGCTTCAATTGAAGCTCGTCCAACTGGGCCGCCAGTCCATCGGGCTTGAGGCGAATAAGCCGCTGATTCCGAATCACCGCTTCCTTCGCCGCTTGCAGATTTTGTTTCAGTCGACTGGAGGGAACCTCTTCAATCCGGGAATAAATTCCTGCGACGGAACCAAATCGGGAAAGCAGATCGGTCGCAGTCTTGGGACCAACGCCGGGCACTCCGGGAATGTTATCGACTGCGTCTCCCACCAGGGACAGCCAGTCCACCACCTGTTCGGGCATGACACCGGCCTTGGCAAAGACATCCGCGGCAGCCCAAATCTTTTCACTCTTGTCGTTCGGGTTCACCAACCCAATTCGCGGCGACACCAACTGCATGAAATCCTTGTCCGAACTCGCAATGACGACATGCATTAGTTCCGCCCCGTGGGAAGCGAAGGAGGCAATCCAATCGTCAGCCTCGACACCGTCCTGGCAACAGGCAGTCACTCCAGCAGCGGAAAGATACTGCCAATCTGATCAATTTGGTCACCCAGCGAATCAGGCATCGGCGGCCGTTGAGCCTTATAGTCGGGATGCTCGGCGGTGCGCTTCGGACGCAGGGCCGCCATCCCACACCACCAGCGTGGGAAGGTTTGAGCTGCATTTGCAGTTTCGCCAGTATTTGATGAAACCGAGATCGCGCTGGTGGAGCGCCAGTCGTCGGCGATAACTCGCGGATCGCGTGAAAGGCGCGGTGTGCGTAAGTATGTCCATCATCAATTAGTAACTGGTTTGGCCTTGTCCGTCGGCATCGTGACAGTGACGTCCGAGTTACCGGAGTAACGGTCCTTCTCCGCTACCGGTCTCCATCACCTTTAACAGTGGCTTGTTATTGGGTAATGGGTTTCGCCTGCTGCGGAATGCTGTTCTGATCGAACGGAAGGTTCTCGTCGGAATGCACGCGGTTTCCAGCAGGGTCGATGATCGTCGGCGTAACAAAAATCACAAGACTTGTCTTCTTGCCAGCACTCGACTCGCTCCGGAATAGCCGGCCGAGCAAAGGCATGTCGCCCAAGAAAGGAACCTTGTCCTTCGTCTTCGTCGTCTCATCCAACAACAATCCACCCAGAACAACCGTCTGGCCATCCCAGACAATGGCACTCGTCACCACCTGACGAAGACGGAAAATCGGGAGAGGAGTAATTTGAGACAATGGATTGCCCACCGTGGCACCACCACCGACCGACTGGGCCTGAGCCTGAAAGAGCTGCGCGTTCTCCAAGTCGTAGCCCTCGAATTCCTTGATCGTCGGAATGATCGTCATCTGGATTGTATGACCATCCGCCGACACATACGGAATCACGTCCAAAACGGGACCCAATTCAAACGGCTCGGCCAAAGGTTGGACTGTCGATCCCACACCACCGCCACCGGTGGTCGTGCCTGTCGTGGTCGCACCGCCACCCCCGCCAGAGGTTTGATTCAAATCCAAGTCGGTAATGATATATCGAACACGCACCGCTTTCACCTGCGCTTGCCGCGCGCTGAGCGTTGTCACTTTCGGAGCGCTCATCAAGTTAACTCCCTGCCGTTGTTCCAACGCGCGAACAACCACGCGGAACTGAGGATCCGTCAGAATTCCGGTGAGTGTACCCAACGCGGGGCGCTGTTACGAAGGCCACCGGTGATCAAGTTGTCTGATGCGGATGAGGGAATCGTGCTCGGGCACCTCCCGGGAGTGAAAGACCGGGTTGAGAGGGTCTGTGAATACTTGCCCGGGGAAAACCCCCGACGGATTCGCAGAAGAACCAGAGCCAGAAGGAGAGCCATACGATGGCGCAGAGCCACCCTGCAAACCGATACCGCCATTTCGCATCAAGGTGTTGCCAAGAACCAGTCAAATCCCAAAGCTTTGCTGTCCTGCTGGGTAATTTCAGCAAACTTCGCTTCAATTGTCACCTGAGGCGGAGCCATGTTCAGAACCTGAACTGCCTGCTCAATGATGTCCAAATCCTGCAATGTCGCGCGAACCATCAACTGGCCCAGGCGATCGTTGAAGATTAGTTGTTTGCCGGGAACATTGAAATCAACACCGGCAGTCGTGAAAAACTGACGAGCAACCGCAGTCATTTGCTCCATCGGCGTAACCGTCGTAACTCCATTTACGCCAGGCAAATTGAAATTCGGCGCCGGAGCTGTCCGACCGTGCCGCCGGGTCGCTTGTTGAACCTGAGCCTGACCGCCGCCCTGCTGGTTCCCCTGCCGCTGAGCTGCAAGGCTCACGCCTACATACTCCGCGCCTCCCTGGCTCTGACCGCTTTGGCCACCGCTACCGCCACCACCACCGCCGCCACGGCCACCGCCGCCACCGCCACCACCACGACCACCGCCTCCGCCTCCTCCACCACCGCCTCCCTGTCCTTCTCCGAAATTGAAGGCGGCCTTTCGTGGAATACCTTTCGCACAAATGTATCTGATCAATTTTGAAGAAAACGAGTATGGCGAGCGTAAGTTCTCAGAGCGCGAAGTTGAGGAAGACGATGTTGCGTAGTCCTCGATAGAATATTTAATTGGGCGGTCTGCAACCTTTACAAGCGCGTCAAGCGCCTGACGGAGTGTCACATCGCGAAGTGGCGGCATGAGCCTGATCGTAGTCTGGGTGATATCAACCATCAC
>JADJPG010000067.1 GCA_016713365.1 Verrucomicrobiota bacterium | reverse complement strand
AATTCGAGCGAACTGGCCGCCGCCGGATATCGCTATGATCTTGATGTCCGGATGAGAGCGGTGGAGGGCGAAAACCAGTTCAAGGCCGTCGGCGTCCGGCATGATGATGTCGGTGATCACCAGTTGCGCCGGAGTGTGCTTCAACTGCGCGAGCGCCTCGTTGGCGTTGCCCGCTTCGATCACCGTGTATCCTTCGCGCTCCAAGCTGCGCCGCATGGACGAACGCATTGGAGTGTCATCGTCGACGACGAGAATGATTGCTGGAGTCATGTGTCAGGGTTGCAGTTTGTGGAGGAGCTCGTGCAGGGAATCGCTGAAATCGTCCATGGTGTTTGGTTTGTGCAGGACTCGGGTGACGCCCATGTTCCGCACACGAGTGACGATATCGTCGGTGAGGTGTCCTGAACTGAGTATGATGGGAACGGTCGGATGAAGTTTGCGAACGGCCTGAATGAATTCGATGCCGGAGAGCCCCGGCATGTGGAGGTCGGTGATGATGAGTTGGTAGAAGGCGGGATTGCTCTTAAACGCCTCCAAGGCTGCGTCGGGATGGGTGTAGCCGTCGGCGTCGTAGGCGAGCCGGCGCAGCATCTTGACCGCGAGGTCGACCAATGGCTTTTCGTCGTCGAGATATAGGATCCGTTCGCCTAAGCCCTTGCGAAGGGAGCGCTTGGTGGGCGTGGATTCAACGCTCTCCGCCCCGGCCGCAGGAAAGTAGAGATGAAATGAGGTGCCCTGTCCGCGCTGGCTCGACACGCGGATCACGCCGTCGTGGGATTGCACGATGCCGTGGACTACTGAAAGGCCAAGGCCAGTTCCGCGGCCGGGATCCTTGGTGGTGAAGAACGGTTCAAAGATGCGTTCGAGGGTCGAAGCGTCCATGCCGTGGCCGCTGTCGATTACGGACAGGCAGGCGTAGACTCCCCGGTGGAGTTCGGGCGCGGGCGCAGAGTCTTCTCCTTTTATTTCCACGGGCTGAAGCTGGATCTCGATCCGCCCGGGTCCTTCGCCGATCGCATGCCATGCGTTGGTGCAGAGATTGAGAATGATTTGATGGATCTGCGTGGCGTCCGCAAAGACGTTCGGTGCTTTGGGATCCAACGTTTTGACGAGCTCAATTCCAGCCGGAAGGCTCGCTCGCAACAGCCCGGCGGCCTCTTGAACGACTGGCCCCAGGGCGATGTTCTGCCGCGTCTTGGGTTGTTGTCGGCTGAAGGCGAGAATCTGTCGGACAAGATCGCGGGCGCGATTGGCGGCTTTCTGGATCTCGCCCAGGCTGTTTGAGGCCGGGTGGCTGGGCTGCAAATCAAGGCTCGCGAGATGGACGTTGCCGAAGATCGCTCCGAGGATGTTGTTGAAATCATGGGCGATGCCGCCGGAGAGCGTGCCCAAGGCTTCCATCTTCTGGGCCTGTCGAAATTGCGCTTCGAGTTGCCGCCGCTCTGTGATGTCTTCGGCGATGCCCGCGATACGATAGACGGCGCCTGAGGCGTCACGCACCGGGAAGGTGCGATCATGAACCCATCGGACCGAACCATCAGGCCGCAGAATACGATACTCGAGGTCGTAGGTTCCCTGGGACTGGTTCTCCGGGAGCGAGCTGGCGACGCGCTTGCGGTCGTCGGCGTGGATGGATTCGAGCCAGGACTCGGGCGAACGATACAGGCTCTCGCAGGAACGTCCCCAGATTCGTTCGTAGCCTGGGCTGATATAGAGCATCTGACTTTTCTCGGCGTTGGTGAGCCAGAACACTTCGCGAATGTTCTCCGCGAGCTGTTGAAATCGCGCCTGGGCTTCGCTGACCTTTCTCTCGGATGCCTTGCGGTCGGTGATGTCGTGATTGATGAACAGCAGGCATTGTTGTCCGCTCAGCTCGATCAGCTCCACCGAAGCGAGCACTGTGAGGATGTCCCCGGACTTGGCGCGGAGCTGGCATTCGACGCCACGGACAAGCCGACGTTCGCCCACGGCCTTGGTGATCGCCTGCCGTTGGGAAGGCACGGACCACACCCCGAGTTCAAGCGCGGTCCTTCCGAGAATTTCCGCGCGGGTAAAGCCAAGCGATTCGGTGAAGGCCTCGTTCACATCCACGTATTTGCCTTCGGGATAAGTGCTGATGGCGATGATGGCCGGGTTGGCCCGGAACGCCTTGGCGAAGCGTTCCTCGCTTTCGAGGAGAGCTTTCTCAGCAGCCTTACGGGCGGTGACATCGCGCGTGACGGTCGCGAAGCCGATCGGATCGCCGGTTTCCCGGTTCCTGACGAGGAACATCGATCGGGAGATGTCGATGAGCTGCCTAGTCTGCAGATGAAAGAGCTGCATCTCGCCTTCCCACACCCCTTTCTCCCGGACGATGGGAACGACGGTCTCAATGAACCACGAGCGCCAGCGCTCAGGAACGTAGTCGGCAAAGTTCAACTTCCGGATGTCCTCACTTTCGCCGAAGCCAATCATCCGACGGCCAGCGGGATTCAAATAGGTCAACTGACCGTTCAACTCAGCGGTGGCAATGAAGTCTGCGCTGTGCTCGACCAGCAAGACCAGTCGTTCGCGTTCCTGCTCGGCCCGCCGACGTTCTGCAAGCTCGGCCTCCAGCGCTGCCGTCCTTTCGGCCACCCTGTGTTCGAGTGTCCGGGCGTAGGAGGCCAGTTCCGTGCGCGCGCGAATGGCAACGAATGCGAACGAGGCCAGCAGAATTATCACAGCCGCCATCGACGCCAAAAACCATCCTCTGCTTTGCAAGGGCAGGGGATGGACGGTGAACTCGAACACCGCGGGAGTCGGATCAATATCGCCCCCGGCATCGCGCGAGCGGACGGCAATCGAGTGTGCCCCCACGGCGAGGTCAGGAATGGAGAGTCCTCCGCCAAGCCTCTGCTGAAACGGGCTCCATTCCTGATCGTCAATTCGCCAGGAGAAGGAGTGATCCTCGCGATGGCCGGATGGTCTGAACCGCTCGATCGCATCAATGGTGATGGTAAAGCGTCCTCCGTGGAGAATGTTGGTGGTCGCGCTTACGATCCGCGTCTCGGTGGGAATGCGATCCGGATTGAAGCGCAGCAGCGTGGTATCGTTGCCTGCCCAGTAATCGCCGTTGCGATCTTTGACCACTCCATCGGCTCGAATGTCTTCGGGGAATTCGATTTCCATGGGGATGGCGTCACGCGTGTTCTCAACCACGGTCAAACCGCCCTTGCCGCCAATCAGCAGAGTCAGGTCCGCGGCGAGCGAGAGATTCATCAGCGACCGAATGGGGAATGTTTTCCATTCGCCATCCCGATAACGCGCCAGGCCGATGCTCCCGCCGGTTGCCCCGTTGCAACCCACCCAAACTTCATTGCCCCGCTCGACCAGGCCGACGACAGTTCGACCAGGAAGATTGGTGATGGCTTCCCACCGTCCGTTGCCGGCGTGAGTTCGATACAGGCCATTGTCGCCGTAGAGCCATACGTTGGATCCATCCGCGCTGACATGCAGCCCGTGATGGAATTCGCTGAGAATGGCGGCGGGCACCTCCACCAGAGTCGTCTTGTTGGTGGAGATGTTGATGGCGACCGCGTTGGTCCGGTCGGATGGCCGCGATATCATCCAGAGGCTGTCTCGGAGTGCGGCGATTCCGGGTTTCGCAAACGTTCCTGAAACATTCGGCAAGGGGTATTGCTCCCAATGTCCGTCGAGAAAACACGCGGTTGCCTGCTGGCCGTTTCGATTCAGTCCCACCAACCAGTATGCGCCGGCTGGCGCGCTCCTCCCAGCTTGGATGACGTTCAGCCCGGTATCAGACTCCGTGAATTGCGAGGTGTTGGTTCCGACCCAGCGTGTCACTCCATTGGATGACCAACCCCAAACCGCGCCAGTCCCGTCAGGAAACACGTCGTCGTAAGGTGACTCCAACCGCTCCCAGTAGCCGCGCTCGAACCGCACCGGCGTCAACGCCGGCAGAACGCCCCAGCCATCTTTGCCAAACCAGATTCGGTTCGATGGCTCGACGAACTTGGGAGGCGGTACGTTGCGGAACACTTCCCATTGGGCGTGCCGACGCCAGCAGATGACGGTCTCGAATCCAATCACCCAAATGTTTCCGTCGGGAGACTCGCGAATGTCCTCATTGTAGCCGCGCGGCAGATCGAACTCTGCCGACACGCCGGCCCACCCGGCGCTGCCCCACTCCGAAATAGTCTTCCGGCCTGGACTCGTGGAAACACTACTGAGGATCTTTCCGTCCTTCGTCGTACAAATGCCGTGCTGATGGTGAGGATATTTTGTGGAAATTGGCTGGCTGGTCCAAACGTTATTCAGCAGAAGGTAGACATCGGTACCGGACGAAAACATGAGCGGACGTCCCGGAGCTTCCGCAAAACAGCCCGATGAGAAACTATCCCTCCCAACTCCTGGCGTGAGCGACGTCACCCAGTTCGACCCGCCCCACTTCGCGATGCCGTCCTTCGTCACCACCCACTGGCGGTTGGAGGCGTCCCTGAAATAATTGACCACGTATTCGCTGGGCAATCCATCCTTCACCGTAAACGCCGTCCACTTTCCATCGCGCAGGGAGGTCAATCCGCCGCTGCGGGCGGAACTCGGCCACGGATCGCTGCAAAACCAAATTGTTCCGTCGATGTCTTCGACCATCCGTCGGACGCTGGGGCCGGCGAGGTTCGTTTCCGTGGCGAGGAGCCGGAACGTTTTACCGTCGTAGATTCCCGCGCCTCGATCGGTCCCGACCCACAAATCTCCGCGGCGGGTCACCAACACGCAGCGGATGAAATCGCTCGGCAATCCCTGTGCGACCCCGTGCTGACGCCAGCCATAACCATCATACTCCTGCAAGCCGCCCGAGGTGGCCAGCCAGACTTTTTCGAGCGTGGACGGGTTTTCTCCTCTCTGAAAGTCGATGTGGAAAACATTCTTGCCTGTGAGCTCAGCGTCCTCGGCAAAGGACAACAATCTCCATGGTTGTCCCTGATCTTTGAAGGACTCCTCAGTCGCAGCCTGGAAAGGCAAAATTGTCGCCTGCCAGCAAACGACTAAAGCCAGCCACCACGACTCCATTCTCCTCAACCTTGGTAGGTCGGTTCGCATCCGTTGCGCGGAAGATCGGCAGAATTCGCCTGCTTGAACAGTTCTAATTTGCTCCATTTCTTGCAGCCGACAGCCCATTCCTTGCTCCTGGGGTATCGATTCCAAGAATATCAGGCCCCTCCTGTTCGTGTCCTTGTCCGTACAGCGTTCGTGTTTTCAGGACCACGCGGATGAAGACCCTGTTGGGCTCACGGGCCAGATGGAACATTGGCCGTCCGCGTTTCAGTGGGTATCGGCCAATTGAACCGTCCCGTAGCTAGGCTGATTTGAGACTCGCCGCGTTCACCCCGCGCGAGCGAACCCGGTGGTTTGGGCGCTTGCGGGATTTCTTGGCAAAGCCCTGGCCTGGCCGGGTTTTGGCGTGTTGTCGCTGAATGCTCCGGGCCGAGGCCGCGTTTCCCTCCTCGGCGGAGCGGAGTTGCTGTTTGACCTGGGCGGAACCGTGCGCGGCCGCCAGATGGATCTGCAGGCCAAACGGCATCTTCTGATTACAGATGGGACAGTTCACGGGTGAAGCGTCTGCTAAAATGCTATTGCTATAGTTAGCCTGGTTCCCGAACAAAGCAAACCGCACGCGTGGAATTGCATGTCGGCATCCCCCGGATGTGCGGCGCGCCTCCGGGATACTGCTCTTTTCGAGATATCCTGCTTCGAATGAAGAAGGCATGAACAACGGCGCCCAGTTGCACACCATACTTGAATTCCGGGCCATGCATGACAGTCAATTGCCGGTGCCCTTGATTAGCGATACGAAGCTCCCGCGGCTGCTGATGGGTTTGATCTTCCTCGCGAAGTTCTCTCTCACGGCGGCGGAACTGGCCGGCGCAGTGGCAAGCTACGATTCTGCGCTAAAGCCGTTCTTCGCGGAACACTGTGTCGCCTGTCACGGGGAGAAGAAGCAGAAGGGGAATTTCCGGATAGACACGTTGACGCGGGACTTTGCGTCGCCGCTCGGGGCCGCGCATTGGGGTGATGTGATGCACCGCATCAGTTCGGGCGAGATGCCGCCGGAGGATGAGCCGAAGCCGAAACCCGACGAGGCGGCCCGCGTGGTCGAGTGGATCGCCGGCCAGCTCAAGGACGGCGAGGCCGCGCGATTGGCGAAGCGGGATCGGGTCACCTTTCACAAGCTCACGCGCGAGGAGTATGGCAACACGATTGCGGACTTGCTCGGGGTGAATTTCAACGCCTCCGATCCGAGCGGACTGCCGGAGGATCCCGAATGGCATGGCTTCGAGCGCATTGGCTCGGTGCTGTCCCTCTCGCCGGCGCATGTGGAGAAGTATCTGGCCGCGGCGGAGACGATCGTGAATGAAGCGATGCCGGCGGCGCCGCCGAAAACAATCTCCCGCCGCAAGGATGTCTGGGATCTCCGTTATCACGGGCAGCAGCGGCAGCGGGCGGAAAAACTCGGGCTGGCCGACAAGGCCCGTGTCGAGCTGTGGCCGCAGGACGGCGTGGATGTGAGCACGGACTTTCCTGTCTCAGGCGATTATCGGATGCGGATCAAGCTCAGCGGGATGAAACGGCCGAAGGGACGCGCGCCGCGGGTCAACGTGTATGCAAAAGGTCTCGACCGGATGCTGGTCGATCAGGATGTGGTGACGGCAGAGGATAAACCGGTGACACTCGATGTGACGTTCCATGTTCCGGCCGGGCGTCACGAGTTGCGCCTCAGTTGCGACGCGCCCGGGCCGTCAAATTTGCCCCGTCACGGGCGCTTCGACGCGGGGCGTTTCTTCACCACCATCAAGGATTCGGACACGGGCCGGCAGCCTTGGCAGTATAAGCTGACGGACGAGGAGGGTGTTCCCATCCGGCCTTTTCTAATCGTGGACTGGGTGGAGGTGCAGGGGCCGCTGCAATCGGCCTGGCCCTCGCCGCAACAGCAGCAGTTCTTCGGGTCAGGCGCGCAGGACGTGGCGCATGCGCGGGAGATCGTGTCGCGGTTTGCCGAACGCGCGTTCCGCCGTCCAGTGCGCCAGGCGGAGATCGATCGGTTCGTGAAACTGATCGAGAGCGAACAAAAGAGTGGCGAGAAGTTTGAAGCGGCGGTGAAGTCCGCGCTGGTCGCGATCCTCTGCGCGAAGGATTTCATCTATCTCGTGGAAGGCTCCGCCGACCATCTGAACCATCGGCTCAATGACTGGGAACTGGCCTCGCGCCTTTCCTATTTTCTCTGGAGCACGATGCCCGACGACCGCCTCTTCGAATTGGCGCGGACAAATGCGTTGCATCAGCCGGAAGTCCTGCGCGGCGAAGTCGCCCGGATGCTGCGCGATCCCAAGGCGGCGCGGTTCGCCACCGGGTTCTCGCGTCAATGGCTGCAACTGCGAAACGTCGGCAAGTTCCCGCCCGACAAGAAGCTTTACCCGGACTACGACGCGCATCTGGAGCGGAGCATGGTCGCCGAGGGCACGACGTTCTTCCGCCAGGTGCTGGAGCAGAATCTCAGCGTGCGCGAGTTTCTCGACTCGGACTGGACGATGTTGAACGCGCGGCTCGCCGAGCACTACGGCATCGCCGGCGTCGAGGGCGATAGGTTCCAGCGCGTGGCCTTGCGTGCGGAGGATCGGGATCGGCGCGGCGGCTTGCTCACGCAGGCGGGCGTGCTCAGTCTCACGTCGGACGGCCAGCGTCATCGTCCGGTGCATCGCGGTAAGTGGGTGTTGGAAACCATTTTCAACAAACCGCCGCCGCCGCCGCCAGCCAATGTGAGTCCCATTGAGCCGACGCCGGCCGGACAACCCAAGGCAACGTTGCGCATGAAGCTCGCGGCGCACATCAGCGACCCAAACTGCGCTTCGTGTCATCGCAAGATTGATCCGCTCGGCCTGGCCTTCGACAACTACGACGCCATCGGCCGCTGGCGCACGGAAGAAGCCGTCCGGGACGGCGATGGGGCTTATCCCAAAGTGGACGCCAGCGGTGTATTGCCCGATGGTCGCAAATTTGCCGATGGGGCGGAGTTGAAGCGTCTGCTGGTCGCGGACACGGACAAGTTCGCCGCCGCCTTCGTCGAGAAGCTCGCCACCTACGCGCTGCGTCGTGCGATGACAATTGACGACCGCCGTTCGCTGGCCGCACTTGCCGCGCAGGGCAGGGTGACGGATTACAAGCTCCGAGATATTGTTGAGCAACTCGTGACCTCCGATTTCTTCCAACAGCGCTGACTAAGTTTATGAGCAACATCCTCACCCAACGCTGGCTCCTGAACCGCCGCCATTTCCTGCGTGGCCTCGGCGCGACCGTCGCGCTGCCGCTGCTCGATTGCATGAAGCCGTTGCGCGCCGTCGCCGCCGAAGCCGCCAAGCCGCGCCGCGCCGTCTTCGTGTATATCCCGAATGGCGTGAACGTGCTCACCTGGCAGATCACCAAGGCCGGGCGTGATTATGAATTCAGCGCGCCGATGCGCTCGCTTGAAAAGCATCGCGCGAACCTCACGCCGATCAGCGGGCTGCATCATCCTGGCGGCATCGGGACCGCGCACGTCTGTGCGGACCTCTGGCTCACCGGCGCAAAGCTCAGTCAGGAGGGCGGCGCGTATCGTAACAGCGTTTCGGCGGACCAGCTCATGGCCGAGGTCACGTCGGTCCACACTCGGTTTGCGTCACTGGAACTTTCTATTGCGGGCGGAACCGGATCGTCCGGCAACTCCAGCACGCTCTCCTTTTCGCGTGATGGCGTTCCGTTGCCCGCCGAGGACAATCCGCGCCACGTCTTTAATCGTCTCTTCGGCGAGGAGGCGGGTGGCGTTGAAGTGCGCCGTCGTCGTCTCCATCGTCGGCACGGCGTGCTGGACGCCGTGCTTGATGACGCGCGTTCCCTTCGCCGCGAACTCGGCGGCGACGATCGGACCAAGCTCGACGAATACCTCACCGCCGTGCGCGAGGTTGAGGTTCGCACCGAACGCCTAGACGCCTGGCTGAACGTGCCGAAGCCCAAGCTTGAGCCTTCGGTCAGCGGACACTTCCAGCGCGACGTCTCCAAGGCGCAGGCCGGCGAATATTATCGCACGATGTATGACCTGATCGTCCTCGCGCTGCGCACCGACATGACGCGGGTCATCACCTACATGAGCGGCACCGAGGGCAATGGACTCGCGATTCCGGAGATTGGCATCACGCAGACGCGCCACGAGCTGTCGCATCACAATGGCGATCCGGAGATCATGGCGCGCCTAAGCAAGAGCGACGTGTTTATCACCGAACAGTTTTCCTATTTCCTCGATCAGCTCAAGGCCGTGCGCGACGGCGATGAGGCGCTGCTGGACCGCACGATGGTGCTCTTCGGCAGCGGCATGAGTTACGGCCACAGTCACGGCAATGCCAACCTGCCGACTGTCCTTGCCGGCGGCCGGGCGCTTGGTTTCAAACACGGCCAGCACCTGGACTACAACCTGGCCAAACTTGGCGCCTACGATCTCGCCAATGCCAGCGCGCACTACGGCCTCTGCCACAAGCCGGTGAACGACAAAGCGCACCTGAGCAACTTGCTGCTGACCATGCTCCAGAAGATGGAAGTAAACGCGGAGAAGTTCGTGGACAGCCTGGGGCCGGTTTCCGAAATCATCGGATAGAATGTCCTCTTCGACGCTTATGTCCCATAGGATCTGTTGGAGTCTCCTGCTGGTCGGCCTGTTCTCCATACTGCAAGCTGCCGCTGCCGACAAAAAGCCCGCGACTTATCAGCTCCAGCCTGGGCAGTTCCCACCTGAAGGCTCCGCCACTTACGTCGCTGGCGAACTGATCCAGATGGATCATGTTAATCGCACGGGGCAGCTCCGTCCCGACCGACGGGACGACCAGCGCACCGACGATTACGATCGCGCGATGCAGTTCACGTTGCTGCCCTACGGCACGCTTCGTTACCACGGCGCTCCTGCTGAACTGCGTGACATCCCGATTGGCACGCACTTGCATGGACAGTTTTACTTTGACGTGAAGACGGGCCGTCCGGCTCGAGGTGGCTCCGGGCGCGCGTTCGTGCTTGAAGACGACTTCAGTTTCCATCAACGCCAACAGCGCGTTTGGCGGCTCGATACTGTGAATCGCGACAAGAACACCGTTACCGTTACCGGCCTTTCACTCGCGGACAACAAGCCAGACTCGAAGCCCACGACGTTTCAGATCAATCCTGCCACGCGAGTTTGGATGGGTCGCGGCGTCGGCGCGCTCACGAACCTCGCCGTCGGGCAGAACATCCTTATCAACATCACCGTTGCCACGCTCAAAGGCCCTGGCCGCATCACCGACATCTGGCTCGACGACGAGAGCCGCGCCATCGCCACCGCGCACCAATTCGAGGTCCATCGCGCCTACCAAAAGTGGCACGGCCTCCCAGGCTGGATTGACGCCGTGGACAACGAGAGGAGCCTTGTCACCCTGACCCTTTTCAGCGGATTCGATCCCGCACTGACCAATGATTTCAAACTACAGGGTCGCGTCGCTGCGCTCGTCGCCGAGGATTCGCTGCGCAGCTACGACCAGATTAATGACCGCATGTATTCCGAGATTCTGGAAATCAGAAGCGTGCCACTGGCCCCCGGCAGCAGCGGCCTGCAACTCGTCATCAAACCTGAGAACCTACTCGAAGGTTTCCGCCCGCGACGCATCCTCCGCCTCCTCGCGCCCTCGTGGCCGCTCAGCGAATTGCCCTGGGAAGAAACCCTCTGGCCCGGCGACAACCGGGTGAAATAGCCGCTCCGCCTTTCAACACATCCACCGCTGACTTCGTGGGGCTGTGTCAGCCGCGCTGTTTGTATCGTCCGCTTCGGGGGACGGGCAGTGGAGTCCTTCAGGTTTAGCAACGATCAGATTCACAGCGCAACAGCATGGATCCATCATCTCCCGAAGCGGAAGATGGAGGAATCGGAATTCTCTCGGCCCAAGAAACCATCGCGAATGATCTCGGCGGCGATGAGGCTGAAAGTGATCCCGTTGCCGCCGTAGCCGAGCGCGAAGTACGCGTGCGGAAATCGCGGATGCACTCCAAGGTAGGCGAGCCCGTCTTTTGTGGTGGCGAAAGTTCCAGCCCAGGCGAAGGCGACTTCCAATTTCACCTCGGGAAACAGTCGCGCGAACTTATTCACCAGCGTCCTGGTCTTCTGCGAAATCAGCGCATCGCGCCGCTTCGCGTTCACGAAGTCTTCGTCCTCACCCCCGACGATGACGCGGCCTTCGCGAGTCGTTCGTAAATAGAGATACGGCGATCCGCTCTCCCAGATGAGACATTGCCGGTGCCAGGCGGCAATCTTGGGCAGGGGCTCGCTGATGAGCGCATAGGTGCTCAACAAGGTTCCGGCCTCGCCTTGCAAGAGAGCCTTGGACTCGAATCCCGCCGCGATCACCGCCCGTCGGGCTGTGATTTTGAAACCACTCTTCGTGGTGATGCGAACGCCGCGCCGGGTTTGATCCATCCGTTGCATTTCCGTGCGGTCGCAGACTTCCAAGCCCGCGCGTTTTCCCGCCGCGACCAGGCCGTGCGTCAGGCGATGGGGATCAACCTGGCCACCAGCTCGGGAAAGGAGAGCGGCAGGACGGGCGAAGTGAAAACGTTTCTCAATCGCGGCCGAGTCGAGGAACTGCAATTCAAGGCCCATCGCCCGTCGCAACTTGAATTCCTCGCGCAACTCAGGAATCTCCCGCTGGTGTCGGGCGAGAAACAAACTCGGCCTGCGCTCGAAACCGCAATCGATTTTCAAGCGCGCGGCGAGACGTTCCAGTTTTCCGATGGACTCAGAGCACAACTGGTAACTTCGCGTCGCGGCCGCCGGACCAACTTTCTGGATCAGTTTGCGCAGGGGAACATCTATTTCGTATTGCAGCAGCGCGGTGCTCGCGCTGGTGCTGCCGGTGCCAATGTCCCGCTTGTCGATGAGCAGCGTCTTCACGCCTGCTTCGACCAGATGAACAGCCACCAGCGCTCCGGTAATCCCTCCCCCGACGACCACGGCATCGCACGAAACGTCGCGTTGTAACGAAGGGTAATTCGCCGGCAGGCCGTTGTTGACCGACCAGAAGGGATGACTCGACGTGAGGTTCAATCAATTCTCGCCAACGAGACGAGGTCTGTTTGTCTTGGGACTTGTTTCGTCCAAGGCCAGCCCGGCGAGACGTTGAAGATCGGCGTCCGTGACGCCCGGCAGAAAGCGCTTGCGATAAAGCTCGTCGTGCAAGATATCCACGATGGCAACAACCGGTGCTGCGACCAAAACGCCCAACACTCCAAAGGCAGCCACACACAAGAGCATCGAAAGGATAACCGCCAGCGGATGCACCTTCATCCCTCGAGCCATGATGAAGGGGAGAATGACATTGTTCTCCAGTGCCTGGATTGCGAGGTACGCGATCAAGACCCACAGCGGAGTCATGCCGCCTTGGCCCAAGGCCAGCAACAGCGCGAGAACCGCTGCGAGGACTGGTCCAAGATAGGGCACTGACTCGAACAGGCCTGCGATCAACCCCAACACCAGGGCGTCCATGAATCCGAAGATGGGCCACATGAGCAGGAACACCAGCAGGCCAATCGTCAGCATCCCGAGCAGCGTCGCACCTGCCCAGCCGGGAACAAACTTTCCAATTCGTTGCAGGATCGCCAGGGCTTGCGGGTGCTGACGCTCAGGAACGAGCGAGAACATCGCGCCGAAGATCGGACGGGGATTCATCAGCGTGAAAGTGACGCCAAAGAAGACCGTCACCAGAACGACGAGGATCTGGGCCGCGTTGAATGCCACCGCCGTGAAACGGTTGCCGACGCCATTAATCATCTCGCTCAAACTCGAACGAATCGAACTTGATTCTTTGACCGGCATACGCTGAGGCGGTTCATCTGATCGTGGTCCTGTGGCCGGCTTGTTTGTCGGGAGAGCAGTCTGGGCGATTTCAGTGGTGACTTCTGCCTGGAGCTTCATTTCCGAACGCACGGCTTGTTGCTCCATTTTGATCAGGGGCTTCTTCAGGCGCTCCCAATAGTTTGGCAGTTTCTCTGAAAGCTTGGTGACGGAGGCTCGCATCGGCACAAATACGGCCCACCCAGTTAATCCGATCACGGCGACCAGAACCAAAGCGACGAGGCCCGTCGCTCGTTTCCTTCCGCCAGTCCAAGCTTGCAGCCAGGAGATCACAGGATTGACTGCGAGCGAGATCAGGAGAATGAGCAGCAGTGACAACAGGATGGGAGACAGCAATGAGAATGTTTGGATGAAAACCAACAGCGCCGCGGCCAACAGTACATAGAAGGCAATCGAGGGCTGCTTCTCACCTGATTCGCGATGGTGGTGAATGGCCGGTTCACCGGTTTCCACGTCAGGTTTGGATGGTGAGCGTGGCATTTCTGTAAGGAGTTTCTATTCGTGCGCGAATCCAGTGTATGCGGGACCGCCACTGAAGCCATGGGGTGTTACCCCACCTCCTTTTAAGGCGGGCAATCTTACAGGTTCTCTATATTCTCCGTCGCCTGAGTGCTTACGCCGGTGAGGTTGGCCAAAAGGATTGAATGGGATTCAAAAAGGCTTTGCTTTGTTCAGGCGACTGGCGCAACTCCAATTGTCCGGGATCTTTCCCCACGGGCGGCGGAATTTCGACTTCGTGGGGCGGGTCGTCTGAGCCTCCGCCGGTGGAATCAGCGCGGTCAGCTGAGTTGGTGGACTCCGGGCGTCCTGACTTCGAATGAAGCCCGGCGGTGCGGAGATGATCATGGTGGTGCTTGTATTTCATAGTTGGTGTCTCATCGGGTGTCCGTCTCGTAATTTGGCCCGGCAGGCATGGCGTCTCTTCGCTGGGAAACTTATCTTAGGAGGGTAGGGCGGGTTGATTGGTAACCACCTCAGTCAAAGTCACAGCTTCCGCGCCAGGCGCTGGTTCAAGACGCGAACCATACCGGTTGGAGTAAATCTGAGTGAACTTCGCCCCAAAGAAGAGAATCTGCGCCGAGTAATATACCCATAACAGCACGATGATCAGCGAGCCGGCGGCCCCGTAAGCGGAGGTGACGCTGCTCCGCCCCAGATACAGACCGAGCAGATACTTTCCAAAATTAAAAAGGAGCGCGGTTAGCAGAGCGCCAATCCAGACATCCTTCCATGCGATCGTCACATCGGGCAGCACTTTGAAGATCATGGCAAACAGCAATGTGATGACGCCGAAGGAGACCCCGAAATTGATCCATTGCCAGAGGATTTCCTGCGCCGGCAACAACCCGGTCATAAAGTTTCCCAATGCCGAAAGTCCGGCGCTGAGAATGAGGGAGACCAACAGGAGGAAGCCAATCCCCACAATGAGGGCGAAGGAAAGCAGGCGATCCTTGAGAAAGTTTCGCAGTCCTCGGCCCGGCTTCCGTCGCACGCCCCAAATTGAGTTGAGCGTATCCTGCAACTGAACAAATACACCGGTGGCGCCGACAAAGAGCGTGACCACCGCGATCACCGTCGCCCAGGCACCCGTCGTTGGTTTGCGGGCGGCGCTGACGAGCGCCTGGATCGCTTCGCCTCCTTCGCTGCCGACCAGACCCGAAACTTGACCAAACAATTCGCGTCGGGCGGCTTCCTCCCCAAACCAAATCCCCGCCACCGCCAGCACGATCACGAACAACGGAGCCACGGCGAAAAGGGTGTAGAAGGCCAGAGCTGCGCCCATCCTTGACACGCCCAAGTCAATCCACTCAGACACCGTCTGCTTCATCAACGCGTAACTGGATTTGAGCATTTGTGGCATCATAGGACACCCGCGGGGTTGGCTCTTTGGTAAAGTCCCGGGAGTCGCGGCTTCTCATTTCGTGGAACGGGGATGTTGAAGTCACCGGGCATTAACCAACGGATCGACAACGGCTGTTTTGCCGGGCGTGGTCGGGTTTGCCGGTTCATGGTGAAGTATCCCGGAATGCCATCGGGGTTATGGATCAGAGCTGCCCTCGAAAAAGGCCCGCAATCTTGTCGAGAATCTTCCCGAACAAGGAACGGTTCCTAAATTCCGCGCGCGTCATCAAACGCGATCGGGCCTTGTCTTCCTCGAACACCTCGGCCTGTTCTTTGGCAAACGCGGCATCGTAGATGTTCAAGTTCGCTTCGTCGTTCAATCGGAAGGAGCGTTCATCAAAATTCGTCGATCCGACCGACACCCACACTTCGTCGACGATCAGGACCTTGCAGTGATACATGGTGGGCTGGTACTCGTAGATTTCCACGCCAGCATCCAACAACGCGCCCCACAATGAGCGGCTCGCCTTCTGCACAATCTTGGCGTCCATGTCAGGCCCGGGCACGATGATCTCGATCTTCACGCCCCGGTGGCGTGCGGCCACCAGCGTTTCGATGGCCAGCTCGTCCGGCACGAAATACGCCGCCTGCAAGCGAATCGTTTTGGTGGCTGAGGCGATGGAGAGCAGATACATGAGGCGTACACTCTCGCTGCCTTCGCCCCGGGAGCTTTTGAACACCTGTGCCGGCGAATTGCCCGCGGGTGCTAGTTCTGGGAAATAGTTACTGCCAAGGAGAACCTCGGAACGAGTTTTGATCCAGTTATCGGTGAAGGCGGCCTGCATTTGGGCAACGGCGGGGCCTTCGATCTGGTAGTGCGAATCGCGCCAGTGATCTTTTGAATCGGCGTGGCCGTCCCACTGATCCGCGATGCCCACTCCACCGGTGAACCCGATCCGGCCATCCACCACCAGGAGTTTGCGATGGGTGCGATTGTTCATCCGCCCCAGATGTACCCAGCGCAGCGGGTGATATTGCTCCACCTCCACCCCGGCAGCTTTAATTCATCGATATACTTGCCCTCCATTTTCCCGCAGCCCACCCAGTCCAGCATGACGTGGACTTTCACGCCGCCCCGCGCGCGCTCGCACAGGGCCTCGGAAAACTTTTTGCCGATGGCGCCGGACCAATAGATGTAAGTTTCGAACGTGATGGATTCTCGAGCCCCGCGAATAGCCGTCAGCATGGCTGGAAAAATCTGATCGCCGTTTTGGAGGTCCGTGATGCGGTTTCCCGGCAGGATGCCGGGACCGAGCAAATGTCCCATGGTGTTCAGAAATTGCGGGTCTTCCACCCCAAAATAGTGCGGGAGTTCGTAGCGAATTCGCTTGTCTCCCGCCTGGAGACTGAGGAGGGAAACGGTCAGCAGGACGACAGCGAGCAGGGATATCAGCAGGGAGATGCGCATTCCAAGTTTCTCCTCTCTAGGTCGTCGCCATTTCATTCCGTCCCGTCTGCCGGGCTTGAACACCTGAATCTTGACGTCCAGCTTTTCTCACAAGTCGGGAGTTCAGATTGAAATGCTCCGTGTGCACAGTGGTTTGCCCGCAGCAGCGACACCCGGTTCAATTCGGCGCTGCGCCGTGCTCTCAATTCTTCGCACGACCCGTCTCGTTGGCACCTTCTGACTGGACTGCTCATAGGATTGAATTCAGAACCTACCGGAACGCTTCGTAGCCCAGGAGGTGGCGCGTAGTCGGGGTGTTCGTTGGGTTCATCATCAGAAGCTTTCCTTTGTCCGGATTAACGACCGGCTACGAGCACTGCTTCTCTTTTTCCGGTGAGATACACGGTGGAGTCCATACGTTTCACAGCGCAGACGGCGCCGCATCGTCCGCACAGCGCCGCGATGAGCGGTGTCGGTGCGGTGCGTCTCCACGAAAAGCACCGAATGATCTTTGGCCAGACGCGAGAGAAACTGTTGCGGGCGTTGCCACACCCAGTCCCAGTTCAAATGGCAGATGGCGATGAGGGGCGACTTCGGTAGGGTCAGAGTGGGCCGGGGTGCCGGCAGGGGTCGGGTCGGCGGCTTTATTGATGAGTCGCCATGCGAGAAAATATCGAGGACATCTTGGGGTGAGAGGAATGACATACGATCGTGAATGGTTGGCAATGTTCAGGCGCCTCTTGTGGAGACGCTGCAGTGACTCAAACGGCAACCGCCCGTTCGGATCCACGGGTGGATTTGCTCAGGGTGATGAGTGAAAGTCAGTAATGAGGATGCTGCGATGTTAAGAATGGGCTGTTGATTCCGTTTCATAATAATTGTCTTGAGAGACCGTTCTGTTTTCTGTTCGCAATATTGGTTGAGCATCGGCCGGTTTTGTATGGGGTGTTCGCCTATTGGGGAAACTACCCACTTCGGTTGCCTTGCGATTTGAGTTGCCGCGTGTCTTGACGCGGGGATCTCTTTGCCTGCCGCAAATCGGTGTGAATGCAGTGCTTTGGAAACTCGGCAGAGTCGGCTATCTCGTTTCTTAACGATAATGTTTCCGCGCAGAGCCGCGTCTTCATGGAATCGCTTGAGTACGGCCGGCTTCGCGTGTGCGAAGTGAAAAAATGGGAGGTCAAGTCGATGTGGGGATCAAATCCGTTCAGGCTTCGCGTCCTGTCTGCGGGTGGTATGGACCACTCACTATCGTTGAGTCAGATGGCAAAACGCAAAAGACTCCTTGCGAAGTGCAAAGGGATGCACGGAACGTTCCTATGCTTTCGGTGGGGACTCCGTCGGCGTGATGATGCGCGCGCCGCGCTTGTAGGTGAAATAGGAGTAGGTCCATTGCAGCAGCACGGCCGCCTTGTTGCGAAAACCGACCAGAAACAGCAGATGCACCACCAGCCACGCCACCCATGCGGCAAAACCGGTCAGCTTCATCGGGCCGATTTGCGCCACCGCAGCAGACCGGCCGATCGTGGCCATCGTTCCCTTGTCGAAATAGCGAAAGGCGGCTCGGGGCAGACGGCTCTGGTGCGCGGATGAAAGTTCGTCTTCAATGATTCGGGCGACGTGGCTCGCCTGCTGCATCGCGGCTGGCGATACACCTGGAACTGGTTTTCCATTCTCCTGCAAATAGGACACCATGTCGCCAACGGCGAACACCTCCGAGCGTCCCGGCAGGCTTAAATCAGGAGAAACCTTCACGCGGCCGGCCCGATCCAGTTCCACTCCCAACTGCTGCGTCAGCGGGCTGGCGGCCACGCTGGCGGCCCAAAGAATATTCTCCGCCTCGATGACTTCGCCGTTGTCCAGTTCCACCCGGCTTTGCGTGATGGACTTCACCCTGGTTGAGGTGCGCACCTGCACCCCAAGCTGGCGAAGTTGTTCGGAGGCGTTGGCCGCAAGATCCGGCGCCATGTGCGAAAGCACATCCGTCGATGCTTCGATGAGCACCACGCGCGCCGTGGATGGATCGATGCGGCGAAAGTCCCGCTTCAACACGACACGGGTGAGTTCTGCGAGCGCACCCGCCATTTCAACCCCCGTCGGGCCGCCGCCTACTACTACAATCGTCATCAGTCGGAGCACCGCCGCCGGATCGGGCTCGGTTTCCGTCCGCTCGAAGGCCAGCAACACGTCGCGTCGAATGTTCAGGGCGTCGTCCAGTGATTTCAATCCCGGCGCGAACTCCGCCCACTCCGGGTGTCCGAAATAACTCGTGCGACCGCCCAACGCGAGCACGAGATAATCGTATTCCAGCACCTGCCGGCTCAAGGTCACGCGCCGCTTCGCGAGGTCCAAGGTCTCGACCTCGTCCATCAGCACCGTCACGGTTGGCTTGTCCGCCAAAATACTCCGAATGGGCTGGGCGATTTCTGGAGCGGACAGTCCCGCCGTGGCCACTTGATAGAGCAGTGGTTGAAAGAGATGATGATTTGCCCGGTCCACCACTGTCACCCGAGCCTTTGGATGGTGAAACTTTTGGCAAAAGGTCAAGCCACCGAAACCGGCCCCCAACACTACGATGTGCGGCCTTGGTTCATTCAACATGTCGGACATTTGACCTGCAGGATCAAACGGTCAAGAAGTCACGACGCTTTCGCAGTTACACTTCGCAGTACTCACCTATCCTGAATGAGCTCAGCGCCGCGACGAACATCATCTCTCCTTCACAGTGTGACTGCGTGGAACGGGCCACTAACGCCCGTCTATGCTCCCCGCGATGGGCAACGGCTTTCTCCAGTTCCACCCGCACAAATTTTCTGAGCGAGTCCGTGATTGCTGCGCACGGCGGCGACGGGGGAAAAGAGACCTTACTAGGGTTTCACCCCATGGCATCACCGCTTCCAGCCATGCAGTTTGTTAACTGTGGGTAAACACGACAGAGAGTTGAAGAAGGATGAACGGGACACATGCGCAGCAAACGCTCGGAGGGCGGGACGGGAATACTGGCGACTGTGAAAACCCGAAATCACCTTCACTAGGGAAGTTCTACTCATCTTACAGCGGAAAAACTCAATCAGACACCAAATGAAAATAACCAAAATAGCAATCCATAGACATAGTTGGCTGACGTTGACCGCAATGGCTCTGGCCTCGGCGGCTGCATTCGGCGGGACATTTTCCGCTGATTTTAATAACGGCGCTGTGCCGGCAGGCTCCGCAGTGTATGGCAATACGGTGGTCTCCGTTACCGGAGGGGTTGGAGGCACTGGAGTTCTTAAAATTACCCAGGCGATCAACGCGCAGACGGGTTCCTTCGTCATCGACGATCTCGACCCGGGGGCTCCGCAGAGCATGAACTCCTTCACGGCGGCATTCAAGTTGCGGGTGGGTGGAGGCACTTCCACTCCAGCCGACGGATTCAGTTTTGCGGTGGGAAATGATCTCCCCGCCGATGGATGGGGAGAGGAAGGTCCCACTCCCACAGGGCTGACGGTTGCTTTTGATATTTACGACAACGGAGGCGGTGAAGCACCGGCCATCGACTTGAAGTGGAATGGGGTTGAATTTCGCCACACTGTGGTCCCGATCAGTTTCCTCCATGTGGTGCAGAATTTGTCGATGTTTTGATTAAACTAGATTCTGACGGAACCTTTGATCTGAACTACAACGGGACTTTGGTTTACTCGAATATCTTTGTTCCGAATTTTTTGCCGATTACCACGGCGAAGTTTGGCTTTGGCGGTCGTACGGGAGGTTTAAATGAGAACCAGTGGGTGGATGATCTGAACATCACCACCACCACCGGCGGCCTGCAGCTGGCGGTTATTCAGCAGCCTTCTGACATCACGGTCCTGGCCAATTCCCCGGCAACATTGCGCCTCGGGGTTAATAGCTCGGACCCCTTCCTGAGCTATCAATGGTTTAAGAAAGCGTCGGGCGATCCTGACTTTACCGCCATCGCCGGCGCTACCGAAGCAACACTCGTTACCTCCCCTCTCACCGTTGCGGACAGCGGAACGCAGTATCGCGCGTCGATCACTGGAGACAGCGAGGTGTTATCTGGTACCGCCACGGTTACAGTGGTCGAGATTGTCCCGCCGTTGACGCCTACTCTCAGTCTCAATTTCGACGACGGAACGTTGCCGGCAGGCACAGCAGTTTTCGGAACCGCCGCAGTTGGAACGGATGGTTTCCTGCATCTCACCGAGGCAGTGAATGATCAGAATGGCACATTCACTATTGAGGATTTGAACGTTGGGCAGGCGGTGGACAGCCTCTACGCCAGCTTCAAGCTCCAGCTGGGTCCTGCCACTCCAGTTCCGCGGACGGCTTCAGCTTCAATTGGGCGACCGATTTTCCGAATGCCATCATCGGTTCGGCGGAAGAAGGCGCTGGCACCGGCTTGACTGTCGCCTTTGATGTGTGGGACGGCGGCGGTGGTGAAGCTCCAGCCGTGGATGTGAAATATGGGGGAACGGTTCTTGCCTCTCATAAGCGTTCCATCAGCGAGCTGTCTCTTGCGCGATTTGCCGACGTGGTAATTCGCCTGCAATCCAACGGCAAGGTAGATGTCGCTTATGACGGAATTCTTCTTCATCAAGCCGTGCAATTGCCCGGCTTCACCGCAATCGCCGGCGGCCGATTCGGCTTCGCGGCGCGCACCGGCGGAGCTAACGAAGCGCATTTCGTCGATGACATTTCCATCACCACCACAATCTTCGCCGGACCGGTGGGTTTCCTCCGCCAACCCAGCAATACGGTCGCGCTCGTTGGTCAGACCGGGACTTTTTTCGTGGAGGTTAATGACCCGGCCCGCTCCACCTATCAATGGCAGAAACGTGGTCCGTTGGACGCCGGCTTCAGCGATATCCCCGGCGCGACGACTGCTACTTACACCACTCCTCCGACTGTTGCTGCAGATGACGGGACGCGCTTCCGCGTGGTGGTCACGAGCCCGGTCAACACTGTCACCAGCGCGGAAGCCATGCTGAGTGTGGCGGCTCTCGTGCGTCCGATTGCCGGTGAGATCAATTATGATTTCAATGATGGTCTGGTTCCGGTCGGTGCGGTGATCGCCGGGAGTGCCGTGGTGTCAGCCACTGGGGGAGTGGGCGATTCAGGCGTGCTTCATCTCACGGATGCGGTCAATGACCAGAACGGCGCATTCATCATCTCCGACTTTAACACCAACCAAGTGGTGGGGAGCTTCACTGCGGCCTTTCGCATGCGCGTGGGTGGTGGCACGGAACCTCCGGCCGACGGCTTCAGTTTTAACTGGGCAAACGATTTGCCGGCCGGTCTTCCCGCGGGGCCAGAAAACGGAGCGGGCACCGGCCTGACCGTGGGTTTCGACATTTATGACAATGCGGGCGGCGAAGCCCCATCCATCGACCTGCGCTGGGACGGCGCGCTCATCGCGTCTAAAATGGTGGCGTTGGATTTTATTCGCACCGGCGCCGAATTCGCCGAAGTGCTGGTTCAAGTGAATCCCAATGGAACCGTCACGGTTGTCTACGAAGGCAATGTTGTCTTCTACAACATTGCGCTACCAGGGTTCACCGGGCTCGGAGGCGCCAGTTTTGCTTTTGGTGCGCGCACCGGCGGCTTGAATGAGAATCAGTGGGTGGACGACATCGCCATTGACACCTCCTTGTACCTCGGCCCCGTTTTGTTCACGGAGCAGCCTGCCAGCAAGACGGTATTGGAAGGCAGCACCGTCACGCTGAGTGTCGGCGTAAACGATCCCGCCCGCGCGTCGTTTCAATGGCAGCGAAAAGGTCCGTCGGAGACCGCATTTGTCGACATCGGCGGTGCCACCACCAACAGTTTCACGACTGCTCCGCTAGCGCTTGCCGACTCCGGCACTCAATTCCGTGTGGTGATGACCAGTGCCGTCAACGTTCTCACCAGCAGTGTTGCCACCGTCACGGTCATCAACCTTGAACTGCCGGCGGGTCACATCGACTTCACCTTCGATGATGGCGCTTTGCCAGCTGGGGGCGCGGTCTTCGGCACTGCCGCTGTATCACCAACGGATGGCGTGGGCGGCAGTGGCACGATGAAACTCACGGTGGCGGCGAATGATCAAACCGGGGTCTTCATCCTGAATGATCTCAGCGCCGGGGCGAACATTGACACCCTCACAGTGTTCTTCAGAGCACGCGTCGGCGAAGGCACGGCTTTGCCAGCGGACGGATTCAGCTTCGTCTGGGCATCGGATCTCGCCGATGGCACTTTTGGCGAAGACGGTGCAGGCAGCGGTCTCGTGGTGAGTTTTGATACGTGGGATAATGGAGGAGGGGAGGCTCCCGCCATCGACGTACGTTTCAACGGCGAAGCCGTCGCGTCCCAGACAGTGCCTGCTTCTCTCCTCGACACGGCTGGCGAATACGTTCCGGTGTTTATCCGGGTGCAACCGGACGGAACCGTGGACGTGGTGTACGATAACGAAGTCGTCATTTTCGATGCGCTTATCCCGAACTTCGTGGGCCTGGCAGGCGCACGCTATGGATGGGGAGCCCGCACCGGAGGAGCCAACGAGAACCACTGGATTGATGATATCCAGATTAGTGCGTCTACGGCGCTCCGAATCTTCAGCGCGGAGCGTGTGGGAAATGATCTGCGCCTCACCTACACCGGCGTACTACAGTCCGCCGCGGTAGTGGAGGGGCCTTACACCGATGTGGCGAATGCCACTAGCCCGGCACTCATTCCCATTACAGAGGGCAATCGGTTCTTCCGCACACGGGCGCCGTAAGTTCGACTTCGTATGCTGACTTAAAAGGGAGGTCGGACTTCGGTCCGACCTCCCCAACTTCATGAATGAGCCGTCTGGTGACCTGAGAGCGAATCGAATTGCGAACCTGTTGTTGCTTGTAGAGCCAGGTAAACTGCGGTCGAAGAGTAGGGGCGGTGGCGCAAATTACGAACATGATTGCGCTAGTTACAGTAGGAAGGAATTCGGCTATTCCTGAGTAACGATAAGCTACGACTATCGGTTGCCATGAGTGTTAACGGCGCGAATTTATTCCGCTCTTACATCTGCGGACGGTCGAGCGGGTTCTTGTGGCTAGCCCAGTTGCCGTGAGAGTTGCGGAGGAGAATGTATTTCCAAACACATTGATGGTGAGTCTGGTATTCGGGGAAATTGCGACGGCTTGGCGGAAAAGAAAAGTCCACTGCGGAGTTGCTTCGAACTTGAGAGCCCGACGAAACCTACCCCACGCTTCAAAGGGACTCACACGGTGGCGCGTAGCACCCCGCCATTCACGCGCATCGCGGCTCTGTTCGTGGCGCTCGTCTACAGCGAGCACAGATAAGTCACCATGCTGGCCACTTCATCCACCGACGCGAATCGTTGCAGTAACGACGTGGGACGAACGCTGCGGAAAAACTCCTTCTCAAATTCCGCCGACGTTTGCTTCGCGCCCGCCGCCAGCGTGTTCACGAAATCCGTCACACCCTTGGTGTCGGCCTGCGGCAGCACGGCAGCCGCGAGCATCTGCAATTGGTGCTTGGCAACAGAGTCGCGGTTTGAATCATTGGAGGTGGGCCGGCAGGTTCCCGCTGCTGGTTCGGAGCCGGCAATGGCTCAGATCACCGTGATCTTGGACAGGTCTTCCTTCGGCTTGGGCCATGTCATCTTCAACCCTTCCATGGCCTGAACGGTCGTCCGGGCGATGATGTAATCGCGATACCAGTTGCGGTCGGCCGGGACGAGGTGCCAGCGGGCGTGCGCGTGGCTGGTGGCGTTGAGCATGTCCTGGTAGGCCGTGATGTAGTCGTCCCAGCGCTGGCGGGTCTTGAGATCGGCGTGGGAAAATTTCCAGTTCTTCTCCGGGTTGGCGAGGCGCTCGCGGAAGCGCTCGGCCTGTTCCTCCTTGCCGAGGTGCAGATAGAACTTAAGCAGCACGACGTTGTTTTCCACGAGCATCTTTTCGAAGTCCACGATCTGTCCGTAGCGCCGGGACCAGACGGCGCGCGGGACGATTTTCAGGACGCGCTCGGCGAGGACGGCTTCGTAGTGGGAGCGATTGGAGACGCCGATGTTTCCATAACGCGGCACGGCCTTGTGGTGGCGCCAGAGAAAATCGTGGGCGCGTTCCTCGTCGGAGGGGACCTTGAAATTCGCGGTTTCGACGCCGGCCGGATTGACGGATTCCAGGACGCGACGGACGGAGCCGTCCTTGCCGCTGGCGTCCATGCCCTGGAACATGAGGAGCACGGCGTGCCGGGAATTGGCGTAGAGCAATTGCTGCAGCTCGCCGATGCGCCTGCCGTATTCAGCGGTCTTTTCCTTGGTCTTCTCCTTGTCGAGGCCCGCGCAGTAATCGGAATCGAAATCTTGGAGACGGATTTTCCCCTGAATGATGGTCGGCTGCTTTTTCACGTCCCCACCCAACCACAACCCGGTGTCGTGGGCAATGGCAGGTGGAATGTGGCGCGATCGATTCGGTGCGGCATTCGGCAATCCAGGGCTGGCCGCGCCCGCCGCTCCGCCGCAAGTTGGCCGCCGCGTGAGACCCAACTTGGAGAGGGACGTTTTAAGGTGGTTGTTTCTTCCGCTGTTCGTTCCGCTGCTGCTCGCGGCGGAGCGGGAATCAACGACCGATCCCGGCACTCCAGTCCACCCTGCCGCCCCGGAACTGAGCGATCTTTCGGTGGGCAACTTGTTCACGACCGGCTGGGACGAGCGGTTTGTGAAGCGGCCGCATCCCGACGGCGCACCGGACCTGACGTTGCTGCGGGTGCAGTCCAACTTGCTGCTGAGTTCGACGCGCACGGATTACTTTTGTGAGCGAACCGTGGATTCGAGCCGGGACCAGCATCCAATTCGTCAATGAGTTGGTGGAGACAGCCTGAACCGGCGGCTCATGCTGGCGGCGTTTCGGGAGGGGAATGTTCTGGTGTTCCTACTCCCAGAGTTCCCTATCGTCGGATTTGATAGAAGACGCTGCCGGCCGGGGGCGCTGGATCGATGAACCGGATCGTATGGGTGCTCCGCGAGACTTCCGGATTGAGTACCTGCTCCCACGAAGAAAGATTCCCGGATCTCCAGAGGGTAAGATCGGTGCCGGGGATATCATTACATTCCACCGTAATCCGGCCACCTTCCCGGGTGGCGCTGGAGATGAATATCCAGGGCTGTGTCGGAGCGGGAATCTCGAGCAGGCCGGCCCACTGCGAGAAATCCTTGTTCACAAAATCCTCAAAGTTATTGAACCGGGCGCGTTCCTGTTCCAATGCCGTCTTGAGCGCGGGGCTGGCCTTCTCAATGAGGGCCGACCAAAGACCGTTCAATTGGTCGATCATCGACTGCGTGATGGGAGAGGACTGGGCGTTGCCGGAGAGCAACGCAGCGACTCCGGGCTGGAACGTGGTCAAGATGTCGGCCGCCTGTTCTCGCAATAGTGAATTGGCCCACAACAGACGCAGCACTTCCGCCGTGTGCTGCCAATAGAGGTCCACCAAGCGCTGACCTTCCGGGGTTCTCTTCATCAAGGATTGCAAGGCATAGAAGGCGGGTAGCGAGACCTCGGGGGCCGCGTTGCCCTGGGCTTGATTCAGGCGGGCCGTTGCTGCGGACAGTTGAGGGGAACAGGCAGTTAGGTCGTAGTTTTTGAACAAACAATCATCAGTGGTATAAATTCCGACTTGAGCCGAGAGTGATCCAAACCCTGCAGTCACCAAACAACAGCCATAATCTGAAACGAGGATGGTTTGGAGATAATCGCCACCAACCTCGGTGCCAAGGCCATGACGGGGGTTCTCATAGTATGCGAGGATTCTGCAGTCGCTTTTCCATTCCATTCCGGACCCCCATGGGGGTTCACTTGCTCTAAACGGTCGGGCATTGGAAGGAAACACCTGCCCGTTTGAGAACTCTCCGGCGACCAAGAGCTGGGCAAGGGTGCCGCTGCTTTGGCTTAAAATCAACCTGTATGTGTTGTTGAAAGAGATTGAGTATTCAAACTCACCTGTCTGTTCAAGAAGACCAATCTTGATTCCCGTTAAATGAGGAAATTGCACGTCCCTGACATGACTCAGCTTTTTCAGGCCGCGTGAAGTGATAGTCTGGGCCGAAGAAAGGACCAGACGAATGAAAGGCAAACGGTATACGACGGAAGACAAGGTCCGGATTCTGCGGGAAGCAGATCGCGGCGAACGGACCATCATGGCGATTTGCCAGGAGGCGAACATCTCGGAGGTGACGTTTCACCGGTGGAAGAAGCAGTTTGGGCACATGGAGGTGAAGGAGGCGCGGCGGCTGAAGGAGTTGGAGCGTGAGAACACGGAGCTCAAGAAGATGCTGGCGGAGGAGATGTTGAAGAACCGGGTGTTGAGCTACGTATTCGAAAAAGCTGTGAGCCCGGCCACTCGCCGGGCGTATGCGCAGGAGACGGTGAAAGCCGGACTGTGTTCCCAACGGCAGGCGTGCCGGTATCTGAAGCTGGCGCGCTCCACGTTCCACTATCGCGGACGACCGCCCACGCCCGCGGAAGAACGGTTGAAGAAGCGACTGCTGGAACTCCGGCGGAACATCCGCGCTATGGGTATCGGCGGGTGGCGGCGTTGCTGCGGCGGGAAGGCTGGCGGGTGGGCAAGCGGCACATCCAACGCCTGCGACGTGACGCTGGTCTGCGGGTGCCACCGACCAAGCGCAAAGTGGTTCGACGCGGTGTTTCCACAGATTTGCCGACGATGGCGACCCATCGGAATCACGTGTGGACGTGGGACTTCATCGCCGATGCGACGGTGCGAGGCGGGGCTTTGAAGATGCTGACGATCCTGGATGAATACACCCGGGAATGTCATGTGCTGCGGGCGGAACGCGCGTTGAAAGCGGCGGACGTGCTGCACTGGTTGCAGAAGGCCGTGGCGGAGCACGGGGCCCCGGAGTATCTGCGGAGCGACAACGGCTCGGAGTTCATCGCGAAGATCGTGCAGCGGTGGCTGAAGGAGAACCGGGTCAAGACCAGCTACATTGAGCCGGGGAGCCCGTGGCAGAACGGCTTTGTGGAAAGCTTCCATGGACGGTTCCGGGACGAGTGCTTGAACCGGGAGCAACTGGACGCTGACGGAAGCGCGGGTGGTGGTGGGCGACTTCCGGCAGAGATACAATCAGGTGAGGCCGCACAGCGGGCTGGGCTACGAAAGCCCGGCGGGATTTGCGGCGGAAATGTCCATGCTCCGCTCCGGTCGGGCTACGCCCTCCCTCCGCGGGGCATGGACAAGGAAAGCAGAAAAAACATAAACTCAAACCAATGCTTGGACTAACACATCCGTGGTCCAGAAAGTTGAGCCCGGTCATGACTAATCGTTGGAAACAGTAAGCCGCTCGATGGCAATTGTTTCAACAGAACCTCCAATCGGTCACCAATTTGGATGCAGGCCCATTCACCGGTTTTCAGACGTTGATATTGAAGTTTCCTCTCCTGCCAGTTGACGTTATCCGCAGAAAGTCGCGACGTGTCAGTTTGAGCGGCCCCAATTTCCCAGAGCATTTGATAATAATTGCGGCGCTCTGCGTTTTTTTCGGCAGCGATGATCTTTTCGTGCTCTTCTCGCCGGATGCCTCGCTTCGGCTTTGCTGTGACGACCGGCCAGAGTTTCGGGGGAATGACACACGCTGGCAACCAGCCCATGCCGACCGCCAGATTATGCAGGCAGCGAAGAAAATGATTGGTCGAGGTGCCGCCCGCGCTCAGAACGGCTCGGAGGTCATCGGCGGTGGTTTCCACCAATTTGCGATCTCGAAGGGTGCAGAGCGGTTTGCTGCGCATGGCCCGTTCGCGGCGTTTCCGAGTGTGTTCCTTGCCACGTTGAACAAACGCATCCATGACGGTCCCCCAATTTCGTTTAACGAGGCTCGGATCGTGCGCGGCCAGGTATGCTTTGCCAATGGCGAGACTGATGAATGGTTGCGCGGAGGCATCGTTCTGGTCGCGCGCAGTCGTTCGGCCTCCTTGCGATCCCGCGTGCCGAGCGATTCTTGTTTTCCCGTAAACGTGTCCTCGGTGTAAAAAAATCCCCGTCGTTTGAAGAGCCAGAATCGATGTTTCATGGGCACCTGCACAGTTTGTGCGAGGTGCGTAAAACCCGTTAAGGATCAGTCGGAGAGCGTGCGAGAGCAATGCGGCAGCACTGACGAGGAGTGCAGTGTCCACCGTTTTCCCTGACAATTTCCCTGACCATACCGGGTTTTAACCTTCTTTTGAAACCAACCGCCGTTGAAGCTCAACAGCTTTAAGATTGGCTCCAGAGGAAGGACTCGGTCGGCTTACAGCTCAGTTTTCAAGGAGATATGTAGCGGATTTCCCAATGAGAACAAGCTATTCCGGTAGAATTTGACTGAATGCGATTGAACTGTTTCTAACTCGTACCCTCTCAGTTCCTCACCCACTTTCTCACTCAGTCGGGAACCACAGTTCTGGTTTGACCCAAGGTTGTAAGTTGTCCAGATGGGTATCGTTTGTTTGTAATCGACGGGCGGGGGCAAAACGAATAAATTGGTCGGGGAATTTACGTGGCGTGCCTAGAAGCTCGGCAAACTTGAAGCCACGCTTCAGCATCGCTCCTGTCCCTGAAGCTTGCCTCGCCCACGGCATTGCAGTATCGTTACGCCCGATGAAAGTGATGACTTTCAATGAAGTAAAACGGCAGGAAGCGCAAAGCCGGATGGCGGCAGCCCGCAAGGCCCGTCGCAATCCGCAGGCGGCAGCGGCGCAACAACGCGCTCGTTGGTGCGGCGGCGCCAAGTGGCAGATTACGAACTTCAAGAAAGTGGCCCGCGCGATGTCCCAATGGGCATAACCGTGGGTTTTCCTCCAACAGTTCTCGGACGTATTCAAGATTCGCAACGCCACCGGGCAACCCTATGTGCTCATTGGCGGGCAGGCGGTCAACTATTGGGCCGAGCGCTATCTGGCCGCCGAACCGGAGTTGCAAAAATATCTACCGTTCACCAGCGAGGACATTGATTTCAAAGGCAATCATGAGGATGTTCAACGCATCGCCCGGCAGTTGGCATTGCATCCAAGTGACCCGCCCAAGGTGGCCCTCACCGCCCTGTCAGGAACCATTCCTTTCCAGATTCGGCGATTTGAAATCGAACATTGAAATCGTCCGACGAATTCCGGTAGTGTCGGAGTCGGTGGACGAGCTGGCCATCGAGGCGGCGCTGGATGGGAGATCGATTCGTGTGCTCGATCCTGTTTCTCTGCTGGCGTGCAAATTGGAACTGGTCGCCAGCGTGCCGCTGGGAAAAACGGCGCGATGTGAAGCATCTGGAAATGCTCGTTCCTTGTGCGAGCGTTTTTGCATGAGTTTTTGGAACAAGTTGAAATCGGCCAGCTACCGGTCAGGGGATGGCTGGGGGCCGCCAATCAAGTCTTGAAACTCACGACCTCGGTTCGCGCTCGAAAGATCGCCGTCAAACATCAGATAGCCTGGAAGAACATCCTGCCGCTGACTGCCATTGCCAAGAGTCGCAACGAGAAGATCGGGCGGTTTCAGGAACAGCAGTTGGAACAAGGCTACAAGAAATCAAAAAGCATCTCCATCTGAAACATGCATGAAGTCGTAGATCCCGACTAGGATCAACCATGCTGTTCCAAAGTTCCAAAGCGAGGTAGCCACCACTGCCGAGCAATCTCGCTCGCATCACTTGCTTGGAATTCGTGTCGATGCACGTTGCGTGTTTATACAATCTACTTGTATATTCGTGACGTACGAAACAGCGGCAAATCTGCGTCTGCCGATCTCTTCGAGATTGCTGAAGCGCACCGTCTGCACGACAACAAACGAGAGGTCATCGTTTATGACTATGTGGACGGCTGCGTGCCATTACTCTCGGTAGTGTATTCCAAAAGCGTGCGCGGCTACGAGGCGGTAGGTTACATTGTTCAGGATCAGTGAGGCTCTGAAAGATTCCAACCCGACATGCAGATTCCACGCGTGCCTTCCTAGAAGCCCGTCCCTTGGCAAGGAGCACGGTCAACTGGTGGAGGTCCTGGCGGACGACCACCCAAGACTCCGTTTATTTCGTCGTTCGCCAGAACACTACCTTGACGGCGCGAGCGAGCCATGCAATCGAGGGCGGCGGGCACGCGCCAGTCACGCCAGCGCGTTTGGGGGCGTTGACGATGAGTGGAACGCCTGTTTGTTCCGGACTGCGGAACTCGCCCAATCAATGGCCCAGCCGTTTTCTCGGTGTTGACGATCAAGTGATGGGTTCCAATTGTTGAAACCAAGAATGCGGTCGGAGCCGATGGACGGCGCGGCGGGCGGAATGGGCGCGTAGCCTTCCCGGCCCGCGTGCGACGGGAGGCGGCGCGGACCGCTGGATGAATCCCATACCGTCGCGGCGCGTGCGGTGGAGTGGCGAAGCGAAGTGAGCGAGCGCCACTCGCCCGCGCGGGCCAGGCGAGATAACGAATAGTGAAGGTTACTGCGCGGAAAGGAGCATGGACTGAACAAAGTCAGAAATTTTCCGTGGACGTGGAAAGCCTGTCCATTCCTTGTTCGCTGGCAGTCTGCGTTCGTGGACTGACCGTTGACATGGATTGTTCAAGGACTGCCCGTGTTTTGAGAGCGGGGTGTTTCGGGGCCATTGCCTGAACGCTGCGTTGGAGATTGCTTGAACGAATCTATCGATGCTGCGGGCTGCGGTGTGGATGGCAACTGGACGCCAGCACGGACGTTTCGCGTCCGCCTAGCGAACTTGCCTGCGGACTTCCGCTGGCCTACCGCCGGGGAGGATGCGGAGGTGCCTTCCGTTGCTGCACCGACCATCGTGCGGACATTCGCCGGCGTGGCGCGAGATGCTTCCCGGTAACTGCTGGGATGCGTCGCGACTGCTGCCCGGCGAACGGCCTGGCTGATTCATCGGACGATGTGCGGGACTCCGCGCCGGATTCCGCGCGGACGTGGCCGGATGGCTGTCCTTACTTTGTGGTAAGGGGATGGTGTCCTGCTCAGAATAGGGCTTTCGATTTCAAGAAAGCCATGTCCGATGTCACGCTGAGTTGCCATCACCTGAATGATACTTCGCCTACATTCGTTCGATGTGGGCGAGGTGCTGCGATATCGAAACACGTTGTGACGTCATCGTTGATAGAATGTGATGCGAGATGCGATAGGCTATCATGAGGCGACTTTGGTGACTGCTGAATGGGTGGGGGTGTCTGATTCCATGTTGGAATATGTATCTCATACACCTCAGCAAGTTCTCGTTGGACATGCTCCATGTGCATGAAGATCAAGTGGCTGTTTGGATTGGGTTTCGAAAACCCGGAAGCATCTCTGGGGAGATTCGAGCGCCAGGATGCATCAGAGCGGCGAACTTCTGTGTGCTCGTTCCCAAGAAGAAATCCCTGGTAAAGCATGCGCGACGCCTCCTTCTTTCGACTGAGATAAGGGCAATAGGTCCGGTTTGAATCCCCTAGTTCACGTTTACCGTTATTGCGCAAAAGAATCTCTCGGACGCCAAACGTTACTTCGACGAGCATTTTAAGCCGGAATGACTACTATGCGGCTGAGGAGATTCGTCCTGGAAGTGGGTGGGCCAGGGCGTGGAGAGAGGCTTGGACGACAGCGGACATGAAGTGGAGCGGGGGCTTTCGAGTCGTTGTGCGAGAATCGGCATCCATGCACTGGTGTCCGACTGACGTTGCGCCGGAATGCACCTAACAGCCGGCGCGTCTTCTATGACTTTACCTGTTCGGCTCCGAAGTCTGTCTCAATTCTAGCCGACGTTCAACGAGGAGCGATGGATTGATGCACACGAAGCGGCGGTGGTGATCGCCTTCCGTGAGCTGGAAGCTTTCGCCGCCTCACGAGTTCGGAAAAGGGGGACGGCAGGACAATCGAACGACCGAAATCTTTGGGCGCGCGCTTTACTCATACCACATCCCGTGCTCGATCCGCAGTTGCATACTCATTGCACTGTATTCAACGCGACGTTCGACGAAACGGAGCGGACATGAAGGCGCTGCAAGCCAGGGCCTTATGCGATGCCATTCGCTACGCCACCGAAGTTTATCGAAACGAATTGGCCAGGAGGATTCATACGCTTGGTTACCGCACGATTCCGGCTGAGCATGGATTTCAGATTTGTGAGTCAGTGAGCCGGTTTTGCAGCGGTTCTCCAAGCGGTCGGCGCAAAAGAACGAGGTTATCTCGCGAGCTCGAGCAGAAGCTCGGGCGGCAATTGACCAACGATGAGATTGCGCATGCGGTGCATCGCAGCCGCGACCGCAAGGTCAACGACATTACGTCCACCAAGGTACGCGAACGGCACTTGAGCGAGTTGTCGCCTGATGAACTGCAGGCATTGGCCGGACTGCGGCCATCGGCGAATGAGCAGCGGGCAGAGAGTCAGTCGACTGATGAATCTCAGTCCGTCGCCCATGCTGAGGCACACGTCTTCGAGCGGGAAGTCGGTGGCGGCCGAACATGAATTGCTGGAGGCTGCGCTGGCTCATGGTCACGGCGAGGTTGAGTTGACGGCGCTAAAGACTGTGCTGCGGCAAAATCCGGATCTGATTGCGACTGAGAAGGGCTATTCAACGCGCGAGATTTTGATGATGGAATTGGCACTGATCGCCGCAGTCACCCATGGTAAATCAGCCGTCGCACCGCTGAACTTTGATTATTCGCCGGCGAATTGGCTGGGTCCCGATCAGCAGACGGCCATGTGTCATGTGCTCCAAAGTGCCGACCGAATCACCGGCATTCGTGGACTGGCCGGCACGGGAAGACCACCGTGCTCCGGGAAATTAAACACCGCGTGCGAAAAGGCCGGCTACGCTGCGATTCTGCGCGCCCACTGGCGCCGCCACGGAGATCCTGCGCAAGGAAGGTTTTCACGCCGTCACGCTTGAGTCATTTCTGCGGGAGGACGGACGCCAATCGGCTTCGAAGTCGATCGTGGTGCTGGATGAAGCCGGGGCTGTTGGCGTGGATGATATGATGCGGCTATTGAGCCTCGGCGTTCGCGTTATTCTCTCCGGCGACACCGGGCAGCACGGATCCGTGAAAAGGGGCGATGCTCTCCGCCCTATCGAGGAACACGGCTCGCCGTATACCTTCGGGCACTTGATACAAATCCGCCGCCATCGCCGTGGCGACTACCGGCGCGTCGTGGAGCTTGCTGCGAAGAAGCAGACAGCAGTGGCCTCCTTGCGGAGTTGGGAACGGCTGGCGATATCATTGAGCTTTCGCGTGATAATGTTTCACGAGCGGCGGCGGAGGCGCAGTTTGCGTTTCTGGCGGTCACAGAACGAAAGCCCGCGCTTCTGGTCGCACCTACGTGGGCCTGAGAGACGAGGCGGTTACTTGCAAGTGAGGGCCGTGGTTGAAGATACGTCGACGGCCCGGCGCCGAGGAGAGGGTGAGGCCGGGGCGTGTGGTTCCGTGACTTGAGCTGTCGTGGACGGAGGCACAGAAGCGGGACCCCTCGGCGGTATCGCGCGGACAGTTGCTCCGTTTTCATAAGGCAGCGGGAGGCTTTGCGCGTGATGGAGTCGGCTGAGATTGTTGGAGTGGCGGAAGGTTCCGCTTCGCGGTCCGTCGGACTGATGGCTCGAAAGATTCTTCTGCTGAAACGTGATACAAAAGCGGTTCCGGGCATAGCCTGCTTTGACGTTGGGGAGATAAGACGGGGTGAACGTGGCTGCTGGGACAAACTCCCGTTGCAAGCCAATCGGTCAAGGGCGCGCCGTCAACGGCGAGTTGCCAGAAGTGCGGTCGGTTCAAGGCGGCATCATCGGGGCTCACTGACGGCCGGGTATTGCCGTCCGACTACAACATTTTCACCCATGGTTACTCCGTCACCTCGCATGCTGCCCAAGGAAAGACCGTTGATGGGGACAACGTCTCGCCTCCCCATCCCGATCCATCCTTGCCGTGCATCGTGAGCAGTTCTATGTATCCATCTGCGCGGGCGGGACGAGGCCCGCGTCTTCACTGACGACAAGGAGCTGCTCCGGAGGTGTGTTACGAATTCGAGCGTGCGCCTGGCCGCCATTGAAGTGGTGAGGGATTTGCGCCAAACGACGACTGCTCTCCCTCGGTCCGTGAGGTGGCTCATCGCGACGACGACGGCGCATCGACTGTATAGAGCACTTTCTCCCGCTACCGAGCCCGACTATCCACCACCAGACTGAGCCGTGGCCAACGCCTTTGATGTATGAAATCTTTAACCGACCAGAACTCGACAAACTCCTCTGCCTTGAATCTCGTCAGACCTACAACGCCAGCGTTAGCTTCCGGGCGGACGACCGGCGTTCCCATTGTTTCCTACTGGGCACCATTGACGCAGTGATCGAGGCCAGCAACGATCAGCGGCCCGGCGTACTGGCACAGCGGTTAACGCTTCGGTTCACCAGCGGCGAAGATGATTCTCGGTTCCGGTCTGGAGCGAATCGAAGATCGTCTGGTCGGAGGGGCACTTGCGTGGCGTCAAGGCGGTCGAGCCGCGTTACGCCTTCGCTGCTCGGGTTCGGCCCGGTCGTTCTCGATCACCGTTCATCGAAAGGAGGAACTATGAGCGTCTCGGTTAAGCGAAACGAGTCAACGGCGGCAATGGCAGCGGAGCTGCGTAAGTCCCACGACAAGCCGGTGCTCATTCCCAGTCACGCGCGCGATTTGCTGTCCTGCGCCGACCGCCTGCAATG
>JADJPG010000066.1 GCA_016713365.1 Verrucomicrobiota bacterium | reverse complement strand
TCGAATCGTGGTTGTGTTGGTATCCTCCTTGCCCAGCGCCTGCGTGTAGAGATCCCGGAAACGTTCCGCGCCGGTGTCTTCCGGGCCCGGTTTGAGACCAGCCGGTATTCACCTCGTTCCAGACTTCCCAGAACGGCACGCGGACACCGCGGTCGAGGCAGCGCTTGGCGGCTTGATAACAAAGTTCCTCCCAGACGGCGTAATGATCGCCGGGTTGCTCTGCCGCTCATGATTTGGCACGGCATCGAGCGCTTGTGGCATGTAGGACACGCACATGATCGGGTCGGCACCGATGCGGCGGATGAAATCGATTCGTTTGTCGAAGTCTTTCCAATCGTAAACCAGTTGGCCGGTTTCCTTGTCCTTCTTCAAGGCGCCGGTAAACACGTTGTCCATGCGGAACCATTTGAAGCCGCCGTCGCGCAACTTGGCCGCGGTGGCATCTTCGTAATCCGAAACGCCTCCGCCCTGACTCAGCCCGACAATGCCGTCTGGAACCGTGCCCAGTCGCCGCTGAGGATCGACTGTCAATTCGAGCGGACGCAGCGCGCGGCGGGCGTCGACGATGGTCCAGCTGGCCTGATCAAATTTGTCGCCACCTTGCACTTTGCCGTACACCTGAACTTCGACGCGCACCTTGGCGCCGGGGGAGGCATTTGTCGCCACGATGACCAGCGCGGGATGATCGTTGTCGAAACGCGACTGAAGTTCGCCATCAGGCCAGACTTCGCCGCCATCGCCCACGTTAATTTGTAAGCCACGATTTTGCCGGCGGAAGATTCCTTCCGATAATCTCAGAGATCTCGGTCGCCGATCAGCCAGCGGAACTTGTTATCCGTGGGCCAGCGGTCACCGGGTTTGATCGGCGTGGCGTTGTCGAACTTCTTGGGCGGGCGCGACTGACGTTCATCGCCGGCCGTCATCACCCTCCAGTCGGCGAGGCATGAGTCTACGAGCAGTGGCGGGAAGGCGAGGCAAAGCGCGAGCAGCGTGATGAGGCGCGGACGAGTGCGGAGGAACATGGCTAAACCAAAACACAGGGCGGTTTATGACTGCAAGACCGCTCCTTCATGCACGTCGATTTGGAGCGAAGGGCAGGGGGTGGTCGAGTTGTGGCGATATTACCCTTTCTTGCGAAACCTTTCGCAAGTTCTCCCGTTCTTCCCGTTTGGAATGAAGTTTTATGTCCTGGTGTTGATGGGGCTGGTGTTCGGGTTTCGCGCCGTTGGTGCGGTGTCCGAGGGCATCACCTCGCTGACCATCACCAATTCCAGCGAGTTCCTGATCGCGGCAGACCGGTTGACGAATGCCCTGGGAACGGATCGTGAGGCGGTTCAAGTCCGGTCGGTGGTGCGCTGGGGGAATGATGGTGCGCTTCCCGCAGCGCGAACCACGGAGTATCAACTCCAACTCCTTGCCGGGTCGACCCCGGTCAGCATCTTGAACGAGTCGGGTGCTTCGGGAACCGTCTATCGCTTTACCAATTCGGTCACCGTCCCGGGAACGCTGGGCGGCGGACAAATCAGCCGGACCAATCTGTTCTCGCTGCGGCCAGCTGGCCGGCTTCAACCGCTCACCGATTACCGGGTGCGCCTGGAGTTGATGGTTGGCGGTGCCTCGCGAAACAACCTCAGCAACACGCCGCCGCGCCAGTTCTGGCATTTCACGAATCTGGTCAGCGGCGACGCTGCGTTGAATGTCCTTGGCGCGATGGAAGACGGCTCCTGGGAGAAAAGCTACGTGATCGATTCCGTCGCCGGACAAGAGTCGTTTCAGGTCACGAACACGTTTCGCGTATTGCGCTACGATGATTTCAACGCCGCCCAAGTCACCACCAATGTTCCGGTTCGCCTCGCCTGGCAGCTGCAGGACACGAATGGCGCCGTCATTCCGACGATTCCGGCGGCCACCAATTTCACGGTCGGTGTCTTCAGTTTCGAGAACACCACGCCGCGGGAGCCGCGTGACCGGACGTTCGGACGCATCATTTCATTCCGGCCTGGCGTGCAGCTCGATTCAGTGAGCAACCGCTACCGTCTGGTCGTCACGATGTCGCTGACCAACCTGACGGGCCAACCCGCGGAATCTTTCCCGGCGTTCACGACCGCCGCCTCCCGGCTGCGTCATCTCAACGGCACGCTGCGCTTCGGTGATGTGACTGCCACCATGACCAATTTGATCGGCGGACCGGATGCTCAGATTACTCCTGCCGGATCGGATTTCCTCAGCGTTGCGCTGGATGGCAGGGCGATTCTGGATGCGGCCCAGGAGCGCGATTTCGACTTGAACGGCCCGCGCATCTTCCAGCTTCGCGCCAACGGCGAAGCCAGCCTGGCCAGTGGCAGCCTGCCGGTTTTCGTTCAATCGGGCGGAGATTACTTCACCAACGGCAACGTTCGAATCCGCCGCAGTACAATCACGGTGAGTCCGGACGGCGCCGTTGCGGACCTGCGATTCTATCTCCCGACGGGGTTTGGCCTCTCCACCAACTACGGCGACACCAAACGAATGGAATCGCAGTTCGTGTTTCAAGATGTGGGCTTGGATGATGAGTTGGAACCGCGCACCAACCTCGTTTACGCCGCTCCGTTTGTCGCCACCACGGAATCCAAGCCCATGCTCATCATTGGCGAACGGTTGACGTGGAGCCGGACCCTGAATCGCTTCACCATCACGCCCAATGCCAGTCAGGCGGTTTTCGGTACTCGTTTCCTGGACGAGGCATTCCTTCGCGCGACCAGCAATTCTCTCGCGTCATCGGAGCTCGCCATCAAACGCTCGAACGATGGCTACTATCAGATGATTGATGGCTTCAGTGGGAACATCACGCTCAGTGCGTCGTCCCAGGGTGTGGCGCAGCTCAGTTACATCGCCACCTTCAAGAGCGGCGCGTTTCATCCGCATTTTCCCGCCGGACCGTCCATCGTCTGGACGAATGGCGGGCGCCAGGAGGTGGATAACAACAGCGTCACTCCAGGCTCCGACAGCTTGCTGGAAGGCGTGTTGGGCATCACGCAGAGCTATCCCGGGAATTGCGCGGGCTGTGACGGGACGGCGACTACCAACTCGCTGTCGATGGTGGCGTCCAACCGCGTGCTGAACTTCACCCGCGATGGCGGCTTGATCGCTCTGCGCCAGCCAGGACCTCAGCTTGTGCAGAGCTTGCGTTGGGGGTTTTCGACCAACACGGGCGCGTTTGCTCACCGGGCGAACAGCGTGAGCGAACTTTCCTTTCACATGCCGGGACATTTTCTCCGGGGTGTGGATGACACCAGCGACGGTGATAACAGCCCTGGCGTCCTTCATTTGACTGGCGTCGCGGCGACGAATCTGGCCGTCATCGAACGACCACGGACTTCCGGTTACGACAATCTGGGACGCGCTGATTACGCGGGCATCAACATCCGATCGCCCGCTACGCAGGACGGTGTCGGGCAAGACACGATCACCGGCGTGCCCGTTAACTTCAGCCGGACGGTGCGCTCGAAGTATTACGTCCGCCCATCGGGCGTTAGCGGCGTGCATGAGGCGGTGCCGAACTCATTCGACTCCACGCTCACGCTGCTCGGATATCCATTCACGTTCGACAACTACGGCCTCTCCTTTCTCGACACGCTGAACCTGGACTCGCGCACGGAAGGTTCCGTGAGCGTGCCGTTCCCCGCGAACATCACTCTACCGTTCAAGGAACTGAAGTTAACCTGCGCGGGCGGACTGGAGTCAGCGGAGCTGACGTCGGCTGGAGCGTATCGGCATCTCGAATACTGGAACGCCGACATCCAGCCGCAATCCATTCGCTTCGAGGGCAAGCCTGGTTCGGAATGCGACCCGACGGAGTCGTATCTCGTCGTGGGCGTGCGAGCGCACGCCAGTCACGTCACGGAACCGCTGGCGGGCACTCTGGGATTCTTTCCGAGCGGCTCGCTCATTCCTCCGGCCTTCAATCTTCCGGGCGTGGACTCGCGGTTCGATCTGCCGTCGCAATTTCGATTCGCTGGCCCCGACGGCTCGGGCGACTGGACGCTCACGCCGGTGGCGCCTGCGTATTTCACCACCAACGATCTCGCGCTCGCACCGAATGGGTATTTGAACATCGCCGGCAAATTGAACGTGCCGTTCTTCGAGGACCTGAAGGTGCATTTGCACAGTGGTGCGCGCACCAACGGAGCTGGCACGGGCGAAATCTTCCTCGCGGGCGGTTGGCCAAATGCCGGGCAGGCCAATGCTTTCGGCTGGGAGCAGTCGGGGAAACACTACTTCAACGACGAGGACTTTGACCGCTCGAACCGCGGCTTTCCGGCGGGCGTGAGCATGGCTGCGTATCACGGTGGAGACAGCGAATCGTATCGCGCACGCGCCAAGCGGACGTGGCTGGATGTGGTGGAGTTTGATTACCCGCTGGCGTGGGATCCTGTGTTGCGCCAGTTCGAGACCTGGCGCGCGGTGACGTCTCCATTGCTGCTTCTCACCGCGACTCATCAAGTCACTTATCTCGATCCGAAGCAGGCCATTCTCGACATCGGTCAGCGCTACGAAGGTTTGCCCGTGGTGAGCCTCACGCATCTGCTGGTGGACGAAACTGGCACTGGCGCCGGCGCGGCCACGGCGATGCGACAGGCGGCGGGCGATGGTGTGTTCAACGAGGTGACGAATGGGCTGGCATCGGCGGACACGCTGCTGTCCGACAACCCGACACGTTTGATTGAACTTCTGATGACCGCTGGCGTGGACGAGGTGGTGGACAACCTGATGAACAGCCTCACTTCTCAGTGGAACGGCTACAAGAACCGGCCTCCGAATCAGCGAGCGGCGTTCCGCGTCGTGGCGCTGAGCACGGTGACCAATCATTTCCTCGGAGGCGGCGGTGTGACTGACACCGTGGAACGTCGCCTTCGTTTTCTCGGGTTCCTGATTTCAACGGTCCATTGTTTGACGTTTTGCACGAACAGCTCAGTCGCATGGCGGACGGAATCGAGAGCAACGCCGAAGGCTTCGATGGAGGCTCAGTGGGCGCGGCGTCGATTCGCCGGCTGGTCGCCCTTTCGGCACCGCAGTTCGTGGACAGCGTGGCTGGGCCGGAGGTTGAAGCGGCGCTGGCGAAGAATGCGTCGAGCTTCCAACAGCTAAGCAGCTTGATGCTGAACGCGCGCTCCTCGGTAAGCTCGCATCTTCCGGGACTGACGGAGGCCACTTCCGAGTGGGCGGATGAGCTGGAAACCATGTGGACCCTGTCAGCCCCGTTGCTCGAGGCGGCCGCGGCGGATGCTGCGGATTCCGTGAAGGCTGAGTTGGGAACCTGCAACTATCGCGTGGACGATCCGTTTGCGGGAAGCGGCGCGGCCGAGCTGCGTGGTCGCATCCGGGCGGAGATTGCAAATCGCCTGCTCGCGCAACCGGTAATCGCCGCGCTGCGGAGTTCGATTAAGCAACGTCTGTTCGATCCGAACGCCAGCTACCGTTCCGCCGCGAACAGCCTCTTCGCGCAATACAACACCGTGGCGCGCGACCTGATCAGCCGTTCGCTGGTGCAGGTGGACAACAATTTTGCGCCTGGGCTCGACACGTTGGCCGCGTTCTTCGAGGTCTCCCGACTCCAGGGTCACGCGGAGATTCAGGATGAATCACTGCGCCAGCTGCGGCTCGACGGACGGTTCAAACTCAAGGTGCCGGAAGACATGGCGTTCAATGCGTATCTCGAAATCAAGGAGCTCAACTCCGAGAACACCCCCGAGGAATGTCTTTACGATGGTGGCGTGGCGACCGAGGTGAAATTCGGCGCGACGGACGTTGAGCTGGACTGGATCAGTGACGGCCTGCGCGCGGACGTTGGCACGAAGATCACGCTCGTTGAGGGCAGCCCGCGAGGCATTGCAGGTTCGCTGCAGACCACAGGCCCGCTCTCGCTTGCCGGATTCGTTGTGAAGCAGGTTGGCTTCGCGCTGGCCTTTGGTGAAGAGGAGAATTACATCGCCGCGAATGCGCGCGTGAAGCTGGGGCAATCGTCGGAGATCGCTGGCGGAATCTTCTTCGGCAAGGCGTGTGACTTGACGCCACTGACCACGGCGGTGATTTCGGTTAGTCCGTATCTGCTGACTGCGGTGAACCCGCAGGAGATTTTCGGTCAACCGCCGTTCACTGGCGGGTTTGTTTATGGTGAAGGAATGTTCCCGGTGTTCAGCCTCGGTTGCATCCTCGAAGTGCGTCTCATCGCCGGTGCCGGTGGATGGTATTTCGTCGAGGGCCCCCGGTTCGGCGGCATCATCAAGGCCGGCGTGAGCGGCACCGTCATCTGCGTGCTGAGCGCGAGCGGGGACATTACTTTGATCGGATCGAGACAGGGGCTTGGACTCTCGTCGCCCATGGCTTTTGTGGGTATGGCGCACGTGGAAGGTTGCCTTGGCTTCTGGCCGTTCGAGGTCTGCATCGATGGCAGCACGAGCGTGAAATACATCGAGGGTGACGGATGGGACGCAGATGAGCCGTGAACTGAAAATGAATCGAAACCAAATCTCGTCGCTCAGGATGGCGTCCGCCTTTCTCGCCGCGCTGCTGCGCCTTCTCGTGCTGGTCTGCGTGATTTCTCAGGCAACGTTCCTCCGCGCGCAAGACGCCCTCGGGCCATTCATCTCAACGGTCGGCACCACCACTCGCGAGCCGGGCACCGGGCGTGACTGGGCTTATCTGCTGTGGACGGCGAACACACCGGCGCTGCTGAACGGACGCTCCCACGCCATCTACGCGAAAGCCGGCGATGCGAATGCGGCGACGCTCTTCACCCGCATCGCGATCGTTTCCCTGCAAACGGAAGCCGTCACACTGGCTCCGTTGCTCGCGCGCGGAGCGGCGCTGGGTGATGACACCAATGTTCTCAGCTCGGACATCGACGCGCTCTTCGGCAAGTTCGTTTCGTCCGGCTTGCCGCTGTCGGACAAATTGTCCGCCGTGGTTCGTGGCGGGTTGATCGAGGGACAACATTACGGTCGCCTCCTGCTCCTCGCCCGCACGCATCCCAGCGTGGCGATGGCGCTGGGATTTGGACACGCGACGTTGCTCGCGCCGGGTACGACGACGTTCGAAGTGCGGGAGTTCGATCGCGGGACGGATTCCGACGGTGCCGTCGTAGGTCGCGTGACGGTGACGGCTGGATCGCCAGTGGTGTTGCCGGCACCGGGTCGACCTGTGGCCATGCCGCAGACGGATGCGCGTGGGCACCTGAACGCCCAGTTGCGATGGAGCGTTCCGGATCCCTTGCGCCGGCTCAGCCTGCTGCAACATGGCTACAATGTCTGGCGGGTGCGCGAAGACTATGCGAAGCCGCGGGGCTGGAACTTGAACCCGCCCACGCCGGACGCCCTGAACGCCAGCGCGCGTCAGAGCACGGCGGTCCGGCGCATCAATCGCCTGCCGCTGATGACCTCCAAGACCTTCAATGCCGCCGAGGCCGCCAACGTTCTGCCGCCCACGGGCGACACGAACACTGTCTTCGTTGTGGATGACAATGACCGCGGTCGCTCGAACGTCGTTACCTCGCTCGATTTCACCAACGGCGCGCACTTCTTCTACTTCGTCACGGCGCGCGACTTGTTGGGTCGGGACGGCAATGTTTCGCCCGGTACCGAAGTGCAGATCTGCGATCAGCTGCCGCCCGATGCGTTGCGGGACGTCGATGTGCTGAATGATTTCACGTGGCAGGTCACGTCGAACCGACATCAACTGCGCGTCGTGTGGCCGCAGGCGCCGAACCTGCCGCTTGATGAGGAACGCATCCGCGCCTACTGGGTGTATCGCTGGACGAACGTCACGGAATTGCGCACCAAACAGTCGAACCCCTCGAACAACTTGATCGCGGTGGTCACTCATTTGCCTGGCGCGACGACGAACAGCTATCTCGACGCCGGTCCGGGCGCGCCGTCGTTGAAGGACGATCGGGGCAAGACGTTTTGGTACACGGTCCGTGCCGAAGACAGCGGGGCTTGTCGCGGGAATCTTTCTCCGCACAGCGCGCCGGCGTTCGGCATCCTCCGGGATCGCGTGGGACCGGCCGCGCCTGCTGGAACAATCACCAGCACCTGTCTCACGCCGTACGCGGACTTCCTGGGTCGTGTGACCAACGGCAATCCCAACAGCCTGACGGGCGATGGCTCCTTTCAGTTCTCCATCGTCGGAGTGCGGGGTGATCGTCGGGTGGAATGGATGGAACTGCGCGCGGAGGTGCGACCGGTGGGTTCGACGAACGTCTCGGCCCGCTACAGTTCAGACCGCTTGTATTTCGGGTCTGGTACCGCCGGGTCATTCGTCAGCTATCCCTTCGATGTGCCTGATTCGTTGGTCGGGCAGAATTTGTTCGTGACCGCCGTGGCAGGATTTGGCGACGGCAGTTCGGATTCGGGTTCGTCGTTCCAAGTGCTCGACGTGCGCTTGGTGAAGGGTGATCAGCGCGTCGTGTTTGCCTTCGCCGGGAAGGTGCAGGAACAGGCGAAGAACCTGCCGTGCGAGGAACATTTTCCCGTAGGTCCGGATGGCACGTTGCTTCCGGTGGAGATCAGAGTGGAGCCGACGATCGGCAGCAAGGAACTGCGCGTCTACCGTCGCATCGATGATGGGCCGCTGGAACTGATATGCTCCCGCGTGCTCACCGACCTCAGCACCGTGCTGTGTCTCGACGATACGTTTCCGCACGGCGGCGGCCGCGTCTGTTATTTCGCGACCACCTTGGATGAACATGGCAATGGCAGCCCGATGACGCGGCTCGGATGCCGCTATTCGTTTGAAAGCTCCCCGCCGCCGCGTCCGCAGTTGTCGCCCATCACGCCCGTCCCTCCCGAGACGGCTCCGTTGATGGTGCTGTCCTGGTTCTGTCCGTCGGTGAACGTCGAGCGGTTCGAGGTGAGCATTGCGGCGTTGGGCGACGAGATTGCCGCCGATTGCGCGCCGGGTTTCCTCGATTTGATTCCGCCGCCCAACTTGCCGGAGATGCAGCCCGTGTTTCCGGAGGTCACGGCCAACGCCGGCCTGGAGGCGTTGTCGCTGAAGTTTCGTCGGTTCCTGACGCCACAACCGGGCGGGGCGTTTGGAGAGGGGGATCGCTTCGTGGTTCCCGTGGAGGTGGAGATCCGGCCGGTACTATGTCGTTCACGTGAAGTCCGTGATGCGCAGCGGCGCCCGAAGTGACGCGAGCAATCTGGAGAGCTTCTTCTGGCGCGCCACCAATGCACCGCAACCTCAAGTGCCGTGGCCGGCGCGTCCGCTGCCGCCTGTCGGGAACAGCTTCAGCCTCGCCTTCGGTGCAAGCTGGATGTTGCCGTGCGGCGAGACCAACGGTCCGAGCAACATCGTGGTTCGGATCAGTTACGAGGGGGTGACCGTCCAGAACAATTGCCAGCCCGTGTTGGGTGGCTCGGTGAATCCAAACCATCTCATTCCGACCAATTCCCTCGGCGAATCTCTATTCCCTGTCGTGCTGTTCCGTCGTCAGGTGCCGAATGCGGAGTTCCCGGTGGTCAGTGGCGATTCGGTCCAAGTCACGCCACTCATGGAGTCGATCGCGTGGGGACAGAATGGTGCATCCACCTTCCTCTTCGATCCGTATGTTCAGGTGGAGCATAGAATCTCCGCTGTCGGTGGCTTCGGCGGTTTGCATCTGCGCGACACACAACCCCTCATTCGCGGTGCGCGCTATCGCTACTCTCTAGTGCGATTCAACAAAAGGGGAGAGATCGCGGAGGTCATACCCGTCGCGAACGAAATGGAGGTGCCATGAAATTGTCGTTTCGCCGTGAAGTGGTTCGCATGGCCAACCTTGGTTTCGCCGTCGTCGCGGCGTTCGTCGTCGCGCCTTTGACCAGCCAAGCCTGGGTTGTCGAGACGGCGGTGGAGTTCATTGCCGAAGGTGACTTCGACGGCGATGGCCGGCTGGATGCGATCGTGATCGACAAGCTGACCGGTGCCGCACGTGTGGCGTTTCAGAACGCGAACAACGAACTCGCATGGCAGTCACCGTTCGCCAGTGGTATTGCGAATGTCACCGGCGTCGCGGTGGGTCGCGTGGCGTCGACGAGCTGGGATTCCGTGGTGGTGACGAGCCCGGAGGCGAATCGAGTTAACCGTCTCGATCCGCGAGATGTGTTGACCGGCGCGGGCGTCGTTCCTGTGGCGATCTTTCCGCCGGGAGTCGGCCCGAATCTGGTGGCGGCTCTCGACGCTGGGGGACTTGGCAACACAGCGCTCGACGACTATTTCGTTGGCACCCGGGAGAACCCCGGCGCGCGGCGCGCTCTCCTGCGCAACAATGGAGGCGCGACGAGCGTGCTCGATGATGACGCGCTGGCGCAGGAGCTTGCCTCCGCGAACGTCTTCGAGATTAAGACGGGGCAGGGGAAGCGAGTCGGCGTCATGTCCCGGAGGGCCGGCGCCGGCCTGGATAACTTTCAGATCGTGGACCTCAGTGGCGGGACTGTCGTCACGCGACTGAACTTCGCCGTGCCGTTGCCCAACACGCCAGCGCGTCCCGAGTTTGTGGCGCAACGATTTGATTCCAGCAATTCACTCGGACAAGTTCTCTTCTTCCGGCCGGGCGACACCTCGTTTGTGAAGTATCAGGTTCAAGAAATTCTCCTGAATCTCCAGCTCGCCAATTCCAATCAGTTTAACCTGCATGGTCCGCTTCAATCCTTGCAACCGTTGCCGTTCGCTGCGGGCGCGCGTCTGCTGGCGTTCTTCGGTCCGACTTCGACCAACCTGACCAACGCCACGATCTACGAGTTCAGCGGCAGCGCAGGCATGAGAGTGGTGGAATCAATGACGGGAAATTTCTCCGGTGCGCTCACTTTGGGCGGAGGCCACCTGGCACTGCTCAATGCCGATGGCGCCGGGCGCTCGGATTCATTCCAGATTCTGCTGGCGAACGGGGCAGGCTACGCGCTCGGTGCCGGCGGAACATTGCCGCGGGTCACGCGCTTCTCCGGCGCGGCGAACGCGCTGTTGTTCGACGTCGAGCCGTTCGTCAATGCCGCGGCCCGCCCGCGTCAGCTTCAGCAGCACCCGGACTGGAGCACCGCCCTGCGCATCGCGCCCACGGTTCGCGTGACCAGCCAGCAGTTTCTCGGTTCGTCCAATGGACTCGGCTCCGCCAGCACTCGTGATTTTGGCGCCGCCTTGAGCGGTGTAACCACCGGCTTGGTGAATCAATACGCGCCTTCCATCTCCGTCTTCAGCGGCCGGCCCGCGGTAGGCGCGGTGGATGGCGAGATTCGTATCGCGCCGCCTGGCGGACGTTATGGCGATGCCCAGAGCCTGAGACTGTCGGTGAACGGTCCGGGGACGTGGGACATTCGCTATCGGACGACGACGAGTCAGAACTGGTTGGTCTACACCACCAACTTCCTCCTGTTTACCAATGCCACTGTGGAATTCTACGCGCGACGCGGCAATGACGGCGCGCTGACAGCGATGGGGCGCGCGGTTTATACGTTCAATGTTCCGACCGGCGAGCTTGATTCGGACAACGACGGAGTGCCGGACTTTGTGGAGCAGACGCGCGGGCTTAATCCGCTCGGCGGCGCGGATTCGGACGGGGACGGTTTCAGCGATCTGGAAGAGCTCGCGCGCGGGACGAATCCGAATCTCGCCGGCAGCGTGCCTGCCAGCAGTGCCGGCCTGCGCACGGCGTTCAATCGTCTCGTCGCGCCGCGGCCACCCCATCCCAACACCGGCGCGGATACTCGACCGCGATCCGGCGTGGCGCTGCGCGCGTTCACACTCGGCGGAGCATTCCTGGGGGATGCCGTTACGTCCCCTTTCAACGGAAGCGGTGCGACGAATCCGGCAGCATTGCTGTCGAACCTCGTTCCGGAGGCTGGCGCCCGGCTTCTCGTCGAATCGACTTCAGATCACTTCGACATCGTGGCGTCGCCGGATTCGCGCACTGGTCGCGAGCTGATTGGCTTGATCGCTGTTCCGCCGACGAATCGGTTCTCGGTCGAATACACTTTCGGCAATGGTTCGCTCCTGACGGAAACAGCGAACTGGATCGCCGCCGCGAGTAACGCCGTGGCGAGCGCGGTGAATCCGACTTTGAGCTCGCTGCTGACCACCGAGAGCGCCCTTGCGGCTGCCCTCTTTGAACGTCACGTCGTCCGCGCGTTGATCGCTCGCGGAACCAACGGCGCGACAAACGCCACGCTCTTTGATTTCCGCGCTGGCGATGCGGGGCGACGGGCCATCACCGCGGCTGATCTCACTGGCCTGGAACAATACGCTGGTCCCGGACTGCCGGGCTACAGTCAGCAGACGGTGTTTGGTTTTTTGGATGCGCGAGCGCGACAAGGAGAGTCGCTGAGTTCGCTCCGAGATTTCACCCGTGAGTTGTGGCGTATCTCGGCGGCTCACCACAATACGAACGAGGGATTGTTCACCCTTCCGTATGATCAACTGCGTCGGGTCGTGGCGGGACAGGGGTTGAGCTCCTCATACACGGCTTTCCCGAGTCTATCGATAAACGTTTCTGCGGCGCAGACCGAGGCGGTCCGCACGCTGGCTTTGGTGCCGCCCCGACCGCAAACCAACCTCACCTTGGTGGTGGCCGCTACACCAGTGGGAGCGCCCGTTGAACTACAGCACGCCACTTCCGGCACGCCGGTCACGCTCTGGCGTTACGGCGGCGCGCCCTGCACGTTTCCGCCGAACCTTCAGCTGCTGCCCGGCACGCGGCTCGCGGTGTTCGGTCACACCGATTTGCCCGCCGCGCCGGGCACACTCGCGGTGGAAGTCATCACGCTGGGACTCGATGCCGTGCCGATGCCCTCGCCGGGCGACGCGGACGGCAACCTGCTGGCGGATTCGTGGGAGAATCTGTTTCTCGGTGAGATGGGCGCGGATGCGTTTGGAGATTTCGATGGCGACGGTTACTCCAACTTGCAGGAAATGCTCGATGGCACAGCTCCGGATGATCGGCTCGGCACTCCGGGTGGAACTGCGTATTCGCTATCGCCGCCCGTCGTTGAGTTGATTCCCGCCGCGGGTCAGTGGCGATTCGTGTTCTCGTGGCCCGGGGGGCTGATGAGCCGCTTTCGATTTGGTCTCGAGGAAAGTGACGAGGCCGCGGGCCCGTTCCTCGAGTCGGCCGGCACAACGACAATTTCGTTGGGTGGCGATCAGCATGAAATTCGCATCAGCCCGACGGCTTCGGTCAACAAGTTCTACCGCTTGACGCTGAGACTTCTTTCGCCGGATTGATACGTTTTGGTCTGGCGTATCTTCGAGCGTCTCGTTCTCGCTGGGATTGGCGGTCTTGGCGGAAGTGGCGGACTTAAGCTGAAGCCGATCGATATCTAGCTAGGCCGGAGAGGGGAGCTGAGTTGGGGAAAACCTTGTCTGGTCCGACGCCTTCAATCAGCTCCTTTCGGTTTCAGAATGTCAAAAACGCATCCATGAGCCGTTTGCATGAAAGTTCTGAATGAAATGGGGTAATTGAAACGGTTGAATCCAGATATGAACTTGCATTCACGCGCTAAAAGCACTGTAATCCTGCGCAGTAAATATCGATTTATCCCTCATATCTTTCGGTATCGGGATGATCTCGTTTTGGACGTGCCGTCACAAGGAGTGTGAGGACGTATTTAGCCGAGCAAATACATCTAGCAGTTGGGCAGTTGTTCGAGCTTCCTAGACTGCCAATGCAGGTTTCCTAGCGTTTATCCGACATGAGATACATGATTTTTGAGTTTCTCAATGCCCGCTTCGTCGCGTACGTGCTGACGCTTTTGGCCTGGATGGGTGCGGGCGGTGTCGTGCGCGGGCAGGCCGGCGAGGAGGTGGTCAACGTTCTCAATACGACACCAGGGGGAGGCGCTGGTGTCAGAGGTGCGTCCGGTGACTCTCACGCCGGTTGGGAACCAGATGCTGTTGCAGTTCAAGTTTGGTTTTGGCACGGATGAGGTTTTCGCTCCTGGAACAATCTTTGATGCTTTTTCGCTGACCTTGCAGGCGGCGGATCTCTCGCGAACCTGGGTGCTGGCGACCTTCGACGCGAGCGGAGTTGTCTGGGCTCCTGCGACTCCCGGAACGGAGATGTTGGATGAATCCAGCATTGGCCGGACATCGATCAATCCTCCGAGCTTTCTCCCTGATTTCAGTTTCCGGCAGGCCTACGCGCTGGAGATGGCGATGCCGGAGGGTGCAGCTGGTCAGTCGCTCAACCTCTATTTTGATCTCTATAATAATCAGAACCAGATCGCGTCCCAGGGATGGTTCACCGACGTTATCATTGTGCCGGAGCCTGGAGTAATGGCTTTGGCGACTGTGGGATTGGCGATGCTTTGGTGGCTTCGTCGTCGGCAGGTTCGCAAGAATGGGACGGGCGCGCTGTTGGTGCTGCTTGGAGTATCGATCTTCCCGTCGGATGCCAATGCCCAAGGGGAGCAAATGTTCGTTCTCAACGAAGTATCGGTGACATTGGTGGACGTGACACCGGATGCCGCGGTTTTCTATTCTTCGATGCGGCTGAATCGCGCGCTTAACGTTTGGAATGTTGAGATGACGGTGAGCAATCGTTCCGCTTCGACGCTGTCTGGTCCAGTCGTGGTGTTGGTGGATGGCTTCTCTGGAACTTCGGGACCGCAGGGTTTCGATGGAACGATTGACGGGGGAAAAGCATTCTGGGAACTCGGCGCGCAGATGTCGACGCGGGGACTTGCACCGGGACAAAAGACGTCGACTCGCACGCTCACCTTGGGACGGAGCGGCACGGGTTCGCCGGTGTTAACGACCAGGGTGTTTGCCGCGAAACCTCCGGCTCCTGTTCCGCTCGGATTGACGCGGACATTGAATGAGGTGGGCCAGCCGTTGCCGTCCGTCACGCTCCAGATCGCGGGGCCGACGGGTAATGCAAACCAAGTTTCGGATCGCGATTCGGGCGTATCGTCATTTGGCCAAACGCCCGGCGCTCACACAGTGAAGTTCAGCCGCGACGGATATCTTCCCGTGTGGCGACGGCAGGCATTGGCGACGAATGAACCGGTGGTCTTTCCAAATCCTCGATTGCCGATGCGGTCGGGCGAAGCCGTGAGCGTGACTCCTCTGGGCGGAGTGATCCTGAGCAACTCAATCGCCGGTATCCGAATTGAAATTCCAGCGGGCGCGTTGAGTCAGGCGGGGACAGTCACGTTGACGCCATTGAGCGGTCAAACGTTGCCCGCGTTTCTTCCACTCGGTTGAAGCCCGCTTTCGGCGTTCTGGGTGGAATCGACGAGCGCGATCCAGACGCCGCTCGTCGCGAAGTTGCATCCGCTGTCTGCCATAGCCGGGACGGAATCTGCCGTCTTGATTCGATGGGACGAAATCACGCTTCAATGGAACGTCACACAATCGGTTGCTGGAAATGGAACCAACGCGGTGACGACCAGTCTGCCAGCCGGCGGCGCGTACGCGTTGGTCGTGGGTGACACTGGCGAATGGGCGCCGCCCGCGCCTCAACTCGGTCAACCTCTGGCGGGAGTGGTGGCACCATCGATCAATACAGGCGAGCTCACCGCGTCCGGCAACGTCACGCCGGCAGTGAGTTCAGCCAGTGTGGTGCCGGCGATGGTGACCGGAACCGCCCGGTTGGAAGTGCGGCACTCGACCCAGCGGCTGCCCAGCGGCTACGTTCTGCGCGGGGAAGTGACGGAGACCTATTTGTTGTCCGACGGTTCCCTGCGCCTCACTCCGCAATACGAACATTTCATTGTCGCCTACCAGCGTCCGGGCGATCAGGACGCGTTTACTTTGCACGCCAGTTTCCCAATGCGACCGCTGCTCCTGTTTGGACCGGAGCAACTCGACTCGGCGACCGTGAAAGTGGACGTGCTGCCGGAATCCGCGTTCGACGGTGAAGTGCTCGACCAATCCGGCGGACAGATCGGCGACAACGGTGTCCGCGTGCTCGCTGGCACGGGCCGATTGGTTGGGCCGAGCGCGGTCCAGTTGCGCCGGCTGGATGCCGCGGTGTTTACGAACCTCGTTGGAAACGGACACGAGGTGATCGCCGCGTTCGATCTTACAGTCGATCGTTCGACGCTCTCGGGTTCCCTGAGTGCGCAACTCAGCGGTGCGCCGACGAACGCGCAGCTGGTCATGGCCCGTGTGCTCAGCGAAACGGGTTTCTACGGCCTGCAACCTGTCGAACGATTGCGGAGCGACGCGCAGGGAAACATCACCTCACTCGAACCGGGTACGGGCGCGCGTCTTCCGGGACTCGCAGGCTCCGGTCAATTTGTCCTCGTCCAAGTCAACGAAGCGCAAACGCTGGTCGAAGGCGTCGCGCGTAATGGTGCGGGTATCGTGCAGTCGAACATGCCGGTCAGCCTCGTGGGACTCCCATGGCTGGCGTTGAGCGAGGCGGACGGGAAGTTTCAACTGGTGGGCCCGGCGGGTGAACGGCAGCTGAGCATCCGTGATCCGCTGACAGGGGACACTGGATTCGTCGGTGTGACGGTCGGCAGTCCGACCACGCCCGTGACGCAAGATCTCTCCGCGGCTGCCCGCGGACCGCGGGTGGCGAAGATTTCTCCCGCGGACAACGCGACCCGCGTGCCGCGCGTGGGCAGCGTGGTGATTGAATTCAATGAAGCGGTGAATCCTGCGAGCATTGTCAACGCAATCCAGCTCCTTCGGCCGGATAACAGTGCGGTGCCCGCCTCGGTGACGCTGAATCTCGCGAACCGAATCGTCACCCTCAATGCTGCGAATGAACTGGCCGCGAATACTATCTACCGGGTGGTGCTGGCGGAGACGATCCGTGATCCTTCTGGCCTCGCGATTGAAGGCGATCGGGAGTTTTCGTTCACCACCGTTCCGGCGGCAACTCGGGTGAGCACGGCGCAGCTTGTGATTTACGAGCCGGGTGCGACGAATGTTCCGGCGGAGATTCTTAACGGCATTCCCGCTTATGAGCCGGGCGAGGATCCGTTCGCGGTCGTGGTGCATGGTCAACCCGGCGTCGCTGATCCGGAAGTCGCCGTCATTCTCGCGAACGAAAGCACGGGAGAAACAACGACGGTATTGAGCAAGGTGGACGGGAGTTTCAACAGTGTGATCAGCGGCACCGAGGAAGACTTCATCAGCGCGACGTTCGTGAATCTGAATGGCACACGCGTTTATGTTCCGGTGAGCCGCCAGGAATTCGACAACGGCTTCGTGGGTCTCTATCCGCAAGGCGGTATCCTCGAAGCGCAAAGTGACGGCGGGCCGGTGCGGGTTTACATCCAGCCCGAGTCGATCCCGAAACGAACAAAGCTGAAGATTGAGACGATGACCACCGCCCAGCTGCAACAATTGCTTGGCGGGGTAACCCCGGAAAGCGGAAGCATCGCGGGAAGCCCGCTGACGGTGCGAATTGAAGGACAGTTACCGACTCTGCCCATTCAGGTGCGTTTTCCCGTGGACCTGGCAACCGTGGGCTATCCAACGAACGAGGCCGTGACGAATGTTGCAGCCGTCCTGGCCGTCGTGCAAACCAATGCCGGCATTACCGGCTTTGAGATAAAGGATCAGCTGTTGTTCACGCCACAGGCCGAACCCGTACTGAGGGCGGCGCAGGGGGCGGGTGGTCAGAACGGTGGCGTTCAAGAGCAAATCACCGCTGGCTTTCTGGACACCGGCGTCGGCTTTATCGCAGCACTGCCCGGCGGACAGGTGGCACAAACTGTTTTCTTCCAAGTGATCATGCCTATTGTGCTGGGGCCAAGGCCGGTGGTGATCAAAGGGAAGGCTAGTTCCATTCCAGTCGAGATTGCCATCGCCTTGCAGCAGGCTGGGGCTCTGGATGCAGCGGTGAACCTTCAGACCGGGCAGGGGGCGGTGGACATGCCGTTCCAGCTCGCGCAGCAGATGGGCCTCGTACAGGGCGCATTTGGAAATGCAGTAAACAAGGTTCAGGGGCTGGGGCAGATTGTGTCGATTGGCGCGCAAGCGTTGCAGTTGTGGGTCGTGGCGAACGCGCAGCCGCTGAGCGGAACGTTTGTCGTCGTGACACTGAGTGGCGGGCCGTTGAACCAGAATCCCGGCCGGTTGTTTCCGGGGATGGTGTATGCCAGTAGTGGTGCGGATGGACAGTTTCTGACGGTTGCGCCCGCTGTCGGTGCGCAGTATCTGGTCATCGCCACTCACCCGCTGTTTCAAGATGTAGAAGTGGAACCGGCTAATCCGATTTCGCGCAATCCGTTGAACCCGCAAGGAGACCTAAGTTTAGGCGGGGCGGTATACAAAAACTTCTTCTTCAAACGGCCGCTTGTCAGTCAGACGCCACCCACGGTTAGCATTGGATTTGAACCGCTTCAACCCGCGCCGGGTCAGCCTTGTCGGATTCAAATCAATGCGACTCAGCCGATCAATCCACCGGATATCCGCATTGGTCTCATTTCGGTCGGAACTACCAATCTTCAAACCGGGCTGGTTGAAACCAATGTCATTGGGGAATTGACCGATGAAGTTTGGACTACTCCGACGGGAAACAGCGCTCAGTACAACGGCACGCTACGAGTCAACAAGCCGGTCAATGCGCGGCTGAGTTATTACGTGAGGGGAGTATCCTTGAGCGCGAGCTTTGGTCCGCAGCAGTTCGACATTCAGTTCACCGGTCCCAAGCCGGCTGTGCCGTCGGATATTCCGCCACCGGACACCAACGATGTTCACGGGCCGCTCGTTGTGCAAACCAGTCCTGTGGAGGGTGGATTCGTCGGTGAATCTGCTGAGATCACGATTGATTTCAACAAGCCAATCGATGCCTTCGTAACGAACAATCTCAGTGGAATTATCCTGAGCGGGCCGGGAGCACCGGTCACTCCGATTGTCCGGCTGAGTCCCGGACAGCGAACACTCGTGTTGCAGTTTCCGGGACTCTCGCGCGGCCAGACCTATTCCCTTACTCTATCCGGGCAGTCCGTTCGTGATCTGGCCACTCCTCCGCAGCCGTTGGATCAGCAGCCCAGTACTCCGGCCGCTGAAAGTTTCAGTCTAAACTTTCGTACACCTCCTGCGGCGACGGCCCCGGTTACCGGTGTGGCGGACGGACGCGGCGCCGTCGTTAAAGGGAACCGGCTCTACGTTCTGGATCAAAAACCGCAGAACAGTTCGCTTAAGATTTATGATATCTCCATTCCTCAGCAGCCCCGGTTCCTCGGCCAGAAACATCTGATCGGTCAGCCGCGGGATCTTGTCGTCATTCCCCAGTACAGCTACGCGCGCCGTCTTCACGCAAAACCGGAAACGAACGATCTGGTCGTTGTGGTCGGGGGCGATCTGGACGCGGTAATCAATGAGGCTCAGGGAACCACCGTATCTGTGCGCGGACAATACCTCTGGGTGCTGAACGTGGCAAATCCGACCGATCCCGAAGTGCTCGCTTCACCCATTGTCACGTATCGCGTCAGCTCGGTGGTGCCCAAAGTCGTCTGGGCACCGCCATTCATCGCGTATCAGGAATTCGGCGCCGATATCCAGCAGGTTGCGACGGTGAATTTGCAGGAGCTGATCATTGGCTTCAATTCCTCTCCCACGGAGCGGGCGGCGTTTCCGACTCCCGAACGTCGGAATGAAACGAACCTCGGCCAGGACAAGAATGGGGATGGCGATTACGTCGATGAAGGCGAGTCGCTTCCGATGCCGGACGTTGCTCCGGCGGAGTTCTACGGCAAGAAACGAAGCTACGTCCTCCAACACACGACGCAGAAGATCCTCGATTTTTCGGTGACAAAGGGAGGTGGTATCGTCGGCGTTACCCTAGCCCGCGGACAGCAATTCGATGACAAGAATCCGCCCACGATTGTCGCGCTTCAACCTTCTTACCGCACGCTCGCCTTCAACGGGCTTCCGTTGAATTTCGCGGACGCAACCTCCGGTCTTCTGCCGTTGGGAAACGATGCCTATCCGCGGTGGGTCAGTGTTATTCGCGGTGCGAGCATCAGGCTGAATGAGATTCCGACGACTCTTTCGCTGGCTTTGGTTGCTCTCCAGCAGCCCAACACAAATGGCGCACAGCAACTGGCGGTGATCGACATTTCCCTTCCGGAATCGCCCCGGCTTCTAAACAAGATTCCTGTGCCTGTCTCGTTGCTTGGCGGCTCGATGGAATCCATCACGGTGAACTCTGACGGGACGGTGGATTTGGCGGGCGGCCAGCATCGGGTGGTCTTCAATGTGGCATCCCTTGGTATCACGAACGTTCCTCTGGGGCAGCTGCACCCGGCAATCGTGGAATTCGTACCGGATGCCGGAGCCGGCAGTCGAAGTGTTGGAACGACGGAATTCGGCGTGCGTTCTGTCGCCGAAGGCGGTCGGTCGGTGGTGGTGCAATCACCGCCGAAAATGGTCTTCGTGAGCTTCCCGAATAATGCGGCGGTCGTAAATCCAGCGGTGCTTTCGTCGCAGAATCCCTCCAACACCGGCCAAATCATGGCGGGCATGCGTCCGACCGGCGCGCTCGCCCCGGCGCGAGCGCGTCCGGAACCGTCGCTGTTTCTCGAATCCGATTTGGATCCTGTGCCCAACCCGGCGCTGCACTTTCACGTTCTCATGTTCGCGCCGGGTACTGCGGGGAGGCAAATCGAACTGGGGCTCGAATCTCTTAATCCAGCCGGTCGGCCCCTTTCAAATCCCGGACAGGGCTACGCGCCCGTGCGGGCGATTTCCGCCGCGGCCCAAGTCGAGATTGGGCAGGTGCCGCGCCCGAACTGCGGTGCGGATATTCGCCCGTTGCCGGCCTACCGGGTGAGCGACGATCCTCACAGCGAGTTTTACAACTGGTATCTGTCGCGCCCGTTCGCACTGGTCACAGAGACAATCTCCTCCGCTGATTTGGTCCATCTGCAGAATTCGGTGGGCTTCACTGGTGGTGAACGCGAGATTCTGTTCAGCGGCGCCCAGCTGAGAGCGTTCATTGATTCCGATCAGGCGACGGCTCCCGATGCGGGCCCTGTGATAGGTTCGTTTGCGGCGCAGATCGACCGCCGAAAGAAACGTCTTGATCCGATTAGCACCGTGAAGGCGATTACGGTGAACCGTGACTACATCGCCGGTGACAATCCTCCACCGCCCGGAGGGGCCACGCCGTTCGAGGACACCTACGGTACGATTCAATCCCATAGCGGCGAGTTGCGGACCACCGATGTCGATCTGTCTGTTCCCGGTCCACGGATGTCGATGGCCATCTTCCGGGTGATTGGAAATCAAGATACATACGAGGGCCCGTTCGGAGTGGGCTGGGATTTCAATTACAATCAGCGCTTGACCGTTCTGGATCCCTTAACCTTCCCAGAGGGACTTCGACTGCCGCTCGTTGTCCGCAGCGAAGTCAACAACAGCGAGGTTGCCGGTAGTCAGGATGTTCTCTTCAACGATGGTCAGGGGCAAATTCATCAATTCGTCTGGAAGAGCACGGACATGCCGGCGGAATATGCCCAGGACCCGTTGGTGCAGGAGTTTGATTATCAAAATACTGTTTCGGACTATTACCTGCCGAAGCGAGGAATGTTCAATCTGCTGGTGAAGTTCAAGAGCGGTCAGTTTGAACGCCTGACGCCGTCCGGTGTTCGTTATCGCTACTCGCCCTCCGGACGCCTGGAATCAATCATCGATACCTTCCCAGCCAACCGGCACGATTTGCAGTACGACCGCAACGGGTGGCTTGTACGCATCGATGATCGCTCGGTGGTCGGACCTCACTTCATTGAGTTCGGGCACTATCGTCGCGACAGCGATCCGGACTTCATTGCCGGTCTGGACGAAGTCACCGCCAATTCGTTTGTGGAAGGCCTTATCTGCCGGTTGCGCGATCATACCGGGCGAGATGTTCTGTTCCGGTACGATGACAACGGGTTTCTCGTCAATCGCCAGGACGTGGAGGTGAGTGGAGAGAACGGCGGATTCTCCGGTCGTGCGCAGACGTTCTACACTTATGTCGATTGTCGCCTGGCGAGCATTTCGGCTTCAGCGGAGGGCACGCCGTATGTCTCGGCTCAAAACACCATCAACAGCCGTGGCAAACCGGTGGCCCAGGCTACTACGGGCAACTACGACAACAAAAAACTCGAAGTGGAGGTGGAGAACAAGGCCAGCACGGTCAGCGATCAAGCGACCGGTGTTGAGGTCGCCGATGGCACGACCATCACGAGAACTTTCGACGAGTTGGGCAACGTGACCACGACCACCATCTCTGGCGGCGAGGGGCCTCCGGTCTCTGAAACCCGCTCGCACAATCCTGATGGTCTTTTGCTCTACATCCGTCATCCCGAAGGGAACTCGGAGACCCGGGTTTATGACAGCGCGAACCCGATCTTCCGGTCACGCGGCAACTTGAAGCAGATGACCGTCGATCCCGGCCCGCGCGGCGGGCAGGGCTATACGATTCTAAATAACTACGACCCGCGATATAACCTCCCATCTGGCGAGCAACTGGATGCCAATGGGTTCAGAATTACGATCCGGCTTCGGTCGGATGGCAGGGACATTGAAGAAACAGATTACGGAAATGGAGCGCGTCGGTTGCTTCAGGTAAACGAGCACGGACAGGTTGTTAAGAAGGTTAACGAGGACGGCAAGGAAGAATCAATGACCTACGATTCTGCGACCGGCTTTATGAAAACCCGCAGTGTCGGTGACATCACCTACATCATGGGATACGACGGGAGTATAGCCGCTAAATTGGGGCGTCCAACTTCGGTGACCTGGCCGATGGGGGCTCCTACTCTGGTCAAATATGACAACCGGCTCCAGACCTTGGAGTCCAGCCGTGGCGAGATGTCTGTGAAATCGGCGTACGACGAACTTGGTCGCGAGATTCTCCGTGAGGAGAACAAGGGCGATGGTCGGAAGCTGATCACGGAATATACCTTCGATGCAAAAGGGTTCATAACGAGACACAAGATTGGCGGCATCGAGATTGAGGGGACTGACGGATCGACGACCACATTTTTTGAACCGGACGACCGGTCGAGAGTGGCAAAGACGATCCTCCCCAACGGGACTGAGCAGACCTATAGCTACGATGCGAGAGGGAATATCGTTAAGACCACTCTTGGGGATTACTCGATCGAGACAGAATACGACCTGAACAACAATCCCGTCAGGATAAAGCAGGGGGGAGACCTTGTTCAAAGTTACGTCTACGACGGGCTTGATCGGGCAACGAGTGTGGTTGAACACACGGGCACGGCCGACTACCTGCATACTCGCACCTATTACCCCCAAGGTGAATTGCGTTCTCACGTGGTGACGGATCCAGATTTCGGAATTGTTCGCAGCACGCGATTTGAGAACATCGATGCACTTGGACGTCAGCACACATCGCAACGGGATGGAAACCTTGTGTCCCCGCTGTACACCTTCACTTTCGGTGAACTGACAAGTCAGTCCTCCGGTCCACGGATGACCAAGACGATCAGATGGGATAAGGCCGGGAATGTCATCAGCTACTCGGATCCAAATCTCGACGCAACCATTCATCGCGACGGCAATGGGAGAGTGGAGCGATTCGAAACACAGGAAGACGGTGCGAGGTATGAACTCAGCTATACCTACGATGACATGGATCATCAGAAGACTTTCAGTGATCTGCTCGGCTTGCGCTATGCGTATGAGCCTAGGGCGGACGGCAATTGGACGATGGTCACCGATGCTCGCGGGAACGCGACGACCATGGAACACACCGCGCTTGGGGAATTGCAGCGTTCCCGTCGCGCCGATGGTATGGAGGTTTCGTATCGGAGGGACAGCCAACGACAGGTGAAATACCAGGGCGATTCAGAGGCGGGTTTCGGCTTCCAATATGACAGTTCGCTCCGTCTCAAGACCTCTACGCTTCGCAATGGCGCGCGAACCACAGTGGAAGCCTATGATCCCCGAAATATGCCCACGTCGATTTCAATTCCTGGAGGCACCGAAACCCGGAAATATGACCTACAGGCACGGATGATTGAGCGCAAGCAGACCTTTTTAGGGAGGAGTGTTGAGCATCTTTACACCTACGACGCGATCGGGCGCATCCGATCCCTTAAATATGGGCAAATCGGTGCGGCGAACAATCAGGCGACATTCGACTATGATCCTGCCGGGCCCTTGGTGGCCACCCGTTCCGAAGAGGACAGTCGGAGGTTTGATATCTCCTACGGGTTGTATCCTGACGGTTCCCGTCGGACGATCACCTATCCTTCCGGAGTCGTGGTGACTGAAATCCGCGACGAGACCGGGAGGCTGACAGGCGTGTCTGATGCGGGAGGTAACATTATCAATGCCGTGTCATGGCAGGGCAATGTCCAGCCAAAGGTGGTGGATGTGGGCTCTACGATGGCGATCACCTATCAATACGACGCGCGTGGGCGGGTCACCGCGAGCCGAGCGATCCGCAAGAGTGATGGCAGCGTAATTGCCCACATGCGGTTCGATTACGATCCTGCCAACAACATTCGCATTCGTCAGTTCATTCATCGTGGCGGGCGTGCTGATTTGTTCGCATACGACGAGGCGGAACGCGTTAGCAACGGAAAGATTGGGCTCGTATTGACGAACATCGCCGGCCTCGGTCTTGGTGCTTACGAACGCCATTACAACTACGATTTGGGCGACAAGGACCTCCTCGTGTCGGCAAATCTCGGCGGTGCGGCTTCCCGTGCCCCTCCCTTTGCGACGAACTGGTCCGGTCACGACTCGTTTTTATCACCTCAGAGGGTGGATGGATTCTCCCGTGGGCTGCCGGATCCGAAAGGCAACGTTACTTCAGCGCAGGTTTGGATGAGGCCTGACGGGGCTGGTGCGGCGCTTCCCACCGTGGCCTCGCTGGAGCACGATGGATTGGGTCGCCTTACCCGGCTGGACCGTGACGACGGAGTGAGAGTCCGCAATCAGTATCGTCCTGGAGGGATCAGGTTCTCGAAAACGGTTTCGGTGAACGGCTCCACAACGGATGACCGGGCATTCGTCTACGACAGCAGCGGTCGATTGCTGGAGGAGTATGACCGCTCGGTCACACCTCCACGATTGCTGGGGCGGTATTACTACGCGACGGCTGACGCCCCTGTGGCGGCTGACTTGCGCGATGCTGGTGGGGAAATGCGCCGGCACTACTACCTGTGTGATCCGGCACTTTCCATCGTCGCTGTCGCAGATGCGAGCGGTACAGTGGTGGAGCGAGTCTGGTATGACACCTTTGGCCAGCCGGCCATTGAGCAACGGGATGAGCGGCCTCCGGCAATCAGCCGCGTTCTGGCCGGGGGCGGCGGGAGCCTCCTTCTGGCCATGTCGGAGCCGGTCCAATTTGCGTGGGTGGATCCGGGAGCTGGTGCTGGGATCGTCGCCTTCAACGACACGATCGCGGGCGCCGTGTCACTGCTGGCCAATACCAATACCATCACAATCAATGGCACAACGACGGTCGAAGCCAATGTTCCAGGTTACCCAGCTTACTCGGTGCTTCGCTTCACGCCATCGGCTGCCACGACTGGCGCCGTAACGCTCACCCTTACTGGCGGAAGCGTATCGGACGAGTGGGGCAACACGAACTCCGCCTTCACCGTTGTTCTGACGAACAACTCGCCTTCGGGCACAGTATTCTATCAGGCAGCCAGCCAGACGGCGACCGCTCCGACGGCCCTTGCCCGCAGCAGCGTGGGCTCCCCGTTCCTCTTCCACGGACAGTACTTCGATTACGAGAGCGGTCTGATCTACCTCCGCGCCCGCTGGTATGACCCGTTCTCCGGGATGTTCTTCGAACCCGATCCTTTGGGCTACAACGATGGCGTCAACCACTACGCCGCCATGGCGAACAACCCGGTCAGCTTCCGGGATCCCACTGGCCTGTATGTTAAATCAGAGAAGCCTCATCTTTCGGCACGGCAGATGGGCGAGCATGCGAGCATTCTGCGCAGCCACGGCTATTCGAAGGCGGAAATCGACCTTTATCGGACACATCACCAGGAGTTGGCCAATGCCGGTTTCGGTGACAAGGAAATCGCCGCCCACGTTCGAGTGATGTATCAGGAACACCTCGTCGGTCGCAATTGGGACTTGGGCGTCCGGTCGTTCGACGAGAAAGCTGCCATCCGTCGTGACTTGGTTAATCGAGGGTTCGCCACCAAGCCGGAGTGGGTCTATGACAAGACGGCAGCCGACGGCGTTGTCCGTCCTACTATCAAAGGAATCAAGGAGAAGAAGGACAAGTCCCTTGGTGAGACTGGCCACGCTTTCGCGGGTGATATCGACGGGTTTTCAGCCAGAATAAACAACCACATCGCTCACCATCTCGATGTGAATCGATTCCAAGACGCGGTCAACAAGGAGATCGGGAGGATCAGTAATGATTTCAACGAATTCGCCCGTTCGGAAGGGGTGCATGTGATGCAGAAGGGAGAGCAGCTTGCTTATCAGCATGGAATTTCTATGAACATTCCCCAGGAAGTCGGCACCGACCATGGCCTGAGCCCCTCGGGTAAATTTGGCTGGTGGGCCATTAACGAGATCAATGTCAAGATGAAGAAGGGAATCGGCAACGTCTTCTCGTTCTCGTTCACTGGTGAAAACGCCGGATTCAGGGAAAGCGTCAACGTCAACCAGATCGTCAGTGATTATCGCAATTATTACACAGACGTGATGTTTAACCCCAAAATGGATGGCAAGGGGTATGACAAGACGATTCACGAACGGCGAATCGAGCAGCTCTCCAGTGAAGGGGCGCTCGACAAGGACATTTTCCCGACACCATTCGGCCCCGACTACAACAAGTAGTTCGCAAAATTTCACACGAAGGAATATGCGTTTTTACAGCCTCATATTTGTCGGAAATGGCGGTGCCGCTCGTTGGCTCCTAGTGGCTGCCATTTTGTGGTCCGGCTTTTTGTCTGCTTATTGCCAAGCGCAAGCCCAGCCTCTCACCACGCTTACGTACCACGTCAACGGCACCGGCCTCCAAGTCTCGCCCGCTGTCGTCTCGGTGCCGAAGGGCATTGCGGGTTCCGTCATGGTGACGCTCACGGGAGGTGAGGCGACGCAGGTGTTGGCGGAGGGTGCGTATGTCGAGGCGTTCTTGCGAGGGCCGGGCTTTCCGGAACCGCGGCGCATCGTCAGCCAGGTGAACCAGCCAATGCTGTTCCCGCCGCTGAATCTGGTCGGTGACTATCAGCTCGATTCGATTCGGCTCGTGGATGCGGTGACGGGAGCCACGCGCATGGAAGGCAATCCGGCGATTGTGCCAGTGCGCGTGTTTGATGAGATTCTCGTGTCGCGCGTCACGTCGCGTCCGTTGACGTATGAGGAGATCGTCGAGAAAGGCATCTTCATCGATGAATCGAACTTCCGTGTCGTGGAGTTCGAGGCCGCGTTTGTGTTGGATGGGAAGACGATCCCGATTCTGTTCCCGGTCGTCGCGCCGAAGTTCAAGGATTCGATCGAGTTGATTCCGGCGGCGGAGCTCGAAGAGAAACTTGCCGAGGCTGCGGTGCTCAATCGACAGATTGCATCCACCACCACGCTCCCGCCGGAGTTCGAGGTGTCGCAACTCAACATTGAGGTGCAGGGCATTAACTTTCAGGTGGTCGATCCAGGCGAGGACGAGCCGCTGGGTCTGAACATCCCGCCGATTCCCGCGTTGATGGTAATTCCGGGCAACATTGGGTTTCTGAACCAGTTCTTCAGCGTGATGATCTTCACCGAGAACGCCGCTCCGACGGGATCGGGTCTCAGCGTTTACGACATCAGCGCGACGTTGAAACTCCCGGCCGGTCCTGACCGCGTTGTTTCGACGAACTACACCGCGCCCGGCGATGACCCGTTGCGCTTCGCGCGCATCGGACCGGACAAGGTCATTCAACCGGTGCAGCAGATTGTGCAGGTTGGACGCGATGGTGAGCTGGGCACTACGGACGACAATCCGCGTCTCCAGCCCGGCCAGTCCGGTCAGGCGGAGTTTCTCGTCGAAGGATTGCAGGAAGGCCTGCACGTCATGGACCTTGATCTGGAAGCGACGATGGATGGACTCGCGGCGGGGCCGGTCCGGGTGAAGGGCAAGGCGGCGGGCTCCGTGCTCGTGCGCAATCCGCGTTTCTCAATGGCGTTCTCGCATCCGCGTACGGTCAGGGTGGGGGAACCTTACGAGGCAAGCGTCACGCTGCTGAACACCGGCATCACGCCGGCGAACCTCGTTCAGATTTCGCTGAACAAGAACTCGATCAGTGGCGCACGTTTGGAGAGCGACGATCAGCAAACGGTCGAGCTCGGTACCTTGATGCCGGGCGAATCTAAGACGGCGACGTTCAAATTGCGTTCGCTACGCAACGGCGCGGTGAGCTTCTCGAACCTCACGACAAGCGATGACAGCGTGGTTGGTCGATTCCGATTCAGCATGGGCGTGGATGAACGAGGTGTCGCGCTTTCGCCGGATACGCTGGCGATGCCGGATCAGGTGAACTCACTTCCACCTGCGCTGCTCTTCGCGGCGAATCGCGTGCTTGGCCAAGCTTTGAGTATCGCGACGGCAGGACAGGTTCCGCCGGGTGTGACTCGGGTCGGCAAGTCGATCATCTCACGTCGCGTGCTGGATCTGGCCGAAGCGGGTCAGCGTTTGAACTATGGCGATCCGGCGAAGCGCGTTTACGCGGATCTCATGCGCGACTGGCAGGGCGGACGCGAGGCGAGCGCGGGGTTTGATCAAATTCTGCGTGAGACCGAAGCAGGGCGTGAATGGCGCACGGCGTTGTTTGCAGCCATGGAAGCGGCGGATGGGCTGGATGCGACGGCGCGGATCGCAGAACGCGGGGCAGATTACGCGGGGCTGGGTCAGGAGTTCGCGGTGGGCAGCGCGAACAACGGTCAACTGCGCGTGGACTTCGGCGATGGCAAGGCGGGTGCGACGATGGAGCGCAGCACGCAGCCCTACGCGTTAATCTACGGTGGCACGAACGGGGTGTGGGCGAACACGCTGATGCACAGCAACGCTGTCTTCATTTGGACATTCACCAACGGCCCGCCTGTGGCGGAGATCGCGGCGCTGCTGGTCTCGACGAACGGTACTGCACGTCAGCTGCGGTGGACGATTTCAAATCCGCCTGTCGACGCGACCTACTCGTTCGCGCTGAATGACTCCGTGCTGCGGGTTGATTTGCTTTCCGACGGCGCGCTGGACTCGACGCTTCCGCCGGCGGAGACGACCGTCAGCGAATTGCCGCCGCAGTTGATCGCCGTGGAGCAGGATTTGTTTGTGATCGCGGGGCGTCCGTCGAACCCGTGCATCGGGCCGGCGTATCGGAACTACGGCCAGATCGTTGCCGTGGTCTTTTCAAAACCGATGACGCAGGATCTCGCGGGCGATCCGAATTCATACACCATCGATGGCGACAACGGCGCGAACTCGGTGAGCGTGCAGCCAGGCGGGCGCGTGGCGTATCTCAACTTGCGCAAAGGCATCAGCGCGATCCGGCCGCGGGCGTTGACGCTCGCTGGGGTGACCGATGTCCGGGGAAATGTCGTGACTGCAATCGCGGTTCCGATTCGTTGCGTGGAACCGGGCAGCAATGATGTGCCGTTTACGGGAGGCGTGGCGATTCGTGGTCGGGCATTGAAGGGCGATGGAGCGCCGGCACCGGGCATTCCGGTGACGCTGACCATGTATGATCAGGTGTGGGGTCCGTATTCCTGCGAAGGATGGGTTCGACGGGTCAGCCAGGTTTTCACCGATTCAGGAGGCAACTTCGATTTCGACTTCGTCCTGGCGGGTGTTCCGTATTCGATTTCTGCGACCGACACCAGCGGCTTGACTGGCGACGCGCTGTCGCTCATCGCGGAGAACACCGTGGAGGGTCAGGTCGAGCGGGAGAAGATTTTGCAACTCGCGACGAGTGCGAGTACGCGCGACACGTTGCTCGGACTGCTGTCGTCGGGATCAATCCCTGAGGCCATTGCCAAGGTGGAAGGACTCGATCGAGCGTTGGTGCGCGATAGCGTGGCGGTGGGTTCGCCACGCGAGGGGCAGACCGTTCCGATCGCGTTGCGCTTCCGCGGACGCGCAACGGTGGTTGGCCAGGTGGTCGCGGCGGATGGCACCACGCCTCTTCCTCGCGCGGCGGTGAATTTGTTCCCGGACTCCGGATCGCGTGAACTGGGGCGCGGAATCTTTGCCGACGGCGACGGGCGTTTTGCTTTCTACGGCGTGCCGCTGGGTGTTTACACGGTGGAAGTGCAGACATCAGATCGACGGAATCGAACCGTTGCCGGATTGCTCGATACGCCGGGGCAGGTTGCATCCATCGTCGTGGCGCTGCCAGACACGGAGACGCCGCAAGGCGGTCTCCGCGGAACGGTTTATGAGGCGGACAACCTGACACCGCACGGCGGCGCGCGCGTGTTCATCGGTCAGATGGATGGAAATCAGGTCAAGAATGTCGTGCGCATTGTCGACGCGGACGCCGACGGCAACTGGCATGCGGACGGTCTGCCCGTGCGCAACTACGACGTCGTGGCGATTTCGTTCGATGGCAAGCGCAAGGGCGTTCGGCGCGGTTTCGGTGTCGTCGAAGGCGCGGTATCCGTAGTCAACGTCACGATGGAATCCACCACGCTGCTGTTCGGTCGTGTTCAGTATGATGACGGTCGTCCTGCGACCAACGCGCTGGTGGCTGGCGGTTTGAGCTTGGTGCGCACGGACGTAAACGGAAATTTCGAGATGGAAGGTGTGCCGGTGGGCAACCGGACGATCAGCGCGGGACTGGAACGCAATCCGGCGGCGGGCATTGATTTTCCGCGGCTCGGTTCCGCGACCGTAAACGTCATCGAGGGCGCGGAAAACTATGTCGTCGTCAAGCTGCGGCCTGCTGGAAAAATCTTTGGCCGCGTGACGGATCTCAACGGGCGGGGCATCGGCGGAATCCGGGTCGCGATTCCGGTGGATGGCGGCTTTTACTGGACGGACGCGGACGGCAGCGGAAATTACGTTTTCGAGAATCTCGGGCTGGGCAGCTACACGTTGAGCGCGCCGGCGAACGCCACTTCACCGCAGCTAAACCTCGCCAAGCTGAACGAACAGATTCGGTCGGGCAACGAGGACGAGATTCTTGCGGCGTTCGAGGAAGCGATTCGCGTCTTTGTAGGTGCGGATGATCCGCTGGTCACGGGCGAGCAGAATAACTTCCGTCCGATCACTTGGGGCTTCACCAACTCGCGTCTCCAGTTCGACGGCCAGACCGTGGAGGCGAACATCCGGATGCTGCGCGAAGGCACGGTGGCCGGGCGTGTGGTGAATCATCAAGGTGTGCCGATCGGGGCGCGCGTGCGCTTGAATGGGATCGGGCCGGACAAGGCCGGCGCGCCGAAGATCACGATCCGTGGCGAACGAGATTCCGATCCGGCGACCGGCTTGTTCATCTTCCCGAGACAATTGCTCACGGGTCCGTGGACAGTCCAGGCGGCTTCTCCGTTTTATCCGACGGTGATCCAGGTAAACGGTTTCACGACGGACATCGATCCGAACGTGACGAACGTGGTGCTTCAGTTCCCACCGATCCAGGATTTCAATGGGCGGTTGGTGGGGCAGGTGTTCAATCCCGACGGCACGCTGGCGGGCGATGGCGTGCGGGTGAAGATCAGCTTCTCGGATGACTACGAGATTCAGACGGACGAGTTTGGATTCTTCGACACGCAAATCGCGATTCCTGCGGGCGGTTATAGAATCGAAGCGATCGACGACGAGTCTGGTTTGCGCGGTGAAGCCTACGTCCGCGTCAATGCCGGGATTACCAATCAGGCGACGGTGCAGTTGCTCACCCGCAATTCAACTGTCGAGGTGAACGTAGTGCGCGGGAATGGCCTGCCGGCGGCGGGCGCGCGGGTTGATTTGGAGCACGGCACGTATCCTCGAGAAGCGAAGGTCACATTGTTCGCCGATACGAATGGTTTCGTTCGGTTTACGGATCTGTGGGAAGGGCGTTACGCCGTGCGCGCGGAATACACCGAAGGCTCCACGAAGGTTTCTGCGCGCGGGGGCGTGACGGTGGCGGCGAATCAAACCGGTTCGGTCGCGTTGCGGCTCGGCGGCACCGGCAGCATTGCTGGACAGTTTGTGAAGCTGGATCAAACGACGCCGGTGGACGGCGCGCAGGTGTCGATCGGCAATCTCGGTTTTGCGAGCACGGGTTCCGATGGGCGCTTCCGCTTCGATGGTGTTCCGCTCGGAACCTACCAATTGACGACGTCCGATCCGGTGACGGGTGCGTTCGCGCGTGGAGTCGCGACGGTGACGGTGGCGGATCAAGTCGTGGATGTGTTGTTGATTGAAGGGGCGCGCGGCGAAATTAACGGACACGTCATTGACAGTTACGGCCAGGAATACGTCGCGGGTGCGACGGTGAAGGTGAATTATTCGGACGGCCTTACCCCGTCGCGCACAGTGACGACGGGGCCGGATGGCCGGTTTAACTTCCCCGGTTCGCCGGTGGGCAACTTCACGTTGAGCGCGAAGGATCGCCTGGTGGTGGACGGCGGGCGCGGCACCTCAGGTTCTGCCGCGGGCAGTCTGAACGCCAATCTGCTCACGGTGTCGGTCAACGTTCAGCTCCAGCCCCTCGGCACTCTGCCCGTGAAGGTGGTTCGCGAGGACGGTGTGAGCCCCGCTTCCAATGTCACGGTTCGACTGGCGACGCGTCAGTTGGACACGGATGAAACCGGCTCGGTTCGTTTTGAGAATCTCGGCTTTGGCAACTACACCATCACGGCGATTTCACGCACGGGTGGCGAGCTGCGCAATGGCGCGCGAATCAGCGCACCGGTCGCTCAGGTGGGGACGAATCCGGTGGTTACGATTCGCCTGCCCGGCGTCGGTGCGGTCCGAGGCGTGGTGGTGGCCAGCGATGGCGTGACCCCAGTGAGCGGAGCGGAGGTTGTCATTGTGTTCCAGTCGCCGGTGTTCTCCGGTCAGACGGTGACGGCGGTGAGTGCGGCAAATGGTTCCTTTGAATTTACCGACGTGCCAGTCGGCGATTATCGCGTGACGGCGGCCAGTGTTTCTCTGGCGGCGTCTGCGGTGGGCAGCATCAGTGCTGGAGGCGAGGCGGACAATCTCACCTTGCGCTTGGGTGATAGCGGAGTGGTGGCTGGCAGGCTCGTGCGGACGGACGGAGTCTCTCCGGTGGAAGGAATCGATGTGCTGCTGACTTACGCGTCGCAGAGTTCGAACCCGGGCCGCGCTTTCGTGCGGTCCAGGGCGGATGGCACGTTCGAGTTCAGCAACATTCCGGTTGGAAATTTCAATCTGGAGGCGGTGGCCTCGGCGTTTGGTGGATTAATCAAGCGCACCGGCGTCCTCACTGCGAATGGTCAGCGGGCTGACCTGGGGACGTTGATCTTTGACGAGGAGTTTCCGCGGGTGCTTTCGGTGCTCCCGGCGGATACGACGGACGAGGTGCCGATCGCTACGCAGGTGCGGCTGGAGTTCAGCGAGGCGCTGGCCGCGAGTTCGATCACGACCAATGGCGTGTTCATCCGCTCGGTGCTGACCGGTGTTCGCGTGAGCGCGACATTGCAGTTGCTGGAGACGAACGGTTTGGCGCGGGTGGTGACGATCAGTCCGCGACTGCCGCTGGTGAGCGAGCAGGTTTATGAAGTGGTGGTGATCGCTGGCGAATTGCTCAACGGAACCGGCGGAGTGATTGGTGCAGGACCGCGGGATTTGGTGGGCCGCGCGTTGACTGTTCCGTTCGTTTCGCGCTTCCGTACGGCGGACAACGATCTGCCGGTGCTGCTGTCCCTCTTCCCGAGTAACAACGCGGTGCAGATCGATCCCCGCGGTGTGCCTCGATTGTCGTTCAACGAATCGCTCCGACCAACGGGCTTCGACGTGGTCTTGAGCGGTCCCGGCGGACTCGTGGCGGGTACAGCTTCGGTCGGCGTCGATGGACGGGTGTTGAGCTTTGTGCCGGTGGACTTGCTGCAGGCCAACGCGACTTACACGCTGACGATCAGCAATGTCTTTGACCTCGCTGGCAATCGCGCGGCGGGTGAACCGTATGTCTCGATCTTCAAGACGCTCGATACAGTGGGACCCCGAATCGTTTCCGTAGGCGTGGTGGATGGACGTCCATTGGCGGCGGGAGCGACGGTGCCGGTCGAGGCCGTGCTGGAGACGGGGGAAACGGGCGTGACGGTGCGATACACGCAGGACTTCCAGCCGATTGGATCGAGCGGCATTACACCGTTCCGTCGGAGTGTGACGTTGCCGGCGTCAGGCAGCACCACGATTCGCGCGATCGCGACCGATCAATATGGCAACGATGGTCCGGTGGCGGAAGTCGTCCTCACGGTGCAGCCGAATCAGCCGCCTACGATCGCATTCAGTCGGGTGACTCCACTGACCGGGCCAATTCTCAGCGGAAGTTTCGTTGCCTTCGAAGTGACGGCGAGCGACGACTCCGGGATTGCCGAATTGAAGGCGGTGGCTACCGGTTTTAGTACAGGTGGATTGGTCACGACGAATGGGCGGACGGTTCGGTTCCAGGGCGTTGTCCCGGTGGAAACGGGTCCTGGGTCGCAGATTCAGATTTTTGCCGAAGCAACGGATGACATCGGGCAGGGCAGTGGCCAGCAGACGTTCGCGCTGGAGATTACCGACGGAACGAAACCGGTCGTGAGCTTCAGTTCACCCGCGGCTGGAACTGTCATTACTCCGGGCTCGACGGTTCCGTTGACGCTGGCGCTGGGGGATAACTTTGGTGTGGCGGAAGTGAACCTCACGGTGGCAGGCGCGTTCGCGACCGAGGTTCAGCGCGTCTTGAGCCCGCTGGTCAGCAGTGGTGTGGTGACTCTCGATTTGACAGTTCCCGCTGGCACCCCGGCGGAGGGCGGCCCTGTGTCGCTGTCTGTCACGGTGAAGGATGCGGCGGGCAATGTATCGACTGCGGCTGCGCGTTCGCTGCGCATGAATGACGGGACTGCGCCGCAGTTGCTCTCGGTCTCGCCGGTGGATGGTGCGACGGGTGTCGATCCGCTGCTGGTGATCCGGATTAATTTTAGCGAAGCGCTGGATTCGAACACTGTGGTCGCGGCGAACTTCCTCCTCGAGCCTGTGTCGGGTGGCGAGGCCGTGCCGGTGAACGTGCGCCTTGAGGACAATGGCAAGCGAGTGGTGTTGACGGTGGCTGAACCGTTGGCGCTCGACGCGACTTTCCGTCTGACGGTTGGCGAGGGAGTTGCGGATGTGGCGGGCAACTCGCTTGGCTCGGCGTTCACATCGACGTTCCGGACGGGAGATTTCCGGATCGTGCAGCCGGCGGCGGATCGGAAAGTTGTCGAAGGCGTTGCGCTCATTGTTGAGGCCAGCAGCCCGACGACGGCTTATGAAACCGTTCGCTTCCTGGCGGGAGGAGTGGAGTTTGCGCGCGATACGGCGGCGCCTTTTGTGACGAATTATGTGGTGCCGACGATTGCGTCTCTCGGAACAAACCGGATCGAAATCATCGCGCAGGCGGTGTCTACCAACGCGGGAACTTTGCCGGAGGAACTGGTGGTGCTGGCGCAGGCTAGTGTAAGCATCGAAGTCTTCGCCGGAGCGGCGGACACGGACGGCGATGGGATCAGCAATGCAGACGAGATCGCGCGCGGCTGGGATCCGTTCACGCCGAATTTGCCGCCGGTGATCACTGGGACGAATTACGTGGAACTCGTGGAGGGGCATCCGAATCCGTCCTTGGTGTCATTCTCGGTGGAAGACAGTGAAGCCCCGACCCGTATTTGGGTGCGTGAATCTCTGGTGGACGATGCGATGAACCAGTTCGATCGGTTCGTGATCGGTGCTTCGGGGCAGCCAGATTGGGATCCTCGGGCGGTAATGCTTGGGCCGTGGGCGAACTCTATTGAACTGCGATCTCCGGCCGTCGGACAGACGCAGATCTACCTCCGCGCGATGGATCCGTTCGGCCTGATGGCGACCAACGTGATAACGGTGGTAACGCTTGCAGATTTGGATGGAGACTCGATTGCCGACCGTGACGATCCGGATGTCGACGGTGATGGCCTGTCCAATACGGATGAGCTGGCCCGTGGCACCGATCCGCGCAAGCCGGACACGGACGGCGACGGTCGTTCCGACTTCGCCGAGATCAACGGCACCGGAGGACCTGCGACCGATCCTCTCGTGGCTGACACCGATGGAGACGGTTTGCCGGACGGCTTCGAGCTGGCGTTGAGCCTCAGTCCCACCAACGGTTTGGACGGCTCGTCCACGGTCGTGATCAGCAATCGCACAGTGAGCTTTAGCGGCTTCGCGCGCTTCCATACGTTGATCCTGACCAACGGCGCCGTGCTCACGCATGACCTGGCAGGTACGGGAATCGGCGTCAACGAACCACGCGGACTCGAGCTGGTGCTCACCAACTTGATCATCGATTCCACGAGCCGGATCGATGTGAGCGCAAAAGGTTATCTCGGGGGTTTGAGGGATGCGAATGTGATATCGGGCGTCGGGCGCACAATCGGGAATCGTCTGGGCGGAGGAAGCCCCCCGCGCAACGGTGGTAGTTACGGCGGCATGGGTGGTTCCGGCTCTGCAGGCGCGGGTCCAAATGCCACGTATGGCAGCTTCCGCGATCCGAATGAATTCGGCAGTGGTGGCGGTAGCGATTCCGACCCGGCAGGCAATGGCGGTGGGTTGGTGCGAATCAGTGTCGGTAGCGCGGAGATCAATGGTCAGGTTCTGGCGAACGGTGGTGCCGGCAGTACCTACGGCGGCCCCGGTAGCGGTGGCGGAATTAGGATCGTGGCGGAGACTCTTTCGGATCGGGCGTGATTCGCGCAAACGGTGGCAGCACCGGCTCCGGGCAACCGGTGGCGGTGGTGGCGGTCGTGTTGCTATCTACTACCAGTCTGCAGCGGGAGAGTTGCTGTCAAATGCTCAGGCGTTTGGCGGGAATGGTCGTGTCGACGGCTCGGCCGGTACGATTTATCTGCGACCTTTGGGGCAGCCAGACCAGTTGGTCGTCGACGGTGGTCGAGCGGACAACCTGGGAAACGCCACGCCGATCGTTACGGTGGCTGGCGGCACGGTCACGCAGGTTGGTGACGACTGGTTTGCGGATCGTTCGACGCGTCATCTCCGCGGCATCGCGCGCGGACAGGAAATTGTTTTTGGTACGAACTCTTCCCAGCGATTCCGGGTCATCGACAATCGCGGCGATCACATTTTCTTTGATCCCTCCGGCGGGCGTTTGAGTGATTTCCTCGCCGTTGGAATGTCCTGGCGCGCGGAAACCGTGGTGGGACGGGTGACGGTACGCGGCGGTTCCACGGTGGAACTTGTGGACTCAGGTTTGAATCGTGGGGATCGTCGGGGTCGCTTGTCCGCGGGCGACATAGAGCTCTCGGATAACGCCTGGCTCACTCATCCGTTTGCCACGACGGTTTCACAGTTCGGCATTGAGCTGACCGTGGCCAACACGCTGACAATCTCGACGAACAGCCGGATTGATGCGAGTGCGCGGGGATATTTGGGTGGACTCAGGGACGGGAATGCTGCGAACGCGGCCGGTCGGACGTTGGGGAACACGACGGTGGGCGGAAGTTTGCGGCGCAACGGCGGCAGTTACGGCGGCGTTGGTGGATTTGGCAGCGCGGAGGCGTTCGCCAACGCGGTGTACGGATCGTTCCGTGATCGAATGAAGTGGGCAGCGGCGGTGGCAGTGATTCCGATCCGGCTGGTAACGGCGGTGGTTGGTGCGCATCAGCGTGGGGACGCTGAATCTGGAGGGCAGATTCTGGCCAACGGCGGTGCGGCAGCACCCGTGGCCGGCGGCAGCGGTGGCGGCATCAAGATCACGGCGGGGACGTTGAGTGGTGGAGGAAGTATGCAGGCGATTGGCGGCAGCACTGGTTCGGGGCAGCCCGGTGGCGGTGGTGGCGGACGTATCGCGGGGTATTACGGGCGATGCAAGAGTTTGACTTGGCGCAGTTGAGTGCGGAGGGCGGCGACACCGCCGCGTCGCGCAACGGAGCATCGGGGGAACGATCTTTGTGCAACAGACCGGCCGGGGCGCCGACGATGGTGGTGCGCGGAAACGGGCGCGAGACGCCGTTGCCGGCGACACAGGGAGATGAGCATCTGATTCTCGACAACGCGCTGGTGTCGGCGACGAACATCAACGTGTCGCGACTGGTGCTGACCAACGGCGCAGTGCTGACGCATCCGGGAGCGGACACCGTGGTGGAGCACCGGTTGTTGATCACGGCCAACACGCTGACAATCTCGACGAACAGCCGGATTGATGTGAGTGCGCGGGGATATTTGGGTGGACTCAGGGACGGGAATGCTGCGAACGCGGCCGGTCGGACGTTGGGGAACACGACGGTGGGCGGGAGTTTGCGGCGCAACGGCGGCAGTTACGGCGGCGTTGGTGGATTTGGCAGCGCGGAGGCGTTCGCCAACGCGGTGTATGGATCGTTCCGTGATCCGAATGAAGTGGGCAGCGGCGGTGGCAGTGATTCCGATCCGGCTGGTAACGGCGGTGGATTGGTGCGCATCAGCGTGGAGACGCTGAATCTGGAGGGACAGATTCTGGCCAACGGCGGTGCGGCTAGCACCTGGGGTGGCGGCGGCAGCGGTGGCGGCATCAAGATTACGGCGGGGACGTTGAGTGGTGGAGGAAGTATGCAGGCGATTGGCGGCAGCACTGGTTCGGGGCAGCCCGGTGGCGGTGGTGGCGGACGTATCGCGGTGTATTACGGGGCGATGCAAGAGTTTGACTTGGCGCAGTTGAGTGCGGAAGGCGGCGACACCGCCGCGTCGCGCAACGGAGCATCGGGAACGATCTTTGTGCAACAGACCGGCCAGGCGCCGACGATGGTGGTGCGCGGAAACGGGCGCGAGACGCCGTTGCCGGCGACACAGGAGATGAGCATCTGATTCTCGACAACGCTGGTGTCGGCGACGAACATCAACGTGTCGACGCTGGTGCTGACCAACGGCGCAGTGCTGACGCATCCGGGAGCGGATACCGTGGTGGAGCACCGGTTGTTGATCACGGCCAACACGGTGATGATTTCGACGAACAGCCGGATTGATGTGAGTGCGCGGGGATATTTGGGTGGACTCAGGGACGGGAATGCTGCGAACGCGGCCGGTCGGACGTTGGGGAACACGACGGTGGGCGGAGTTTGCGGCGCAACGGCGGTGGCGTTACGGTGGTGTTGGTGGATTTGGCAGCGCGGAGGCGTTCGCCAACGTGGTGTATGGATCGTTCCGTGATCCGAACGAAGTGGGCAGCGGCGGCGGCAGTGATTCCGATCCGGCTGGCAACGGCGGTGGATTGGTGCGCATCAGCGTGGGGACGCTGAGCCTGGAGGGGCAGATTCTGGCCAACGGTGGCGCGGGCAGCACCTACGGCGGCGGCGGCAGCGGTGGCGGCATCAAGATCACGGCGGGGACGTTGAGCGGTGGAGGAAGTATGCAGGCGATTGGTGGCAGCACCGGTTCGGGGCAGCCCGGCGGCGGCGGTGGCGGACGTATCGCGGTGTATTACGGGGCGATGCAAGAGTTTGACTTGGCGCAGTTGAGTGCGGAAGGCGGCGACACCGCCGCGTCGCGCAACGGAGCATCGGGAACGATCTTTGTGCAACAGACCGGCCAGGCGCCGACGATGGTGGTGCGCGGAAACGGGCGCGAGACGCCGTTGCCGGCGACACAGGGAGATGAGCATCTGATTCTCGACAACGCGCTGGTGTCGGCGACGAACATCAACGTGTCGACGCTGGTGCTGACCAACGGCGCAGTGCTGACGCATCCGGGAGCGGATACCGTGGTGGAGCACCGGTTGTTGATCACGGCCAACACGGTGATGATTTCGACGAACAGCCGGATTGATGTGACTGGCCGCGGGTATCTAGGAGGTCGGCGAGGAGGCAACGGTGACGTTGGCCGGACGATTGGGAACACTGCGGTGGGCGGAAGTCTGCGGCGCAATGGCGGCAGTTACGGTGGCGTTGGTGGATTTGGCAGCGCGGATGCGTTCGCCAACGCGGTGTACGGATCGTTCCGTGATCCGAACGAAGTGGGCAGCGGCGGCGGAACGGATGTTGACGCCGGCGGGAACGGTGGCGGGTTGATTCGAATGACGGTGCAGACGCTGGTGCTGCAGGGACAGGTGCTGGCCAACGGTGGCGACGGGGACACTTGGGGCGGTGGTGGTGGCGGCGGCGGCATCAAGATTACTGCCACCAAGATGTCCGGTAGCGGAATCATTCTGGCCAACGGCGGACGCGGTTTTAGCCAGTCCGGCGGCGGTGGCGGTGGTCGTGTTGCTGTCTATTACAACTCCATTGATGGATTTGATCTCGCGAGGGTGCAGACGTTGGGTGGCGTCACTGGTGCGCGGCAGGGAACCCCAGGAACCGTTTACCTGCGCGGCCCGGCGGAAACGCTGGAGCAACTGGTCATCGATGCGTTCAATACCAACAGTCCGGCTGCCTTTACTCCGCTCCTCTCTCTCACGGGGCGTCCGCACACCGCGCTCGCTCCGAATGTCCTGACGGATACGAACGCATCGTTCGATCCGGGCAGCCTGATCGGTCTCCGCTTGAAGCTGGGCGCCACAAGTCCGGTTGGTTTCACGGTGATTGGCAATTCTTCGAACTCCATCGTCACTGATCCCGCCGATGGCAGTTTGATCACGGCCGCGGGTGGCGACGGATCTTACTCTGCGGAACTCGCGGTTGGGAAATTGATCCTCCGTGGCGGTGCGAAGGTTGAATTGATGGACGCGGATAAACGCCGGTCGGTTCGCCGCGGCAAGATCCACGCGGTGAATCTTGAACTCGTGGCAGGAAGTGTAATCTCGCATCCGGCGGCAACCAGCACGGCGGAGTTCGGAGTCGAGTTGGTCGTGGATGACACATTGGTTGTCGATACCACCAACCATATCGATGCCAGCGCGCTTGGGTATCTCGGAGGCAACGTGCCCGGCAACGGCGGCGACATCGGGCGCACGTTGGGCAATACCACCACGGGCGGCAGTACGCAACGCAACGGCGGCAGCTACGGCGGCAGCGGTGCGTTTGGCAGTGCGGGCGGGACCGTCAATCTGCCCTATGGCGATTCACAGAATCCCAATGAATCTGGCAGCGGCGGTGGCTCGGATAGCGGTCCGTCTGGCAGCGGTGGCGGGTGGATTCGTATGCAGTCGGCAAACCTTGTCCTGAACGGTTCCGTGCTGGCCAACGGAGGAAACGGTTCGACCTTCGGTGGTGGCGGCAGCGGCGGCGGGATCAGGATTCTTGCAAGGAACTGGAGTGGATCCGGACAGATTCGCGCAAATGGCGGAGCGGGTGGGTCGCAAAGCGGCGGCGGCGGCGGCGGGCGGATTGCAATTGTTCACGAGAACGATTCGGTCTTTCCCGTGGCGAACATTTCGACGACCGGCGGCACTGGTTTCGGTTTTGGTGCCAGTGGAAGCGTGGTGGTCGAACGGGATGTCTTCGTGCCCCCGGCCTCCGTGGTATTGCCAGCACTGGCGGCACCAGCGCGACCGCTGATCGATCAGATTGTGGCGTTGAACACTGGCTCAGGAGCCATAGGCGAGGTCAACGCGGCGGGGGCGCCGTCGCTGGGCATTCGCTGGGCTGGGAAATCGGCGACCCGCTATGTCCTGAGTCGAGCAACGACTTGACGGAGTGGAGTCAAATCTCGGCGACCATTTCCGAAACGGCACCGGGGCGGTTCGAAGCGCGGGTTGCAGTTGCCCAAGCCATCAGACGGTTCTATCGCGTGCGGGTGCTGGATGCGCCGTAGGCGAGCTCGAACCGCCGGCAGTGCCGGCCCGATTTGTAGCGTCTACGGTGAACTCGCCCTTGCGCCGTTCGTGCGCATTGCCGCCAGCTTGGCCTGCTGATCGTTCCAATCCTTCACCAGCTTGCCGTGGGTCTCGGCGAGTTCGTTGAACTTGCGGATGCTGGCGTTAAGATCTTCGCCGACTTGCTTGAGCCGGTCGTTGGCTTCCTTAATGCGCTCATCGCGCGCCGTCACAGCGGCGGCCCAGTTGGTGATGCTGGACTTGAGTTGCTCGCGCTCGGTTTCGAGCTGGATGTTCTCGCGTCCGGCTTTGGTCAGTTTCGTTTCCGTTTCCTTGAGCGACGTGGTGGCGAGCGAGAGTTGCTCCCGGAAGGTGTCGAGATCCGCAGCCTGGCCTTTGATGGTCTTCTCGTGCTCGGCAATTTTTGCGATCAGGTCGAGGCGGGTTTTCTCCAGCGCGCTGGCTTCGAGGTTCACGCGTCGATTCGCGCTCCATTGGATGACGCAGAGAATCGCGAGTGCAGTGACGCCGATGAGGTTCGCGTATTGCAGGAAGCGGTTCATGGCGTGGTCGGCTTCGATGCCTCACGAATCTCGAAGGCCACCTTCTCGATGCCGGTCGCACGGACCAGATCCAGCACGCGGATGACATCGCCGTGGCGTGCATCCTGATCGCCACTGATGAACACGCGCATCGTGGTGTTGGTCTTCTGCATGGTGGCGATCATCTGCGCGAGCTCGTTGTTCCCGACCGGCCTTTGGTCGAGGAAGACGAGGCCGGCCTTGTCGACGGAGATGTTCACGAAGTCCTTCTTCGTGTCCGGCGTCGCGCTGGTCGCGGTAGGCAGGTTCACCTTCACGCTCTTCAGGTTCACCATGCTCAGGCTCACGAGCATGAACGCCGCGAGCAGGAAGAACATGATGTCGATCAGCGGAATGATCTCGATGCGAGCTTCGCTTTCCGCGGGAAGTCTGGAGCCGAGTTTGACAGGCATGGCGTGAAGGGAATCAACGAGTGACAACGGGCCGTGCCGCAGCGGGCCGGGATTGGGTGGTCGAATCCAGCGCACGGTTGCGGGCAAATTCTTCGAGGTCGTGCCCGTGATGTTTGGCAGATTCCACGATCAGTTCGACGTGATTGATCGTGCGCTCCAGCCGTCCGCGCAGATGCGAGAGCCGGCGCGTGAGGTAATTGAACGGCAGCAGGCAGAGGATGGCGATGCCGAGTCCGCACGCGGTGGCGATGAGCGCCTCGGCGATGCCGCCGCTGACCTTCGTGGCGGCGAGCTGTTCGTCACCGACGAAATTGAATGAGTGCATGATGCCGGTGACGGTGCCGAGCAAACCGAGCAGCGGTGCGAGCGTGATGAAGGTGCCGAGAATCCAAAGCCGTTTCTCGGCGTGTTCGAGTTCATCCGTCGCGCGCAGTTGCATTGCGCCGAGCAGCGAGCTGTGCGCGTGCGCAATTCCGTCGTTGACGACCTTGAGGAAGGGATCGTTTGGATCGGAGCTGAGTTGATCGGCGGCCGCGAAACGGCCTTCGGAGATTGCGTCGAAGGCGTGGTCGAGTTTCTCGCGCTGGCAACGGCGACCGAGTTGCCACCACCAAAGCAGGCGTTCAATCACCACCACGAGCGCTGCGATCGCGCAGAGCAGGATCGGCCACATCACGGGGCCGCCCTTGATGAACAGATCGACAACGATGTTCGCGAACAACGGGTTCATAAATTCAGTCACTTTCGGATCTCAAAACGGATGGAGACTTCGTAGAGCCGGATGGCTCCAGCGGGAAAACGCCAGCGCTCGCGCACGACACGAATCGCCGAGGCGTTCAGCAATCCCCACGCGCAGGGTTCTGCGGCTTCGGCGGCGAGGACGCGGCCATTCTCGCCGACGCTGAAGCGGACGCGCACGGTGCCTTCCTGTCCCGCGCGCAAGGCCTGCGGCGGATAATCTGGAGCGGGCTGGCGACCCTCGCCGTGCCCGTGAACCAGTTGCTGCACCGGCGGCGCGGCGACGGGGGCAACTCGAGTTTCGGCGGGCGGCGCGACGTAGGCGGCTCGCTTTGCTTCGACGACACGCACTGGTCCCTCGACGGGTAGTGCGAACGCGATGGCGGGGCTGGGTTGCGCGACGGCGATCATCGGCGGTGCGGGCGGAGCGATTTCGGGATCGCTGAGCGGCGGAGGTTGCGAAGGATCGGGCGGTGCTGGCGCTACATCGGGCGGCGGCAACGGATCGTTGCTGAGCTCGACGTTGAGAATCTCGGCCTGCACCGGCTCGGGTTGTTTGATCGGTGGCAGCGGGCGCGTGTAGGGAAGCGCGAAGCCGAGCGCGCCGATGGTCAGGCAGCCCGTCCAGAGAACCAGCGTGAGCACGCCTGACCACGCGATGCCCTGGCGCGTGGTCGAGCTGCGACGGACTTTCGCAGGAGCAGCATCCTGCGGCGAAATCGTCGGCGACGTGGACTGGATAGAGGCGGTAGTCACGATGCGGAGATTTCTTCTTTCACTTCCGCCGGGGTCGCGTCGGAAGCGGGCTTCCGACGCCACGCGATAATCCGTCGCCACGCCAGCGCGAATCCGGTCCACACGAGCACTGCGCCGCCGAGCGACGCGAGCGCGGCGATCAGCTTGCCGAAGAATCCGAGCGCCTCGCCGGTGTGCAGGAAGCGCATCCACGTCCGCACTTTGCGGCCGGTGTTGTAGTCGGCGTAGGATTCGTTCTTGAGGACCGCGCCCTTGAAGGGATCAACGGAGAGCGTGATGCTCGCGAAGAGCGGCCAGCCGTTCTGTTCACGGACGGAAATGGAAACCGGCTTCGGGGTGCGGCCACCTTCGCCGCCTTCGCGACGTTCCCCTCGGGGTGAACCTTCGGGACGGCGTTGACCACCACCCGGGCTACCGCCGCGCTGACCTGGACCACCGCCGAAGCGAATCGAGATTTGTTCCCAGTTCGGCATTTCTCTTTGCACAGCGGTGACGAGCGCTTCGTAGCCGAGAGGCTTGGTTCCAGGTGCGGGTTGCGGCACTTCGACGGCTGGGCCGCTCATGCCACCGGGTCCGGCCGCCGCAGGGGGCGTGTTGCCGGTGACTGTGTAGACCAGGTCGCTCGCCCATTTGTAGGAGATGATCATTGCCGTCACGGTGAGTATTACGAGCACCGGGGCCGACCAGATGCCGATGACGTTGTGCCAGTTCCAGTCGCGCGCCTTGCCGCTGAGTTTTCCGTAGAACAGCGCGATGCCCTTGAGGGCCGTCCACGACCAGTTGCGCGGCCACCAGAGGTAGATGCCGGACACGGATAGGAAGAGGAACGCCACGTTGCACGCGCCGGTCATGGCCTTGCCGACGGCACGACCATCGCCGTGCTGGCCGAGCCAGCGATGCCAGTCGGTCATGAAGTGCATGAACGCCCGCGTGCCCTTCGCGCCTTGCTCGCTGAGTTCGCCGGTGTACGGATTCGCGTAGAAGGCGTTCGTGCGGCCGAAGCTCATCGAGACCGCCGCCTGCGGGTCCGCGAAGACGGTCACGGCAGACGGACGCGCGCCGGACGCTTTCTCCTTGGCGCGGTCGAGCAGTTCATCAAGCGCGATTCGCGCAGCACCGGGGGCTGGAGCGGCGACTTTGCGAACTTTCTGTTCGGCCTTAGCGACAATGTCCTTCTCGAACGCGATGGCGGCGCCGGTCACGGACATGATCAGAATGACGATGCCGGCGACGATGCCCGCGACGAGGTGCAGCCAGAAGAAGACTTTGCGAACGTTCATAGCTCGGCCCACTGACGAAGGAGATTGTGATACACGCCGGTGAGTTGAACGGCGGATTGCTGTGCCGCGGGTTGATCGGGGAGATCACGGCCGAGCCGTTGAATCGCGAGATCCAGATCGAACATCAGCGAACGCCGACCGTCATCGCGAATCATGCTTTGCAGCCAGAAGAACGAACAGATGCGCGCGCCGCGGGTGACGGGCGTGACGTGGTGCAGGCTGGTCGAGGGATAAAGAATCATGTGTCCCGCCGGCAGCTTCACGCGTTGCACGCCGTAGGTGTCTTCGACGCAGAGTTCGCCGCCGTCGTATTCTTCCGGCCCGGCGAAGAAGAGCGTCGCGGACAGATCGGTGCGGATGCGATGCGGTGTGCCGGGAACCTGACGAATGGCATTGTCGACGTGCGTGCCGAAGGATTGGCCGCCCGAGTAGCGATTGAACAGCGGCGGGAACACGCGCAGTGGCAGCGCTGCGGAGAGGAACAACGGATTCTTCCCGAGCGCAGTGAGAATCATCTCGCCCAGCTGCTGCGCCGCCGGATGGCCTTCCGGAATCTGCATGTTGTCCTTCGTCTTGGCGGACTGATGGCCGGCGGTGACTTTGCCGTCCACCCAGTCTGCCTGGTCGAGAATCTGGCGGGCCTGCGCGACTTGTTCGCGGGTGAGGACATCTGGGATACTGAGGAGCATGGCGGTGGGTTGTTTGGCTTAGAAGGTGAAGCTGGCGGTCAGAACGCCGGAACGGGCAGGGCCCGGAACGATATGACCTCCGCCGACGCGATCGATGTATTCCTCGTCGGTAAGGTTGTAGACATTCAGGCGGAGTGTCAGGTTCTTGGTCGCGTGATACGCGAGCAGGGCATCGCCCAGCCAGTAACCCGGTGCTTTGCGGAGATTGTTGTTCGCGCTGAATCGACTGCTGGTGTAGCGCGCGCCACCGCCGATTTCGAAATTCCATGGGAGCTTGTAGGTAGTCCACAGGCTCAGGGTGTGTTGGGGAACGTTCGCCAATTCGTTGCCCTCCTCCGAGGCGGTTTCGGATTTCAAGATCTCACTGTCCTGAAAGGCGTAGCCGCCGGACACCTGCCACGATTCGGTGATGTTCCCAGCGATGCCTAGTTCGACGCCTTGCACGCGTTGCTCGCCGTTTAAGACGACGACGTCCGTGGGATCAGTGGCGTCCTCGGTTCGGGCGTTAAACTTGTCCGACCGGTAAATGGCCAGACTGATGTTGGCGCGGTTGCGGAATAGATCCCATTTGGTGCCGAGTTCAATGCTGCGAACCTCCTCGGGATCGGTGTTGAGATTGTTGGCGGCCGCCGGACCAGCGCTGAGGCTCAAGCCTTCGCCGGCGGGACTGAAGGACGTTCCGTAGCCGAAGTAGATGCTGCCGTTGGGTCGCGGCTTGTAGATCAATCCGCCGCGATAACTCCACTCGCGATCGATGCGCGACAGCTGGTTGGTCCTCACGCCCGCGGTGTTGTGTCCTTCGAACGTCGTGTCGAAATAGTCCCAGCGCAATCCCGCCACCACTTGCCACTGATCGGTGAGCTTGACGGTGTCGAAGGCGGACATCGCGAAGGAATCGGCCTGAGTATCGGTGTAGGAGCCTGTTCGCCGGATTTGAGAAGAGTAGGGATCGTTCGGATTCGGGAAGAACAGCGAGGTCGTGGACACCGCACCGGTGCGCGCGTAGTTCTGCGAAGTTTCGCGGCTAAATTCCAGCCCGGTCACCAGCGTGTGCTCGACCTTGAACGTTTCAAATCGCGACGTGAGGTCAATCTGGTTTGCCGTGATAGTGTCCTCCTGGTCGCGGGACTGGATCTGACGATTGATGGTGTTCGTGGTGTTGACGCTGACGAAGCGTGGCGCGGTGATGACCGAGTCGCGATCGGTCCGGCCGTAGCGCGTGATATTGCGCAGGGAAAACGTCTCGTTGAAGTCGTGCTCGATTTTGGCCGAAGGCAGATAGGTTCGCGTGTTCTCGAAGTCCCGCGTTTTCAACCCGTAGTAATTGCTGTAGTCGACGGGCGAGATGTCATCGCTGTAAGGCGCGAGAGCGGAGGCGGAGTTCGTCACGGTAGGCACCCACGGGATGCCGTAGTCCGGGACGTTGTTCTGTTGTAACTGGAAATAGGAGAGCGTGACCCGCGTTGGCGTGCCGAGACCGAGCGTGAGCGATGGCGCCAGGCCCCAGCGCTGGTTTTGGACGACGTCGCGGCCCGCGGTGTGGTCGCTGTGCCAGAGGCCGTTCAACCGAAGCGAAGTGCCTTCAATGGGACTGGCGGCGATCGGCTGATTCACGTCCACGGTCGCGCGGTTGTAGTCATCCGTGCCCAACCCCAACGAACCCGAGTAAGCCGGCGTGAGCGTGGGGGATTTGGTGGCGAGATTGACGCTGCCGCCCACCGAACCGCGCCCCGAGTAGGACGATGCCGGGCCTTTGGAAACTTCCACTTGCTCGAGATTGAAGGAGTCGCGTGTATAGCCACCGAAATCCCGGATGCCGTCCACAAAGATGTCGGTGCGTCCGGAGAATCCGCGGATGGTCATGTTGTCCCCGGCCGGCACTCCGCCTTCACCCGCTTGAAAGCTGATGCCGGGCACATTGCGCAACACATCGCGGAGCGTGGCCGCGCCTTGCTGTTCAATCACCGCCTTGGGCACCACCGTAATCGTCTGCGGCACGTCGCGCAGCGGTTCTGTGTATTTCGGGGAGGACAGGGCCTCGGGCTTGTAGCTGTCCTGCTGACCTTTCACCACCACATCGGGGAGCTTGGCCGGAGCATTCGTACCCGCCACGGCGGTCGGGGAGTTGGTTGAATTGTTGGACGGCGCGGAGCCACCCGCGTTCTGCCCGTGCATCGCGCCGGCCAGCATGATGGCGTTAACGAGGGAGAGAGTCGCAGCCGAGGAACGCCAGAGCGGCGGGGTCAATAACCTAGGAGAGCCGGTGGACGCAGATGAATTGTCGCCGAGATACGTCATAAATGCTTTCTGCGCTGACGACTTCTCCAGCCACGGCAGGTTGCCCGATAGCGATTTCCTCTGGTGAAGGACGTCCAGCGCGCCGACACCTTGCCAGACCGCGTGCTCCGTCCGCCTTCGGTGGCTTGCCATAGATTAGCGGTGACTTGCGAATTGCCTTTCCTAGACTGGCTTCATGCCGAAACGAACCCAACGAAGCATGGCAGCGCACCGCCCATCGCCGGGCGGAATCGTCGCCAACACGACTTCCTTGGGAACTGATTTGCCCGAGCTGCAACAAGCCCGGGCGTTGTGGCAGTTGAACCGGTTTGATGAATCGCTGGCTCTCTTCGACAAGGCGGTCCGCAAATGTCCGGGCAATTCCCTGGCGCTGACGGACGCGAGCCGGGCGTTTGGCGCGAGGTTCGAGATTGCGCGGGCGGAGGAATTGCTGGACCGGCTGATCAAACTCAACCGACACAATCCCCAAGTGCTTCATCTGGCGGGGCAAAGTTACCGGATGATTTTTCGTCCCGAAAAGGCGATGGACTGTTTCCGTCGGGCGTTGGCTGCGAGTCGCGCTCTGCCCGATGCTCAACTGGAGCTTGCGTTGCTCTATGAACGCCGGCATCGCCTCGCGGAGGCACTGGATTTGATCAACGACTGCCTGCACCACGATTCCGGCTATCACGCAGCGGAGTTGGTGAAGGCGCGTTTGCTGCGTCGGTTGAAGGATGAGGCGGGTGCGGAAGCAATCCTCCGTCGTCTTTCCACGAGTGAATCGGTGCATCCCGAGATTCGCGCGCAGGCGTGGTCAGAGATCGCGCAGTTGCTGGATCGACAGGCGCAGTATGACGATGCCTTCGCCGCGATGATGCGCTGCAAGGAGCTGCTGCTGATCGACGAAGCGCCGTTTCGCCGCGAGTCCGAGGCCGTGCTGCATCACCTGGGCGATCTCGCGAATTCCGTCACACCGGCGCACTTCCGCAAGTGGGCGGAGGAAGGCCGCTCGTTCGAACCGTGCAAGACAGCGGTGCTGGCGAGTTTTCCGCGATCAGGCACGACGCTGTTGGAGCAGGTGCTCGACAGTCACTCGGGCCTGGTCAGCTCCGATGAACGCGAGGCGTTCGCCCGCGATATTTTTCCAGCCATGTGGCAGAGCGCTGCGAATCCGTTGCCCAAGGCGGAGATTCTCGCTGCCATTCCGCGTGAACGATTGCTGGCTCAACGCGAGCGATATATCGCGTATATGTCAGCGGCGCTGGGGGAACCGATCAGCGGACGCGTGCATCTCGACAAGAATCCCACGCTGACGTTGTTGCTGCCGGCGGTGCTGAGATTGATCCCGGAAACGCGGCTGCTCATCGCGTTGCGCGATCCGCGTGATGTGGTCCTGAGCTGCTTCATGCAGTTCCTCCCGATGAACACGAACAGCGTCTGCTTCCTCACGCTGGAACGCACGGCGCGGCGTTACGCGTCGGACATGGCGATCTGGCGCCGATTCCGCGAAGCGATCGCGTCGCCGTGGCTGGAGGTTCGTTACGAAGACACGGTTCGCGATCTGGAACGGGAAGCTAGGCGGTCGCTGGAGTTCCTCGGGCTGCCGTGGGAAGCGCAGGTGCTGGAGTATCGGGAACGGCTCAAGGACAAGGCGGTTTCCTCGCCGACCTACGAGGCGGTGAGCAAACCACTCTATACGACCTCGATTGGCCGGTGGAAACACTACGCTCGTTACTTCGAGCCGCTGGTGCCGATTTTGGAGCCGTCGGTCCGGGCGTTTGGTTACGAGTAGTCGGGTTCTTGTGACGGTTTGGTCATCGGAAAGTCACTTGTAACTCGGCCTCCTTGCTGACAGTCTTTCTATCGTCTTCCACCAGTTGCGGCTCTACCATTGAACTTCGGTTCCGGCGAGCCAGAGGGCATTGAGACGATGTGTCGTAATCATCAACAACAAGAGTCGAACGGTTCGCCGGACAGCGCTTGTTTTCTCATTACTTCCAGCCACCGGCAGGCGCGACTTAGGCCAAGGTTTTCCAACGCAGTCATCCAAATCCATCAAGACGTATGAACAACAGCAGCAGAAGAGGTTTGTCCATTCTGGCCGGCGGGTTGGCCTTTGTCGGCTCCGCCAACAGCGCGGACCTGATCGTGAATGGCAGTTTCGAGGAAGGCCCGGGCGTGGGCTGGGTTGGCCATTTCCGGACCTATAACTACTCGGCGGCCTACTATCGCGGTCCTGCCATTCCCGAATCCGAGAATCCAGGCAGCAGCTACTCATGGCAGCACGGCATCGCTTCCGGCGATTACACGGGGCCTTGCGTGCAGACGGTGGACCTCACGGCTGGCGCCTCGGCTGGGGACATCGATGCCGGCCGCGCCCAGTTTACTTTCAGTGCATGGATGGCTTCCTACGGCAATCCCGGGTCGAACCCTGAACGTCCCTACGTGACGATGCAATTCTTCGACGCCGCGAACGCGCCGCTGGGTTCGGTGGTCGCGCTGGATCGATCGATCGGCGACCACTTCGTTCAGTTCGCCGATGGCGTCACTGCCTTTGACACTGCGACGCACGAGCATTTCTGGGGAAAATACCGACGGTCTGGACCAGTCCCTCCGGGTGCCCGCACCGCGACGGTCGGTATCACTCGCAGTCCGAATGCTCCGCTCACTGGCACCCCCGATTCGTATACCGACCTGGTCAAGCTCGACGTGCAGGCGGCGGCAGTCGTTCCGCCAGCCGTGGTTTCGAGTGCGCCCGCGGGCAGCAATGTCCGGCCGGATGCCGCGATTAAGATCATCCTGCAAGACGGCTCGACTCAGGTCGACACCAGCAATCTGCAATTGACGTTCGATGGCGGCGCGGTCACGCCCACGGTCAATCGGACCGCGGGAACCACGACCATTGAGTTCGATCCCCCGGGTCTTCTGGCTCCCGTTTCGAGTCATTCGGTCCAGCTGATCTTCGCGGACAACGGCGCAGTTCCTGTCGTCCAGACCAATCAGTTCAACTTCACCGTGTTCAGTTACTACAACCTGCTGCTGCCATCGCCGCTGCATTTCGAAGACTTCGAATCGAACGACGAAGGGGTCTTGCCAGCCGGCTGGACGCAGCAGAGCTTCACGCCCGTTCCGGATCCGAACGTCGATTTCGGCGATCTATATTCCGCTGCCTATGCCGGCTGGACGGTCGTGAACAGCAGCCGCTTCAACGACCCATTGCTTACCTACGCCTCGCATACGCCCGAGACCGATTACCGGCGCGTGCTGTCGGCGAACTCTGTCAACGTGGTGAACGGCGTGGTGTTCGAGACGTTGGCGCAGGGGAAGATTGCCTTCGGCAATTCCGGCTATCGCGACAGCTCGGCGGGTCCAACGGGATCGCAGGTCATGTATTTGTTCTCGAAAGACTTTGATCTCACCGGTCAGAACAATGTCTACCTCTCCTTCCACAGCCTCTGGGAACAAAACCAGGACAGCATCGGCGCCGTTGAATACTCCGTCGACGAAGGCGCGACGTGGCTTCCTGTCGTCTACTATCTCGACAATGGCGACGTCGTCCGCGATGGCAGTGGTGCCATCGATGCCGTGGCCAGCTTCAACACGGTTCGCTCGGATATTGCCACTTACACCGACCCGAACACACAGGAGGTTCGCGGCGGATTCTATGGCGCGTTCATTGGCGTGGATTCCGGTCGTTGGAACACGCTGGCCGACTACATCCGGCCGGGTGTGGACGACAATGCCGTCCTCGCGAAACGCATCGAATTGATCCGCCTGCCTGCTGCCGACAACCAGTCCAAGGTGCGGCTCCGTTTCGCGCACGCTGGCACGGACAGCTGGTATTTCGGCATTGATAACGTCGGTCTCTATTCGCTGAGCCAGGCGTCCCCGCCGGTTATTACCGGTCCCACTCCCGGATCGATTACCGATGCAGTCGGGAACAACGTTCGCTTCGACATTTCGCTACTGGGCACCGGACCTTACACCTTCCAGTGGCGGCGCGACGGCACGGCGCTGCCGGGCCAGACGTCGCAGGGGCTGTCGTTGTCCAATATTCAGGCGACTGCGGCCGGCGGTTACAGCGTGGTCGTCGGGTATCTGGGTGGCAGCGTGACGAGTTCGGTCGCCACGTTGTCCGTCTTCCAGCCGGAACCTGCTCGCGTTGCGTTGCAGTGGGATTTTGCCGAGTTCAACGAAACCGCCACGCTCGGCGCCGACGTGGATTACTTCGATTCCACTGTCTTCAACGGCAGCTATATCGTCCCGACGGATGTGCCCGGGCTTCCGCAAATCGGCGGTGAGAATGTCAACGTCATGCACGTTCCCAGTGGTGCCGGAGGACCGAGCGGCGGTTATCTTCTCCGCCACGGCCTGTCTGCGAATGGCGGCGGAACCAACGTCAACCAGTACACGCTCATCGTCGACGTGCTCTACCCGGCCGGTTCCCACAATCTGCGCCGCGCGATTCTCCAGACCCAGCCGCAAAACACCGACGACGCCGAATTCCGGTTCGACGAGAACAACGCCCTCGGTGTGAACGGCGTCTATCACGGACGCATCCAGTCCGACACCTGGCACCGCATCGCGCTCGCTGTGGATCTCGCCGGGCCGGGACCGCATCCCGTCGTGGCGAAATTCATCGACGGCGTGAAGGTCGGCCAGCAGGTGTTGACCGCTGGAGTCGATGGCCGTTGGTCGCTCTCCACCGATCAGGCGACGCCTTACGCGCTGCTGTTTGGCGGACTCGCGGATGAATCACAGGAAGCCTTCGTCAGCAGCGTCCAGCTTCGCGCCGGTCGCCTGTCCGATGCCGCCATTGCGGCGATGGGCGGGCCGACGCCTGGAAAGATTCCTGGCGCCGTCGGTATCAAGCGCGACGGAGCGTCCGCAGTCCTCCGCTGGAGCGGCAGTGCCTTGCTGCAAGCGCCATCGCCCACGGGTCCGTGGACGCCAGTCGACGGCGCCGCCAAGCCGTTCACGATTCCCTCGGCGGGCGGAACGCGATTCTATCGCTCGAACTAAGTGAGCGATTCGAAATCATACCGCGCGCGGGCTGTTCGGCAGCTCGCGCGCGTTCTTGTTCTCGGCCAGGTGTTGTCCGGGCTCCTCGTTTCCGCCGGACACGCCGCGCCCGTCACGAATCTTTCCGTGATGAGCTTCAACATCTGGGTGAACGGCGGAACCAGCCTGCCCCAGTGCATCGAAGCGATTCGAACCTCTGGTGCTGATCTCGTGGGGTTGCAGGAATGCAGTGCCGCCACCGCGCAGACGATTGCCAACAGCCTCGGATATTACGTCCACGCCGTCAGCGGCGTCTCCATCGTCAGTCGCTATCCGATTGCCCATGCGCCTGCGGTTCAGGGCGGTTCCGCGGTCGCCGTTGAATTGAGTCCCGGCCAGCGCGTGTACCTCTTCAACTGCCACCTCGCGGCGTATCCTTATGGTCCCTACAGCATGCGCGAAGGGCGCGATCAGGCGTTCGTCTTGAATCAAGAGCAGCAGACCCGGATGCCGGCGCTGAACCTGTTGCTCAACTCCATGGCGCCGTATCTCGCCGGAAACTCCCCGTGCTTTCTCACGGGCGATTTCAATGCGCCGTCGCACCTCGACTACGTGAATTATCCCTGGCCCACCTCGCTGGCGCCGCTTCAGGCCGGACTGGTGGATTCCTACCGCGCGCTGCATCCGACGAATCGTTTGTATCCGTCCGCTTTCACCTTCAACGATCCGGGCATCACCTGGACACCGCGCGTGGATGAGGAACCAAACGGTGCCTTTGATCGCATCGACTTCGTCTACAACTCGGACAACGACGGCGCGACCGCGGTCTTCTCCACCGAACTCGACGCCCGCAACAGCGTGAATCCGTGGCCGTCGGACCATCGCGCCGTTCTCACTCGATTCTCGCTCACGCCACCCACGCTGTTCGCGCAGGCCACGCAGCCGTTCCCCGCGAACGGCGCGACTGATGTTTCCACCACCACACTCTCATGGCTGACAGGCAGCAACGCGGTTTCCCACGACGTGTATTTTGGTGCCACCAGTCCCGGGACGTTCCAGACCAACACGACCAACAGCACGATCTCATTGCCGCTGCTCACACCGGGTGCCACCTATTACTGGCGTGTGGATGAACGCACTTCCGGTGGCGCGATCACGGGCGCGGTGTGGTCGTTCACCGTGCGGAATCATCGCCTCTACGAATGGACCTTCTCCCAGGCGGATCTCACACCCGCTCTCGGCAATGGTGTGATGTCTTACGCGGACGGCGCGGCGACTTCCAATCTCACCAGCTTCGGCACGTCCGATGGAGTCGCCGTTCCCCACATCAACGGCCAGCCCACGCGCTACCTGCGTGTTCCGGCATTCTCTGCGACTGGCAACGGGCTGCATGTCACGCTCACCGGGACCACGCCCAACGGTGGCGGCGTTTATCTCAACCGTTACACGCTCATCTGGGACGTGCTCATTCCTGGTTCGATCGGATGGACGCCGCTCTTCAACACCAATCCGCAGAACGCGAATGATGCCGACTTCTACATCGACAGCACCGGTCGCCTTGGCATCAGTCCCATCGGTTATGCGGCCACGCCGTTGGTCGCCGCGAACACCTGGAATCGAATTGCGTTCACTGCAGATCTGGCGGCTGGCACTGCCAGTTACTTTCTGAACGGCAACCGCATCTTCACCGGCTCCGCGTCGTTGGACGGCCGGCACTCCCTTTATTCGGACGCCGACGCCGGGCCCGATCTCCTGCTCTTCAATGAAGGGGACACCAGCGGAGTGTACACTCACGCGGCGCTGCTCAGTGCCTTCGCCGTCACGGACCGCGCGATGACGGCAGCGGAGATTCAGGCGTTGGGCGGAGCAAACGACCTGGGCATTTTCAATCGCGCGCTTCCGCCCGTCCGGATTCGTCGTGATGGCGCCTCGCTTCACCTCGAATGGAACGCCATGGCCGGCGTGCGCCTGCAACGAACGTCCACGCTGGCACCGGCCGGCTGGGAAGATCTGCCGGGCACCGACGGAACCAATGCCTACGCGGAACCGCTTGGTCCCACCGGCGGATTCTATCGACTGGCCCGGTAGCCTTCTGGTGGTTAGGATGGGGCTCGTCACGTATCCATGAAATCGCCCGCCCAACCGGACGCCCCCGCCGCTGCATCAAGTCGCACGGGCATTTCCACCGTGACCGCCGCGATGCGCGCCGGGCGGCTTGGGCATCCCGGGCTGGTGGTCTGGCTCACCGGACTGAGCGGTGCGGGAAAGACGACGTTGGCATGTGAACTCGAGCGGTGGCTGTTCGATGCCGGTTTCGCCGCGTGCCTGCTCGATGGGGATATCCTGCGCCGCGGGCTCTGCAGTGACCTTGGATTCACCGCCGCGGATCGCCGGGAGAACATCCGGCGCGTCGGCGAACTGGCTGCGCTCTTTGCCGCGGCTGGCTCGGTCGTCATTTGCGCCTTCATCTCGCCCTATCGCGAAGACCGCGACCGTATTCGCCGGTTGCTCGGCGCGGGACGTTTCATCGAGGTTTACGTGAATGCGCCCATCGAGGTCTGCGAACGCCGCGATGTGAAAGGGCACTACGCCCGGGCGCGCGCCGGGTTGCTCAAGGAATTCACCGGCGTCTCCGCCCCCTACGAACCTCCGCTCGCACCGGAGATCGAGATTCGCACCGACGTTCTTTCGATTTCCGATTCCACTGACGTCCTGTTCCAGCACCTGCTGGGAATGAAGATCGCGAAACCGAAGGCGGATGCTGACTGAGCTCCCTTGTGGCGTGTCACTCGACGGAATATCGATGAGCCGCGCACCGAGGAACTTGCCTTAGCCTATAGCAGCGTCACCGGGCGGCGGCTTTGAATCTCGTTTCCAGCTGCCAGAAGATCACGCCCGCGATGACCGCGAGAATGGCGAACCAGCCCCAGTCAGGCACTCCGGTGACATCCGGCAGCCGGACCTTTCCGAGCGACGCCACTTTTTGAATGTGTGCTTCCACCCAGCTGAAACTCAGCGCATAGAGCACGCCGCCCACCAGCATTCCCGCAAAACCGATCGTCGCATGGATGCTTCCGGTGGCCATCGCGGCCACGCCGGTGCCCGGACAATAGCCGTAGAGCACCATGCCGACGCCGAACAACGCTGCGCCAATCGACACGCCGAGCATGTTCGCGGGCTTGATGTGATACTGCGCGTGGCCCGTCGTCTTCAGCAGCAGCACGCCGATGCCTCCGACGATGATCGCGGTGAACATGATTTTGAGCACGGTGAAATCCTTGAACCGAAACTGGTTCACAATGACGTTGTAATTGGCGACGCCGCCGCGGTGCAGCAGCACGCCAAACAGGATTCCCATGGGAATGGCCAGCCAGCGGGCGGTTTCAGCAGAGACAGGAAAGTTCATGGTGATGGAAAAAGGTTACTTCGTGGTGCTTCCGCGTTTGGGGAAAAGGATCAGTGCCGTCACAATGCCCGCGACGAACATCGTGAGGAAGAATGTCCAGCTGCTCAGGGCCAGCTGGAGCGACCCGCTGATGCCGTGTCCGCTGGTGCAACCTCCCGCCATGCGCGCACCGTACATGATGATGATTCCGCCGATGAACGCCGCCGCGAAACGCCTGGCCGTGGATGGACCGAATTGCCGTGACCACGTCACCGGAACCTTCTCCAGTCGGAACGTGCGGCTCACCAGCACGCTCAACAAGCTGCCGAGGAACGTGCCGACGAGGAACAACATTCCGCCGTCCCATTTCAGCGGGTTTTTGATCCAGTAGGGATTCTGTGCCACTCCTTCACCGCCCAGGACGGGCAGGGCGCAGACACTCGAGACGGACGACAGTGCTGTCGAGATTCCGAGCGGTTGATTCACGAGGCCAAAGGCGATCCAGCTCAAAACGCCGATTCCCAAGCCGACGAGGTAAGGGTTCCAACGGCCCTTGGTTTCGGCGCCGGCATCAGTGCCGCCATTTCCAGACGCGGTGTTCGGTTCTTTCATAGTGTCGTCGCCAGTCACTGAGCCGCGATGGCGGGAAAAGTTACACGAAGATTGCAGGAGGCCGTGACCCGTCTCGGCAGAGGTCGGGCCGGGCTTCAACGCCGGCCGGTGAACCGCCAGAAGACCCAGCCGAATCCCAGCACGGCGAAGCCGGCCAGGCTGGGCAAGGGCGCCCGGGAGATGGATAGCGCCGTCATCGCGAGGACGACGACGACGAACGCGACCGGCACCCACGGCCAGCCGGGCACGGGCAGGCTCGCGCCCAGTCGTCGCCGCGTGACGATGAGTCCGCAGACGGTCGCTGCCGTGCTGAGGCTGAGTGTGAATCCGATGAACGTGAGCAGGCTCTGATAGCTCGCCGTCCACAGCATCACCAGCGCGATGGCGAACTGGAACACGATGGCGGCGCGCGGCGGGCCGGACTTCTGCGCCAGCCACGACGGCAGGTAACGGTCCGAAGCCATGCGGGCATAAACGCGCGGACCAGTCATCACCAGCGACGAGACCGACGTCACGAGCGCGAGGGCGATCAGCAGCGTCGCGCCATTGGCCCAGGCGGACCCGCCCAGGTGTTCCGCCACGAGCCGCCCCACTTCCAGCCGGCCGGAGATGACTTTGGCCGGCACTGCCAGCACGAACACCGCATTGATCGCGAGGTAAAGCGCGGTGACCACCAGCGTGCCGGTGAGCAGGGAACGCGGAAGGTTGCGTTCCGGATTCGAGACTTCGCCGCCGAGATAAATCACGGCGTTCCAACCCGCGTAGCTGAAGGAAATCCACACCAGCGACATCGCGAAAGCCGGCAGTGAAAACGTTGCCGTCGAGGCGGCTTGCGCGCCCGGTATCCGCGCGATGCCGAGGGTGATGAACGCCGCGATGAGCACCACCTTGATCAACACGGCGAGATTTTGGGCCACCGTGCCGTGCCGGACATTCCAGGCGTGAACCGCGGACAGAACGGTCAGGAGAATCGTTCCTGTCATCGGCGGGGACAGCGCCGGGAACCAATCCTTCGTGTATTCGCCGAACGCGTTGGCGGCGGCGGCGAGCGGCGCGGAAAAGCCGACCAGCAGGGAAATCCAGCCGGCCACATAACCCGCGGCCGGATGCAAGGTGCGCGAGAGGAACAGGTATTCGCCGCCCGATTCCGGAATGTGCCGCGCGAGCGCTCCGTAGCTTAACGCGCCGAGGGTGGCCACCAGGCCGCCGATGGCCCACGCCAGCAACACGAGCCAGGGCGACTGCAAATCCGCGAGGAGAAATCCGCTCGTGGTGAAGACGCCCGTGCCGAGCATGCTGGCAATGACCAGCGCGGTCGCACTCCAGAAGCCGATCGTTCGATGGGGCAGGGCGGGGGCTGACATGGCCGCGCGTTCAGCGGCCCACTTTGCGGAAGCGCAGGGTGTAGTTGTCCTTGAGCAGCGGGATCTCCTCGACCTTCTTGAACCCCGCGGCCTCGAATTCGGCGGTCACCACTTCCTGGCCGGCGCGCACGTGGTTGAGAATCCAGTCCGAGCTGACGCCAGGCACGCGCTTGAAATCGATGAGGAACACCTCGCCATTCCGGCGCAGCGCGCGATGCAGGGACGCGAGCGATTGCTGGGGATACTCGAAGTGATGATACACATCGCAGATGAAGGCGGAGTCGATGGAGTTCGCGGGCAGCTCCACCGAACGCTCGGTGCAGAGGACCGTTTGCACGTTCTTCCATCCGTTTTGCGCGGCGCGTTCCTCGATCAACTTGAGGAAGTTGGGAACGATGTCCACCGCGTAAACTTTTCCCTTCGGCCCGGCCGCGGCGGAAAGCATGGGCGTGAACAAGCCGGTGCCGGAACCGATGTCCGCCACCACGGAACCGGCGCGAATCTTCGCGGCGGCCACGATCTTTTCCCGATGGTCGTAGATCTCGCGACCTTCCTTCTCGAACCGCTCCACCCAGTTCGAGACATTGAGATTCGGCTTGAGATACTCGGTGTTGATGCCGGGCTTCACGCTCTTCTCCGCCACGGGTGAACTGGTGGCTGACGCAGGTCCGGTCTGGCAGCCGGTCAGCAAGGCAAGCGAAACGGAGAAGGCGAAGAGCGCGGCGGAGAGGCGAATCAGTTTCATGATGTGTGAACGAGTAGATAAAGCATCTCACGGACGGATCGCACGCGAAAACTCTGCGCGGATTTTGACATTGCCTCCGCTGCCCTGCGGACGGACTCCCGCTCCTCCCAGTGAGGAGGAGCGGGTTGGGTATAGGATTCCGCGAAAAATTCGCGCCTTGAACTCCTGCACCGTAGCCGCCGACGTGAGGAGGCGGGAGCTGCTGCGGTACGAGAGTGTCCGCAAGGGGAGGTTCGTGGGGAGGGCGCCGTCTTCTCGAAGTTTGAGCCCGACTAAAAATGGTGGTCCGCGAGGGGTAGCGGTGGGGAAAGTAAATCCCAAGCCAACGGGAGCCATACGCCCGGCCCGGACGCCGTAGTGTTCTCGGGCGCCCACGTCCGGCAAAACCTCGGCGACGTAACGCCCTACGCGACCAAAGTAGGGCGATACGGCGCCGCCGTAGTGCCCAGGATCGACGCCGTATTGCCATACGTCGCCACCGTAAAGCCAAACGGCAGCGCCGTATCGCGATACGTTGACAACGTAAGGCTCTACGCGACCACCGTATTGCGATACGTTGACACCGTAAGGTCATACGCGACCACCGTATTGCAATACGGCGACGCCGTAAGGCGATACGGCGGTGCAAAAGGAGCCAATACCTGGGGAAAATGGCGTTTTTCGGGTTATTTCATGTTCAACTCGTGATTCATGCGCCCGCCGCTCGACCCCACCACACGTCACGCGGAAAACAATCGGGACGGCCAGTTAGTCGTCCCTACCAGCGTTGGTAGGGACCGGTTCCACCCGGTCTGAAATCTCCTGCGCCTTTGCGGTGGACAGCGTTTGGGCTGCGGCCTAGCTTCGCTTCGGAGTCGGCCACCACGGCCATGCTGAAGATGAACAGAGGACCATACGGCGGCGCGCGAACTCTTCCGCCCGGAAGATCGATTTCGATGGTGTCCCCGCGTTTGGCATCACGTTTCCGCAGGCCATGCCACGTCCGCGGTGAAACGCGTCCCGGGCGGCGCTATAGCAAGGTGGTGAGCAACTGGACGGGCAGCCCGTGGACGCGCGTGTTGCACGAGAAGTTCCTGTATGACGGCTGGAATCTGCTCGGGGCCTTCAATGGCACGAATGGCGCCATCATCCGTTCCTTCCTGTGGGGACTGGACCTCAGCGGCGCCCAAGCTGGGCCTGCCAATATACAAGCCGTAGGTGGATTGCTCTTCTTCACTCATCACTCAACTCCCCAACCCTCAACTCACTGTGCGGCTTACGACGGAAACGGGAACGTGATGGCGCTGGTGGATGGCAAGACGGGCAGCGCGTCCGCGCGCTACGAATACGATCCCTTCGGCCAGACGATTCGCGCCAGCGGCACGATGGCCACGGTGAACCCGGTGCGGTTCAGCTCCAAGGTCGTGGATGACGAGACGGATTACGCGTATTACGGGTATCGGTATCTCAATCTCAGTGCGGGCAGGTGGCTGAACAGGGATCCGATCGAGGAGAGGGGAGGAGAGAGTTTGACTGCGTTTGTTAGTAATGACTCGATCAATCGGTTGGACGGGCTTGGCTTGAGTGAAACTACGTGGAGGATGGGGGCGACCGGGTACTTTGACCGCCCTGGAGCTGAAGACGGTGTCACTCATGCAGTGCTTTTCGAAGGTTCCGGAACTGTTTCAGCTTGCGCGGCAACGGCTGGATACTTTTCCGTGAGCACTGCAGGGAATCTAAAGCTGAATGTCTATTATCCCAACTTGGAGGTCAAGGAACACGAACTGGAGCATGAGAGGCGGTGGAAGGCAGTCTGGAATGACTTCAAAATACACGCGCTCGGGTTTGAGAGCTTTTGCTTTTGCAATCCAAGCAAGGCCAAATGTTTTGCAGACCTAGTTGAGACCAAGATGAAAGCCCTTTATTACGAGAAAGGTGGGTTGGCCATTTATCAACATGAATGCGAAACCTATCCAGAAGGACCGGCGAAGCGTAAGAACTGCGACAGGGTAAAGCTGATTCAGGCAAGAGTGGATAAATTTCAAGCGGAACTTACTTCCGCCACGATGCGATGCATGCTAATGAAAGACTAAACATCGGAGTGCTAATCGGTGTTGCGCTGATCTCTCTAGTGATCGTGGGAGCGTCAACCATGCCTTCCCACAAGAAGGCCGTCGATTGGCACCGGGTAAAGCTGCAAGTCGGGCAGAAGTGGTTCGCGCTCGAAGAACTGAGAGGCATCTCGACATCCGCTCTACTGAGCCAGTCAAAGTTGAGGGACTTGAGCCATCTAGGGATTACGGCAGACATACATGATCGAAACGTAGGAGCCAATCGAGATACGCTGGTGACCTTTTCTTACGTACAAGATTACGGGTATCCGGCCTATTACGTAACCATCAACACGCAAGGCGTTGTCAGCGGCATTACCAGCAGAATTCCGACAACAGGCGATCCGTTTGGGTCACCGCCGCCAGGAATTCGCCGAGAATGAAACCGATGTAGGTGAGAGGCGTTATGAATCATCTTAAAATTTGCATCGCGGTTCTGCTCAACTTTCTTGCCGGAGCAAATCTTTCCCATGGGTTTTACAATCCAAGCAACGGCAGGTGGCTGAACAGAGATCCTATTGAAGAAAGTAAGGACGCAAACCTATTGACCGGGCTCAACTTTCTGGACCACGGATGTGTTAGTCCAAGCATTGGTTTGAGTTTATGTTTTTCTGCTTTCCTTGTCCATGCCCCGCGGAGGGAGGGCGTAGCCCGACCGGAGCGGGGCATGGACAAATTCGCGCCGCAATCCGCCGGGCTTTCGTAGCCCAGCCCGCTGTGCGGCCTCACCTGATTGTATCTCTGCCGGAAGTCGCCCACCACCACCCGCGCTTCCCGTCAGCGTCCACAGTTGCTCCCGGTTCAAGCACTCGTCCCGGAACCGTCCATGGAAGCTTTCCACAAAGCCGTTCTGCCACGGGCTCCCGGGCTCAATGTAGATGGTCTTGACCCGGTTCTCCTTCAGCCACCGCTGCACGATCTTCGCGATGAACTCCGAGCCGTTGTCGCTCCGCAGATACTCCGGGGCCCCGTGCTCCGCCACGGCCTTCTGCAACCAGTGCAGCACGTCCGCCGCTTTCAACGCGCGTTCCGCC
>JADJPG010000065.1 GCA_016713365.1 Verrucomicrobiota bacterium | reverse complement strand
CTTCACGTCGCCCCATTGCACGAACTCGCGGCCCTCCGCCACCTCGTCGAGGACGGTTTTCTCTTCGTTGAGCTGCAGCCGGGCCTGATCAACGTAGTTGAACACGGTGAGCTGGCCGGTCTTCACGGTGCCTTCGGTGGGCGGGAGCTGGCCGATGATGGCCTTGAGCAACGTGGTTTTGCCGAGACCGTTCCGACCGCAAACGCCGATGCGCTGGCCGTTCGCGAAGCTGAAGGTGAAACCGCTGAAAAGCTGTCGCCCTCCTATGCTCATGCCGAGCCCGGTGAGGTCCACGGTGCGATTGCCGAGCTGTGGCGGCGGCGGAATGCAAAGCTCCACGTCCTCCTCGATGACCGGGCCGGACTTCGCCGCTTCGTCGTAGTAACGCTCGAAGCGATCCTTCTGCTTGCTGCGTTGCGCGCGCGGACCCTGGCGCACCCACGCGAGTTCCTTCTTCAGAAACATCTGGCGCTTGTGCTCGACGGTCGCGTCCGCGGCCTGACGTTCGGCCTTGGCCAGCAGGTATTCCGTGTAGTTGCCGTCGTGCGAGAAGAACTTTCCGTCGGACAGTTCGATCATCCGCTGCACTACGCGATCGAGAAAGTAGCGGTCGTGCGTGACGACGAGGAACGTGCCGTGGAAGTTTTCCAGAAACTCCGCGACCCACTCGATGGATTCCGGGTCGAGATGGTTCGTCGGCTCGTCGAGAATCAGGAAGTCGGGATCCGAGACAATCGCGCGGCACATCGCGACACGCCGCTTCTCGCCGCCGGAAAGAGTATCTACGCGCCGGTCGCCGGCGGGACAGTTCAGGTGCGCCATCGCCACTTCGATCCGCTGATCCAGCGTCCAGCCCTCCAGCGAGGTGATGCGCTGCTCCAGTTCCTCGTGGCGCTTGGAGTCGTGCGGGAGCGATTCAAACTCCGCGATCAACTTCAGCACATGCTCCGCGCCATCGCGGATGTTCTCGGCCACGGACTTGGTGGCATCGAGCATGAAATCCTGCGGCAGATAGCTGACGACAAGATCGCGCTGCCGCGAGACTTCGCCGATGTCCGGCGCCTGAAGTCCGGCGAGGATGCGGAGGAAGGTGGTCTTGCCCGCGCCATTGCGGCCGACGAGGCCGAGGCGTTCGCCTTCCTGGATGCCGAGCGTGGTGGAATCGAGCACGGCACGGTCGCCATAGCGGACGGTGATTTCAGAGGCGGAGATGATGGTGGACATCGAAAACTATTCTTTCGCCGTTTGGATAGGCAATGCGGACAGCTCCACGCCCTTGTTCGTCTGGGTGAAGTAATTCGCTGACCAGTCGTTGGAGAAGAGCACGACGGGGTTTTGGTCGTTGTCGTAGGCGAGGCGCGAGCCGGTGGGGAGCGAGAGTGCGTCGAGGTCGTCCGTCTTCATCGTGGGCGGGAGCCAGCGAACGACGTTCCACGGAGCTTGTTCGAGGGCGTGACTCGGCGCCGTATTCGCTTTCGAGGCGGAACTGCGTGACCTCGAATTGCAGCGGACCGACGGCGGCGAGCAGCGGGACTTTGCTCGCGGTGTCCTTAAGGTGCAGCACCTGGATGACGCCTTCCTGGAGCAACTGGTCGAGGCCCTGACGGAATTGTTTGTACTTCGCCGTGTTCGGATTGTGCAGGTAGGCGAAGGTCTCCGGCGTGAAGCGCGGGATTTCCTTGTAGGTGATGCTCGCGTCGGTGGTGAGCGTGTCGCCGATGCCGAAGCCGTCGTGGCCGACAAGGCCGATGACATCGCCGGGATACGCTTCGTCCACGGTCTCGCGTTCGTTGCCGAAGATTTTGTGCGAACTGGAGAGGCGGACTTTTTTCTCCGACCGCGAATGCGTGCACGGTCATGTCGCGCTCGAACTTGCCGGAGCAGACGCGCAGGAACGCGATGCGGTCGCGATGCTTCGGGTCCATGTTCGCCTGGATCTTGAAGATGAAGCCGGAGAAGGTGAGCCGGGGTGCTCCGGGCCAGCGGGCGTCTCGATGCCGCGCGCCGGTCCTGCACGCGCGCTCGGCCGGGCGTGGAGTGTTTCAGGAAGCCATCGAGCAGCAGCTGCACGCCGAAGTTGTTGATGCCGCTGCCGAAGAAGACGGGCGTGGTCTTGCCCGCGAGCACGGCGGCTTCGTCGAATTCGTTCCCGGCGATTTCGAGCATCTCCAGCTCTTCGAGTGTTCGCTGCAAAGTCGGCGTCCGAGGCGCCCACGAACGTCCGGATCGTGCAGTCCGCCGACGGAGACCGGCGCGCGGTACTTGCCGCCCATGGTGCGCTCGAAGAGATGCATCGTCTTCGTCTGCCGGTCGTAGATGCCTTGAAACTCCGGGCCGTTCCCGATCGGCCAGTTCACCGGAAACGCGCCGATGCCGAGCACGCGCTCGAGTTCGTCGACCAGCTCCAATGGATTTTTCATGGGACGGTCGCACTTGTTCATGAAGGTGAAGATCGGCACGCCCCGCTGGCGGCAGACTTCGAAGAGCTTGCGGGTCTGCGGCTCGATGCCCTTGGCGGAATCGATCACCATGACGACGGCGTCCACGGCGGTGAGCACGCGGTAGGTGTCCTCGGAGAAATCCTTGTGGCCGGGCGTGTCGAGCAGGTTGATGCGGTAGCCGGCGTAATCGAATTGCAGCACGGTGGAGCTGATCGAGATGCCGCGCTTCTTTTCCAGCTCCATCCAGTCGGAGGTGGTGGCGCGCTGGTTCTTGCGCGCGGTGACGGAACCGGCGAGCTGCACGGCGCCGCCGTAGAGCAGGAGCTTCTCGGTCAGCGTCGTCTTGCCCGCGTCCGGATGCGAGATGATGGCGAACGTGCGGCGTCTCTGAATTTCTTTCGTGATGTCCACAGGAGCGCGGACGGTAGCAGGCGTCGGCGCGGGAACCAAGAGGAGAACTCGCCTGCTTGAGTACTGAACTTGTTGTCTGGCGTGGCCCCGTGCTACACTCCCGCCCATGGAATCCGCCGAATGGGTCAGCCTCAGCGACGAGGAGTTGCTGGAGAAGCGGATTTCCCAGCTGGGCCTGAAGCTCGAGGGCACCGAACTCCAGGCGCGGGTTCAGCAGCTTTACGATGAGTTGACGCAAAAAGGGCTCGCGTTTCTCCCCCCGTGTCACGTCGGCGATGAATGGTTCGTGCCGGTGGGTGTGCCCGCGATTTTTCTCCCGTTCTTCCTCACTCACGATCGGCTGCGCAAGCTGGAGCGGAAGTTGATTCTCGAAGTCGAAGGAGAGAACCCGGAGTGGTTCATGAAGCTCATCCGGCACGAGACGGCGCACGCTTACTTCTTTGCCTACCAGCTCCAGCGGAGGCGGAAGTGGCGCGAAGTGTTCGGGCAGAGTTCGAACGAGGAGACGCCTCAGTTCTACCGGCCTCGACCCTATAGCCGTTCGTATGTCGTGCATCTCGATGACTGGTATGCGCAGAGCCATCCGGACGAGGATTTCGCCGAGACCTTCGCCGTGTGGCTCACGCCAGGACTTGACTGGCGCGAGCGTTACAAGGGCTGGAAGGCGCTGCAGAAGCTGGAATACGTCGATGAGCTGATGCGTTCGCTCGCGGGCAAGCCACCGGTGCATCAGCCGCAGTATCGCGTGGCGGACTACGATTTCCTGAACATCAAGCTGAAGACGCATTACGCACGGAAACGGAAGTTGATCGAGGATTCGTATCCTGATTTCTACGACAAGGATCTCCGGCAGTTGTTCGCCGCGGGACCGGATGTCGCCGGGCGCTGGAAAGCCTCGGCGTATCTGCGCGCGCATCGGAAGCAATTGATGGATTCGGTCTGTCAGTGGACCAACGAGAAGAAGTATCGCGTGGACAAACTGCTCGCGCGCTTGATTGAGCGTTGTGACCAGCTCGATCTCTATATTCAGACCGGCGACCCGCGCAACGCACTCCAGGTCGCGTCCTACATCACGACGCTGGTGATGAATTATTTGTTTACTGGTCGGTTCAAACGAACGAAATAGCTGAGTGAGAAAGAAACTGAAAGTGCTCGCGCTGTTCGACGCCATCGCGCCGACGACGCTCGATCAGGATCTCAGCGCTGAGCTGAAGACGGACGATTGGAAGACGGAGGCGAACGTTCTCGCTGCGCTTAGTGAGCTCGGGCACACCGCGGAGCATCTCGCCATTTTTGACAATCTCGATCTCCTCCAGCAGAAGCTCACGGCGTTCGAGCCGGACGTGATTTTCAATCTCGCAGATCAGTTTAAGAACAACCGCGCGTTCGATCAGCACATCGTTTCGTTCCTCGCGATGCGCGGCGTGCCGTTCACCGGCTGTGGTTCCACCGGGCTCACGCTCTGCAAGCACAAGGCGATCTCGAAGAAGATTCTCAGCTACCACCGCATTCACACGGCGGCCTTCACGACCATCGCGCGCGGGAAACGCATCGCAAGGCCGAAGCATTTGCGGTTTCCGATCCTCGTAAAGCCGTTGAAGGAGGAAGCATCGCTCGGCATCTCGCAGGCGTCGTTTGTGGAAACGGACGAGCAGTTCAAGGAACGCGTGCAGTTCATCCACGAGAAGTTCGACAACGACGTCATCGCGGAGGAATACATCGAGGGCCGCGAGCTTTACGTGAGCATTCTCGGGAATCACCGGCTCCAGGTGTTTCCGATTCGCGAGCTTGTCTTCAAGGAAGTGCCGCCGGACGAGCCGAAGATTGCGACCTACAAAGCGAAGTGGGACGAGGAGTATCGCAAACGCTGGGGCTTGCAGAATCAGTTTGCGGAAGGACTAGACCCGGCAGTCGTCGCGAACATCGAACGCGTCTGCAAGCGCATCTACCACCTGCTCACGATCGATGGCTACGCGCGCCTCGACTTGAGGCTTACGCCGAAGAACGAAGTGTATTTCATCGAGGCGAACCCGAACCCGATCCTCGCCGCCGATGAAGACTTCGCGGAGTCCGCGATGAAGGCAGGGCTGACTTACCCGCAGTTAATAGACCGAATCATAGGGCTGGGTCTGAACACGGTGCGGGATTGATTTCGCGGGATCGCGCTGCGCGCCAGGCGACGACGAGTGCGATGAGCAGCAGGAGCGACGAAAGGAGAAACGGTGCTCCAGGCAGATGCCAGCTCGCGCGGTCGCCGATGAAGCTCGCGAAGATGCTGGTGTGAATTCCCGGGCCAAACAAACCGGCGATGCCGCGCAGGCTGTTGTTCGCTCCCTGGAGTTGGCCTTGTTCGTTCGGTTGCACGTGGCGGGTCATCAATCCGTTCACGGCGGCGCCAGTGAATCCCCAAAGCGAAACGATGGGCACGCCAATCCAGAAGATGGTGCCATTGGGCGCGAGCCCGTAGACCGCAAAACCGATCGCCCCGAAGACGAGGCCCGAAGTCAACGCCGGCCATTCGCCGAAGCGCCGAATGACGATGCGTACGAGGCCGCCTTGCACTAGGGCCACGCAGATCCCAACGCCCGCAAGCATCATGCCGACGTCGCGTTCGGTCCACTGGTAGCGATACGCCGTGTAGAGCACGGAGACGCTTGGCAGGACTTCGTGGGCGAGTGTGCAGAGGAAGATGACCATCGCGAGGCCGAAGAGTTCCGGATGCGAGCGCAGGAGTTTGAGCGAGCCGACGGGATTCGCCTTGCGCCATTCGAAACGGGAACGGTTTTCGCGCGACAACGATTCCGGCAGGACGAACGTGCCGTAGCAGCCGTTGGCGAGGCTGAGCCCGGCGGCGACCCAGAACGGGAGGTGCAGATCGATGGCGCCGAGGAATCCGCCGAGCGCCGGGCCGAGCACGAAGCCGAGTCCGAACGCCGCACCCATCAGGCCGAACGCTCCGGCCCGTTTTTCAGGCGCCGTGACATCAGCGATGTAGGCGTACGCCGTGGGAATGCTCGCGGCGGTAATGCCGGAGATGACGCGTCCGACGAAGAGCCAGCCCAGCGTCGGCGCCCAGGCCATCAGGAGATAGTCGAGTCCGAGTCCGAAGTTGGACGTGAGAATGACCGGCCTGCGCCCGAATCGATCCGAAAGCGCGCCGAGCACGGGCGACGCGAAGAATTGCATCAGCGCCCAGACGGTGCCGAACACGCCGAACATTTCGGCGGCGCGTGCGGTGTCATTGCCGAGAAAGCCCGCAACCAGCCGGGGCAGAACGGGAATGATCATGCCGAGCGCGAGGATATCGAGCACGACCGTGATGAAAATGAACACGATCGCAGCGCGACGCGGCGCGGGGGCGGCAGCAGGTTCCGTCATGCAATGAGCGCGTATCGAGTTCCGGGGACGGCTCATCGTGGCATTGCTCTGGGGCGAGAGCAATGCCCGGAATCGGAACGGAGGTCAGGCGGAGCCGGACGTTACTTCGCGGCGGTCGCGCGGGAGACGTCGAGGCAGACGCCTTCCTTGGTGCTGCGGGCGTAGATGCGACCGTTGGCGAGCGCAACGTTGTTCCAGCATTTGCCAGTAACAGCCTTGGTGCGGGCGGTTTCGTTGTAGGCTTTGGGCGATGCTTCGACGACGACGAGGTCGCCGTTCTCCGCGAGGGTGACGAGATGCCCGTCGGCGAGGATGGTGCCGCCCTGGCCGAAACCTTCCTTCGACCACTTCACTTCGCCGGTGGCGAGCTCGACGCACTGGAGCGGAACTTTTTCCCACTGCTTGAAGCCGAACAGGCCGTAAAGATGGCCGTTGTGATATACGGAGCTGCTCCAGTGGTTAATGAGCTGGTTCGACTTGCGCCAGATCTCGGTGGCTTTGAATTTATCGCCTTCCTTCGTGATCTTCACCGCGCCGGCGCCCACACCGTAACCGGCGGAGCAGAAGACAATGTCGCCGCCGACTACGGGCGACGCGGCAGTGGAGGTGCGATAGGGGAAATTGTAGCGCCAGAGAACGTCTCCAGTGCCGGGGACGACGGAGACGAGTCCGCTTTGCGTGAAGAAGATGATTTGGCGATGGCCGAGAATCGTCGTGGCGATCGGCGTGGCGTGGGTCATGGCGTCGCTCTGGCCTTTCCAGACGAGCGCGCCGGTTGTTTTGTGGAAGCAGAGCAGGGACTGTCCGGAGCCCCCGGCGCAGACGAAAATCAAGTTGCCTTCGAGCAGCGGCGACGCGGCATTTTGCCAGGTGATGCTCTTGGCGCCGTGTTCCTTGAGGAGTTCTTTCTTCCAGATGGTTTTGCCGTCGTCCGTGCTGAGGCAGGAGAGGATCAAGCCAGCGCTGAGGACATAAACCCGGTTGCCATCGACGGTCGGCGTGGAGCGCGGTCCGTCACCGCCGGTGTTGCCGGGCGCGCCGGTGTCGCCACCGCCGTCGAGCTTCGTGTAACCAAGCGGCGCGGCCCAGAGTTCCTTGCCGGAATCCGCGTCCAGCGCGATGCAGACTTCGTTCTTCACGCCGTCGATGGTGCGGGTGACGAGCGTGTAAGCTTTGCCGCCGCCGACCGCGAACGTGCTGAAGCCTGCGGTCATCGGCGCTTTCCAGAGTTGCTTGGGTCCGGTGGCAGGCCATGACGCTTGAATCTTCTCGTCGGTGACGCCGTTGGCATTGGGCCCGCGGTATTGCGGCCAGTCGGCGGCGTTGACGGTGAGGGCGGCCACCATGGCGGCGGAGACCGCGAGAGTGGAGCGGACGGTAAAGAGAGCGCTGGTGTTCATGGCGTGTAATTCAGTTGTTGGACTTCAAGCAAAGCTCAACGTTTGCAGACGCTTCAATGCCAAATTTGTTCAAGGTAAGCTGGGTGCGGGATTTTCCGTGTCTGGACGATTGGCAAGGGTGGGGGTGGTTTTAGGTTGGTCTGGCAACCCGGTTCTGATACGACCCCGTTGAGTTCGCTTTAACCAAACCTTTGAATCGATATGAAAATCCTTACCGCATGGCTCGCAGCGTTGTTGTTCCTGGTCGCACCGGGTGAAACTTGGGCGCAGGTTGGCCCCGGCGGCGGTGGTGGCATGGGCGGCCCGAAAGGCCCGAACCTGAGCGGCGCGATGGCCAAGTTGTTTGGAGAACACACTGGATTCTCCGCGACCCTCGAGATGCAAACCAAGATGGGCAACAATCCGGAGCCTATCGTGATGCCAGGCAAGGTGGCGTTCCTTGATGGCAAGTCGCGCTTCGAAATGGACATGACCCAGGCCAAGGGCATCCCGATGCGTCCCGAACAGGCGGCGCAGATGAAGGCGATGGGCATGGGCGAGATGATCGTGATCTCGCGTCCGGACAAGAAGATTTCCTGCCTCGCGTATCCCGGCCTGCAGTCGCACGTCGAGATGCCGTTGCAAGATGGCGACGGCGCCAGTGCAGATGCGAAGTTCAAGGTCGATTCCACCGAAGTGGGCAAGGAAACGGTGGAAGGTCATCCGTGCGTGAAGAACAAGGTGGTGGTGACGGACGATCAGGGACGGAAGTTTGAATCGACGGTCTGGAACGCCACGGATCTGAAGAATTTCCCGGTCAAGATTGAGAGCGTCCAGAACTCGACGCCGGTCACCATGATCTTCAAGGACGTCAAACTTGCGAAACCCGACGCGACCGCCTTCGAGGCTCCGGCGAACTCCACGAAGTACACCGACATGATGACGATGATGCGCGAGGGCGTGATGAAGAAGATGAGTGCCGGCGGGCTTTCACAGCCGCCGAAGTGAGCCTTGCGCGACGGGACGACAAAAAGGGCTCTTGCCCGCGAAAAGATGCGGTAGCGCGGGTGTTTCGAGTTGCAATCCACCTCTCCCGCCGTTAAACCGTCCCGGAACGTTTACCAACCATAATATGGCTCAAATCTGCTATCATCCGAGCGTGGAAGGCGCTCAACACGGTGCAAAAAGTCTGGCGGACTTCCTCGCCTACGCCAAGAAATCCGGCGCGGCCGGCGCTCAGCCCTCGAACTACATGCTGCAAGGCCCGAAGGGCTTCAAGAGCGCGAAAGAAATCCAGCAAACCTTCGCCAAGGCGAAGATGAAGCTCGACGGTGTTTCCGCGCATTGTCCGTTCTGGGTGCATACCACGGCGTGGACCGGCAGCCCCTCGATTCGCCCGTTTATCCCCGGTGACGTTGCCAAGAAATCCGCCGCCGATATTGAGCGCTGGGCGGAAGATTACATTCTCGCGCTGCTCGATCTGTGCGCGGAGTTGAACATCAAGATTGTCCCGATGTTCTGGGGCGTGGCCTTCGGATGGGAACTTTCCAGCGGTTATCCGTGGGGCTTCTGGAAGGGTGGAGATTACGATTTAATCAAGGAAGGCTCCGAGCGTTTCGTGAAGAAGACGGCAAAGATTCGCGCCCGCGCGAAGTCGCTGGGCATTTACCTCGCGCATGAGATTCACCCCGGCACGGCGGCGATGTGCGCGGATGACTTCAACCTGCTCGTCGACATCTGCGATGGCGACAAGACGCTCGCCGTAAACGCCGATCCGTCCCACTGCTGGGAGGGTGAGGACTGGGAAACCCGCTTCCGCAAGGTCGCGAGCCGCGTTTACGCCTGTCACGTGAAGAACTTCGTCATTCGTTCGGGCATTCCGCTGCGCAAGATGGCTCCGGAATGGGCCGACCGCGCGATGCAGTTCACCGATCTTCCTTCGGGCGACCTCAACATGGCTCGCTACGTCGAGATGCTGGTGAACATCGGTTACCCCACGCGTTACTGCCAGGTGATGGGCACGAAGACCGCGCCGCTGATCGTCGAAGCCGAGAGCGCGTATCGCGATCTTGATGCGACCAGCGCCAACGGCATCGCCTATGTCCGCGACAATCTGTGCTTCCCGGTAGCGGGCGGCTCGTTCGAAGACGGCATGGGCGCCTGATTCGACTTTCCCAACATTTCGCGAAAGGCACGGGCGACCGTGCCTTTCTTTTTTTCCGGCGAGGTCCGGGTGGAGTTGCCTTCATGATGCGTAGATTCCCCGAGCAGAGGTACCGTGCCGCGCTCTCTACAGTCGAGACGTGGGCGCATTTACCTTTCGAGCGTGAACAACGCTTTGAAGTATCTATCGCGCTGGCTCTGCATCTCGGCGGTCACTTTCAGTCTGGGATTCATTGCGGTCCATTTCGGCCGCCAGACCTCGTGGTACAAGGAGCATCTCTATCAGCAGTTGATCTCGGGCGATGCGGACACGCGTCTGACAGCGGCGACGAAGCTCGCATTGGTGGGCGCCGAGAAGCAGCTCCTGGCCGGGTTGAAGGCGGAGAATCCAGACGTTCATTCCATGGCGCAACGCGGCCTGGATCATCTCTGGTTCACGGCCGCTGGTCGGCGAGCCTATCAGATGATCGACGAGGCGTGCGCTGCGTCCGATCGCGAGGACTTTCCCGCGGCGCTGCGGATTCTTGATGAGATTACCAGGAAGTATCCCGACTTCGCGGAGGGTTGGAATCGCCGCGGTGCGGTGCTATGGCAGACGGGCCAGTTCCTGCCGGCGATCAAGGATTGCGAGCGCGCGCTGGCGCTGAATCCGAATCACTACGGCGCGCTGCAAGGCCTCGGCGTTTGTCATCTTCAGCTCGGAGACATAGAAGAGGCGTGTCGCTCGTTGCGTCGCGCCCTGACGATTTATCCCCACGACGAGTCGACGCGTCGGTCGTTGTTGAAGTGCGAAACGTTTCTTCGCCAGCGTTCCTCGGATCCGCGCAAAGCGCTCGGTTCGGATCTAATTTAATCGTCCTGACGATTGATTTGCAGGCGCGTCCGCGTTTCACGCTTGGCACATCACTCGGCTTTTTCGTAGCGTCGGCCCGTGATCCTCGTGATCCGGTTTATCGGCGTCCTGAACGCAGCGATCTGGCTGGGTGCGTCCGTTTTCTTTACTTTCGCCGCCCAGGGCACCTTCTTTTCGCCTGAGGCGAAAGCGACGGGGCTTCATCCATTTTGGCCGGGAGTGTTTGCTCAGCTGATGATTGGAAAGTATTTCCATTTCCAATCCATCTGCGCGGCGATCGCGATCGCGCACTTGCTGGCGGAATGGGTCTACCTCGGTCGGGCCTTGCATCGGCTTACCACGGGCATCCTCGTCGGATTGTTTTTGGTCGGGCTGCTCGGTGGACTCATTGTTCAGCCCAAGATGAAGGAGATGCACTTTATCAAATACAGCATGGGTCCCCAATACAAGCCGGTGCCCATGACGCCGGAGGTGCGGCTGGAAGCGCAGGCGATGTTTAGTCGATGGCACGCGGTGGCCATGAGTGTAAACGTGGTGGTGCTGGGCTGTCTTGTCTTCTACTTCTGGCGCGTCACTCATCCGCCGGACAATCTGCGCTTCGTCGGGTCGACCAAATTCCGCAGTTGACATTCAACTGGGGTTGGCGATTCATAGGTTCTAATCATCCAAATAAGCTCGTCATGAGCTTTACAAGGGAAAGGTACCTATGACTCCGAATGACAGTCATGCGTCACGCGGGTATTCCGACGTGGGAAACGTGCGTCCACCCATCAGCGAGGAGAGCCTTCGCACCGAGCGAATCCAAATCGAACGGAAGGCGTTCGTGCTGGCGCTCAAGGAGAATCCCCGAGGCCGTTTCCTCCGCATTACGGAGGACGTGGGTGGCCGGAGGGACTCGATCATCATTCCCGCAACCGGCCTTGAGGAGCTCAAGCGGGCGATTGATGAGATGGTGAAGGTTTCGCGAGATACGCCCGAAAAGACCCAGCAGCCCTGAGAACGGCTGCGGGTGTTTTTCTGCCAGAGCGAGTTTCCCGTCGAGGGAGAAGGGGAACCGCGGTTTACGCTCCCGCGGGCTTCTTGCGAGTGCGCGGTGGCTTCACTCGCGGCGCATCGCCCCACAAGCTTTCCAGATCGTAGCGCTCCCGGACATCCTTCCGCATGACGTGTACGATGACGTCGAAGAAATCAATGACCAGCCAGCCCGTCTGCAGGCTGCCGTCCTCTGCCCGAGGTTTCACCCCGTATTCATCGTCCAACTTGCCGGTGATTTCCTGGGCAATGGCGCGCAGGTGGGGCTCACTGGAACCGGAGGCGATGACAAAATAGTCAGTAATGCTGGAGATTTCCTTTACCTCCAGCACCAACAGGTCTTCGGCTTTCTTGTTGTCGGCGTAGTCACGGCACAACTGCGCCAGTTTCTTTGAATCCATTTGGCGGGAGGGTGGAGGAAGCGAATCTAAAGATAAAGCTTCGAGTTACGAATCGCCTCGACCACGGCTTCCGGCACCAGACTTTGAATCGACTGGCCGGCTTTGACGCGGCGGCGGATGGCCGACGACGAAACACCCAGCGGGAATCCTTCCAGCTCGCGTCCTCGAAACGGGCTCGGGAACTTCGCCGGAGGCTGTCCCGGCCGCGGGATCACGACGAACTCGACGAGTTCCGCCAGCCGATCTGCCTCCCGCCAGGCGGGCAGGGTGGGAACGTGGTCCGCGCCGATCAGGTAAAACAGTTTTGCCCGTGGAAATCGATCCACGTAATCGCGCACCGTATCGATGGTGAACGATGTCCCGCCGCGCTGGATTTCCTGTTCATCAATCTCGTAGCGCGTTTGACCGGCCAGCGCGAGGCGCAGCATGCGCAGGCGTTCAAGGGCCGGCGCCGGGGCAGACTGAGGTTTGAAAGGGGATTGCGCCGCAGGAATGAAAAAGAGCCGCGTCAACGACAGTTCTTCCATCGCTGCCTGGGCAACCAGCAGGTGCCCGCAATGGACGGGATCAAACGAGCCACCGAAAATTCCGATGCGTTCCACTGGTGTGTCCATGGGATTCTCAGCAGCAACGGTTCACCGAGTTGTAACGTCGTTCCAACATCTCGTCATAGATTTCAGTCTTGTTCACCACGTGTTCATCAACACGCGCCTCGCCCAGCAGGTTCACGGTGGGACCTGTTTCGCAGTTGCACGTGGTGGCGATTTTTTCGGCGCGCCAACGCGGCTTCGCCCGTCAATTCCCTCGCCAGGGCGGCGGTGAGTGCGAGCAGGCTGAAAATCTTCATGGAACTCGCCTCAGCCTCGGCGTAGGCCGGCAGCCAGGTGGGCGGGGTTTCGCGCAGTTCTGCCACCTTCTTGCGCGCGAGCATCAGAATCCACTCACGCAGGCTGATCAGAAAAATACCCGCGACGAGTGCGAGGAAAAAGCCGGTGACTCCCGCATCAAGCACCGCGTTGCCGTATTGCTTGGTGGCCTGGGCGATTTGCTTTTGATGAGCGGCTCTTCCGGCTTCAGCCACCGATGGCGTTTGCGCCTTGAGGGCGTCGATCTTTTTCGTCATCGCGTCCGCTTGAGCCAGAAACCCAATCTTCGGATCGCTGTGCCAAATTTTCTGGATCGACGCCGTGCTGGTCACGGTCAGCAGCCAAAGCAGGGGAACCAGCGTCACCAACGCCAGCGCGGGCGAGGAGCGTTTGCCTTCCCGGGCTTCGCCGTTCAACGCCATCTTCAACAGCACCGTGGTGGCGAGGCAGAGCGCGACCGCGGCAAGCAGTTGGTTCGCGATGCCGAAGATCGGCCAGAGCGCCTTGATGCCGCCATCGGGATCATACACTGCGGCGATTAGGAAATATCCCCACAGTCCGACCACCAGCGCGCTGGAGAAAAAATTCGCTGACAAACTCTTCACGTCACCCAGCGGTCGCCAGAGATGACCGAGTGCGTCCTGCAACAGATAACGCCCGACGCGTGTTCCGGCGTCCAGGGTTGTGAGAATGAACAACGCTTCGAACATCAGTGCGAAGTGATACCAGATGCCGAGCCAGCGTTCGCCAACGACCTTGGCAAACAAATTCGCCATGCCCACCGCCAGGGTCGCCGCGCCGCCAGTGCGACCGTAGAGAGATTCCTCCTTCACCTCGCGCGCCAGTTCAGTCATGCGCTCCGGACTGAGTGCAAACTCCGGCCCGTAGGAATTCACGCGTTCGACGGTGGCTGCAGCGACAGCGGCGGCGTCGGCACCGGGTGCCTTGATGTTCATGGCGAGATACACGCCCGGCTCCAGGGTGCAGGCGGCAATCATCGCCATGATGGCGACGAGGCTTTCGAGGCACATGGCGCCGTAACCGATCGGTCGCGTGTAGCTTTCGCGCGTGATGATCTTGGGCGTGATGCCGCTGCTGATCAGCGTGTGAAATCCGCTGATGGCACCGCACGCGATGGTGATGAAGCAGAACGGAAACAACTTGCCGGGAACGACCGGGCCGGAGCCGTCGATGAACTTGGAGACGGCCGGCATCTTCAACTCTGGCAGCACGAGAATCACGCCGAGCGCGAGCAGGAAGATCGTCCCGAGCTTCATGAACGTGCTCAGGTAGTCGCGCGGCGCCAAGAGCAGCCACACGGGCAGGACGCTTGCCGCGAAGGCGTAGATGATGACAGACCACGCCAGTGCCGGCGCCTTGAGGTGGAAGACTTCCTTCAGCGTGGCGTTGTCAGAAACCCATTGTCCTCCAACGACAGCGAGCAGGAGCAGAATGACGCCGATGACCGACGCTTCCATGACTTTCCCGACGCGCGCCCAGCGCAGGTAACCGCCCATGAACATCGCGATGGGAACGGTGGCACCCACGGTGAAGACGCCCCATGGCGATTCCGCCAGCGCGTTCACGACCACCAGCGCCAGCACGGCGAGCAGGATGATCATGATCGAAAGGATGGCGATGACGCCGATGACGCCCGCGGCTTTGTTCAATTCCTCGCGCACCATCTGCGCGAGCGATTTACCGTCCCGCCGCATCGAGGCGAAGAGGATGACAAAGTCCTGCACCGCGCCGCCGAGCACGACGCCGATCAAGATCCATAACGTTCCCGGCAGGTAGCCGAACTGCGCTGCGAGCACGGGTCCGACGAGAGGTCCCGGTCCACTGATGGCCGCGAAGTGATGACCGAAGACGATCCATTTGTTCGTCTTCACGTAATCGCGGCCATCCTCATGAACCTCGCACGGTGTCGCTCGACGATCGTTCAAGGCGAGCACGCGTGCCGCGATCCATTTCGAGTAGAAACGGTAGCCGATGGCGTAGGTGCAAACCGCTGCGATTAAGATGTAGGCCGAGTTCACCGGCTCGCCGCGTTTGACGGCGAGGGTGGTGTAGGCAAAGACGCCCAGCAGGATGACTCCCAGCCAGAGCAGGATCGATAGGGCCTTTTTCATCAGCAATCGGGACGGATGTTCAGGGCGGTTTTCTAAACGATGCACGAGGTGAAGCCTAGAACATTTGCCAGCGAACTCGCCTGCACCGAGTTTCGCTGACCAAGGAAATTTCCCGCCCCGCGCGAACGCACCTGACAAACCGCCGGCACTCGTGTTTCTCTTCCGGTCCGATGACTTCGCCTTCGGCCCATCTGCTGACCGACCTGTTGCAACAGGTCTCGCGCTCGTTTTACACGACGCTGCGAGTGTTGCCGTCGTCGGTGCGCGCGCAGATTGGCCTCGCGTATCTGCTCGCCCGCGCCACGGATACCATTGCGGATACCGAACTCGTCTCGGTGGAGAACCGGCTCGGTGCCCTGAAGCTCTTGCGTGACCGAATTCTCGGGCAGACGGTTGCGCCTCTCGATTTCGGTGAGCTGCGCCGCCATCAAGGTGAGCCGGCCGAGAGGGTGTTGCTTGAACGCATCGAGGAAGCGATCGGTTTGCTCGGGAGCTTCGCCGCTGAGGATCAGGCATTGATTCGCGCCGTGCTGGATACAATTACTGGCGGGCAGCGACTAGACCTCGAACGTTTCGGTGGCGCAACAGCGGAGCACATCAGCGCGCTGACGAGCGACGCGGAGCTGGACGATTACACATATCGCGTCGCCGGTTGCGTGGGAGAATTCTGGACAAAAATTTGTCGCGCCCATGTTTTCCCCCACGCTGCGCTGGATGACACCGCGCTGTTGCGCGACGGCGTTCGTTTCGGCAAGGGATTGCAGCTGGTGAACATCCTGCGCGACCTGCCGAAGGACCTTCGCAACGGTCGCTGCTACCTGCCCGCGATGCGGCTCGCGGCTCTGCCGTTGAAGCCGGTGGACCTGCTGGACGCAACGAACGAATCGCGTCTGCGCCCGTTGTACAACCAATATCTCGACCTGGCGCGGCAGCATCTGGCGGCGGGATGGGAGTATACGAATCAATTGCCATGGTCCTGCGTGCGGATCCGGCTGGCCTGCGCGTGGCCGGTATTGATTGGGGCGCGCACGCTGGCGCGACTGCGGACCGAGAATGTTCTCGATGGAAGCCGCCGTATCAAGGTGCCGCGCCATGAAGTTCGCAATCTGATGCTTCGCTCGCTCACGCTCTACCCGTTTCCCGGAATCTGGCGGAGGCAGTTTGAATCAGATTTGGCCCGCGCCTCTTGAAAAAATCTGTCGCATTCCCGAACTGCTGAGGGCAACAATTCGGCAGCGAAATTTATGAGCTCAAAAGTTCCAGCCGATCTGAAATACGCCAAGTCCCACGAATGGATCCGGGTCACCGGTGACACCGCCGTGGTGGGAATCACGGACCACGCCCAGCATGAGTTGACGGATATCGTCTTCGTCGAAGTGCCCGCTGTTGGCCGCAGCGTCAAGGCATCCGAGGCGTGCGCCGTCGTCGAGTCCGTGAAAACTGCCAGCGACATCTACTCGCCAGTCTCGGGTCAGATCGTCGAAGCCAACAAGGCGGTGGCGGACAATCCGGCTTTGGTCAATACCGATCCGTACGGCGAAGGCTGGTTCTACAAGATCAAGCTCTCGGCTCCCGGTGAGGTGGACGCTCTGCTGAGTCCGGCGGACTACAGCAAGCAGATCGGCCAGTAAGTGCGGGTGGAAATGGTGAATTGGTCTCGCGCCAGCGCTGTTGACCAAAACCACCTTTACATCGCATTTGGCCCTGTGTAACTCTCGCGCCGCTATGACGAAGAAATGGATTGGCTTTTGTCTGCTGCTTTCCGCAGTGGTTCTCGCGGGTTGCGTCACGACGGTGACGAACCTGACGTCGACCACTCAGCCGCGGAATGCAAACAACCTCTACTTGATTGAGTATCAGTGGGACACCACCCAGCAGACCATTAAACCGCAAACCATCCAGCCCTACGTTGTCGTTGGTTTTGACACCTACGAGATGCGTCCGACTTACAAGATGACCAATCGCTGGGAGGCCTTGGTGCCGATTCCCGCGGACAAAGGTGTCATCACGTATCGATTCAAGGTGGATTACGAGTTCGCCCGTTTCGGCAAGCCGGGCAAGGCGAGCAAGGCCTCACCCGAGTACAAGCTCTACATCAAGTAAGCTTCGGCAAAGGAAATTTCCCCAGCCCGCGAATGACCTTCGCGGGCTTTTTTGTTTTCCGGACTAAGCGCCAGCGCCGCGTGGTTCAAACGCCGCTTCGTACAACGCAACGAAGTCGGTGACTTCCACTTTGCGCGGATTAAAATTCGCGGTCCACTGCTTCGCGGCTTCTGCGGCCAGCATGGGAATCGCCGAACGCGGGACGCCGCAATCCGCAAGCGAGCGAGGCATTCCGCCGCGATTAAGGAGCAACTCCAGTCGGGCCACCAGCGCGTCACACGCCTTCTCCAATCCCTCACTGACACACGCGATCTCCGGGCCGGACGCCAGTTCCGCGTAGGCACGGAGCGCGGCCGGGTCGGCGGAATTGAAGCGGACAACATGCGGCAACATCATGCCGACCGCCTGGCCGTGAATGATGTTGTAGTGAGCCGTCAGAGGGTTCGCCGTGGAATGCGCCGCGCCAAGCATGCTGTTCTCGATCGCGGTCCCGGCAAACGCGGCTCCGAGCAGCATGCGCCCGCGTGCTTCGACATCGAGCGGATGCGAGAGCACGCGTTCGAGGCTGGTGGCGCAAAGGCGGAACGCCTCGTGCGAATACATCTGGGAAAGTGGATTGCGCTTCTTGGTGACCGCGGTTTCGACGGCGTGCGCGATGGCGTCAATGCCCGTGCAGGCGGTGACTCGTGGTGGTTGCGAGAGAGTCAGGGCCGGATCGAGGATCGCGACACGGGCGGCGATCTTCGGATCGAGGCACGCCATCTTCTGGTGACTCTGATCGTCGGCGATCAAGGCCGCGCTCTGGCATTCGCTGCCGGTGCCGGCTGTGGTGGGAATCGCGATGAGCGGCAGCATCGGGCGCGTGGCTTTGCCGACGCCCCAGTAATCGTGAATGCGTCCGCCGTTCGTCAGGATCAGGTTGCAGCCCTTCGCGGTGTCCATCGAACTGCCGCCGCCGAGTCCGATGAAGAGATCGACTCCCGCCTCCTTCGCGACGGCGACGCACTGATCGACATCCGTCGTGGATGGATTCTCATGAACGCGATCATAAATCACAACACCGAGTCCCGCCGCCTGCAGGAAATGTTCTACCCGCTGCGCGTGGCCGGCGGTGACGATTCCGCGATCGGTTACCACTAGCACCGTGCGGCCGCCGAGTTCCCGGGCGATGGTGCCCACGCGCTCCACAGTGTTCGCGCCGAAGACAAGGCGCGTGCGCGGTTGATGATCAAAACCGCCGGGCGGCAAGTTGAGCACGTCGTTTTGCATGTGAGTAAACAGACTGACGGGCACTTGATTCTGTTCAAGCGGAAACAAAAAGGGCGTGACTCAAAAATGAGTCACGCCCGATGAAACCAAAACGACGCTTACTTGGTCGTATAATATTTGTTCGAGTAGTCCTGCACCATGCGCCACGTGCTGAACTGGGGCACGAGCGTCACCATCGCGCGGCGGATCATCTGGATCCACTTCTTCGGAATGCCGTTCGAATCGCGATCGTAGAAGGTCGGAATCACCTGCTGGGTCAGCGCCTTGAACAGGTTCTCGCTGTCGAGGCGATCCTGTTCCTCGATCGAGGCCGGATGCGAATCGTCACCGATGGCGAAACCATTCGTGCCGTCGTAGCCTTCGCGCCACCAGCCGTCGAGAATGCTCAGGTTCAAGCAGCCGTGGCAGCCGGCCTTCTGGCCGCTGGTGCCGGAGGCTTCGAGCGGACGACGCGGATTGTTCAGCCACACGTCGCAGCCGGAAACCATCGAGCGCGCGACGTGGATGTCGTAATTCTCGATGAAGACGAGGTGACCCTTCAGCTCGCTGTATTTGCTGAGATGAATGACGTGCTGGATGTACTTCTTTCCCTCGTCGTCTCGCGGATGCGCTTTGCCGGCGAAGATGAACTGCACCGGGCGAGACTTGTCGTTGACCAGCTTCACGATTTGCTCGAACTGCTGGAAGATCAGCGGAGCGCGCTTGTAGGTCGCGAAGCGGCGGGCGAACCCGATGGTCAATGCGTCAGGGTTCAGGAGGTGATCGAACGCAATGAAGTCACCCTGGGACAGGCTGCGGCCCTGGAGCAGCAGACGGCGCCGGGCGAACTCGATGAGCTCGCGGCGCAGCTTGTAGCGCAGCGCCCAGATTTCCTCATCGGAGATGAAGTTCGGATCGCCCATCTTCTGCCAGAACGCAGGATCGTTGATCGCGCTCTCCCAGCTGTTGTTCTTGTTCCAGAAGTCCGTGTTCGGGCCGGTGGTTCCGGGTGCGGCTGCGGCGCCGTTGGAGGTGAGGCGGCGTCGCCAGAAACGTCGCACGGGGCCCTTCATCCAGCCAAGCAGGTGAATGCCGTTCGTGATGTGGCCGATCGGAATCTTTTCTTCCGGCACGCCGGGCCAGAGGCATTGCCACATGTGACGGCTGACCTGGCCGTGCAGTTCGCTCACGCCGTTGGCGGCGCGGGCGGACTTGAGCGCGAGCACCGTCATGCAGAACGGCTCGTTGGCGTCGGTCGGATTCACGCGACCGAGGGCCATGACTTCGTCCAGCGACATCTTGAGATGGCTGAGGTAGCCCTTGAACGCGTAGTCCATGAGGCTCGCGGTAAAGCGATCGTGGCCGGCTTCGACGGGCGTGTGCGTGGTGAAGATGCACTGCTTCTTCGCGAAGTTCAGCGCGTCGGCGAAGCTCTTGCCAAGGGCGAGCTTCTCGCGAATGAGTTCCAGCGCGAGGAACGCCGCGTGACCTTCGTTCATGTGATACACGGAAGGTTCCACGCCGAGTGCGCGCATCAGGCGGACGCCGCCGATGCCGAGCAAAATTTCCTGCAGGATGCGCGTGGTGCTGTCGCCGCCGTAAACGCGGAGCGTCAGATCGCGGTAGTGCTGTTCGTTCTCGGGGAGATTGGTGTCGAGGAGATACGCCGGGCAGCGGCCCACGTTCACGCGCCACGCCTTGAACTTCACCTCGCTGACACCCATCTGCACCGAGCAGACGATGGGCTCGCCGTTCTTGTCGACAACGGGCTCAATGGGAAGATTCTTTGGCTGGAGCTGCGTGTAGTAATCGACCTGCCAGTTGTCCTGGTTGATCGACTGCTGGAAGTAACCTTCGCGGTAGAAGAGGCTGATGCCGACGAAGCCGAGGCCGAGATCGCTCGCGGACTTGGCGTGGTCACCGGCGAGAATGCCGAGACCGCCGGCGGCGATGGGCAGCGTTTCGTGGAAGCCGAATTCGGCGGTGAAATAGATGACGGGGTTCTTGAGCAGGTCAGGCGCGTTCGCCTTGCCCCACGTGTTCTTTTCGTTGAGATAGGCGTCGAACGACGCGAGCACCCGGCGCACGCGCTCGGCGAAATCCGGATCCTGCAGGTGGACACGCAGCTCGTAATCCGAGACTTCGCGCAGCACGGCCACGGCGTTGTGGTAGAGGTTTTGCCAGCCTCGGGGGGAAAGCTCCTGGAAAATTTCCTGGGATTCCTGGTTCCAAGTCCACCAGAGGTTTCTGGCGAGACGATTGAGGCCGGCGATCAGTTCCGTCAATTCACTCGGGGTGAGTGGCTTTTTGCTCATAAAATGAATTCCGCTCTAACAGCAACTTCCTGCTGCTGCATTCGTCCAGACTACCTTCAAGCCGGAATCTGCCCAGCCTGCGCGTCCGAAATCAAACCGAAACAACTTCGGATTCAAAATGCACCGCCCATATAGCAGGTCACTTGCCGAGGAGGAGTCTGGATCCCCGGCGCTTGACTCTTCAGTCAAAATTCCCTTGGTTTCCTGCAAAATGTTCATTCAAAAACTTGGCCCATCCATTTTGTTTCATCGCGGTGCCTGCGGAATCTGGATCATTTTTGCCATGCTGGGCTCGACGATTCTGCCGGGTGCGGAGTTGATCGTCTCTCCAGTTCAGCCAGTTGCGCCCGCCTCGGGGAGCCCGACTAATCCTCCCGTTCGCGAACTTTCGCCCGGGCGATTCCAGGTGGGAGAAGTCCGGTTTGATCGCACTGAACGTACCGTTGAATTCCCGGCCGCGGTGAATCTGCGCGAGGGCAATCTTGAATACGTGATCGTCCACGCAAACGGCAAGACGCACGAAAGTCTCCTGCGGACTACCGTGGAACCGCTCCATGTTCAGCTCGCGTTCCTCCTCCTCGGGGCGAAGGGAGCGGGCACCGCCGCTCTGCCGCCCGATCCGGCGGAGAAGCTTCCGGGTGAATTTGTCCGCGTCGAACTGTCGTGGTTCGCGGACGGCAAAACCAACCGGGCACCCGCGGAAGAGTTTGTCCTCGACCGCAAAACCGGCGGTGCGCTCAATCGCGGGCCATTCGTCTACACCGGCTCGCGCATTCGCGAAGACGGATTCGCCGCGCAACTCGATGGTTCGATTGTTTCCCTCATTACCGACGCCGATGCGCTGGTGAACAACCCGCGCCGTGGTCGCGAAGACGACGACAACTGGCTTGTGCGTACGAACGGCCTTCCGCCGCTGCACACACCGGTGGACGTGACGATTCGGTTGGTGAAATAAGCGATCGCATTCCATCGCTCCAAACTCCCGCTTGCCGGTGGTGGTCGCTTCGACCTACAAACTGGGCATGGCCAAAATCCTCGTGATCGATGATGAGGTTACCATCGTGCAAATGGTGACCGACGCGCTTCGGTCCGACGGGCACGAGGTTCATCCCTTCACCAGCGGCAACGCGGCGTTCGACGCGCTCGACGAGCATCATCCCGATCTGCTCATCACGGACCTGCATCTCGGCCGCGATGGCAAGCAAGGTCTCGATCTCCTGCGCAAGGCGCGGGCGCTGGCGCCGCCCGCGGTGGTGATGGTGGTGACGGCGTTCGGCTCCGTCGAAACCGCCGTCGAGGCGATGAAGCAGGGCGCCTACGATTACGTGGAGAAGCCGTTCAAGCTCGATGCCTTCCGGCACAGCGTCCAGCGCGCGCTCTCCTACAATCACGCGGTCGCTGAGAATCATTATCTCAAGCGCCAGCTCCGGGAGAAATACCAGTTCAGCCGCATCGTCGGCACGTCGCCGCAGATGCAGGCGGTGTTCAAGTGGATCGAACGCGTCGCGCCGACGGACAGCACGGTGCTCATCCTCGGCGAGAGCGGCACGGGCAAGGAACTGGTCGCGCGCGCGCTGCATTTCAACAGCGCCCGCCAGTATGCGCCTTTCATCCCGGTGAACTGCGCGGCGTTGCCGGAGAACTTGCTGGAGTCGGAGCTGTTCGGTCACCGGCGCGGTGCCTTCGCGGGCGCGTTGTCTGACAAGAGGGGACTGTTTCAGGAGGCTGAGGGCGGAACGATCTTCCTCGATGAAGTCGGCTCGATGCCGGACGCCGTGCAGAGCCGGTTGTTGCGCGTGTTGCAGGACCATGAAGTGCGTCGCGTGGGCGACAGCGCGCCGGGTCATGTGAACGTGCGCGTGGTGGCGGCGACCCATGAGTCGCTCGAACGAAAGATTAAGGAAGGGAAGTTTCGCGAGGATTTGTTCTACCGGCTGAACGTGCTGCCGATTCAGCTCCCGAGTTTGCGCGAGCGGCGCGAGGACATTCCGTTGCTCATCGCGAATTTTCTCCGGAACAAGATCAGTCCCCGCTCGGGCCAGGCGTTTCGCATCACGCGTCGCGCGGTGGAAACGCTCGGCGCCTACGATTGGCCGGGCAATGTGCGGGAGCTGGAAAACATTCTCGAACGCGCCTGCACGCTGTGCGAGGACGACTTCATCCGCATGGCCGATTTCCCGAAGGCGATTCAGGAAGGCGCGCCGGCCTCGGCCCGGCTCCAGCCTGGTGGACGCGATGAGACGACGTTTTTGATTCCCGAAGATCCGGCGGACGGCACGCCGTATCCGCTCACACCGGGTCAACAGGCAAAGGCGCAACCGGCGGCGGCGGGCAGTTCGTTGCCATTCAAGATCGAGCCGCTGAAAGATTTTCTCCGCGAGCAGGAACACAATTATCTCAATCGCGTTCTTGCGCACACAGCGGGGAACAAGGAAAAGGCGGCGGAGCTGCTCGACATCAGTCTGGCGACGCTTTACCGCAAGTTGTCCGGCGAAACCACTACCTGAACTATGAAGATTCGAATCCAACTGCGTCGTGTTGTCCTGACGATCTGCCTCGCCCTCCTGCCGGTCATCGCAAATCGCGTCGTCGCGGCGGAAGCGCCGCTGCGCATCATCTGCTTCGGTGCGCATCCGGATGATTGCGAACTTCAGGCTGGCGGCACGGCGGCAATGTGGGCGGCGCGCGGACACAAGGTGAAGTTCGTGTCGGTGACCAACGGCGACATCGGTCACTGGCGCGAGGCGGGCGGGCCGTTGGCGAAGCGGCGTAAGACTGAAGTGCTGGAGGCAGACGGCATTCTTGGCGTGACCACTGAAATTCTCGACATCCACGACGGCGAACTGCTGCCGACGCTGGAGAATCGTCGCACGCTCACGCGGCTCATTCGCGAATGGCAGGCGGATGTCGTCCTCAGCCATCGTCCGAACGATTACCATCCGGACCATCGTTACACCGGCGTGCTGGTGCAGGACGCGGCCTACATGGTCACGGTGCCGAACTTTTGCCCCGACGTGCCGATCCTGACGAAGAACCCGGTCTTCATGTATTTCCCCGATCGTTTCCAGAAGCCGAATCCATTCAAGCCCGACGTGGTGGTGGATGTCGGCACGACGATGGACAAGAAGCTCGATGCGCTTGGCGTGATGGTCTCGCAATTCGCGGAAGGCGGCGCGACAGGGAACGCTGAGCTGTTCCCGGCGGACGCAGCCGGGCAGAAGCGGCGTCATGCGCAGGTCCGCGAAACGATGGCGAAACGGAACAGCGCGCTGGCGGATCGTTTTCGCACCGAGTTGAAGCAATGGTATGGCGACGAGAAGGGCGCGAGTGTGAAGTTCGCCGAAGCGTTCGAGCTCTGCGAGTACGGCGCGCAGCCGGACAAAAAGGAACTGAAACGGCTGTTTCCGTTCTATTGAAAACGTGGTAGAGGAGATTCGTGAAATCCCACCACAAGGAACGAATGTTGATCGCTCTCGGTTGCTCCGCGGGATTTGCGGTAGTGCTGCTCGTTGAGCGAATGAACCGCGGTGCATCGCAAACCGCGGTAGGTAGTCCGGCGGCAGCCGACATCCAGCTCGCGACGGTGACGGGACCTGCCGAGGACGTTGTGTGGACAAATGCTCAGTGGGAGTGGTCGGCTCGGCCTGCAAAGCGGATGAAGGTCCAGCAGTTCCAAGTGCGCCGCGTTTCATCCGGTCCCGAGTGGGTTCCTCCGAAGCCTGGGCAGTTCGACCTGATTGATTTCCGGCATCAACCTTCTGTCACAGTGGACTTGGAGCGGTGAGCTGAGTGCGGATTGACGCGAGACGAAATGCCCATGAGAAATATTTGGAGCCAGACGATGGCGGTAGTGGCCTCTGGAATCACCGTTGCGTTTTCATTCTCTGGATGCTCGAGGCAATCGGACATGGACTCGACGACTCGCGTTTCGCGAACATTTACAGTTACCCACGTCGGTCAGACGTTCACACTCACGACGAATGCTCCACTTGCTTCGATAACCGGGCATTTGGTCCGATTGCTTTCGATTGCTGATGACGGAACGACGGTTCTGACGATTGTCGGGTCTAATCAGACCCTGATGGCCCGAGTAGGCGAACCCTTCTCAAATTCGCCATTTGGCTCGCACGGGTTGACTCTCGAATCTGCTTCGCGTGCGGAAGGGAAGGTGGTGCTGATTCGTCACGGCGCAGAATCTCGTTGAGACTTAGTGGCCTTCTCGACTTCTTCAAAATAATTCACTGCCGGGTTTCGTCTGAAGCGTTACGTTTTTCACCGGTATGCCTTTCTCGAACCTGCGAACGGAACACGGCGCCCTCTGCGGCGGGCCGGATCATGCCATTCACCGGCGGCTGTTCCTGAAGGGTCTCGCGGCGGGCGGGGCGGCTTCGATGCTCAGTTGGAGTGGATTATTCACCCCGTCGGCGCTGGCGGAGACGGTGAAGCGGCAGCAGAAGCATTGCATTCTGCTCTGGCTGTGTGGCGCGCCGAGCCAGTTCGAGACGTGGGACCCGAAGCCGGGCAGCGTTTACGGCGGGCCGTTCCGCAGCATTCCCACAAAGATTCCCGGCGTGCATTTCAGCGAGTTGATGCCGAAGTGCGCGAGCATCGCCGATCAGCTCGCGGTGGTGCGCTCGATGAAGACGAAGCCGAGCGAACACTTGCAAGGCATCGATGCGCTCAATCGCGGCGACGGACCGCGTCCGCCGTTCATCCGACCTTCGCTCGGCTCCGTGCTGGGCCAGCAGCTCGGCCAGCTCGACAGTCCGATTCCGAATTTCATCCTGCTCGATCCGTGTCCGGAGGGGAATGAGTTCAAGGAGTTCAAGGCTGGCAACTGGGCTGGGTGGCTGGGCGCGGAGTACGGTCCGGTGCGCGTGGGCGGTGAATACAAGCTGCAGGATGTCGAGCGATTGCCCGGCTTCTCGGAGGCGGATCAGGAGGAGCGCGAGGCGTTGCGGAAGTTTTTCAGCAAGAAGTTCGAGAACGAACGGAAGAGCGCGGCGGCTTCCTCTTACAACGCAGTCTTCGAGCGCGTGAAGGGCTTGATGAGCTGCGCGCACTTGTTCGATTTGGACAAGCTGCCGGCGAAAGACCGCGAGCGTTACGGCCCGGGAACGTTCGGAATGCACACGCTGCAGGCGCGGCATCTGGTGGAGAACGGCGCGCCCTTCGTGATGGTCGCCAACGGAATGCCATGGGACAGCCATGTGTTTCACAACGAGATTTATCAGATGCTGGTGCCGGACCTCGACAAGATCATCTTCAACTTGATCACCGATTTGAAGGAGCGCGGGCTGCTCGACAAAACGCTGGTGGTGATGATGGGCGAGTTCGGGCGCACGCCGTGGATCAACACTGCGCGCGGACGGGATCATTTCCCTGACGCGTGGAGCCTGGCGCTGGCCGGATGCGGCATCAAGGGCGGCGCGGTGGTGGGCGCGACGGACCCGGACGGATTCGAGGTTATCGAAAAGCCGTTCAATGAGCGGAATCTCTTCGCCACGATTTTCACGGCGCTGGGGCTGGATCCCTACGCGGAATATTCGTTGCCGGGCCTGCCGACCTTCCATCGCGTGGAAGGCAAGGCGGAGCCGATTCGCGAAGTGCTCGCTTGAGTGCGGTTACTTTGCCGGCAAACGCACCTTTGCGAGGTAGATGCTGGTTTTGCCTTCGTGCGAGGAGTAGTAGCTGACCCAGAGCAGGCCGTCTTCGAGGACAAGCCCTGCATAGCTGGAGTCACCGCCGGAGGGCAGGGGAAGAAACTCCGTGAGCTTCGCAGTGCTTTCATCGATCCACACCAACGACGTGCGTACTTTGCCGTCGTAGAGGCGGACGCCGGCAACGAGCCGTCCGTCTGGCAGCCGCAGCATGTGCGGTCCGCCAATCTTCACCCCGAGATCCTTCCAGTCCCACGCTGTGTAGGGCGGTTTCGCCAAGCCGAGTTTGCCTGAGCCCGGATTGCCGTCGCGTCGCAGCAGGCAGAGCGCGGTGTCGTTGGGCAGGAAGACGATGGAGGATTCGTTCGGATAGCCTTCCTCGAAAAGCCGCGGCACCAGTGTGTCGAACTTTCGCCCGTCTTTGCTCGAGTAGAGGCGCACGAACTTTTCGCCAATCGTGTCGTAGCCGACGCTGTAGGCGGTGCCTTTGTGCCACGTGGTGCGCCAGAGCCATTGGTTGGTGTCGCCGATCACACTGGGCTCGGACCATGTCGAGCCGTCGCGGGAGAACCACGCGAGCGAACGATGCTTGATCGGCGACGGCTGCGGCAAGGCCACCGCGCCGCTGAGCATGAGTTCGCCGTCGGGAGTGATGGTGATCTTCGCGTCGCGCAAATCGCCTTCGGTCGAGGTGACGAGAGCGGCGGGGTTCCAGGTGTCGCCATCGCGTGAGCGGAGGACGCGTAATTTGCCGTCCGGCGAGACATGTCCCTGGCCTTCGCGGAAGACGCAGAACCATTCGTTCTTGTAGCGAATGAGATCGGTGAAGGCGTTGTGTGGTGCCTGGTCCCAGATCTTGCGAACGGAAATCAACTCCGCCTTGGCTGGCGCTGAATCTGCGGCAGCCAGGTTGAAGCTGATGGTCAACGCTGTGACGAGTGCGAGCAGGGCTTTCATGGTGAGAATGGATCAGACGGGCGCGAGATCAACCTTCCACGCGGTTTCGCACGGCATGCCGAGGAAACGTTCCGCCAGTTCGCCGAAGCGGTCGGCTTCGTCCGTCACGAATGGCTGAATCGTGCCGGCTCGGCGACGTGATTTGGCGAGGAGGTTCAAATGTTCGAGCCGTTCCTTCACGTAACGGGCGCAGCTTTCGGCGGAATCGACGAGAGCGATCTTCGGTCCCACAACGGCGCGGATGGCGGGCTTGAGCAGCGGGTAATGCGTGCAGCCGAGGATGAGCGTATCAATGCGATGCCGGCGCAGCGGGTTGAGATATTCCTTGAGGATGTCGCGTGTGATGCGGCGGTTCGTCCAGCCTTCCTCGACGAGCGGAACGAGCAGGGGACAGGCGCGGGCGAAGATCTTGGCGGAATCGCAGCGGGCCAGCAGGCCGTTGCTGTAGGCTTTACTGCGAATGGTGGCGCCGGTGCCGATCACGCCAATGCGTTGATTGCGGCTCTTCTCCAGCGCGGCGCGGACGCCGGGAAGAATCACGCCGAAGATTGGCAGGTTGTATTTCTTTTCGAGAATGGGCAGCGCCCAGGCGGAGGCGGTGTTGCAGGCGACGACGACGGCTTTGACGTTTTGCTGGATGAGGAATTGCGTATCCTCGCAGGAAAAGCGGACGACGGTGCTGGGCGATTTAGTGCCGTAAGGAACGCGCGCCGTGTCGCCGAGGTAGACGAGGTCTTCGTTCGGCATCGCCTTGTGAATTTGCCGGGCAACGGTGAGGCCGCCGATGCCGGAATCAAAGATGCCGATGGGGAGGTTGGATTTGGACATGCAGGTGGATCAGCGAAAAGGGGAATGGCGACGGGGCATCGAAGGGGAGCAGGTCATTTGCGATCCACGATCTTCTTGTAGGTGACGATGCCGTCGACGATGGCCTGCGCGAGCTTGCGACGCGTGGGGCCGTCGTAGATGCGACGGGCGTCCGAGGGATTGGTCATGAACCCGGCTTCGACCAGGGCGGCGGGCATTTCCGCGTCGCGCAGAACCTGGAAGCGCGCGCGTTTCACGCCACGATCTTCAGCGCCTGTTTCCGCTGTCATGGCGCGTTGAATCTCGTAGGCGAGCAGCATGTTCTTCGAGTCGAAACGATTTCCCGGATAAGCTCCCGCGCCGCTGCCTTCGCCACGGGCGTTGGTGGAGCTGGTCCGCGCGGGCGTCATGCAAAAGGTTTCCGCGCCTTTTACGGCGGAACCGCCGGGGCCATCCGCGGAATTAAAGTGGAGACTGATCAGCAGGTCGGCACCCCGTCGTCGCGCAATGGCGGCGCGTTCGGGAAGTTCGATGGTGCTGTCGCCGGTGCGGGTGTAGCTGACCTTGAATCCGGCCTTGCCGAGCAGCTCGCCCACTTCCTTCGCGAGCAGCAGCACGTATTGCTTTTCTTGACGCTTGCCTTCCATGTTGCCCGGATCGCGCCCGCCGTGTCCGGGATCGATGACGATATGTTTCACCGGCCGGCCTGCCATGTTGCGCGGGGGATTCAGCAACGGATTGATGGCGGTGGTGATGTCGACGGAGCCGATGTGAGCGGAGCCGTTTTTGAAGGCGACCGGGAGTGAAAGCCAGACGGTGGTGCCTTTCATCACCGAGCGGCGCGAATCGACAGTGAATATGAACGTGCCAGACTTGAGCGTGACGCGGACTTCCTGCTTTGGAACCGTCCAACGCACCTGGCCACCGTTGGCACGGGCCCAATCCTCGATGCGCACGTAGTCCTTGCCGAACAGAAATATGCGCGGGAGTCCCGTCGACGATTTCTGCGCCGAAACCGTCAGCAGGCTCGCCATGAGCAGACCGAGGAAAAACACGGGCTTCATGTGCGCGCAATCTGCCCACGGCACGAAGTTGAATTCAATCCGGAAAGAACCGGCAATTGTAAACAACGGTCGGGCGTTCTCTCGTGCTCCGGGGTCATGCGGCTTCTCCGGGCCTAAACCCGCCACAGGTTCCTGCCGTTGCAGTGGGGGCTAGAAGAGTTCCATGGAGTCGCGGGGAATGGGCTGCCGCGGCTGTTCAAAGGAGCTCGGTCTTCACCGTATGTCCAAGCGCATTCTATTTTTCGCCGTGGCCGCCGCCGAGCGGGAGGTTGTGCAGGCGGAACTTTGCCGGCCGCAGGAGGGCTGGGAAAAGTTTGTCACCGGTGACTTCGACGAGGCCATCGCGCTCGCGGAGGCGGGACCGGTCGATGCGATCGTGGTGGACCGCGGTCCGGATGACGCGGGCGTGAAGCTGCTGAACTGGGCGTCCGAACATCATCCCAAGATCGCGCGAGTGCTGATGGCGGAAGCTGCGGAGCACGAGGCGGCGTTGCGTGTTTTGCGCGGGCCGCATCAGTTTCTCGCAAAGCCTGTCTCGTCCGAAGTGATCGTGGGAACGGTCGAGAGCATGATGCTGTTGAACAGCCTTATCCCGAACGAGGTGCTTCTCACGCTGGCTTCGCGCATCAAATCGCTGCCGCCTCTCCCGTCGCTCTACTTTCAAATTCTTGCCCGGCTGAAGTCGCCCGACTGCTCGGCGCAGTCCATCGCGGAGATTCTGACGAAGGACATGGCGATGACCACGCGGCTGTTGCAAGTGGTGAACTCCGGCTGCTTTGGGCTGTCCCGGCGCGTCACGGACATGACCGAGGTGGTGAACTTGCTGGGGCTGGAGGAGATCAAATCTCTGGTTCTCGGAGTACACCTCTTCGAAACGCACGAGCGCATCAAACCGCTCTATTTTTCCATCAGCCAGGTGTGGCGACACAGCACAGCCGTGGCGACGGCCGCCCGGACGATTTGCCGGATGGAAACCGGAAACGAGGATCTCGCCAACGAGGCGTACCTCGCGGGCTTGTTGCATGATCTTGGAAAACTGGTGCTCCAAAACAATCTCGAAGCCCAATACAACGGAGTGCAGAAGGCGGCCAAAGCTGACGGTCGTAGATTATGGGAAGCGGAGGCAGACGAGTTCGGTGTGAGCCACGCGGAGATCGGCGGTTACGTCATGGGACGTTGGGGAATGCCCATGCCGCTGATTGACGCGGTCTCGCTTCATCACCAGCCGGGCCGTTCGCCGGGACAGGAGTTCTCCGCGCTGGCAGCGGTCCATATCGCCAATGCGCTCGTGCATGAGCGCGACAAGGACGGGGAGCCACCGGAGCTTGATCAGATGTTCCTGGAATCGCTGGGATGCGGAAAGAAGATCGACGCGTGGCGGGAAGCCATTCGTGTCGGCGCACCAGCGTCGGGCGAATCAACTTCCCAGCCGTCGCCGCGAACTGAATCTGCGCCGGCGCGGTCCACGAGTTTCACGCCTGACAATCGCGAGACGCGTCCATTTCAACGGCGTTGGGTGGTGGCCGCTTGCGCTGCTGCCGTGGCGATTCTGCTGGGTGGTTTGGTGTTCCATCTCGTCGCCACGCGCCATCCCCTGCCGGTGAGGGCGAAAACTCCAGCGGACTCGGTGGACGCTTCTCCAGATGCCCCGGGCAGCGCGGAATCCGAAACGAACACAGAACGTGCGGTCGCTTCGCCGCCGGATGCGCGGGAGTAGTTTCGGTCAGTTCGTCAGCACCACGCGGTAGAAGCGGCGGACGTTGGCAGCGATGGTGTCGGTGAGAGAGGAGGTTGTTCCTGTGGCCGTGACATTGCCGCCTACCTGCGTCCAGTTCGCGTCGTTGAGGTCGCTCTTGTATTCGACGCGGTAGACTCGAGTGGGCACCGATGACCACTGGATGGTGATGGCCCCGGCGCTGTTCGTGATGCTCGTGATGCGCGGGGTTCCGACCACGATGATGTTCAGCGTCTCGGAATCATTCGCCGCGGGCGAACCGTTGTCCGTGACGCGCACGGTAAGCGTGTTGGTCATCGGCGTGTGCCCAATGGCGGGCGTCCAGCTGAAGGCGCCGCTCGCGGCGTTGATCGTCGCGCCAGCGGGGCTTCCAGAATCCAGCGTGAAGGCAAGCGCCTGCGCGGGACGATCGGGGTCGGTCGCAGTCGCGGTGAACGCGAGCGTCGCGCCTTCGTTGACGAACTTGGTGCCGATGGTTGCCAGCACCGGCGGCACGTTCACTTCGTTCACGGTGACGGTAATCGTCTCGGAGTCGTTCGCGGCGGGCGAACCGTTATCGGTGACACGAATTGTGACGGTGTAAACGCCCGGCCCGTTGGTTTCATGAGGGGTCCAGGTGAACGCGCCTGCGCTCGTAATGCTCGCGCCTGCCGGAGACCCGGGGTCGAGCGTGAAGGTGAGCGTCTGAGCCGGGACATCGGTATCAGTGGCTGTGGCGGTGAAGCTGAGGAGATTGCTCTCGTTTACGGTTTTGTTCCCGATGGCGGCGAGGACTGGCGGCGTGTTCGCGGGCGCATTCACGGTGAGTGTTGCGGTCGAACTGGTGACGGCATTGACGAGGTTGCTGATCATCACCGAGTAGGAAGCGGCATCGGAAGCTTGCGCGTTCGCAATCGTGAACGAAGCGCTGTTGGCACCGGCGATGGGAGAACCGTTCTTCAGCCACTGATAAAATGGCGAGGTGCCGCTGACACCGACGGTGAACGTCGCGTTGCCACCAGTGGTGGTCGCGACATTCGCGGGCTGCTGAGTGATGGCGATCGGATTCTGGCTCGGGATCACAGCGCCAATCGCCAGGCCGAACACAACATCGCTGCTCGTGGCGTTCTGTTGGTGAACTTCCACGGCGAGGACGTTTTCGCCGGGAACGAGGCTCGCGGCGGAAATGTTCGTGACGAAGAGGACGTTCGCTTCCCATGAGCTCGATGCAAATGTCGTGGCGGTGATCGCGCTGGCCGGCATGTTGATGCGTTGCGCCTCGACGCCGTTTAGGTAAACGACCGCGCCGTCGTCGAGTGCGTTGGTCGCGGTGAGCGTGATGCCGGTGGCGTCAGCTGGCAGGAAGAACTTCGTGCGGAAGTAATAGTTCGTGATGCGCGCGCCCGCCGTGCCGGTGAGCGGCAGGAAGGTGTTGGTCGGTGCCGGAATGACAGAGGAAGTCTCGTTGTGGAACACGCTGCGGCCGGTTGGCCACGAGGAATCGTCGTAGGCAGTTTCCTTCCACGCGGTGAGCAGGTTCGAGCCGCTCACGTTGTAGCGCCACAAATTCGTGAAGCCAACGAGCGTGGTTTGAATCGCGGTCTCGCTGACGTTGATGGTGATCGATTCCGAATCGTCGAGTGCGGGATTGCCGTTGTCCGTCACGCGAATGGTGACGACGTAGTTCGACGGTCCTTGCGACAGCGTGGGCGTCCACGTGAAGGCGCCGCCACTGGTGATGCTGGCGCCCGCTGGAGCGCCGGCGTCGAGGCTGAACGCGAGTGAGTTCGTTGGCTGGTCAGAATCCGTCGCAGTCGCCGTGAAGGTGAGAGGGCTGCCCTCGGTGATCGATTTGTTACCGATCGCGGCGAGGACCGGCGCGGTGTTCACTTCGTTCACGATGATCTGAATCGTCTCGGCGTGACTGAGCGCGGGCAAACCGCTGTCGGTGACGCGAAACGTCACGGAGTTTGTCGACGGACCCTGAGCTTCCGTTGGCGTCCAGGTGAACGCACCGCCCGTGGTGATTGCAGCGCCAGCGGGAGCTCCCGTGTCCAGAGTGAAGGTCAGCGTCTGAGCGGGTTGATCCGCGTCTGTGGCTGAGACGTTGAAGGTCAGCGTCGAACCCTCGGCGATCGATTTGTTGCCGATGGCCGCGAGCTGCGGCGCGAGGTTGGCTTCGTTGACGGTGATCTGGATTGTTTCCGTCGTGCTGCGAACCGGCGTGCCGTTGTCGGTGACGCGGACCGTCACCGGATAAACACCTGGGCCTTGAGCCTCCGTCGGCGTCCAGGTGAAAACGCCACCACCGGTAATCGTCGCTCCGGAGGGCGCGCCAGCGTCGAGGGAGTAGGTGAGTGCCTGCGCCGGGACGTCGGGATCTGTGGCGCTCGCTGTGAAAGTGATCAGCGTTCCTTCCGCGCCGCTCTTGTTGCCGATCGGCGTCAGCGCGGGTGCGTTGTTGGTTTCGAGGACGGTGATCGTGATTGCTTCAAAGTCGCTCAACACGGGCGAACCGCTATCCGTCACGCGCACGGTGAGGTTGAAGGTTCCCGGTCCCTGCGATTCGTCCGGCGCCCAGGTGAAGAGGCCGGTCGGCGTAATGGCAGCACCACTCGGCGCTCCCGCATCGAGGGAGAAGGTCAGCGTTTGCGCGGGCACGTTGGTATCCGTCGCCGTGGCGGTGAAGGTGAGGAGAGTTCCTTCCACTGTGGTCTTGTTGCCAATCGCGGGGAGGACGGGTGGCGCGTTGGTGCCGCTGGCCACGGTGTTCGGTGCTCCAGGCGTCGGCACGCCGCCGGACCAATTCGCCGGATCGTTTCCGTAGAGTGAGGCGACGAGGCGTTTGAGCGAATCACCCGTGCCGTCCGGCGAAACCGGCCACGGTGCAACGTCAGAGTAGACCACGCGATCGACCACGATGTGCGGGACGGTGCCGAAGTCCGGTCCGGGAACGGTTTGCGGCGCGTCGGGCTTCTGGAGCTCAATCGCTTCGCCGCCGTTGTCGAGCTTGCCGCCGTAGGGACCGTGGAGCGGGATGTTCGTGTTGAGCGAAGGATACACGGTGCGGAAATTGGCGAGCGCGGTGGTGTCGGTGGCGGGATTGAAGTTCACCAGGAGCAGGAAGCCCCCGGCGGGGAGAGTGACGTTGGTCGGGAAGTCGAAGTCGATGCCCTTGCGCACGCGCCAGGTGTTGGCAGGATTCGCAGGATCGAAGAGCGGTTGTGGTGTGCCGAGGATGTTCTGCAATTCCACAAACTCCAGCGCGTCGTTCGTGCCCGGCTGGTTGTACATGATCTCGTTGATCACCACGGGTCCGACCTTCGCGTAGGCGTTTGTCTTGCCGGTGCCGGTCCGGAACTGATTCGTGGTGGCGGGAGTATCACTGCCGAAGGTGCGCGCGCTGAGCGTGGTGAAGTCGAAGCCGACGGACGTCTGGTGTCGACCGAACGAGACGCCGTTCTCGGACGCGTCGAACTCGGCGAACGCCCGGAAGCCGGTGACCGTGCCGGCGGAGAGGGATTGTGACAGGTAAACCTGATCGCCCTTCGCCGAGCTGAACGAGAAGGGCGTGCCCGGATTGTCTCCGTTAAACTGGTATTCGTAGAATACCTTGAAACCGCCGGCGGGCACGATCGTTCCAGCAGGCACGCGATACTTCAGTAAGTTGTCCTGCGAATCGCTGAGGTACCAGCCGCTGATGTCGATGTCGTCGCCGGTGGCGTTGTAGAGCTCGACAGCGTCTTCCAACGGCGGATCGGTGTGCGCGATGACTTCATTGATCACGATGCTGGTGAGCGGAAGAAAGTTCGCGTTGCCGGGTGTCGGTGTGACAGGAAACTTCACGACTGCGGCGGCGCCGTCTGGCAAGCGGCCTTCCGAAACGCCAGGCGTCTGCGCGAGGTAATGATAGCCGTCGATCACCGTGCCGGCGGCGGTCGAGAGGACGACGTCTTCGGTGACTGCGCTCAGGCTGAAGCCGGTGAAATCCGCGTCGGCACCGTTCGCCGCCCAGAAGCGCAGGAAACCACCGGGCCCCGTGCCGATGAAGGAACGCGCAAAGATTTCATACTTCTTCGTGTTCGCCAGATTGTCGCTGAGCCAGAGACCGGCGATTGCCACCGGTTGCGCGTTCGGATTGTAGATTTCGATCCAGTCATCGCCCGAAGCCGGCGCGGCCATCCACTCGTTGACTTTGAGCGTCGCGGCGTTGCCAAGTGCCGCGGCGAGATTGGCGCTGCCGGCGGTGGGCAACGTCAGCACCCAGTTCGTGCTGCCATCCGGCACGCGACCGAGTGACCAGTCGGCGGCCTGCAAACCGTATGTGACCACGCTGGCGGGCGCGCCACCATCCGCGGGACGATTATAGAGATACACACCGCCGCCGCTGGCTTTCAGACTGAAGCCGGTGTTGGTGCTGGAAGCTGGGAGGTCGCCGTTGAAACGGATCTTCAGAAAGCCGAGCGCGGGAATGAACGAGCCGGTCGGGAACACCCAGCGACGCGGAACGAGCGTGTCGTCAGTCAGGCTCATGTCTGCAAGGTCGACGGCGCTGGCGCTGGGATTGAAGAGCTCGATCCAGTCGGGCTTGGTGCCATCCAGTTCTTCGAGGTTCGCGTTGTTCGCGAGCACTTCGTTGATGACGATTCCGGCGAGCCCCGGCGTATTGGTGACGATTACCGCGTCGAGCTTCAGGCCGAAGACGATGTCGGAACTGTTCGCGCCTTGTTGATGGACTTCGACGGCGAGGACGTTGTCGCCCGCCACGAGGCTGGCCTTGCTGATCGTGATCGTTTCCAGCGCGGTGGCCTCATGCGAGCTGCTGGCCTGCGTTGTGAAGCTGATCGCGCCCGCCGGCATGTTGAAGCGCCCGGCTTCAACGCCGTTGAGGAAGAAGACTGCGCCGTCATCGATCGCGTGGGTGAGCTGGAGGTCCGAGACGTTGATGTTCGCCGGCAGATTGAAGCGCGTGCGGAAGTAGAACGTGATCTTCCCATTGGCGACGGTGAGTGCGGTGCGGAGCGGTTCGGGAGGATTGAGGCTTTGATCGAAACCCAGCAGGGCCGGGCCGCTCACCCAGGTCGAATCGTCGAACGCCGTCGCGGACCAGGCCGTGCCCAGATCGGTTCCGGATTCCTCGTAGCGCCAGATATTCGTGAGCGGAATGAGATTCACCGTGAGCGGTGTCGGTGGCGCGGGCGGGCAGGCGTTCGGCGAACCGGGCGTGGGAATCGAGAGCGCCTTCTGCGAGAGCGCGCCATCGCTGCAGCGGCCGGACGAAACGCCAATCTGTTGCGGCCCGTAGATGACGTGATCGATGACGGTGCCGGTCGCCGTGGTGAGCGCGATTTCCCCTGCTCGACGGAGAGGCCGAAGTTTGCGTGATCAGCCGGGGTGCTCTTGCCATCTGCCGTGAACACGCGGAATCCGCCGCCGCTGATAAAGCTAAGCGCGGCGATCTCGCTGAGGCGCGGAATGCCGTTTGGCCGGTCGGTGAGGTGCAATCCGCCGAGCGCGACCGGCAACGGGTCCGGGTTGTAGATCTCGACGAAATCGTCCGGCGTCGGAGGAACGCCAGCAGCGAGCCATTCGTTGATCTTCAGCGTCGCGGGATTGCCGAGGCTTTGCGCGACGTTCGCGGCACCGAAGGTCGGCTGCGTTAGCGTCCAGTCGCCGCCATTGACGCGGCCGATCGAGAGATTGGGAAGTTGCAGGCCGAACGTGACCGCATCGAGGACCGCGCTGCTGCTGGAGGCGCGGTCGATGAGGTAGAGGCTTTCCCCTGTGGCATCGATCGAGAAGCCGAGGTGCAGGCCAGGCGTGGCGTCGGGGTTGTTCGCGTAGACGACGAGTCGCGCGCCGGCGGCGAGTGTGGTGCCGGCGGGGAAGGTGAACTTGTTGGGATTGGCGGCGTCGTCCGTGAGGCGCAGGCCGGAGAGGTCGACGGTCGAGCCGCTCTCGTTGAAGAACTCGATCAGGTCCGGGAAGGTTCCAGAGTGATTAACTGCGCTGTCGTTCTGCGCGAGGATCTCGTTGAGTCGAACGCCAGGCCACGCGGTGTTCACAACCCAGGTGCGAAGAGTCGCGTTGGATTCGGCCTGCCACGTCCCGTTTGCGTGCTTGCCGATGACGGCGACGGAGTGAATGCCATTGGCGAGGCTGGTGAGAGTGATGGGTGTGGCGACCGGCGTTTCAGCGCCGAACGCTGTGCCATTGACCGAAGCACGGTAGGAGACGACATCCGAACCACCGATGGTCAACGCGGCGCTCGTGAGCGGAGTTGGTGAACGCGGCGTGCCGGTGATGGTGGCGATGGGCGCGTTGGTGACGCCGATTTCCGGGAGAATGGAGAGGAGATAAGTTCGGCGGGCGCTCATCCATGTCTTGATGCTGGTGATGGTCGCGGCGGGAACGTAGCTGCCGAGCTGATCGTCGATCGACGCGTTGAATGAATTTGGTTCAAACGTGGTATTCAGCAGATCGCGAATCGTCTGGATGTAGATCGGTTCGAAGTCCGGCCAGCGAAGGAAACGATCCATCGCCTGACCGGAGCCGTTGTTCGCCGTCGAATCGTAGATGCCGCTGGTGGTGGCTCCGGGCGAATCGCCGCCGCCGAGGATGGTATCTAGATCCCAGTAACTGAGAATAAACCGCGGATCGTTCACGCCGGCATACATGAAGTAATCGTCGTTGTAACCGGTGTTCAGACCGCTCTCGCGATTGTTCACGATGGTCATGAAGGCGAGGTGCCGCATCCATTGCTCGACGTTGACGACCTGGCGGACGTTCTCGGTGGTGAATGACGTGGCGTTGTTGATGCCGACGACGCGCAGCATGCCGACAAGATCGGTCCAGTTGTTTTCGCTCTCGTTCGAGGCCTTGAAGAATGTGTTCGTGTAGGCGTTCGGGTCTTCGCCGCGATAGGTGAAATCCGGCGGCGCGATGTCGCGGACGACGCGATAAATGTTTCCATTGCCGTCGTCCGGGAAATGATTTCCGGACCAGTCGCCGGAGATGTCCTCGTTCGCGGCGTAGGAACCGAACATCGGCGAGCCGCTGCTCGCGCGGTTCTGGTTGTTCACGCGCACCTGCACGGCGACGGAATCCGCCCCGTCCACGCCGGACTTGCGTGCGAGGATGCTGCCGAAGTGCTGCAGGTGAGTGAAGCGGGTGTTGAGGTTGAGTCCGGCGACGTTCTTCCACGCGTCATCGCTGCGGAAGGCGACGTGGTAGTTCGGAGGATTCGCCGTGCGGCTGCCGTGACCGCGGTTGCGCACGCCGACGAGGTAATGAGCCGACGTTCCCGCGCCATCGATGCTGATGAAGGTGGCGTTCATCTGCGAGTTCGGTCCCTGCAACGAGCTTTGGCTCGGGATGACGGCAAGCTCGGCGCGCTCGTTTTCGGTCATGATGATTTTGTAGAGCGGCTGCGTGCCGGTATAGGTCGAATCATCGACTTGATAGAGCGCGTTCGCGACCTGACCGGTCGGTCCGCTGCCATCGTCGGTGGAAGCAATGGCCGGCGCGGGCCATGTGCGGGATTTGCCGGACTGATCCGTGGCCTGAATATAGAACTCGACGACGGAACCGTTCGCCTGCGCGGGCAACACGGCGCTGTAAAGGCCGTCGTTGGCGGCCGTGTCACCACTCAATCCGTCATCGCGCATCGTCATGCTGCTGAAGGCCGGTGGAGTGGCGGCATCGACGCGATGGAACAAGGTGACGGAAATGCCGCTCGGCGATTCGTCCACGATGCGGGCTGTGATCACGACGCTATCGGTGGACCGCGGAACGACCGGCAGATGCGCCGTGCCGAGAATCATCGGGGCGAGGTTGTTCGTGAGGACGGAATTCGCGCGTCCGGGCGTGCCTTGGGTCGTGCGACTGGCGGCCCAGTTTTGGCCCTCGTTGTTTGAGAGATTCGGATTAAGCAGCTCCAGTGATTTGCCGAGGCCATCGGGTTCCTTGAACCAAACCCAGCCGCGATGGCCGAGGTCGAGTTCACCACGCTGACGTACCGCCCAGTCACCTTCATCCGCGTATTCCACGCTGTCGACCCGCGCGCCGAACTGATTGTCGAGGTCGATGTCCTCGCTGCTGTTGTTCAGGAAGCCGGTCCAGTTCCCTACGACGTTCGTCACGCCGGGATACTTCGCGGCGAAGGCATTAGTGTTCGCCGCGACGACGAGGAAACCGCCCGCCGGAATCGAAACGTTCGTGAAGGTGAACTGAACACCGGCGGAGAGACGCCAGCCGTTCAGGTTTACAGCGGAAGCTCCCTTGTTGTGCAGCTCGATGTATTCCTCGAGAACGTTCTCTGAGGACGGGTGGTACATGATTTCGGAGATCACGACGCCCGCTGCGTTCGTATCGAGCGTGTAACTCCACGCGCCCCCGGCAAACCCGTTGCCGGTTTCATCAAGAATGCCGTGAGCGGGGGCCCATGCGACAGAGACGTTGCCGAGCGGTGGTTGGGGGAAGCTGAAGACGTACGGTCCCGCGCCGGTGCCGGATAACGCGCTTGCCGGTGCGGCGTTGATGAGCAGGTCCGATGCGTTCACGCCGGTCACGGCTTCGCTGAACGTAAGCGAGATCGATGTGAGCGAGGTGACGCCCGACCCGGGAGTGGGATCGATGCTGGCGACCACAGGCGGTGTGGAATCCAGCAACGCATACGACCATGTGGCGCCGACACCGCTAGGGTTGAATGCCGCTGGAGGTGTGAAGAGGTCGGTAATGCCGTGGCTCGCGGTCCACGTAATGGAAACCGGTCCGTAGGCAGGTTGCGGGAAGGTGAAAAAGTAGTTGCTGGCGGAAGTTCCGCTTCCCACGCCAGTCACGCCGGTGGCTGGTGTGCCGTTGATGAGCAGGTCAGACGCATTCACGCCGCTGACGTCTTTGCTGAAGGTGACGGTGATTTGCGTGAGGCTGGTGAGATTGCCGGGGGCGGGAGTCTTCGCGAAGACAACGGGGGCGGCGGTGTTGGCGCTGACGACGATGTTGACGGGCGCAGAGGTGGTAGAGAGACCGGTGTTGTCGCGAGCAACCGCGGTGAGCGCGTAGCTTCCTGCAGCGAGGCCGGCGACGCCGAAGTTGTAGGGAGCCGTGGTGTCGTCGGCGAGTTTCGTCGTGTTCGCGAAGAAGGCGACGTTCGTCACGAAACCATCGCTGTCCGACGCGGCGGCGTTGACCGTGAAGCTGGCGGGCGCGGCGAAGATCGTGTTGTTGGCTGGTGCTGTCATGGTGACCAGCGGTGGAAGATCGGTCGAGGCGGAGAGAATCAGATCGAGCTGCGCGTCGAGTGCGAGATCGGAGCTGGTGGCGTTGCCCTGATGAACCTCAATGGCGAGGACGTTTGCGCCGGCGATGAGTGCATTGAGTGCGGCGGCGGGCAGGAGAGTTTGTTCGAAGGGATAATTCGAGGCGCCAGCGGCGGGAGTCGCGCTGGTGATGTCTCCGGCTGGCATGTTCACGCGATGAACCTCCACGCCGTTGAGGTAAACCACGGCGCCGTCGTCCTTGATCATGTTGAGCACGAGTCCGGTGACTTGCGCGGGATTCGCGACGTTGAAGCTGCGCCGGAAGTAGGTGGTGATGAATTTTGCGTTCGGCACGCCGCCAAAGCTGACGGTGGTGGCGATGCCGTAGCCGCAGGCGGAGGTGCAGTAACCCAGTGGCGCGACGCCGTTCGACCACGAGCTGGAATCGAACGTGCGCTCGCTCCAGTTCGTGCCTTGATCGCTGCCGTTGTCGAGGAACGCCCAACTGCTGCCGAGCGGAATCACGGTGTTGGTGGTCGGCTGGCCGGTGTTGTTGACGGTGATGTTCACGGGCGCCGAAGTGGCACGAAGTCCGGAAGCGTCGCTGGCGACCGCCGTGAGGATATAGATTCCTGCGGAGACGTTGTTCCAGGCGAAGCTGTAAGGCGCGCTCGTGTCTTCGCCGAGCTTGGTCGTGCCTTGGAAGAATTCGACGTTGGTCACGGTGCTGCTGGTCGAACTCGCACTGGCTTCGAGCGTAAGATTGGCCGGTTGCGTGAACGTGCTGTTATACGCTGGAGCGCTGAGGCTGGCGAAGAGTCCGCTCGCAGCGGCTTGGAAGAAGCCCATGTCGGCGCGGCTGCCGTCGGGGTCGGTCGGTGAAGCCGGATCGCCGGAATTGATGCAAGGCGAGCCGGGCAGGAGCCGGAAGTTGCGCGAGCCGGCGTTCACGAAGAGCGGATCGCTGTTGAGGTTGCCCGTGCCGGGCCACACTTCGGAGAGATCGGAGTAGACGATGGTGAAGTTGGTGGCGGCGAAGTCGGATTGCACGGCGTCGCCGCCCCAGAGGACTGAATTCGTGATGCGGTAATCGACGACGGGGCCGGGCGCGTTGGCTTTGAACTGTGCGAGGACGTTGGTCAGGTTGTTGACGATGGTGGAGTTGTTGATCGTGACGGTGACGGAGGAGCCGGCGCCGGTCTTGGCGGAGACGCCGACGGTGCTGTCGGTAATCAAGCAACGGCGCAGATGCGTGGCGCCGCTGAAGACGCTGACGGCCTTGGCGTCTTCGATGACGCTGTTCCAGTCGCGCAGGATGGTGTTGTCGACGTTCACGACGGAGTCGAGCGTGTCGATGCCGTCGTCATCGCCGCCAGCGAAGACGCAGTGGCTGATTTTGATTTGCTGACCGACCTGTTGGCCGTGGAGATAGATCCCGTCGGAATCGTCGGGCCCGCGCATGTCGATGAACCAGCAATTGGTGGCGAGCAGGGCAGTACCTTGAATCTCAGGGCCGGTGCGGGCGCGGGAAAGCAGGCAATTGCGGAAGGTGAGATCGGAGTTGATGCCGTAACCAATCTTTCCCGGCGTTCCGTTTGCTTCAGCGTGGTCGGTCAGGCTGCAGTTCTCGAAGACGATCGTGGAATTATTTGGACGGATGACGGGGGCTTGACCGGTGTGACCTTCTCCCGGAGCGCGTCCTGCCCGGGTGATGATGGTGTGGTGGTAGGTGGAAGGCTGGGCGTTGTCGTGGCGAATCTGTCCCCAGCGGTGCGCGGCGTTCCCGCAGGTGATGGTGACGGGATGCGTTTCAGTGCCCTCAGTGCTGATGGTGCCGTTGATAATGAACCCCGCGCCGGCGGTTCCGGACGCAACGCCGTCGATCAGCACGAGCGTGTTGGACTGAATGGTGAGAGTCGTTCCGGCGGGAACGGTGACGGTATTCGTGATGCGGATGATGCCGTTCCAGATCGTGTTTCCGCTGAGCGTTCCACCGATGGAGGTGACTGGGTTGCCGGTGAGGCTGGTGAGTGTGCGATTTGCCGAGAGGGCGCCGAGAGTTGCGGTCACGGTGGCGCTGCCGGTGCCGGAAAGTGCAACGAGCCCGCTGCCCACGCCGTTGCGCAGGATGATGCGATTGGTGGAGAGCGTGAAGCCGGCGGAGGCGGAGAGCGTGACATCGGCGTCCCAGAGTTCGCGGTCGGGAGCGCCCGCGGCATCGAGGGCCTCGATGCGAACGAGGACCGGGATGTTTGTGAGATAACCAGCGGGGGTGATGAGCTTGAGGCTGGCGGGCGCTGCGGTGGCTTGGCCGAAAAGTGTCAGCGCGAGAAGGACACAGCGAAGGAACGTCTTCATGAGGAAAAGCGGCGGGATTTGTCCGCAAAGACAATACGACGGTCTGGCACGACGGGACATGATATGGTCAGTACTTAAATCGATTCGTCGGTCGAAAACAATTGGTAACCCGTGGGATACCGCTCCTTGAACCATCGGCAGACTTGCTGAAGACGTTACGTCCATCCAATGTGTCCCTCGCAATGAACATACGCGTCACCTTCTATTCCTATTTCAAGGAGTTGGCGGGTGTTTCATTAACCACGGTGGCGATGGCTGACGGCGCGACGCTGGGGGAATTGTTTGAAAGATTGCTCAAGGATTATCCGAAACTGGAGCCGATGCGGAAGTCGACCCTGCTGGCCGTGGGTGTGGATTATCAGCCGCGCGATTACGTGCTAAAAGACGGCGAGGAGGTGGCGCTGTTTCCTCCAGTGCAGGGTGGTTGAAGCGTGAGGATGGCGAATGCGATGAGTATGAGGCGTTCTGTATTTTTGACTTCCGAGCCGATTGATGAACCGGCGTTGCTGAAGGAGCGCAATATGTCCGCAGGGATGGGTGCGGCGGTTTACTTTTCCGGTGTCGTGCGCGGGAGTGAAGGGGAAGCACCGATTCGAGCGATCGAATACGAGGCGTTTGAGAAGATGGTGATGCACCAGTTCGACCTGATCTTTGCCGAGATTGAGCGCCGCTGGCCGATTGAATCCATCCGGCTCGTGCATCGCATCGGCGTGGTCGAGGTGAACGAGTCGTCGTTGTGGGTGGAAGTAATAGCGCCGCATCGAGGGGAAGCATTTTCGGCATGCCAATACCTGATTGATGAGATGAAACGCGTGGTACCGATCTGGAAGAAGCCGATCGCCGAGATGGTGAAATGACTGGGCACTCGCATTCCGGATTCTTAATCTAGCTCAACGATGAACGGATTCGACGACGTTAAAGCCAACTGCGGTTCCTTCCGTTCTGTTTCCCTGCCGTGACGCGTTACGAACAGACTCTTGCCTCCTTGAAAGCCTCGCCTCGCCGTTGGCTGGTGACGGGCGTGGCGGGATTCATCGGGTCCAGTCTCGCGGAAGCCCTGCTCGGCGCCGGGCAGACGGTGGTCGGATTCGACAACTTGACCTCGGGCAAGACGGAGAACCTCCGACTCTTGCAGGCGCTCGGCGACTCGCGATTTCAGCTGATTGAAGGCGATATTCGTGATGCGAAAGCTTGCTTGGCAGCTTGCGATGGCATCGATGTCATCCTGCATCAAGCGGCTCAAGTGTCGGTTCCAGCGTCGATGGTTGACCCGGCAACCACGCATGACATCAACACGACTGGCTTCTTGAATGTGCTGGTCGCCGCGCGCGAACACAAAGTCCGTCGGGTGGTGTATGCCTCAAGTTGCGCGGTTTATGGAGACTCGACGGCGTTGCCCCTCTCCGAGGATCAGCCGGTCCAACCGTTGTCACCGTATGCGATGAGCAAGCTGGCGAACGAGGTTTACGCCGGAGCATTCTGTCGCAGCTATGGAATGACCGCGGTCGGTTTGCGTTATTTCAACGTGTTCGGTCCGCGTCAGGATCCCAATGGGGTTTACGCGGCGGTGATTCCGCTGTGGGCGGCGGCGATGATCGCGAACCGGGAGATTCAAATCTTCGGGGACGGCTCGACGACCCGCGATTTCTGTTACATTGCGAATGTCGTCCAAGCCAACCTGCTCGCGGCAACGTCTGAGTTCGAGACAGGGAGTCATGAGGTCTTCAATGTGGCGGCGGGTGGTCGCACCAGCTTGAACGAACTGTTCGAGATGATTCGTTCCGAGTTAGCCCCGGCGTTTCCTCACGTGGAGGACTTCAAGCCGGTCTACCGGGATTTTCGTGCCGGCGACATTCGCCATTCCCAGGCGGAGGTGGCAAAAGCACGGCGAATTCTGGGTTACGATCCGGTGTGTTCGGTGGCGGAGGGCTTGCGCGAGGCGCTGGCTTGGTATAGGAACGCCGGGAAGAGCGTGGAGGATTGAGTTTTATTCAATCCCGTTGTTAAGCACTTCAGTTTGATTCCGATTATTTGAGAGCATGAAAAACATCGCGATAGTGGGTTTGGGTTACGTGGGCTTGCCGTTGAGTCTGCAGTTTGCGCGCTCCGGCGTGACAGTTCTGGGTCTGGACATCGATCCTCCGAAAGTGGAGGCCATCAATAAGGGGCAGAGCTACATCAAGCACATCGAGCCTGAGATGGTGGCCGAGCAGACCAAGGCCGGACGATTCTCGGCTTCGACCGATTTCTCCCGGGTGAAGGAAGTGGAGGCCGTTATCATTTGCGTGCCCACACCGCTGAACAAGAATCGCGAGCCTGATATTTCCTACATCCTCGAAACAGGCAAAGCCATCGCGCCGCACCTGACCAAGGGCACGCTGGTGGTGCTCGAATCGACGACCTATCCGGGCACGACCGATGAGGACTTGCTGCGTACCTTGGAAGCTGGTTCGAAGATGAAGGCCGGCGTTGATTTCCATCTGGCCTTCTCACCCGAACGCGAAGACCCGGGTAATCCCGCCAGCAAAGTCGCCACGATTCCGAAAGTCATTGGTGGTCTCACGCCGGCGTGCCTGGAGAAAACCAAGACGCTCTACGGCAAAGCGCTGACCACGCTGGTGCCGGTTTCCTCCTGCCGTGTGGCGGAAGCGACCAAGCTGCTTGAGAACATTTTCCGCGGCGTGAACATCGCCCTCGTGAACGAGCTCAAGATCGTTTATGGCGCGATGGACATCGATGTGTGGGAAGTGATTGAAGCCGCGCGCACGAAGCCGTTTGGTTACATGGCGTTTTATCCCGGGCCTGGCCTGGGCGGTCACTGCATCCCAATCGATCCGTTCTATCTCACGTGGAAGGCGCGCGAGTACGGTAAGGCGACGAAGTTCATCGAGCTGGCCGGCGAGATCAACACGGCGATGCCGGAGTATGTCATTCATCGGGCAGCGGACGCGCTCAATGCGCAGAAGAAGTCGATCAATGGCTCGAAGGTCCTGATCGTAGGCCTGGCTTACAAACCGGACGTGGACGACGATCGCGAATCACCGAGCTACCATTTGCTGGACATGTTCAAGGCGCGCGGCGCGGACGTGGCGTATTACGATCCGCACGTGCCGGTGATTCGGCCGACGCGTGAGCACGGTCACTGGGCAGGGACCAAGTCGGTGACTTGGGACAAGGCGTCGATTGGTTCATTTGACGTCGTGGTGGTTGCTACGGCGCACAAGGCGGTGAATCATGCGGACCTGGCGCAATGGGCCACGGCGATCGTGGACACGCGCAACGCCATGAAGGGCACTCCCGTTAAACCCGGTCAGCTCTGGAAGGCGTAAGCGGCCTGCCTCTTTTGCTAAACTCCGTTCGGCAGATGCCGGACGGAGTTTTTCTTTTCTCGGCTGATGGCGTTGAACAATTGGCTTTCCGGTTCCTCGTTTCTGATCTACACCTCCGCCGTTTTCGCAGCCTGAGCACTATGAAACTCGTTTCGCTTTCGTCACTCAAAGTCAGCCGGATGGCCTACGGCTGCTGGCGCATCGCCGGCACTTGGGATCCGACGAAGGTGAAAGCCTCCGATCAAGCGGTCGGACGAAAAGCGATTCTAACCGCGTTCGACGCCGGCTTCACGCTGTTCGATCAGGCGGACATCTATTGCCACGGCGAGACGGAGAAAATTCTCGGGCAGGTGTTGAAGTCGAACCGCAGTCTGCGGAAGGACATCGTCATCGCCACGAAGTGCGGCATTCGGATGGCCGGCGAGCCGGCGAAGGACTCGCCTTACCGCTACGATTTCTCGGCGGACTACATCATTCGTTCCTGCGAACAATCGCTGAAGCGGCTGGGTGTCGACACCATCGACCTCTACCAACTTCACCGCCCGGATTATTTGATGGACCCGACCGAAGTTGCGTCCGCGTTCAGTCGCTTGAAAAAGGCGGGCAAGGTTCGCGAGTTCGGTGTTTCCAATTTCCATCCGTCCCAGGTCGGTGCGCTGCAATCGGCGTGTCCGATGAAGCTGATCGTGAATCAGGTCGAGATCAGTCTCGCCAACCTCACGCGGCTGGAGGACGGCACCCTGGATCAATGTCTCGCTGAAAAAATCACGCCGATGGCTTGGAGTCCGCTGGGGGGCGGCATTCTGGCCGACGGTGCGACCAAGATTTTGCCTTCACAGGAATCGTACAAAAAGACGACAGCCGCCGTAAAATCCGTTCTGAAGCGCATCGTCAGGATTCACGACTCCACACCCGCAGCCGTGTCGCTTGCCTGGTTGCTCAAACACCCTGCGGGGATCGTCCCGATTCTGGGTTCGACGAGTATTGAGAACATTCGGCAAGCTGCGAAGGCTACCGAGTTGTCCTTGAGTCGCGAAGAATGGTATCAACTGTTGCTGGCAGCGCGCGGCGAACGTCTGCCCTGAGGTTCATCATGAGCGAAAACACGACCACGTTTTTCAACAAGACTCCGACACGTCTGGGCTTTCGCATGCCGGCGGAATGGGAACCGCACACGGGAACCTGGTTCACCTGGCCGCGGCCGGAGGGCATCAGTTTTCCCGATCGCTACGACGCGGTGCCGCCGGTTTATGCGGAGTTGATTCGGCATCTAGTGAAGGTCGAAGACGTGAACATCAACGTCTGGGATGCGGATATGGAAGCGACGGTCCGCGGGGTGTTGACGAAGCACCAAACGCCATTGGAGCGTGTTCATTTCCATCACTTCCCCGCGTATGAACCGTGGTGCCGTGACCACGGCCCGATTTTTGTCACCCGCGATCATCACGGCCGGCACGAGAGAGCTGTGGTCGATTGGGGTTACAACGCCTGGGGCGACAAGTATCCTCCCTACGACCTCGACGACGCTGTGCCGCAGCACGTCGCCAAACTGCGCGGCCTGCATCTCTTCTCGCCGGGCATCGTGATGGAAGGCGGCTCGGTGGATGTCAACGGCCTCGGCACGTTGCTCACGACGGAATCTTGTCTGCTGAATCCGAATCGTAATCCTTCCATGTCCCAGGAGGAAATCGGCCGTTTCCTCCGCGATTACTTCGGCGTCGAAAAGATTATTTGGCTCGGCGACGGCATCGTGGGCGACGACACGGATGGCCACGTGGACGACCTCTCTCGCTTCATCAATCCGACGACGATCGTGACGATCGTCGAGGAAGACATCGACGATGCGAACTACACTGCGTTGCAGGAGAACTTCCGTCGCCTCCGCCTGGCGCGCGATCATCGCGACCGTTTGTTTCACATCGTGAAATTGCCGACGCCCGGCATGGTCGAACATCAAGGCCAGCGGCTCCCGGCGAGCTACGCGAATTTTTACATCGCGAACAAAATTGTGCTCGTGCCGACCTTCCGCCACAAGAACGACAAGGTTGCCATCGCGACCTTGCAGGAGCATTTTCCGGATCGCCAAGTGATCGGTGTCGATTCCACCGACCTCATCTGGGGACTGGGCTCCTTCCACTGCATCACCCAGCAGGAACCGGCCTGATACACCTCCTTTCGAGGACTTGCGGGCACAGCGGCGCGAGTTCAACATCGTCTCGCATGTTTTCCCTGAGACATTTCATCCCCCGGCTGGCGTGTGCGTTGATCGCGCTGGTATTGGCCGCAGGCTGCGCAAACCTGTCGCGGAAGCCCGCAAGCGGTCCGTGGAATCTCGCCGCATTGTCAAAAGTTCCCGCAGCAACCTGGGGTTCGACGAACGGCCTGGTTCAGGAACTCTATTACGAAGGCGAGTTGCTGAATGGAAAACCGACGCGGGTGTTCGCCTACCTCGGTCGCCCCACAAATTCTGCGGCTACCAAGAATCCCGCGATGGTGTTGGTGCACGGCGGCGGCGGAAAGGCGTTCAAGGAATGGGCCGAGCACTGGGCGAAGCGCGGCTACGTGGCGCTGGCGATGGATCTCGCAGGCCATGGACCGAGCGGACGGTCGCCGGACGGCGGGCCCGATCAGGCGGACACAATCAAGTTTCGCAATTTCACGGAAGCCGAGGCGTCGCAGATGTGGACGTATCACGCGGTCGCCGCCGTGGTGCGGGGACATTCGCTGCTGCGGTCTTTGCCGGAAGTGGACGCGAATCGCACCGGCATCACGGGCATCAGTTGGGGCGGGTATCTGACCTGCATCGCGGCGGGCATCGATGCGCGCTTCAAAGTGGCGGTGCCGGTTTATGGGTGCGGCTTCCTCGGTGACAACAGCGTTTGGAAGGACAAATCGCTCGCCGCCATGACTCCCGAGGCGCGCGCTCTGTGGTTGCGATTGTTTGATCCGAGCCAGTATGTCGGCGATGTGCGGTATCCCATTCTGTTTGTGAACGGCACCACGGACTTCGCGTATCCGATGGACAGCTACCGCAAGACCTACAGGCTCGTGCCTGAGAAATGGCGGCATGTGTCCATGGCCGTGAACCGGCCGCACGGTCACATCTGGACCTTCCCGGAAGTCGATGCCTTCGTGGGCAATGTGCTGCGCGGCGAGTCGCCGTTGCCGCGAATCGGCGTGGTGGAGGTGAAGTCCGGGCAACTGCGCGCGGCGGTGGATCGCGCGACTGGGTTCAAGGAAGTGTCCTTGTGCTACACGACGAATTCGGGCGCTTGGCAAAAGCGGAGCTGGCAGGCCGTCCCGGCGCGAATCGAGAACGGCAAACTGGTGGGTGAACTTCCACCAACGCGTCCGCTAGTGGCGTTTCTCGCAGTGAAGGACGCTGCGGGTTGTCACATCAGCTCGGAGCATGTCGAGCTGAGCACGCCGTGAAGTATTCTCGGTGGGTTCTAGATCAACCCGCTCGCCTTCTTCGCGCGGTCGAGAACGCTGCGGGCCAGCGTTTGCGCGCGGTGGGCACCGTCCTTCAGCACTTGCTGGACGTAATCCATGTTCGCAACCAGTTCGGCGCGGCTGGCGCGGGCTGGAGCGAAATGATTCCAGTAGTGCTCGAAGAGACCTTTCTTCAAATCGCCGTAGCCGAGCCCGCCAGCGCGGAGACGGTCTTCGAAATCCTTCGCGACCTCAGCCGGCGCGACGAGCTTAAGCAACTGGATGGCGAGGTTCTTGTCTGCGTCGGGCTTCGGTTCCTGCGGGGTGCGGCTGTCCATCGTGATGCCCATGATCTTCTTCTTCGTGGCTTTCTCGTCGCCGAAGATCTCGATGGTGTTGCCGTAGCTCTTGCTCATCTTCTGTCCGTCGAGTCCGGGCACGGCGGCGACCTCATCGCGAATGCGCGGCTCGGGCAGGATAAACGTCTGGCCGTAGAGTTCGTTGAATTTGATCGCGATGTCGCGCGTGACTTCGACGTGTTGCTTCTGGTCGCGGCCGACGGGAACGACGTTCGAATCGAAGATCAGAATGTCCGCCGCCATGAGTACCGGATAGGCGAAGAGGCCGTGGCTCGGCGCGATGCCTTTGGCGGTCTTGTCTTTGTAGGAGTGACATTTCTCCAGCAGGCTCATCGGCGTGACGGTGCTGAGCAGCCAGGTCAGCTCGGTGACTTCCGGCACGTCGGATTGTTTCCAGAACACGGACTTCTTCGGGTCGAGTCCGCACGCGAGGAAATCCAGCGCGACATCAAGCGAGTTCTTGCGGCGCTGCGCGGCGTCCGTGAGGGACGTCATGGAGTGATAATCCGCGATGAAATAGAACGCCTCGCCCTGGTCTTGCAGTTCGATGGCGGGGCGCATCATCCCGAAGTAATTGCCGAGATGCAACGCGCCGCTGGGCTGGATGCCGCTGAGTATTCGCATGGGAGGAGGTTACGGCCCAACCCGAATTCAATCGGTGACCAAGTCGAAAACACTAACAAGCTCCCAAGATCCAAACACTCATGAACATTGTCATTCACCTGCTGCCGCAGCTCGCGCTTCAGCACCTTGCCGGTTGGGTTGCGCGGGAGCGCGGTGACGAAGTTGATCTTCTTCGGCACCTTGTAGTCCGCGAGCTTTTGGCGAAGCGTGTTGAGGATCTCCCGCTCGTCGAGCGTCACGCCGTCATTCGGGGCGACGAATGCGACCGGATGCTCACCGCGCCGCGGATCGGGCACGCCGATCACCGCGGCCTCTTTCACGCCCGGGATGTGGTAGAGGATTTCTTCGATCTCACGCGGATAGACGTTGATGCCATTGACGATGAGCATGTCCTTCTTGCGATCCGTGATGTAGAAGAACCCTTCGGCGTCGCCATGGCCGACATCTCCGGTCAGCAGCCAGCCGTTGCGAATCGTCTTCGCCGTCGCCTCGGGCTGGTTCCAGTAGCCGCGCATGACATTGCCGCCGCGTACGCACACTTCGCCCGTGCTGCCGATGGGGAGGATGTTTCCGTCATCGTCCTGAATGGTCACTTCCACATCCGGGATTGGTTTACCAATGGAGCCTTCCTTCTGCGGACCTTGAATCGGATTCAAGCTCACGACCGGGCTCGCCTCGCTGAGGCCGTAGCCTTCGATGAGCGGGATGGGCATCTTGCGATTGAACTCGCGCAGAATCTCGACCGGCAACGGCGCACCGCCGCTGATGCAGATGCGCAAGGGTAGGCCGGGCGGCATTTCGGCTGCGGCGAGCGTGCGGAAGAATGACGGCACCGCCGGCAGAATCGTGGCTTGTCGGCGAATGATGTCCGCGATGATGTTCTTGGCCGGATGCAGCGAGCGAATGAGGACCATCGAACCGCCGGTGATGAGCGGCAGCATCACGCCGACGCAGAGCATGAAGCTGTGGAACATCGGCAGCAGCACGACGAAACGATCGTGGTCCATCACGAGCATCACCTGACGACAGCTCTCGACGTTGTGCAGCAAGTTGCCGTGCGTGAGCATCGCGCCCTTTGATTTGCCGGTGGTTCCCGACGTGTAGATGATGACGGCAAGGTCGTCCCGCTGAACGTTGTTTGCCACGGAGGGCAGGGTGGCGCTCTGCGCGGCGGAGCGGTTCTCCGGTTTCGCGAGTTCGTCGACGATCCAGTACTGCAATTGCGGACGGAGCGCGGTGAGCGCGGGCAAATGCTCCGCCATGGCGGAGTCGGTGACGATGACGTTGATGTCCGCGTCGGTGAGGATGTGCTGAATCTCCTCGGGCTTGAGAAAGTTATTGATGGGCACTGCGATGGCGCCGCAGGCGAGAATGGAGAAAATCGCTGGGACAAACTCAGGGCAGTTCTTGAGCCAGAGCCCGACGCGGTCGCCAGGCTTCACTCCCAGGGCTTGCAGTTTGGTCGCCGCGAAGGCGGTCTGGGCGAAGAGCTGTTCGTAGCTGAATTCGTCGTCGCCCCAGAAGATGGCGGGCTTCTTCGGATGCAGCTGCGCAGTTCTGCCAAAGGCAGTGACGAGGTTCATGTTTGCGAACTTAGTTCACGGAATTCCCGTGGAGAAGCGCAAAGTAGTTTCCCATCCGGATGGCCGGCAGCAACCAAGTGAAAATAAAATGCTCTTGCGCCCCGCGAAAGGAATTGATTGAGTATGCCCCCGGCTGCGCATGTGGTGGAATTGGCAGACACGCTACTTTGAGGTGGTAGTGCCGAAAGGCGTGCAGGTTCAAGTCCTGCCATGCGCACCAAATTTCGGTTTGATGGTCCAGCCGGATAGGTTTTGGAAGAGGCAAGTTGATTAACAACTCCTGGCTCAACAATGACTCTTCCCACTTCCCAGTTTTCCTCCCCGTCGGATGCTGAAATTCTCCGCGCCTTCCGTCGCCGTCGCGATGTTGTCTTGTTGCGTCCCGTGATCGAGCGTCACCTCGCCCTCGTTTATTCCTCCGCGCTGCGACGAACGGGAAGTGTGGACGCAGCGGTCGAGATTTCCCGCGCGGTGTTCCTCGTTCTTGCAAGGCGCGCGCGACGCTTGCCCAGCAAGACCGTGCTCGCGGAATGGCTGTTTCAACTGGTCCATGTCGCTGTGAGGAAGAGGCAGCGAATGGGATGGTGGAAATTCGCAGTTGGCTGGTTCCGTCGCGCGGCGCGGACATCTGTTCCGACCGATGCTCCGTTGTGGGTCCGTCTGTCGCCGGTTCTCGATTCAGCGCTCGAGCGCCTGCCGGTGGCGCAGCGGCGGGCGATGTTGGTTCACGTATTTCAGGGGCTCGCCGCATCGGACGCCGCGGCTGTTCTGCGGGTGCGGGAAAAGAAGCTCACGAAACTGGTCGCACGCGCCACGGAGAAGTTCCGGCGACGTTTGCGCGGAGCTGGGGTCGAAGTGGATTCTGCTGCGCTCAGGGACGCGTGTTGTGCTCAAGGATGCCAGCCGTTGCCGGACACGGCACTGGTGGATCAATTAGTGGCTGCGTTCGTCGAGACGGGAGTTCGCCGACCGGCGGACGTCCTCGCGCGGCGCGTGTTAAATACGCTCGCGTGGACGCGTTGGCGGCGACGGGTGGTGTTCGGCGTGCCCGCGTTCGTCGCGAGCGTCATTCTGCTCCTAGCGACGATTTGGATCGTTGAGGGCCGCGATGGGCATAGCCGGTTGATTTCGATGTTTCTCGTTGGCTCGATCAAACACGAGGGCCGCACCGTTCCGGGCCTTGCGTCGCCGGCGAGGCCTTGGCCCGGACCCGCGCCGGCCGCACTGCCGACGGCTCACGCGGTTCGCACGGCCCGCGATTTGTATCAAACGACGAACATCTGGCTGGTTCACCTGAGCTTTTCGGCGGACCAGTGGGAGGTGATGCAGCCGAAACGCATCACGCCTCTGCCGCACTTCATGCAGCGCGATGGCACGGTGCTCTTGCGTAATCCGGAAGCACAACGTGGCGGGCTCGCTGGCGTGCTGGGATTTGACTTCGACTGGGCACACGCGGATCTGGATTTCAGCGGGCTGCGCTTCACGAATGTCGCCGCGCGCATCAAGGGGAATGGAACCTTCCTCGGCTCGCTCTATGGCGAGAAGCGTTCGCTGAAGGTTGATCTGAACAAGTTCGTGAAAGGCCAGCGCCTGGGCGATGTCGATGAACTCACCTTAAACAATCTGATCAATGATTACTCCAGCATGAGCGACGCGCTGGCGTACGAATTCTTCCGCGACGCGGGCGTGCCGGCCCCGCGGACGGCATACGCGTATGTGGACGTGAGCGTTGAGGGGAAGTGGCCAAAAAAACCGCTGGGCCTCTACGCAATGGTGGAGCCGGTGGACGCGGATTTCGCCCTCGACCATTTCGGCTCGCGGCGGACGCCGATCTTTAAGCCGGTGACTTACCAGCTGTTTCATCATCTCGGTGATGACTGGTCGGCCTACGCGGATATCTACGATCTGAAGACGAAGGCGACAACGGAGCAGCAGCAGCGCGTCGTTGATTTCTCGCGACTGCTCACCCACGCGGCCGACGAGGAGTTTGCTCGACGTGTTGGCGAGTTCCTCGACCTGGAGAAGTTCGCGCGCTACCTCGCGTGCGAAGTGCTGCTTTCGAACTACGACAGCTTTCTTTCCAACGGCCAGAACTTTCATCTTTATCTCGATCCGACCTCGAACAAGTTCGGTTTCATCCCGTGGGATCTCGATCTCTCGTGGGGCGGTTTCTTCCTGCTCGGCACCAACCGCGAGCGGGAGCAGGCCAGCATCTGGCATCCGTGGGTCGGCCGCCATCGCCTGCTCGAACGCATTATCGTCGTGAAGTCCTTCCGTGAACTCTATCGCGCCAACCTGGAAGAATTGCTCGTGCGACAGTTCGTGCCGGAGCGCCTGCACCGGCGCATCGACGAGCTGGCGGCGGTGATTCGCGGGCCGGTGGCGGCGGAGTCCGACTTCCGTCTTGGCAGGTTCGAGCACGCCATCAGCGGGCGGCGTCAGAGGT
>JADJPG010000064.1 GCA_016713365.1 Verrucomicrobiota bacterium | reverse complement strand
GGCAAAACGATCGTGATGCTGATCAACGATCCGCCGATTCCCGATCCGTCCGACGCCTCGAAGCTCGACGACGCGATGTTCAAGGGCAAGGCGATGACTTACTACGGGCGCTGGACTTACAAATACGAGATCGCCGCCGCGAAGGGCGCCGCCGCCGCGCTCATCGTTCACGAGACCGGGCCGGCGGGTTATCCCTACTTCGTGCTGATTTCCAGCCACGCGCGCGAGAACTTCGATCTCCAGTCGCCCGACAAGAACGCCAGACGCGTGGCAGTGCAGGGCTGGATGACGCTGCCCAAGGCGCAGGAGTTCTTCACGCAGGCCGGACAAGACTTCGCCGCGCTGAAGCAAGCGGCGTTGAAGAAGGATTTCAAACCGGTGGCGCTCGGGGCGAAGGCGAGCTTCACCATTCGCAACAAGCTGCGCCCGGTGGATTCACAGAACGTCGTCGCGAAGCTCGAAGGCTCGGATCCGAAGCTTAAGGACGAGTATGTCATCTACACCGCGCACTGGGATCACATCGGGCGCAACGAGAAGCTGGAAGGCGACCAGATCTTCAACGGCGCGCTCGACAACGCGTCCGGCACGGCCGGCCTGCTCGAACTGGCCGAGGCTTACACGAAGCTGAAGACGCCGCCGAAACGTTCGGTGCTGTTCCTCGCGGTGACGGCGGAGGAGAAGGGGTTGCTCGGCGCGAAGTATTACGCGGAGCATCCGCTCTATCCGCTCACGCGCACGCTCGCGAACTTGAACATGGACGGCATCAACACCTGGGGCCGCACGCGTGACATCGAAGTGATCGGCTACGGCAATTCGACGCTGGAGGATGTGTTGAAGGAAGCGGCGGTGGCGCAGCAGCGCGTCATCAAGCCGGACTCCGGTCCGGAGAAAGGACGCTTCTTCCGCTCGGACCATTTTGAGTTCTCGAAGCTCGGCGTGCCGGCGCTTTACCTGAAGTCCGGCGTCGATTTCATCGGCCAGCCGTCGGGCTACGGCCAGAAGAAGATCGATGAGTATACGGAGCGCGACTACCACAAGGTCACCGACGAGGTGAAGCCGGACTGGGACATGTCCGGCGGCGTGGATGACCTGAGGCTTCTGCTCGAAATCGGCTGGCGTGTCGCCGGCGCGGACCAATGGCCGGAATGGAAAGCCGGTTCTGAATTCAAAGCTCGTCGTGAGGCGATGCTCAAAGCCGTCGCAAAATAGGAAACCGATGCCGCGCGAATTCTCTAAACTCCTCCGTAGCATCCGGCGTGAGCCGGATCTGATCGGAAAGGTGATCCGACTCACGTCGGATGCTACCTCAACCATTTGATCATGCTCCCGAAACTCCACAATCCCGAAATCCGCAAGCTCAAGGCTGCGGCCCAGAAACTCAACGCGACGTTCAAGGTCGGCAAGGCCGGGTTGAGCCCGCAGTTCATCCAAGGCCTCGACGAAGGCTTCAAGCATCACGAACTCATCAAGGTGAAGTTCGACGAGCACAAGGAGGAGAAGAAGGAGCTCGCGCCGCAGCTCGCAGAGAAGACATCGAGCCACCTGATCATGCAGGTTGGAAATGTCGTGGTGCTTTACCGGAAGAAAATTCAGGCGGGAGCTGATGCCGCGGAGTCTGCGCAGGACTAATCAGCCTGGCGGCACTTTTTTGAATGAGTGCCGCTTGGTCGCTGTCTGAACCAGCATGAGACACCTGCTCCATTCAACCATCCTTGCTTCGACCTTGGGATTCTTGCTTTGCGAAACGGCCAAAGCAGAGAGTCCGTTTTATGTGCGGACGGCGTTGGGGCCGGCCATTGCCGAGGATATAACTCTAACGAAAGGCTTCGAAGGGAATAAGGCTTCCGTGGATTACGGAGCATCATTCGGCCTTGCCGGCGGCTGGCAGGTCAGTCGCTGGCTTGGATTAGAGCTGGAGACGGGGGCGATTTACACTCACTTGGACCGCCTTTACGATGAGGACGTCGTCTTTGAAAACTATTCGGCTCACTCAAGCCTGCTCAATGTTCCGGTCACGGCCAATCTAGTTTTCCGCTACCAGCCGAAGGACTCGCGCTGGTCGGGCTACCTCAAAGGTGGTCTCGGTGGGACGGCAGGAAGGCTTTCCATGTCGCCTTCGAGCGAGGGGGGTGCCTACGGTGATGGGACGGATTGGGATTTTGTTCCTGCCTACCGGGCGGGAATTGGTGTCGGATATCGCGTCTCGAAACGCTGGACGCTCGAGCTTGGTTACGAGTTGTTTGGCAATGGCAGCAGTGAATGGAACATTCGGGATGACGAAGGCGATCCCCTTCGTGTCGGATTTGATCCCATCCGGGTCCATTCCTTCCAGTTCGCTTGCAAGTTTCAGTTTTAAGGAGTGTAAACTTTCCTCTTTAGTCCGGGAAGTGCGTCAGCCTCGCGATGATTTCAATCAGCCGGGAGTTTACGTCGGGCGCTCTAGTCTAGCCTCCTTCCCGATGAACCGCATCCGCCTGCTCCCCGAACACGTCGCGAACCAGATCGCGGCGGGCGAGGTCGTGGAGCGTCCGGCGAGCGTGGTGAAGGAGCTCGTCGAGAACGCGCTCGACGCGGGGGCGACGCGGATCACTGTCGAGGTGCAGGCGGGCGGGCGCAGCCTGATTCGCGTGACGGACGACGGCACGGGCATGACGCGTGACGATGCGTTGATGTGCCTTGAGCGCCACGCCACGAGCAAGATTCAGCGCGCGGAGGATTTGAGCGCGATCAGCACGATGGGTTTTCGCGGCGAGGCGCTGCCCAGCATCGCGAGCGTGAGCCGCATGGCCATCACCACGCGCGAACGGGAGAGCGATTCGCCGGCGGCGACGCAGATCATCATTCACGGCGGCAAGATGCTCGAAGTGAAGGAAGCGGGCGCGCCGCATGGCACGAGCATGGAAGTGCGCCAGCTCTTCTACAATCTGCCCGCGCGCCGGAAGTTCCTGCGCAGCGAGGAAACGGAGATACGCGCACATTCATCATTACCTCACGCTTGCCGCGCTGGCGCATCCGCACGTTGGATTCACGTTCATCAAGGACACGCGACCGGTCTGGCAGCTGCCCGGCGTGACGGCGGACAAGAGGCCGGATGCGCATCTCACCGCGTTGCGCGAGCGGATGCGCGCGCTGTTCGGCAATGAACAGAAGCTGCTGCCCGTGGAGTTCAGCGCGGAGCTGACCGAGCTGGTCACGCCGGAGGAAAGCGACAGCGACATCCTGCACGACGCGCCCACGCCGGTGCCGGAGAAACGGCGCTTCCGCATCTGGGGATTCATCGGCCAGCCGGGCGTGTCGCGGTCCACGCGCGAGGATCAGCACGTCTTCGTGAACAAGCGGCCGGTGGAGAATCGCGGCCTGAACTTCGCGCTCATCGAGGGCTACCACACGGCGCTGATGAAGGGGCGTTACCCGGTCTGCTGCCTGTTCCTTGAGATCGATCCGGCGGCGGTGGACGTGAACATTCATCCCGCGAAGCGTGAGGTGAAGTTCCACGATGAGCGGACGGTGCGTCGACTCACGGCGCAGGCGGTGCGGGAGGCCTTACTGAAGTTTCATTCCGGCTCGTCGTCCGCGCCGGCTCCGGTCCAGCCGGCGATGAAGCTCGAAGTGGAATCGGCTGTGGACGTCGTGGCTGCAGCGCCCGCACCAGTGACGACGGAGTTTCCGGCGTTTACGCCCCTGACCGGGACGGCCTTGAGTGGATGGCCGAAGCGCACGCCCGAGTTGGCGCCGACGAATCGCGGTGGTGGTAATGAGGTATCAGCGCCAAAGACCGCGCCGGAAGTTGAGGCGGCGTTTGCGAAGGGAACTGATGTGAGCCGACTCACGTCGGCTGCTACGCAGAAGGAAACGGTTTCGCGCTCCGAGGTTCCCACGCCGCTGCTCAATGTTCCGCTGCGGCTGGTCGGCGTGGTTGGTCGGCTCTACGTCGTGCTGGAGTCGGATCGCGGCATGGTGTTGATGGATCAGCACGCGGCGCACGAGCGGATTTTGTTCGAGCAGATGCTCAACCGGCTGGAGAGCGGCGATGTGCCTTCGCAGCGGCTGTTGCTGCCGGAGACGGTGGAGCTTTCCGTCCGTGACGCGCATTTCTTGCGCGAGCAGCTCGGCGCGCTGACGCGGCTTGGTGTGGGCTTGAGCGAGTTCGGCGAACGCACGTTCCTGCTCGATTCGCTCCCGCCGATGGTGAAGTCCCCGGACCCGCGTCGCTTCGTGCTGGAGCTTATCGACGAGCTGAAGTCCGCCGGTCAGCAGGTGAACTCCCAGCGCCTCGGCGAACACACCATCGCCAAGACGGTCTGTCGGCACGCGGTGAAGGCGAACGATCCGCTCGCTGGTCCGGAGCTGGAGAATTTGGTGAACGATCTGCGTCAGTGCGCGATGCCTTACACGTGTCCGCATGGACGCCCCACGCTGATCGAGATGAGCTACCGCGAGTTGGAGAAGAAGTTCGGACGCCTGGCGTAGCGGAGCGAGAAGGGTCGAGTTACGGAATTTCCCGCTTTGGTTTCTTGATGATGACCAGTCCGTTGGCGACGGGGCGTTCCTGACCTTCCGAGGGACTGCTGACCACCTGGCCGAAGACGTTCATCGATGCCGAGCCGCCTCCATCGAGGTTCATCGCGTGGGTGCAGCCGATCTTGATGAAGTAGTTCGCCATCTCCTGAAAACTCATGCCGACAGACAGACCGGGCTGCCGGCCGTCGACGAGCATCAGGTAGAGGTATTCGTTATTCCAACCCATGGCGGCGCGGGGATGGCGTTGGTTGGGGGACTTCCAGCCGTTCATCGGTTTGCCATCCACCACGAGTCGCGGACCGCCGCCGATCGCAGTGCGGGCGCCGGTCAGCGAAGGCGCCGTCGCGGTGGAGAGTTCCACTTCGTCGCCCACACCAACGACTGGTGCGTCGACGAGAAGCTGCGGTCCGAGCGAGAGAATCATGATCTCCGGCTTGAGCGGAGTGTCGCCGGCTTCCCGAATTTCGCGCACGCGGGCGCGAATCTTGGCACCCACCCGCAACGGCAGCCACGCGGCCTTGTCGATTGCTTCGAGCACGTATTCGCGGCCACCAGATTTGGTTCCGGTGGAAGGTCCCATGCGCGGCGTGTAAAGGACGGCGCCATCTCCGGGCCGTTCCTCGTTCAAGCCAAACGGGGTGGTGGAGCCATGCGGCCAGGTGGCTCGAAACAGCGGCTGCACCACGCCGGTGTTCGGCGTTCCGTTCGCGTCGATCCAGAAGCAGGCGTGATCGGTCGGTCCGCTGATCAGCTCGCCACTTACAATCTGGACGCCTTGGGGATCTCCGTTGTACGCCTTCGGGCTGGTGAAATAAAAATCTCCGTTCACGGCGGCTATCGGCCGGCCAAGTTGCGGCGGGAGCGCCTTGGTTTGCTCGCTCAGCGTGGTCATGCCGGTGATCGCATTGCCGGCGAGCATGCTGTGAATTTCGTAGTCCGGATTGTCGCGCTCGAGGCGGACGAGGTGGATGGACCACGGACCTTCGGGCAGCTTGTCGTTGACGTAATAGAACGCGCGGTTGGTCCGGGTGGATTCCTCGCCTGCGGGAGCCGCCGAGAATGCCGGGGTGGCCGTGGCGAGGGCGAGCGCCATCGCCAAAACGGCGCCGAAGCACCTTCTGGATGTGTCGAGGGCAGTCCCTGCCTGCACTTTGATTCCGAATGATTTCCGCGACATGGTACGATTCGCACTACTCCGACTGTCGGGCATACTAAGCCCGGTTCTTTGGTCTGGCAACGACGGTTCGTGCACTAGGTAGACACCGATACCCCCGGCGAGTTGCCAAAGATTTTTGTAAAATTGACCGGTGGCTGTTCCGCCAACTTATCACGCCGCCCATTAAGCGGTCGTTAAGGAGCAACTCGCAATGCTACTTTGGGCTACCTGGTGCCGTGACAGGCTTGCGGATCACCAGAAGGCCGTTGGCCACCGTTCGTTCGCTGCCGTCGCAAGGGCTGTTCACCACGCGTCCGCGATACCAGAAGGTCGCCGAACCACCGCCATCGAGGTTGATGGCCTCCTCGCAACCGATCTTCGCCATGTAGGCTCCGAGTTCCTCCAGCGTCATGCCGACCGAAAGCCCGCGCTGACGGCCGTCGACGGTTGCGAAAAAAATATGCGTCTTGCTGAAGCCCACGGCCGAGCGCGGATGCCGCTCGAACATCGATCGCACCGAGTAGGAGTTCAGCGAACTGCTGTTGCGCGGCTCCTGGATCTTCGTCTTCTTCCCGCCGCGCGTGATGATCGATCCGCCGCTGATGGCCGCGCGCGCGGAGCGAAGGTTCGGTGTGCTCGCAGTGGAAAGCGTGATCTCCATGCCGGCTTCGATCGCGGGAAGGTCCGCGGCACGGCGGGGCCCGAACGAAAGAACGACGGTGGATTTGTCCAGGCGGCTGTTCCCGGCCTCGTTTGCCTCACGAACTGTCGCCGTGTAGGTCTCGCCGATTCGGAACGGAATCCATGATCCGCCATCAGCTTTCTCCAGCACCAGTTCGCGTCCGCCCGAAGCCCGCGTGGCCTTGCCGAGCGTTGACGTGTAAAGCACGACAGAACCGGAGCCGCGCTCTTCGTTCAGGCCGAACTTGAAACTCTTGCCTCCCGGAAAGGTCGCTTTGAACTGGGGCACGACATCGTCGATGTGCGGATTGCCGTCCGCATCGATCCAGAAGGCGCAGTAGCTCGAATTCCCCGTGGGCTCGCTCACCAGATCGCCCTCCACAATCTGCAACCCGCGCGGGTCGCCGGCGTAGCGGCTGCCTTCGCGTTCATAAAAGTCGCCGTTCACGCCGGCCAGCGGCGTGCCGACCGAGGACGGGACGTCCAATGCCTGATCACTCACGCGACTGAGCCCAAGGACGGTTTCTCGGGCGAGCGTGGAACGGACCTCCAGCGTCGGATCATTGCGCGGAACCTTCACCACATGCACGGACCACGGCGCGGATTCGATGCGATCGTTCTTGTAGGTGATGCCCTTCTCCGGCGCGCCTTCCGCCGCGAGGACCGGGGAAGTCACGGCGAGCATCAACCATGTGGCGACACAGCCAGACACCAGCAGCATCCGGCTAAGAGCCGCTTGGAAGGCGAACGAGGTAGTGATCATGGATGGCAATCTTGTAACCGAGGCCGGCGTTGTTCTGCAATCTTCGTCCGGTAAATCGACGGCCCTCCGGACGGAATGTTCAGCCAAACATGGTGCGTCGGCTTTTTTGCACGGAATGGGATCAATCGTTTGACCAATCCGAATCGTGCCGCAAAATGTCCGCACAGGAACGCAGCTCAATGCACTCAGTCACATTTCTTCAGGACCTCGCGGTGGTCATGATTGTGGCCGGGCTGGTGACGGTGATTTTTCACCGCTTCAAACAGCCGGTCGTGCTCGGCTATATCCTCGCCGGAGTAATCATCGGGCCGCACACGCCGCCGGCGCCGTTCATCCACGACGAGGCGACGATCAAGACCATGTCCGAGCTGGGCGTGATTCTCCTGATGTTCTCGCTCGGCCTGGAGTTCAGCCTGCGCAAGCTCCGCAACGTCGGCGGCGCGGCGTTCATCGCGGCGTTGCTGGAGATCCTGCTGATGGTGTGGGTGGGCTACGAGATCGGGCGCATGTTCGGCTGGAGCACGATGGACAGCATCTTCCTCGGCGCGATGCTCTCGATCTCTTCCACGACGATCATCATCAAGGCGCTCGCCGAGCTGGGCAAATCGAAGGAACGATTTTCGGAACTCATTTTCGGCATCCTGATCATCGAGGACATTCTAGCCATCGTCATGATCGCGCTGCTGTCCGGCATCGCCATGACCGGCGCGCTCAGCGTTGCGGATGTCGGCATCACGATCGGCAAGCTCGGTATCTTCCTCGTCGCGGCGCTGGTGATCGGACTGCTCGCGGTGCCGCGGCTTCTCAGTTATGTGGCGCGATTCAAGAGCAACGAGATGCTCCTCATCACCGTGCTGGCGCTGTGCTTCGGCTTCTCATTGCTGGCGGCGAAGCTCGATTACAGCGTGGCGCTCGGCGCGTTCATCATCGGCGCGGTCATTGCCGAGGCGCGCGAGATTCATCGCATCGAGATTCTCACCGAACCGGTGCGCGACATGTTCAGTGCGATCTTCTTCGTCACAATCGGCATGTTGATCGATCCGAAGATGCTCGCGCTTCACTGGCTGCCGATTGTGGTCATCACGGCGGCGGTGGTTGTCGGTAAGGTCATCACCTGCGCGATCGGCACCTTCGTGGGTGGAAACGACACGCGCACGTCCCTGAAAGTCGGCATGGGCCTGGCGCAGATCGGCGAGTTTTCGTTCATCATCGCTTCCCTGGGATTGCAGCTGAAGGTGACCAGCGATTTTCTCTACCCGATCGCCGTCGCGGTCTCAGCCGTCACGACATTGTTTACGCCGTATTTGATGAAAGGCTCCGATGGTCTCGTGAGCTGGTTCGACCGCGTGGCGCCGCGGCCGCTGGTGAACAGCCTTGGGCTCTACACGCAATGGGTTGGTCAGCTTGGGAGCCGCCGCCAGAGCAGTCTGGCGACGAAACTCATTCGCCGCTGGTTCTGGCAAATGGCGCTGAACGCCGCGCTGGTGGCGGCGGTGTTTATTGCCGCGGCGTTCGTCGGACGTCGTCCGCCCGGCTGGCTGAGCGGAATGTTGCCCGGCGGAGATCTGCTCAAGGGCGCGCTCTGGCTCGCGGCCGTTGTCGCGTCGCTGCCACTGCTCATCGCCACGTTCCGCAAGCTGCAGGCGCTGGGACTGCTCATCGCGGAAACCAAAGTCACTGAAGCCGCCGCCGGTGAACGCACGGCTGCGATTCGCGCCGTCGTGGCCCAGGTCGTTCCGGCGGCCGGGCTCGCCGCCCTCGGCCTGTATGTATTGCTGCTCAGCTCCGCCTTGCTGCCAAACACCCGGATGCTGATCGTCCTGCTCCTCATTGTGGCGCTGGTCACCTGGCTGCTTTGGCGCTCGTTTATCCGCGTGTATTCGAAGGCGCAGAGCGCGTTGCAGGAGACGTTCACCCAACCGCCGCCTACCCGACACGAACATGCACCGGTTCCGCCGCTGGGCGGGCTTCTGCGCGAGGCAGACTTGGAGATGTTGACCCTCGCGGCTAGTTCCGCAGCCACCGGCAAACTCATCCGCGAGCTTCAGCTCCGGTCCGAAACGGGCGCGAGCATTGTTGGCATCGAACGCAACGGAAACAGCCTGGTCAATCCGGGACCGGACGAGGAGTTGCAATCCGGCGATCAGGTCCTGCTCCTTGGCACCCGCGCCCAGCTCGACAAGGCCAAGGCTTCGCTCGCACCACGGGTTTCAGCTGATTAGCCGAGAGTTTCGCCTCACCGATATTGACGCGGTAGAACGCAGCCGGAGAAACAGCTTGCGAGCGTTTGACGGGCGGGAGAACGATTCCGCAACTCACCATGTCCAAGACCACTCGTCGCGAATTCATCCGGCGCACCGGAATCGGTGTGGCCGGCCTCACCGCGTTGAACCTCCCGCTCCCGGCCCGCGCCGCGACTCGCACCGGCCGCGCTGAGACGATTCCCGCGCATCGCGCGATGGATGTGCCCGGAGTTCACGCGTATCCCATGGAGCACAGCATCGCTGCCGGCGACACGTTTGAACTGTGCGTGAGCGCGAGCGTGCCGTATTCGATGACCATCTGCCGCCTCGGGCTGAACGTGGACGATCCGTCCGGCGACACCGTGCTGGCGGATCTCGGCGGTCAGAACGCCACGCCGCAGCCGATTCATCCCGGTTCCTATGTTCACATCGCGAAAGGACTGCGCGGCGCGCTGAAGGCGTTCTCCGTGGAATGCTGGGTGCGGCCGTGGGATATCACGAAGCTGCAGGGCGTCGTGAGTCAGGAGGACAAGGATTCCTCGGAAGGCTTCGCGCTCGGCATCGGCAAGGATGGTTACGTGGGCTTCTACCTCGGCGACGGTGTTTCGCCCGACGAAGCTGTCGTCCATCGCACGAAGACTGGCGTGGTCACGCGCAACAAGTGGAATCATCTCACTGCGACGTGGGACGGAAAGCGGAAACGCGTTTACGTGAACGGCGAGGAAGTTGCCGCGTGGGATTTCGTCGGCACGCTAAAACCCGGAACGCATCCGCTGCGCCTTGGCGCGATGGCGCAGGGCGGGGTGGTTCAGCATTTCCTCGAGGGCGACATTTCCATGCCGGTGATCTACAGCCGCGCGTTGATCGCGGAGCAAGTGAAGCAACGCTTCGAGTCGAAGGGCCTCACAGGCGCCCGCGGCCGCGATGTGCTCGGCTGCTGGTTACTGCGTGAAGAACAGGGTGAACGCGTTGCTGACGCTTCCGGCAACGGACGCCACGGGCGCATCATCAATCATGCGACGTGGATGATAGGCGGGCCCAGTTTCAAGGCGGCGGTCGAGCGTTTCGGTAATTACGATCCGAAGCAGGACGCCGAGCGCGGTCACGGCCTGCGCTTCGCTTCGGACGATCTCTACGACTGCCGTTGGGCGGTGACGCATCGTTGGAAGGTGCCGTCCGACGCGCGGTCCGGCATCTACGTCGCGCGCATGAAGTTCACCTTCGACGGCAAGGAGCGGCTCTACCACTGCACGTTCCTCGTGCGCCGGGCGCCGCGTCGTCGCAAGGCGCCGATTCTCTTTGTTTGTGCGACGAACACCTGGCGCGCGTACAACGGCACGCCGTTCGCCATCACGCCACCGGAGTTGAAACAGGTTTGGGGCACCGGTGGCTACGGACCCGATCGCGGTCTGCCGTCGTATTGTCTCTATCGCTCCCATGCGGCGGGGCAGGGCACGTATCAACTTGGCCTGCGGATGCCGTGGCCGGCGGCGGGGCCGTACGTGCGTTACGGTGGCGCGACGGATTACAGCCACTTGATGCGCGCGGATCGTTTCCCGCAAACGTGGCTGGAGGAACAGGGCTACGACTACGATTTGATCAGCGACGTGGACTGGCATCGCGATCCGAGCCAGCTCCGTGGTTACAAGGTGCTGATGATTGTCGGCCACAATGAATACTGGTCGCTGCCCATGTATCGTGGCGCGGAGAAGTTCATGCGCGATGGCGGTAATCTGCTCGTGCTGAGCGGCAACACGCTCGGCTGGCGCGTGAGCTTCAACGACGACTGCACGATCATGGAATGTCGCAAAGTGGATTCCCCGGGCGATCAAGTGCCGAAGTCGCGTCGCGGCGAGGCATGGCATAGCCAGGATGGATTGCGCGGTGGCCCGGCGCGCGAATGCGGCATGGCAGGTTATCGCGTCATCGCGCTCGATATCATCGGCTGGAACAACCAGTCGAACCCGAAAAACTTCGGTCCCTACGTCGTGGAGAACGACGCGCACTTCCTCTTCAACACGCCAGAGAAAAGCGGGCTCAAGAACGGCGACAAGTTTGGCTGGGGCGGCGAAGGAAAGTTCCCGATGGCGAACGGTCACGAAGTGGACATCCGTCCATCAACCTTTTCCGCGCTGCAAGTCGAGCCGTCCCCGGAAGGCGGCGTGGTCCCGCAGGATCCGCCCGGCATCACGCGCATCGCAAACGGCATCCTGCCGTGGAAGGAAGGTGGTCAGGCGATGGATTACTTCTTCCGCGTGATCAAACCCAAGACCGATCAAGGCGGCGAAATGATTTACTGGGAACGACCCGACGGCGGACGCGTCTTCAACGCCGGCGCCATCGGCTCCGGCTGGGCGTTGCACGCGGATCCGAAGTGGGCGGCGGTTGTCAGAAATGTGCTGCATCACTTTGGTGTGAGGCGCTAGTCGCAGGTTCCATTGAGATTGCGGGAATAGAAATTGACCTCCCTTAAGCGTCTTCCTACCGTTCGGTAGGTTTAATGGACAAGCACGACTCACAGACGCGCGGGAAGATTTTGCGCTCGGCCCTCAAGCAGTTCGCTGACTGCGGCTATGAGGGCGCCTCCGTGCAGGCCATCGTGGACGCCGCGCGCGTGACGAAGCCCACGCTGTATTACTATTTCAAGAGCAAGGCTGGTTTGTTTCAGGCGCTGATCGACTGGGCGCACGACGAGCGGTATCGCCTGATGTGCGAGGCTGGCGAACAGGGCGGGAGCCTGGCGGAACAGTTGACGGAAGTGCTCGCGGCGTTGTTTGAGTTCATCAACGACCACCGTTCGCTGATGCGCATCGCCTTTGCCACGGCGTTTTCCGCGCGCGGCGAGATACCGGCGGAGATTCGGTACGTGGACAAGTGCGAGCGGAACTTCGAGTTCATGCACGCGCTCATCCGGCGCGGCCTGGCCGACGGCGGGCTCAACAAAACGTATTCCAGCCGCGAGCTCACGATGGGGATTTACGGAATGATGACCATCAAGGTGATGGAGCATCTCGTTCACGGAAAGCCGCGGCTGACGCGGCGTGATGCGGAATCCATCGTGCAACTTTTCCTCGGCGGCGCCTCGGCCCGCCGGTAACGATTTTCAAACTGACTATGAAACAAACGAGTCTCGTGTCCCTGCTGGCGGTCCTGGTTTCGATTTCGCCAGTCCTGACCGGTTGCAAAAAGGAAGCGGCCAAGGGCGGCGCTGCACCTCCGGCCTATGCCGTGCAGGCAGTCATTGCGGAAGCGAAAGTGCAGGCGGTGAACGAGACGCTTTCGCTGGTCGGCTCCGTCGCGGCGAACGAGATGGTGGAGATCAAGTCCGAGACGGACGGCACGCTGGAGGAGGTGCTCTTCACCGAGGGCCAGAAGGTGAAACAGGGCGATCTCCTGATTCGTCTCGATGAATCGAAGTTTACCGCGACGGTGAACGAGGCGGAGGCGAACTTCAAGCTGACTGAAACGACCTACGATCGAAACAAGCAGTTGCTGCGGGACAAGCTCATCAGCCAGCAGGAATACGATCAGGCCGCGGCGCAGTATCAGGCGAGCAAGGCGAGCCTGGAGTTGAAGAAGCGTTTGCTGAAGGACGCGCGCATCTATGCGCCGTTCAAGGGAATGATGAGCTCGCGCCAGGTGAGCCCGGGTCAGGTTATTGCCCGGAACACGACACTCACATGGCTGATCGATCTTGATCCGGTGAAGGTGGAGTTGAACGTCCCGGAGCGCTTCGTGAGCCAGCTTAAGATTGGTCAGAAGATCGAGATCACGGTCGCTGCTTATCCGGGACGCACGTTCCTCGGTGAAGTGTTCTTCGTCGCGCCCTTTGTCGAGAGCGCCACGCGCACCGCGCTGGTCAAAGCGCGCATCGATAATCCGAACGCGGAGCTGAAGCCCGGCATGTTCGCCAATCTCAACCTCACGCTGAAGCTCAAGGAAGATGCGATTGTCATTCCCGAGAGCGCGGTCACCGCCAGCGGGGATCGAAATATCGTCTACGTTCTCGACAAGGAAGACACGGCGCAGATTCGTCCGGTGAAGATCGGCATTCGCCAGGCGGGGCTGGTCGAAATCATCAGCGGCGTGAAGCCCGGCGAACGCGTCGTCGCCGAGGGCATTCAGAAGATTCGTCCCGGCGCGAAGGTGAAGGCGTCGTCGCCGACGTCCGCGCCCGCAACTACCGGAGGCAAGCCGTGATTCTTCCCCGCATCAGCATCCAGCGGCCGGTTCTCACCACGATGATGAATCTGGCGCTGATCTTGTTCGGCTTGATCGCGCTCACCCGTCTGCCGGTGCGCGAATTGCCGGACATCGATCCCCCGGTCGTCAGCGTGACGACGGTTTATCCGGGCGCGAACGCGAGCGTCGTGGAGACGGAGGTTACCGAGCGGCTGGAAGAGGAGCTCAACAACATCGAGGGTATTCGCACCATCTCCAGCCAGTCGCGCGAGCAGGTCAGCAGCGTCACCATCGAGTTCGATCTTAGCCGCGACATCGACCAGAGCGCGCAGGACGTTCGCGATCGCGTTTCCCGCGTGCGCGGCAAGCTGCCGGAGTTCATCGACGAGCCGATTGTGGCCAAGCAGGACGCCGACGCTCAGCCAATCATTTGGATTGGCATGAACAGCGACGTGGTGACGCCGCTTGAGATGACGCAGCTCGCGGAGAAGCAGATCAAGAATCGCCTCCAAACGATCAAAGGCGTGTCCGGCGTCGTCATCGGCGGCGAGCAACGCTATTCGATGCGTCTCTGGCTCGATTCCGAGAAGATGGCCGCGCACCAGATTACCGTGCTCGACATCGAGGAAGCCCTGCGTCGCCAGAACGTCGAGCTGCCGAGTGGTCGCGTGGAGAATCTCCAGCGCGAAATGACCATCCAGACTCGCGGCGAAATGAAAACGCCGGACGAGTTCAACGATCTCGTCATCCGCAGTGACGCCGCGAAGCTTGTGCGCTTGCGCGACATCGGCGAAGCGCGCGCGGGTGTCGAGAACGAGCGAACCATCGCCCGCAACAATGGGCGTCCGTGCATCTTCCTCGGCATCGTGAAGCAGTCGAAGGCGAACACGGTCGACGTCGCGGACGGCATCAAGGCGGAGATTGAACGCATCAAACCGACGCTGCCGGACGGCATCCAGATGGTTTTCAACTACGACGAATCGGTGTTCGTGCGGAAGGCGATCAGTGAAGTCTGGGAAACGCTCGCCATCGCTTTTGCGCTGGTGGTCATCATCATCTGGTTCTTCCTGGGCAGCTTCCGTTCGACGCTGATTCCGTCCGTCGCGATTCCGGTTTCGATCATCGGCACGTTCGCGATCCTGATGGCGTTCGGCTACTCCATCAACATCCTCACCATGCTCGCGCTCGTGCTGGCGATCGGTGTCGTGGTGGACGATGCGATCGTGGTGCTGGAGAACATTCACCGTCACATTGAGAACGGCATGACGCCAATGAAGGCGGCGTTCAAGGGCATGGACGAAATCGCGTTCGCGGTCATCGCCATCACGCTCTCGCTCGTCGCGGTCTTCACGCCACTGGCGTTCCAAACCAGCGCAACGGGACGGCTCTTCATTGAATTCGCCGTGGCGGTGGCCGGGAGCGTCGTCGTCAGCGCCTTCGTGGCGCTCACGCTCTCGCCGATGATGGCTTCACGCATGCTCAAGGAGCACGCGCCGCACGATCGTATCTTTCTGCTGCGCTGGTTCGAGGCGATGATGCGCTGGTTTACGAACGTCTATTCCCGCTCGCTGAGCCCGTGTGTGCATGCGGCCGCGAAGCTGGCGCGACCATTTGCCGGCTGGCCTTTCCTTCCCCGGCTCGGTGTGGGCTTGGTGCTCGCCGCCGTTCTCGCCGTGATCGTCGGCTGGCCGAACATCTGGCTTTTCAAAAATCTCGAAGGCGAGTTTCTGCCAGAGGAAGACAAGGGTCGTTTGCTGAGTTTCGTTTTCGCGCCGGAGGGTTCCACCACGGAATACACCGACAAACAGATGCGGAAGATGGAGGCGATTCTCAAAGAGGTGCCCGAAGTGCAGTCCTACGGAGCGATCACCGCGTTTGCGATGGCAGGTCCGGGCCAGGCGAATCAGGGCATCGTCTTCGTGCGCCTGAAGGAGCTGGAAGATCGCAAGCGCGGCATCCAGGAGATCGTCAACGGCCCCGGCGGCTTGCGTCAGCAGTTCTTCCAGAACGTCGAAGGCGCGATCGCCGTGCCGAACATTCCGAAGGCCATCGGACGGGGTTTCGGCTCGGCGTTCCAGCTGGTGATTCAGGGGCAGGATCTCGAACAGCTGAACACTTACACGCAAAGCCTGCTCAACAAACTGCGTGCGATGACCAATCTCGTGAACGCCCGGAGCAGCTTCGAGGTCACGAAGCCGGAGCTGCGGCTCGACATCGATCGTAGTCGCGCTGCGGCGCTGGGTGTGAGCATCGAGGACATTTCGCGCACGCTGCAAATTCTCTTCGGCGGACTCGACCTCAGCCGCATCAAGCTCGACGGCAAGGAATACGAAGTCATCGCGCAGCTCCAGCGCGGCTCGCGTCTGTTGCCGCAGGATCTGGATCGCATCTACGTGCGCAACCAGAAGGGCAGCCTGGTGCAGCTCAGCTCGATCATCACGCGCCGTGAAGGCGCCGCGCCGAACACGATCGAGCATTACAACCGGCTTCGCTCCACCACCATCTCGGCGTCCCTCGTCGGCATTCCGCTCGGCACGGCGATTCAGCAGGTCGAAGCGCTGCTCAAGGAAGATTTGCCCCCCGGCTTCCTGCACGACTGGGTCGGCGAATCGAAGGAGTTCACGGACTCCGGCGGCGAATTCCTCTTCGTGCTCGGTCTCGCACTGATCATCACCTTCATGGTGCTGGCCGCGCAGTTTGAGAGCTTGGTGCATCCATGGACGGTGATTCTCTGCGTGCCGCTGGCCGGCTTTGGCGCGCTCGGGTTGTTGTGGCTCGTCGGCTTCCTGAGCAAGACCGGCGTGCTGCCGCCCATGGTCTCAATGAACATCAACCTGTTCAGCCTGATCGGATTCGTGCTGCTCGTCGGTCTCGTGACGAAGAACGGCATTCTGCTCGTAGAATTTGCGAACCAGCGTCGAGCGGACGGCGCGGCGCCGAAGGACGCGATGCTGGAGGCGGGTCGTGTCCGGTTGCGCCCGATCTTGATGACGGCGTTCTCGACCATCGCGGGCATTTTGCCGATCGCCATCGGCTTCGGCGCGGGCGCGGAAAGCCGGCGTCCCATGGGCATCGTCGTGGTCGGCGGCATGTTGACCAGCACGTTCCTGACGCTCTACGTGGTGCCGATCGTTTACACGATGTTCAGCGACCTTTCGAAGAGCAAGGCGACGAAGCCGGTGGAAGTTGAAGCCGAGCCGGTGATCGCCGGCAAGTGAGCGGTAACAGCGGTGAATTTGCGGAGCGCGCGGGCAGTCAACCCATGCGTTCCCGGGTTCGCTGTGGCGCTGCCGGGACGAGATTGTTTAGCGTGATGGACATGAAACCCAGTTCGATTCGCGTTGTGGCTCTCGCCGCGCTGGTGGCGATGGCCGGCGCGTGCTCGAAATCGGAGGCACCGAAAGGCGCCGCCGGTGGCACTAACAAGGTCCGCACGGTCCGCGTCGCGCCGGTGCAGAATCGCCCGATGGAACGAATGGTTACGGCGACCGGCGTCTTGCTCGCGGAGGAAGCAGCCACCTTGAGCGTCAAGATCGGCGGGCGCTTGAAGAACCTTCCCGTGGACATCGGCACCGTGGTGAAGCGCGGTGACGTCATCGCGCAAGTGGAGCCGCGCGATTACGAGCTGCGCCTGCAACAGGCGTCCGCGGCGCTGTCCCAGGCGCGGGCGACGGTGGGTTTGTCGCTGGAGGGAACGGATGACACGTTCGATTCCGAGAAGACGAGCGCCGTGAAGGAAGCAAAGGCGGTGTTGAACGAAGCCACGCGCAACCGCGATCGTGTGCTCAAGCTCTCTGACGATGGCGTGCTTTCGAAGTCCGAGTTCGACACGGTGGAAGCCGCCTACACTGTCGCCTTGAATCGCTACGAGGCGGCGGGCGAGGAGGCGCGCACGCGACAGGCGGTGCTCGCGCAGCGCCGCGCGGAGTTTGATCTCGCGAAACAGCAGCTGAGCGATACTTCCCTGCGCGCTCCGTTCGACGGGGCGATTCAATCGCGGCTCGCGAATCTCGGTGAGTTCCTGCCCGCCGGATCGCCGGTCGCGCGCCTGGTGAAAACCGATCCGCTCCGCTTACGGCTGGAGGTTCCCGAACGTGACGCCGCATCCATCCGCCTGGGGCAGCGCGTGCGATTGACGGTCGAGGGCGACACGAATGTTTACTCCGGCGCGCTCATGCGCGTCAGCCCGGCCATCGATGAGCAGGCGCGGATGTTGCTCGTCGAGGCCGACGTGCGGAACGACGGCTCGCTGCGCCCCGGGCTCTTTGCGCGTTCGCAAATTATCACGCGAGAGAACGACGAGGGATTGGCGATCCCATCCGACGCGCTGATCACGTTCGCCGGCCTGGAGAAAGTCGTGACGGTGTTGGACGGAAAAGCGCAGGAGAAGAACATCACGACAGGACGCCGCGGGGCGGGCTGGATTGAAGTAGTCGCCGGATTGAAGGCGGGCGAAAGCGTCGTGCTGGAGCCTGGCAATCTCCGCACGGGCGAAACCGTGACCATCAAGGAATCCGCGCCGATGCAGACCAGCGCGGATCAGCCCCGGACGTTGTAATCGCGGCGATGCCTCATGCAAAAGCTCGCTGAAATCTGCATCCGCCGGCCGGTCTTCGCCTCGATGCTGATCCTCTCCCTGGTTGTCGTCGGGGTGGCCAGCTACACGCATCTCGATGTCGACCGGTTTCCCTCCGTTGATCTTCCCACCGTCCGCGTGAACGCCCGGCTGGCCGGGGCTTCGCCGGCGGAGATGGAATCGCAGATCGCGCAACCCATCGAGGAGGCGCTGAACACCATCGAGGGCATCAAGGAATTGCAGTCAATCAGCGGCTCCGGCTCCGCGTTCATCACTGTTACCTTTGAGCTGAGCCGCGATATCGAGGCCGCGGCGCAGGATGTGCGCGATCGCGTCGGCACTGTGTTGCGGGACCTTCCGCGCGACGCCGACCCGCCGACGATCAGCAAGTCCGACAACGATCTGTCGCCGGTGCTCACCATCGCATTGTCCGGCCAGCGTTCGCAGCGCGAGCTGACGGAAATCGCCGATAAGCTTGTGAAGGTGCAGCTCGAACGCTCGTTCGGCGTCGGCGAAGTGGAAGTCAACGGCGGCCTCGAACGCGCCATCAATGTGTGGATCGATGCGGACCGGCTTGCCGCCTACAAGATCCCCATCACCGCCGTGCGCGATGCCGTGGACCGGCAGAATGCGAACATCGCCGGCGGCAATGTGACCACCCGCTTGCGCGAGCAGAGCCTGCGCACAATGGGACGCATCACCAGCGCGAAGGGGTTTGATGACATGGTCATCGCCACGCGCAACGGCTCGCCGATTCGCGTCCGCGATATTGGCTGGGCCGAGGATGGCACCAAGGAGCAGCGTTCGATCGCGCGGCTGAACGGCTCTCCATCTGTGACGCTGGATATCCGCCGCCAGTCCGGCGCCAACACCGTCGCGGTGATCGAGGGCGTGAAAGAGAAGATTGCCAAAGTGCAGGCGCAGCTGCCGTCTGACGTGAAGATGGAGGTGATCCGCGACCAGTCCCGCTACATCTACGAGGCGCTGGGCGAGATCAACAAGCATCTCATCCTCGGAAGCATTCTCGCCTGCCTCGTCGTGCTGGCGTTTATGCGGAACTGGCGCGCGACGATCATCGCCGCGGTGGCGATTCCGACCTCGGTCATCGCGACCTTCGGCGTGATGAAGGCGCTCGATTTCACCCTGAACAGCGTGACGATGCTGGCGCTGGTGCTGATGGTGGGGGTGGTGATCGATGACGCGATCGTGGTCCTCGAAAACATCTTCCGACACATCGAGGAGAAGAAGATGAAGCCATTCGACGCGGCGCGTGAAGCGACGGCGGAGATCGGCCTCGCCGTCATGGCGACGACGCTGAGCCTTGTGGTGATCTTTGTGCCAGTGTCGTTCATGTCGAGCATCTCGGGCCGGTTCCTCTACCAGTTCGGCATCACCTCGGCCGCTGTCCGTGCTCGTGAGCCTCCTCGTGTCCTTCACCCTCACGCCAATGATGAGCGCGGTTGCTGCGGGCGCACCGGAGTGATGAGAAGGAGAACGACACTTCGGAAGGCGATTCACGGCGCGGCTTCTACCATTACATCGATCACATCTATTCAGTCATGCTCCGGTGGTCCATGCGACAACGCTGGATCATCGCCGGGCTCGCGCTGCTGGTCATCGCGTCGTCCGTTCCTCTCTACAAGGCCGTCAAGCAGGAGTACGTCCCGAGCAACGTTGATGAAGGTGAGTTCGAGATCAACATCACCGCGCCGGAGGGCGCCGCGCTCGACTCGATGAATCGCGTCGCGCTTCTCATCGAGGAGGAGCTGCGCAACGTCCCGGGCATTCGCACCGTGCTCGGCTCCGCGGGCGGCGGCGGATTTCTCGGCAGCGTGAACAATGCGCGCTATTACGTGAAGCTGGTGCCGCACGAAGAACGCGTCTTCTCCTGGAAACGGCTCCTGCAATGGCCGCCCTGGCGTGCGTTTCAGGGAAATTATTCGCAGCGCGACGTGGTGACGGAGATTCGCAAACGCCTGCGCAAGTTCACCGACTTGCGCACGTCTATTCGAAATCCCCAGACCTTCAGCATCGGTGGACCGAACTACGACATCGACTTCGCGCTGCTGGGGCCCGATCTGGAAAGCCTCGCAGGCTACGCGGATCAATTGCGTCGGAAGGCGCCGGAGCTGGGACTCATCGAGGCCGACACCACGCTCAAGCTCGACAAGCCCGAGCTGCGCGTGGAGATCGATCGCGAGCGCGCTGCCAAACTGGGAGTCGACACCGAGGACATCGCCAACGCCCTGCGCCTGATGGTAGGCGGGGACCAGAAGGTTTCCCGGTTCCGCGATGAATCGGTGAACGACGACTACGATGTTCAGCTTCGTTTGCAGGAAGGCGATCGCAACGATTCGGAAACCATCGCCCGCCTCTATGTGCCGAAGCAGGGTGGGGGATTGGTGCGCCTCGACAACGTCGTGAAGATCGTGCCCGCTAAATCCGCGTCGCGCATCGATCGTCTTGATCGTCAACGCCAGGTTCGGTTGCGCACCGGCATTGCGCCGGGCTACGCGCAGGCGGATCGCATCGCCGCTCTCCGGGCGGAAGTCGCCTCCATGAACCTGCCGCCGGAGTATTCCGACCGCGTTTCCGGTCGCGCCCGCGAGCTGGAGACGACGTTCAACGAGTTCATCTGGGCGTTTCTGTTCTCGGTGATCCTGATGTACATCATCCTCGCGTCGCAGTTTGAGAACGTCGTGCATCCGTTCACCATCCTGCTCTCGCTGCCGCTCTGCGTGCCGTTCGCGCTGTTCTCGCTCTGGGTCACGGGCCAGACCATCAATCTCTACTCCGCGCTCGGCATGCTCGTGCTGTTTGGAGTCGTGAAGAAGAACGCGATTCTCCAGATCGATCATACGAACAACCTGCGCGCCCGGGGCATGGAGCGGTCGGCCGCAATTCTCCAGGCCAACCGCGATCGTCTCCGTCCGATCCTGATGACCACGCTCACGCTTATCGCCGGCATGTTGCCGCTGGCGCTGGGCACCGGACCGGGTGCCGAAGAGCGCCGCGCGGTGGCCGTTGTCGTGATTGGCGGACAATCCCTCTGTCTCCTGCTCACGCTGCTCGTTACGCCGGTGGCTTACTCGATCTTCGATGATTGGGGCCGCGGCCGTTTCTTCCCGCGGAACGCTGGTTGAGCCTTCCCGATCTGGCGCCGGGTTCCTCTCTCCCTTCCAGACCGCACAAGATTTGTTCACGATTTTGCAAGAATCGTCGTGCTCAAGGGTGGTGCCTGCGGCGTCCTATTAGTGAGTACCGTGAAAACCATTGAGCACTCTCATCTTGTGCATCGCCGACCTCGCGGTGTGTATCGCCTTACGGCCGTAATCCTCTGCGGGTTCGTGCTGCACCTCGGTGGGATCCTGATCGCGGCGGAACGCCAGAGTTATCCTGCGTTTGATGAGGAGATGAAGATCTACAAGGGCACGGACGCCAGTGGTTCGGTATCGGAACTTCAGCGGCGCCTCGATGCCGGTGCGACCCGCCTTGCGCACGAACCGGCTTTTGGCTACCTGACGGCGCTCTTGAAGGAGCTCAACGTTCCCGCGACCTCGCAGCTTCTGGTGGCTTCAAAGACTTCTCCGAACAAGGCACTCATTTCGCCCAAGACCCCGCGCGCGCTCTATTACAACGACCAGGTCAGTGTCGCCTACGTGCCGGCCGCGGAAGTGATCGAACTGGCGGCGGCGGATCCGAAACTCGGCGTGGTCTTCTACACACTTTCCCAAAGCGCGACGGAGCGGCCGCGATTGCAGCGCGATGACCGTTGCCTGGAATGCCATGCCTCGGCGAAGACGCTGAACGTTCCCGGGATTCTCGTCCGCTCGTTCCTCACCAAGGACGATGGAGAGGTGGAACTATTGAGCGGATTGCTGGTGGACCATCGCACGCCGCTCGCGGACCGCTGGGGTGGATATTACGTCACGGGTCGCCACGGTAAGCAGTCGCATCGCGGGAATCTGTTTGGCACCGCGGCCATCGCCCGGCACGAGAAGGATCCACTCTGCAACGCGAACGTGACCGATCTGGCGCCGCTGCTCGACATCTCGCGTTACCCCAGCGCCGGAAGTGACATCGTGGCCCTGCTGACTCATGAACATCAGGCGCACGCGCAGAATCTACTGACTCGGGTTCACTACGATACGGCGAGCGCCCTGCGCAGCGGGGACAGTCTGCGGCCGGCGTATCCAGCCATCGAGGCGCTGCTGCGCTACATGTTGTTCGTCGAAGAAACGCCGCTCACCTCGCCGGTGCAGGGTTCAAGTACCTTCGCGGAGGAATTCTCGAAGACGGGACCGAGGGACGGCAAAGGGCGTTCGCTCCGACAGCTGAATTTGCAGACGCGGCTGTTCGAGTTTCCGTGCAGCTACATGATCTATTCGTCGTCGTTCGCGAGTCTGCCGCAGGAGGCGCGGCGGCACTTCTATCGCCGGCTCTGGGACATTCTCGACGGTCAGGACCGGTCGCCGGAGTTCGCGAAGCTGAGCCCGGAATCGCGCGCGGCCATCCGCGAGATCCTGCTCGCCACGAAGAAAGATCTTCCGGCGTACTGGCGACTGTAGGACGAACCATCTGGGAAACGGGGTTGATTGCATGCAGCGAATTCTCAAACACACCGCGCGCGGGGGACTGGGGTTGATCTTGATGGGAGCGTGTTTCGCCACCGCTGCCGTTGCGGCTGCGCCGATGTCGCCTCCGGAGGAAACGGTGAAGCATCTGTTTCAATGGCGGCCGTTTCTGGCTCCGTTCCACGCTGTTGTTCTCCATTTTCCCATCGGCTTCGTGACGGTTGCCTTCCTCCTCGAAGCGTATCGCGTGTTTCGTCCAAGCGAGGAGATCCGCCGCGTGACGGTGATGATGCTCTGGCTGGGTCTGGTGACTGGCGTGTTGTCGGCGTCGTTTGGCTTGATGCGCGCGGGCAGTGGTGAATACGAGTCGCGGATGCTCGAGCTACACAAGATTTACGGCCTGGGCGTGCCCGTGGCGACGGTGGTGACGATCCTCCTGCAATGGATCGCGCAACGCCACGAAACGCGCCGCCTGTGGACAAATTGTTATCGCGGTGTGCTGGCGGCAACCATTGGCCTGGTGGTGGTGGCCGGGCACTATGGTGGCAACCTGACGCACGGATCGAAGTATCTCGTTGAGAACGCGCCGGACTTTTTGCGTGAGTTTCTCGAGGGCGACGAGGAGTTGCTCGCCGACATGGCGACGACGACCGGGGTGACAGATGAGAAGACGCGGTTCTACACGGAGAAGGTTCAGCCCATTCTGTCCGCGAAATGCCACAGCTGTCACGGTCCCGAGAAGCAGAAGGGCGGCTACCGCATCGACAAAGCCGAGTTCGCGTTGAAGGGCGGTGACAGTGAGAGTGCCGCCATCAAGCCGGGCGACCCCATCGAGAGCAACGTGGTGAAACTTATCCTACTACCCTCCACCCATGACGACGTGATGCCGCCGGAGGGCAAGCAACCGCTGACCTCGGAGGAGATCATGACCATCATCGACTGGATCCGGAGCGGCGCGGCATTTCCTGAGACCGGTCAGGCCTTGAGTTCCACCAACAGCGCGGGATGAACCGGTGGCTGCGCGACGGCTTCTGCTGAATTGACGTTCCAGGCGATTCTCGAAACCCTGCATCCCCAGTCGGGTTTCGACCGATAACAGTTCGGACAATCGCCATGAACTCAGGCAATGGATGGATCAGCCAGTTGGCGCGCATCACCGTGCGCGGTCTCGCCCGTGTCTATTATCCCAACATTGAGATCTCCGGGGCGGAGCGAATCCCCGCCAGCGGTCCCCTGCTGCTGACGGCGAATCACCACAACTCCCTGATGGACCCGGTGATGGTCGGGCTGGTCGCGAAACGCCCGGTCCGCTTCCTTGCGAAGGCGCCGCTGTTTCAGATTCCTGTCTTTGGCAATCTCCTCCACGCGCTCGGCATGATGCCCGCCTATCGCCGCAGCGATGATCCATCCCAGACGCATCGCAATCTGGAATCGCTCGGTGTCGCGGCGGAGCGCCTGCGCGCTGGCGAAGCGGTGGGCATCTTTCCCGAAGGCAAGAGCCACGATGCAGCGCGGGTGGAGCAGGTGAAAAGCGGCGCGGCGCGCATCGCCGTTCAAGCCGTCCGTGAAGGCGCGCAGAACCTCAAGCTCGTTCCCATCGGCATCAACTACCGGCGCAAGGAACAGTTCCGCAGCGCGGTGTGGTTGCGCGTTGGTGAGCCCATCGACGTCAATGCGTGGCTGACGACGCACGCGGGCGACGACCGGCAGGCCGTGCGCGATCTCACTGCGGAGATCGATCGGCGGTTGAAGCAGCTGGTGGTGCATCTCGATGACGGAATCTGGGAACCATTCCTGGATCAGCTCGAAACCTTGCTGCCACCTCCGCGTGAATGCCGCCGCAATCCTTTCGCCTGGCTGCGCCAGCGGAAACATCTCGCGGATGCGATCAATCACTTCATGCGGACCGACCGCGCACGGGCGGAATCGACGGCCCGGATGATCGACCAAACGACGGCGAGGTTGCAGGAGGCCGGACTGACGGCTCGTTCCACCGTGCTTCGCTGGCAGGGCTGGCGACTGACAGTTCGTCTACTGGGCGAAGCGGTGCTGATGAACCTTGGCTTCTTCGTCGTGCTCATCGGAACGTTGCATCACCTGATTCCCTTCTTCGTCACGCGCGCGATTGCCCGCTGTGTCCAGGCGCCTGGTCGCAGCACGATTGCCCTGGCGCGATTCGGCGCCGGCGTTCCGATCTACGGCGCATGGTATGCGTTCCACTGGTGGCTGATGACGCGCTACTTCCTGCCGTGGGTCGCGTGGGCGTGGCTGATCCCGATGCCGCTGGCGGGACTGCTAGCGCTGCAATACTGGCGTCGCGTGCAGCGGACGAGCCCGGCGTGGTGGCGCGACATCGCCATCGCCTGCCAGCCGGCGAAGCTGCGCGAAATGCGGCTCGCCCATGGCCAGCTGCGAGACACGCTGGAGACGATGGCCGCGGAATTCGCGCAGGTGCGTTCTCCCGAGCGTCTGCCGCTCAACAGTTTTTCCTGGCGGCGCTTCGGCTGGGCGACGGCGCGTTGGGCGACCGTGGGCGTGGCCGTGTTCTTCGCGGTTGCCTGGTTCCGGACGATGCTCCGCGACGACGGCATCAACGAGCTGGGAAAACCACCGCCGCAACTCAGCCAGCTGGCGACGAATGATCTCGCCGCGCTCGTCAGTTCTGATGAACAGATGCTGGTGAGCGCGATCGCCAGCGTGCGTGCGCTGGAAGCCCGCGCCGCGGAACTGCAGGCAGGGTTTCTTTCCGGTCGACGCAACTTCTACGCGCAGGCGGACAGCGATGCGATTCGGCAGGCGATGCTGAGTTATCTCTCCTGTCGCACGACGCTGCTCGGCCTCGTCTGGAAATACCAACGTCACGCCGAGATTCCCGACGAGCGACTGCGCACGCGGGCGTTCCTATTGCAGCTGGCGTCGGCGTCGGCCATTTCCGATTCCTCGCTGAAACTGGTGGCGCGGTTTGAGCCATCGCCGGATTCCGTGCGCAAACTGAACGAGCCGGATGCGAGCTGGGGATTGCCCGCGGGGATGTTCGACATGGTGAAGCGCAACCTGATGCAGGAACAGGCGCGGGATTTCATGAACCAGTCGCTCGCGGATTACCGGAAGCTCGCGAAGACTTTTGAAAAGCTGGGCCTGGCTGCCCCGGCGCCCTATGACGGATTTCACGAGGCCATTCGCCAACATGCTGAGACGCGCGACGAACGACTGGCGCTGCTGGCGAAGGGCGGATTGACAGAGCCGATCAAGGAAGCGGGGCGGATTACCAAGGCGCTGACTTACCACGGGCAGGCGTTTGTTTCGACGTGGCTGGGCAGCACGCGATTCCGCCAGCCGCGCGATGGCGAACTGATGATTCGACCCGAGCAGCTCGCCGAGTTCCGAGCGAAGCTGAAGCCGGGCGACATCTTGATCGAACGCCAGAACTGGTTTCTGTCCCGCGCGCTGATGCCGGGTTACTGGGCGCATGCGGCGCTCTACGTGGGGACGACCAACGATCTCGTCCAGCTGGGTCTCGATCGCGATCCACGCGTCGCCGCATTGTGGAAACAGTACGCCACGCGGGATGCGAAGGGTCACGAGCATCTCATCCTCGAAGCAGTGCCGGAAGGCGTGCGCATGACCACGCTGGAACATTGCATTGGGGTGGCGGATGCCGCGGCGGTGCTGCGTCCGCGGGTGAAGGACGAGCAGATTCGCGAAGCGATCGCGCGGGCGTTCAGTCATCTCGGCAAGAACTACGATTTCGATTTCGACTTCTTCAGCTCTGACAAGCTGGTTTGCACGGAGCTCGTCTTCCGCTGCTACGACGGCTCGGTGCAGTTTCCGCTCGTCGAGGTGATGGGACGCAAGACACTGCCGCCGACGGAGCTGGTCCGGAAGTTTGTGAACGAACGCGGCAAGGCCGATGCGCAGCTGGAATGCGTGTGCTTTCTGGATGGAGACGAACGCGTGGGCAAGGCGTCCTTTCGTCCGGAGGAAACTTTTGTCACGACGGTGGAACGTCCCGGGCTGATTCTTTTCCCGACAGGTTCCGGGAACTGAGTGGCCGCTCCCGGGAATGCGCGAAACGCTCGTCTAGCCAGCCGGTGATTTTTCGGGCAAGGTGCCGCGGTGACTCCGGCGCCTGAACAGCCCAAACTTCCGACTGCCGCCCAAGGCGCGGAGTCGGAGTTGCAGGCGCAACGCGAGTCGCTGCGCCGCGGCCTGCGCCGCGCCAACCTGGCTTCTGTCCTCATTCTCGCTGTCGTCGTCGCCCTGGCCAGCGCTTTGGTGTGGAAGGCGCAGGAGCTGGTGGATGAAGCGGGGCGGGCGGAGACGAATGCCCTTCGCGCCAATGACGAGGCGGAGCGGGCGCGTCAGGCGACGGATCGCGCCGAGGCGGAACTTTGGAATTCCCGGTTGAACGAGGTGCGTGCCGAGCGTTATGCGAATCGTCCGGGCGCCTTGATCGAAAACCGCCGCCGGCTCCGCGAGCTGGTGCAGCGTCCGGAGCTTTCGGAACAGCAGCGGCTGGCCTTGCGGCAGGAAGCCATTGCCCAGATGGCGGCGATGGATATTGAGCTGCCGGCGGTGGCGGTGACGAACCGGAATTCGACGGGACTGAAGTGGAATGGATCGCTGGATCGATACTTCTGGAGGCGGTCGAATGGAATCGTGGAGGTGAGGGAACATCCCGGGGCACGGCTCGTGTGCGAATTGCGCGGTGCCGCCGGCGCGCAACCCCAGGCGATGGTGTTCAGTCCGGAGGGGCGGCTCGCGGCGATTCGTTTTCACGGCGGCGAAGTGCGGGTATGGGAGATCGCGACTACGAATCTGCTGCTGACGACGCGCTGTGTGCGCGTGCGGGATTTGTCGGAAGCTCTGCTCTTTTCGCCGGACGGCCGGACGTTGGGGATGTTCACGAGCGAGGGGTTCGCCTTGCAACGCCTCGAGGCGGGAAGCGTTCCGCGCGTGTTGCAGAAGGGGCGGGTGATTGATGGCGCGGCGTTCTCGCAGGATGGCCGAACGCTGGCGGCGTTGCCGGTCGATAATCTGAAGGCGGTCGAGGTCTGGGACCTGGAGAACGATGTCGTGACGATTCGTTTCGAGCCGGGGGTGAGGGTGAGCGGCGTGGAGTGGCATCCGGATGGGAGCCGGCTGGCGTTGCTGGGCGAGCGCGGGCAGGTATCGCTGTGGGAACTGCGATCGGCTCTGGGGGAGACGCAGGGATTTCCACGGGAGGCGGTGCGGTTCCTCGGGCATCTCGGCACGATCGTCTATTTCCAGTTCACGCCGGATGGTTCGAAGCTGCTCACGCATTCGTGGGACACGACGAGCCGCTTTTGGGATGTCATTTCGGGTCGCGAGCTGTATCGGGAAACGCGTGTTTCGCTCGATGCGATCGACGTGACTGGAGGTCGGGTGATTGGTCGCACGCCCGATGGCCAGCGCGATCTGGTGTGCCGCCTGGAGACAGAAACCGCGTTTCGCACATTCGCCTCGGCGGGGCAGCCGCGCGCGGCGCAGGGGGTGTGGTTGAGTCCGGACGGGCGTTTGCTGGCGGTCGGTTATCCGACCCGTTCGGAGAAGGAGCCTGGCCAGGTGCGGCTCTGGGATTTCGCGCGCGGGGTGGAGCTGGGCCGGTTGCCGGGCATCTGGGCGCAGTTCAGCCCGGACAGCCGGACGTTGTACACCTTTGCATTTGCCGGGCTGCGTCGGTTCGACGTGAGCGCCGAGGCGCTGGCAAACCCATCGCCGAATTGGACCGAGGGCAAGATGTTTTATGAGCCGGCGACCAACGTGTTTTTGAACACGGGCCAGCTTTCCGACGACGGTCGGACGATGACGATCGCGGCCATGGACCGCGTGATACAGCTTGATGTGGAAACGGGGCGCGTCACCGGAGGGTTCAAGGCTCCCGTGCACTATGTTTCGCCGAGCCGCGATGGCCGCGTGATGGCGCTGATGTTTCAGAATCAGCCGGCGACTTTGCGTGATGCGGTCACGGGCAGGGTGCTGGGAGGCACACGCTCGTTCGGGTGGGGCGTGTGTAGCCCGGACACGAACTGGATCGCCGAGGCAGAGCATGACGCTGTGCGTTTGTTCCGTTATCCGGAGCTGGACAAGGTTTTCAATGCACCGCTGGAGCTCGGCACGATCACGCCACCGCCGGTGACCTTCTCGCCGGACAGCCGGATGCTGGCGGTGGCCGATGCGCGCACCGACATCCGGCTCCATGAAGTTCCGAGCGGACGTGTACTCGCTGTCTTGTCGCCGCCGAATCCCTCGCAGATCGCGGGGGGAAATGGGATTGAATTCAGCCGCGACGGGCGCTGGCTGATCCTCGCGCGGGATGGCGGGGATGTGGTGGGGTGGGATCTCAATACCGTGCGGGAACATCTGGCGGAACTGGGCCTGGCCTGGGATGAGCCAGCGAGTCTGGCGCGAACGGATCGAAACTTCAACGTGACCCCGGTGGACGCTATGACGACCCGTCGACCACGATTGCGGATCGAAGTCGTCGCCTTGGCGGCGACGATGCTGACGTTGCTGGGCGGTGTCTTTGTCTTCGTGGTGCAGCGACGGTTGCTACGGAGTTACGAACGCGCGGAGGCTCTCGCCGTGGAGCAGCGCCAGCGATTGGATTCCGCGCAGAAGGAACTGGTTCACGGCCAGAAGATGCGGGCGCTCGGCACGCTGGCGGCGGGCATCGCGCATGATTTTAACAACCTGCTTTCTGTGATCCGCCTGTCCAACCAGCTTGCGGCGGAGCAGACAAAGCCCACGGGAACGGCCCGGGAGAACGTCGATGCCATCGAAACCGCGGTGACGCAGGGCGAGAGCATTGTGCATTCGATGTTGGGCTACAGCCGGGTCGCGGCGGAGAAGGAGGGCGCCTATGAAGTCGACGCCGTGGTGAACGAAACGGTGGCGATGCTCGGCCGGAAGTTTCTCGCGGGCATCGTCCTCAAACTGGAGATCGCCGAGGTGCTGCCTGCGGTGCGCGGCTCACGCGGGCGGTTGGAGCAGGTGCTGTTGAACCTGATCGTCAATGCGTCCGAGGCGATGAACGGCAAGGGAACGCTCAGTTTGGTGACTCGTTCGAATCCTCAGGCCGCGGGCTGCCTGCTGGCGCCACGACAAGCCGCCCGGTATGTCGAAGTGGCGGTGGGCGATTCCGGGCCGGGCATTCCTCCGGAGGTGGTGTCGCGCATCTTCGAACCGTTCTTCACCACCAAGACGATTGGTGCGCGCCCGGGAACCGGGCTGGGGCTCGCGACGGTCTACACGATGGCGGAACAGGATGGACTGGGCCTGGCAGTGAACACGGCTGTCGGAGTCGGCACCACGTTTCGAATCTTTATTCCGGCGGCGGACGGCGGAGATCGGTCATGACTTCCGGCGGTTCTCGCGCCGATGAATCAATCCTGGGCGCAACATGCCCACTGCAATTTTTGCCGCCGGTTTCTAAGGTCACGGAACGTTCATGAATCCGTCGTACACAGCTTCCATCCTCGTGGTGGAAGATGATCCGCAGCAGCTGAAATTGTACAGCCAGGCGCTCACCGGTTACCGCCTGACGTGTGTCAGCTCAGTGACGGCGGCGTTGCTGGTGTTGGAGGCGGAGGTTCCAGATGTCATCCTGTTGGACCACGTTTTGGAAGGCGGTGAGCTCGGAGCCAAGCTGTTGCCGCGCATCAAGCAACTGGCGGCGCACGTGCCGATCATCATCATCTCTGGAACGCTCGAACTGGAAGAGCAGCTGGAGGCCTTGCAAGGACCGGACCACGCATCGTACGTTCTCAAGAAACCGGTCCAGCTGCAGAAGCTGCGGGACACGGTGAAGACCGCGCTCGACGAATGTGGCTTCGGCGAGATGGTCCGGGCGATGCGCTCGCTGGAGCGCGCGGAACAAATCGCGACGAGCGAACGCGAGCGGCTCTTTACCGAACGGCTCGCCCGGCAGCATGAGCTGTTGAAGCGCTTGCGCGGCACTTCCCAGAAGCCGAACATCTCGCAGCTGGCGGAGGATTGCCGGGTCGACCGGCGGACCATTCGGCGCGATCTTCAGGACTTGGTGAACCGCGGACAGCTTCCCTCCATCGTCATCGAAGGCGAACTGGCCGACTGATCGGGGTATTTTCATTGGATTCCCACCTGGGCGCTACATGCCCATCGCGCGATGGCTCAAGTTGCGCCAATCTTCGACCGCTCACACAGAAGACGGACTCGATCCATGAAAACATCCATATTCCAACGAATCGTCCTGATTGCACTCGCCTGTTGCGGGTGGGCCATGAACGGGCACACGCAGACTCCGCCGGTGGTGCGCAGCACGGAGTATAACGGCGCGCATTCCAACGTCGTCTACTACGCCGCGCAGCCGTGGATGAACACCAACACGACGTTGTTGACCGTCGAGGCCTGGATTTATTGCCGCGACCTGATTGGTAATCAGGCGTTGGTGGCCCGGCATTATTCGACGAACCTCTACTTTGGTCTCGCGGGCAACAAGCTGCGGTTCTATCGCAGCGGCGGAACGTTTGCCGACTCGGATGGCTCGGTGGTGGCGGGGCGCTGGACTCACGTCGCCACGACGTATGATGGCACGACGGCGCGGTTCTATATCAACGGCGTGGCGGCGGGGACCAAGGGACTGGCGAACGCGGGCAACAACAGCACGAACAGGCTGAGCCTCGGTGGTCAGCGCGACATTCTGAATCTCGGCGACGCCCTCGCGGGTGGCTTTGCCTTCAATGGCTATCTCGACGAGGTCCGACTTTGGACGGTGGTGCGTTCGCAGAGCCAGATTTCGACGAGCATGTATGAGGAAGTGCGCTCGGGCACTGGTCTGCTCGCGACCTTCGGGACAGGTGGAAGGGTGAACGAACTCCAATCAGGAAACGGGTCGACCGATGGAATTGCCGTCGACCTCCGGAGCAGTGGCTTCGGAATTCTTCCCACCGACCTGCGAATCCCGTTCAGCTCCGGGGCGCTGCGAGCAGACGGCGTCGTGGACATGCTCAACGAGTATCGCGGCGCTGAAACGATTGTCCTGCGATCGACACTAAACGGCACGACTCCGGATCAGCGCGGCTACCTGATGGTGTCCACCAACTCCACGAACTTTCACCTCTACGTGGCGGTTCCGGACATTCAGCAATCGGGATTTCTACCGCCGCCAACCATGCAGGTCGCCGGAAACGTCAACCTTGCAAATGGGACAACCAACGGAATTGGAGATTGGGAAGGTCGCCTGACGCAGGATTCGTTTCAGGGCGGGACAATCTTCGGAGTAAACCCGCCGTTCTTCCCGACGCCGCAATGGTTGAGCTGGGGCCAGAGCACGCAGAACTGGCAGGCGGCGACCACCTCGCCTTACGAATTTCATCAGGACTACGAGTTCCGCATTCACGGGCGTCATCTGAACTACTTCAGCAACTCGGTCGGCCTGCTGGTCCGCTACTACGGCTTCAACGGAGCGGAACAACTCGTCGCCCCTCGGGGTGGCGTGACCAATCGACCAGACTCGTACGCTACCGCGGAATGGGGTGGTGTCGCGAATGTGGGCCTCGTCAACGTGTCCATCTCGGGCGAAGTAAACAATGTGACGACGGGCGGCAACCAAAGCGGCTGGACGGTCACGCTGCGCTCGGGTGCGTCGGCTCTCGGCGGCGTGATTATTCGGACCTTGCCGGTCGCCGCGGATGGCACCTTCACCATCTCCGGTGATGTGCCGCGCGAGCAGGCGATTCATCTGATTCTCGAAGCGCGTTCCGGCTACACCTTCGTGCCGCCGGAGTATCTCGAAACCAGTTCGGGTCGCGAAGCAGTCACCATCACTGGAAACTCCACTCTCACCTATTCGGCCTGTACCTCCGGCGGATGCACCTATCGCAGTGTCCGCTTCCGCGTACAATCGCCTCCGGGGCCGCTCGCGTTGACGTCGGTGGCTCCCTTGAGCGTTCCCGCGACCGTGCTGGTGCGGACCACCCCGCGCAAGACCACGCCGGTCGGCAATCTCACTCTTACCGGGGCGAACTTACACAGCGGCATTCGCGTGTTCTTCCGGGGCTCTGGCTGCTTTGAGGATCCACCAAATTTCTGCAGTAGTGACTGGGTGGAAGGGGAAATCGTATCGACCGCGTTTGACCGAACGTCAGTCGTCGTCGCCGTGCCGGAACTTCCCGGCACCGGGGTAGTGGCGCGGAACTTCCAAATCGTGGTGGAGAATCCGTTGTATTTGAGCACCCTCGGCAGCCGTTGGACCTACGGCCCGACTGTATCAGTAACTCCGCCCATCTACGCGCACTTGTACGGTTTTGAGTTTCGGAAATGAAGACGACGGGCCGAGCTTGGAAGAGTTCGAGGCGAACTTCGGCGACAACATCTTCGTCGACCTTCCCTTCACGGACATTGCCGTTCCCGGACTGCGTGACCCGTACTACTACACGTTCTTCTTCCCGGTTTACATGGCGTGGATGGACCTTGCGAAAGGTTCGTGCTCGGGTTTTGCCGCCACCTCGCGCTTGATGGCCAATCGAACCATTCCGTTCGCCGCATTCGATCGGGCGGACAACGGAGAGGGCGTTCACGGCGTGCTTTATCCCAATGGCTATGTTGGGTTGCCCCCGTGTAATCCCGATTTCCCGTCGAGACTGTGCGTTCCGAGGCCCGCGGCTTGGACTGGCTGGGATCTCTTCCAGCCCTTCCGTCCGATTGACGTCTGGGGCCGCATCATCTCGTTGCAAGGCGCGCAAACCTCCGCCGAGTTTTTGAACACATGGTTGCCGCAATTGAAACGCCCCATCTTGAGCGGTCCGCGCCGCGGCATTTCCGTGGGCGACCCAAATCTGGTCTTGTCGCGCATTCGCGCAGATGCGCGGGAGAACCTGATCGTCCTCGGCGGTCGCGAGTTCCAGGCGCTTCACACCGTGACGCCTTATGGCGTGATCGAGGAACAGGGTTTGTTGGATGATCTCCTGACACCGACCCCACGCGCCGGGTTCACGTTGATCAAGATCTACGACAACAACTGGCCGGAGTCGGAACGCTACATCGAGGTAAATCGCACCGAGAATACCTTCCGCTACTTCTTCTTTAATTCGGATAGCGGCCCGGTCATCGGGGAAGGGGCCGGCCTCTACTACATGCCAGTGAGCGTCTTCCGGAATCCACGTCACGCCCTGGGGCCGATCGACATCGCAGCCAATCTCGCGAATCTCCTGCGCGTGCTGCACACCGGCACGGCGGCCACCACGCTCAAGGATGCGGCGGGAGGTGAAGCGGGTTGGAGCGGGACCACGCTGGTCAACAGCTACGAAGGCGCCCTGCCGTTCGTTCAGCCCGGCGCACTTCCTGGCGTTCCGGACCGCTTCGATACCACCATGTTCTTTTTGCGTTCGACGAATCCGCCGACCTCGTCTGACTTCGTGGCGGACGGCGGCAACGTCGTTCTCCACTACGCGATGGGCGAAGGCGATATTGCTGTCGGCTTCAATGCCGCCGGTGGCAGTGGAGGGTCGGTTTACGGAATCTTGATCGGCCTAAACCAGGCGCTGCAAGGCATGGGCGTGCGATCGGCGGCCGCGGTTCAGGGATTCAGCGCCAGCGTCGGCAGTCGCGACACCACTCGTCGTTCGCTCGTCTGGCAGCTGGATGCCGGCGCCGGAGCGATGACTCCAGACGTGCATCTGGAACGCGATGGTTTCAATGCGTTGAAGATTCGCAACAACTCACCGCAGCCCTTCACCTACCGAATCAATTTGGCCGGCTACGAAGTGGAGCCGGGTGCGGGCCTCGTTGAATTCGCTTCCGATTCAATCACGCATCCCGGCAACGCCACTCTCACGCTCAAGCCGGTCTTTGGTCCCGAGCGCGGATTTGTCCGAGAGCTGGATTCCAACAACGATGGCGTTCCTGATGCCACTGAAACACTGCCGGCTCGCGGTGCGTTGCGCGCGAGCAAGGATGCTGGCGTGCTGGCCTTGCGCTGGCGTTCGCTCTCCGCCAACGACACGCTCGAAAGCAAGAAGGACCTCAACGAGGAGAAGTGGTCGGCGGTCAACGCGGACATCAAGGCCGATGGTTCAGACCTCGCGACCAAGGTCCCAATATCCGAGAAACACGAGTTCTTCCGCGTGGTGTCTACCAGCGAAGACTGCTTCACGCTCGCGACGCAACCTCCCGGCGCCAAGCCCAACCCGTGGGAGATCGGCGGCTTCAAGTTCGAGGCGTTCAATGCAGCTGGCGCGATGCAGCCGCAGAACAGCATTGTGACCCGCAGCGGATCGACCGGACTCGACGTGTTGCACACGGTCCGAATCCATCCGCTGCACGATTGCGATACGCTCCACGTCGACCTGCGCCAGACTTCCGGACTCGTGGTGTTGGAAGCAGTCGGGCCGCTGGGAACTGTCATCGCGCGGCGGGAATTGGTCGGTACCGGCACGGCTGTGCAGAGCGTCACACTTCGGGGAGTGGCGACTCGCATCAGCTACGTGCGGGTGATATCGCCAAACGCGTTGTGCGTGATCGTGAAGGTGTGTGGTGAACGCACGCAGGTTCCATCCACGCCGCAACCGACTTCGAGCTGCCAGAGCGTTTCGAACGCAACTTCAGGAACCTTCGCGAGCCCGCTGACCGGACGCGGACCGTTCATCATCAGCTCGCCCGGTGGGACCGTCACGTTTGGTTCGGCGGCCGGACTCTCGGGCAATTGGCTGAGCCTGTTTGGCGAGACGCAGATCGACCTCCTGCCGCCCATCGAAGGCTGCGAACGCGTCCGACTCAGCGTGTGGGATTTCGAAGGTGTCATCACCGCGAAAGCCTTCAACGCTGCTGGGGCAGAAGTGGCGAACGCTGGTCCGCTGGCGGCCAGTCCGACACCTCAGCAACTGACGCTCGAGGGCGCGGGCATCTCGCGTGTCGTGTTGTTCTCGTCGTCGAGCAAGGCGTTGCTGCTGAACTTCTGCTGCGATCGATTCATTGCGCCTTGAGCGCAGGGGTGAGTTGGGGAACGACTCGGAATCCCGGCGTCGATGAGGCGCCGGGATTCTTCTTTTGCCAGCGAGGGCAACTCCAGCATGACCTTTTAAGTGGCGTCCCGGGGGAGATTTTGAAAGATTGCTGACATGATTCTCACGGGCATTGGCGATGAGGCGGGCAACGGGATCGACGCGCAGATTCGCGCCGCGCGCGAGCTGGGCTGGACGCATCTCGAGATGCGCGGTGTCGAAGTGCTTGGGTTTCCCAAGGCAAACTTCCACGACATTCCGGATCAGGCGTTCGATCTGGCGGTCGCGCATCTCTCGGAGGCCAACATCGGCGTCTACTGCTTCGGCTCCACGATCATGAACTGGGCGAAGACAGTTGAGACTCCGTTCGATGTGACCATTGCCGAGGTCAACCGCTGCATCCCACGCATGCAACGGCTCGGAACGAAGTTCGTTCGCATCATGAGCTTCAAACCGAGCGATACCGCGGAGGAGATTCCCGCGGTCGTCTTCGAGCGTGTGCGGGAAGTGACAAAACGTTTCCTCGATGCCGGCATCACACCAGTGCACGAGAACTGCATGAATTACGGCGGCATGAGCTGGCAGCACGCACTTCAACTGCTCAAGGCCGCGCCTGGCTTGAAATGGGTCTTCGACACCGCCAATCCGGTCTTCAACGCCGATCGCAAGAAATCCAAACCGTGGCCTCAGCAGGATCCGTGGGAGTTCTGGATCAACGTCCGCGATCACGTCGCGCACATTCATGTGAAGGACGCGACATGGAATCCGGCGAAGAAGGACGCTGACTACAACTGGCCCGGCGAAGGGCAGGGGCGGGTTCGCGATATTTTGAAGGATGCCATCGAGCGCGGCTTCGACGCGGGGGTTTCCATTGAACCGCACATGGTCGTCGTCTTCCACGATGCCGGATCGAAGTCCAATGACGACGCGATGCGCGCGAACTTCGTGGAATACGGTCGCCGTCTCGCGACCATGATCGATCGCATCAAGCTGGAGTCTCCGAAGCTCCAGCCGGTCTGAATCGTTGTTTGATCTTCTCCTCGGCGGACGGGAATTCTTTTCCGGTTCGCCGTGCAGTTCTTGCCGTTTTTGACGCATTCCCCGCCGAACTACCCTCGGCATCGATGGTGCTCAGGTCAGCCGGTCTATGCACGAAAAACGCAATTCCGGCTGGCTGATTCTCACGCTCTTCTTCTGTTCGGGAGCCACCGCGCTGGTCTACGAGGTCATCTGGTCGAAATACCTTTCGCAGATGTTTGGCAGCACCATCTACGCGCAGACAGTGGTGCTTGCGGTTTTCATGGGAGGTCTCGCCTTGGGCAACCGCTTGTTCGGCGGCAAGTCCGATCGCGTGCGGCGCCCGCTGAAAGCCTATGGCGTCATGGAGATCATCATTGGCCTCTACGCGTTCTTCTTCAGCGCATTTTATGGCTTTGCCGATTCCATCTTCGTCAGCGTCGGCTCGAACCTGCTGGAGCAGCGCTGGCTCTTGCTCGTGCTTAAGGGCGCGCTGGCCGTGGCGCTATTGATTGTCCCCACCGTCCTCATGGGCGGCACACTGCCGCTGATCGCGGCATGGTTGCAAAAAAGTTCCATCGAAGCCGGTCGCCGTTCCGCGCGGTTCTATTCGGTGAACAGCCTCGGAGCGGTCTTCGGCTCTGCCGTGGCAGGATTCTATCTGGTGCAAAGTCTTGGTCTCGTCGCCTCCCTTCAGGCGGCGGCGCTCGTGAATCTTCTCGTCGGCGGAATCGCGATGGGACTCGGCGGACTGGAGCCCGAAGTTTCACCCACGGCCGCGAACGCTTCTGCAAAAAACGAAGCCGACCCACAAATCTCCGCTGCCTCACTCCGCTGGGCCGGACTGCTTGTCGCCATCACCGGTGGCGTCTCGATGGGTCTCGAAGTGCTCGCTGCCCGTTCGCTCGCGCTGCTGTTTGGGTCGAGCCTGCAAGCGTTTGCCATCGTGCTGATGGCGTTCATCCTCGGCATCGGTCTCGGTGCCGGCATGATCGCCTCACCGCGCTGGAAGCAATGGCGCAGCGAGCCGCTTGTCGTATGCCTGCTGCTCGGCGCGGCTGCCTGGGTCGGACTCCTCGTCTTCAAGATCGAATGGTGGATTGAGATCTATCGCTACACCAAGTCCGGCATCAACCAGAGCTCCGTCGGCTACACCTACCACCAGGCGCTGACCGCGGTGATCTCGATGTTTGTCCTCGGTGTGCCGGCGGCGATGCTTGGTGCGGTTCTGCCGCTGTTGATTCGCGCCTTGTCCGGTCAGGCGGCGGCCCTCGGCGTGAAGGTCGGCCAGCTCCTCACCTGGAACACGCTTGGCGCGGTGGTCGGCGGCGTCGGTGACGGGTTTCGTGCTGATGCCCACCGTGGGACTGCGAAGCGCTTTCGGCGTGCTCGCGGGTGTGTTGTGCGTGGTCGCTGCGATCACCGCGTGGCGTGAAAAGTTGACGAAAGGTCTCGGTGCCGCGGGCGGCGTGGCGGTTCTGATCGCGCTCCTGTTCGCCTTCGAAGGCGATGGCTGGCGCCATGTGATGAGCTCCGGCGCGTTCCGGAAGCACGAGCGAGAACCGGATTTCTCCATCATGGAGGAGCGAAAGAAGAAGATTCAGATTCTGTTCTATGAAGATGCGGCCGATGCGACCGTTTCCGTCGAGAAGGGCAAGAGCAGTTGGGGTGACTTCGATGAATACGGTCTGCGCATCAACGGCAAGGCTGACGCGTCGTCCTTTGGCGACCTCAGCACGCAGAAGTTGATCGGGCATCTCCCCTTCATCGCCCGGCCGGATGCGAAGGATGTTTTCGTCCTCGGACTAGGCAGCGGCATCACTGGCGGCGCCGCGCTGACGCATCCGTTGGAGCGATTGGTGATCGCCGAGAATTGCGAGCCCGTCGTTCGGGCGGCGAAGTTTTTCGAGCCGTGGAATCGCGGCGTGCTGACCGACAAACGCACCACCATCGAAGTCGAGGACGCGCGGACCGTCCTCAAGCTCAGCCCGCAGAAGTATGATGTGATTGTCACCCAGCCTTCCAATCCGTGGATGGCCGGCGTCGGCAGCGTGTTCAGCAAAGAGTATTACGAACTGGCCGCAAGCCGGTTGAAGGACGGCGGCGTGATGGTGCAGTGGTTCCAGCTCTACGAGATGCACGATGGCATCGTGGGGCTGGTGTTGCGCACGTTTGGAAATACCTTCCCGCATCTTGAGATTTGGGACACCGGCACCGGTGACATCGTGATGCTCGGGTCGCGCACCCCGTGGCCATCTTCGTTCAAGGAATGGAACCGGGTTTTTGAACGTCCTGCAGCGAGGGAGGATCTAGCTTCCATCGGCATCAACTCCGTGGCCCAGCTGGCCGCCCGGCAGTTTGCCTCGCAACGGACCGCATTTGCGATTGCGGGTGATGGACCGACGCAGAGTGATCTGTTTCCTGTTCTTGAATACCAGGCTCCGCGTGCGCGCTACCTTGGCATCTCCGCCCGCATGATCGCCCGCTTCGACGAGCGGACGCATCAACGCGAGTTCGCGTCGCCTGAGCGCCTTGCCGCGCTCGGCTCGCTCACGACGGAGCAGCTCGCGCAGACCTTTGGCACTTTCTGGACGATCAATGAGGATCTGCAGAAGCACGTGGTGTGGCGCTTGAGCTACGAAACACTTCCAGGGGTCACCGAGCCCGTCGAACTGCGCGCGATCCCGTGCGTGTTCCGTTCCACCAACACCCCCGCGCTGCCACCGCCGCTGATGTCCCGCGTGCCCGAGGTCTCGCAGAAGATTGTGGCGGCGGCGACGTTGCTGTCCGGTCCTCCGGCTCAACGCACACAAGGCGCCGCCACCATCGAGACAATGATTCGTGAACGGCAGCCCGACGCAGATTGGTCCGCCGCGCGACTCGCCGTGCAGGCTACGCGCACGACGTGGGGTCTGGTCGAACCTGCCAAGACCCGTTCACTCATTCAGCTCGGCCTTGAATGGGAGCCGGGCAACGCCGAGCTTCAGTACTTCGCGCGTATCCTCGAGCGCGAGAAGCCGTCGGTGGGTGGAATCTCCGCCGTCGATCGATAGCAATTGGTCGCTGGCGTGTTGCCGGCGTTGATTGACTTTCGTTTTGCCCCACACCGGCGTTTGGGCTAGTCATGCGGCACACGCATGAAAACTCCGCTCGCGGGATTCCGTCTCGTCGTCCTACTCCTCCTCGGTTTGCCCCCGGTCGCTGCCGAGTCCGCGCCATCACTCCCGCGTCGCACGACCGTTTCGCTGGTGGGCGAAGCGGTTCATCTCAACGGAGAGCCGACTTACAAGGGCCGAACATGGCGCGGGCACAAGATCGAAGGGTTGCTCTTCAACTCGCGCATGGTCCAAGGAATCTTCGACGACCGGAATCCGGCGACCGCGAAGCAGTGGGCTTATCCGGATTCCGGTGTCTGGGACGCGGAACGCAACACGCGCGAATTCATTGCCGCAATGCCGGAGTGGCGGCGACACGGGCTCCTGGCCATCACGCTCAATCTTCAGGGAGGTTCACCGCAGGGTTACTCGAAGGATCAGCCGTGGCACAACTCCGCGATCAACGAGGACGGATCGCTTCGGGGCGATTACATGGCGCGTTTGCAGCGCATTCTGGATCGCGCCGACGACCTCGGTATGGTAGTCATTCTCGGCTATTTCTATTTCGGACAAGATGAGCGCTTGAAGGATGAGGCGGCGGTGATTCGTGCGACGGATAATGCGACCGCGTGGCTGCACGAGCGCGGCTATCGGAATCTCCTCATCGAGATCAACAACGAGTGCAACGTTCGTTACGACCACGACATCCTAAAACCGGACCGTGTTCATGAGCTGATTCAACGGGTGCGCGAGAGGACACACGAGGGGCGGCGCTTTCTCGTCGGCACCTCCTACGGCGGAGGCTTTATCCCGCAGGAGAACGTGGTGCGCGCCTCGGATTTCCTTTTGCTGCACGGCAATGGAGTTTCTGATCCCGCGAAGATTGCCGGCATGGTCCAAAAAACCCGTCAGGTGGCGGGATACACGCCGAAGCCGATTCTTTTCAACGAAGACGACCACTTCAACTTCGACCGGCCCACGAACAACTTCACGGCCGCGATCAGCGAGTATGCCTCGTGGGGTTACTTCGATTTTCGAATGAAGGGCGAGGGCTTTGGCGACGGCTACCAGAGCGTGCCCGTCAACTGGGCTGTGAGCAGCGAACGCAAACGGGCCTTCTTCCATTTGCTTGCGGAGATAACTGGAAGCAGAGTGCAGCCATGAACCTGACCCATCGATTCCATCTCGCCCTCGTCACGCTGGGGTTCCTCGCCCTCAGTTCTCCTGTGGTGCGTGCGGGTGTGACGATTTACCAGACCAACTATCACGGCTGGCCGGACTCGTATGTGTTGAGCAATGGCGAGGTGGCCGCGGTGGTCGTGCCGGCTCTTGGTCGCGTGATGCAGTTTGGATACGTCGGCGAGCAAGGGGTCTTCTGGGAGAATCGCTCGCTCGACGGCCGCATCGCGGATGGGGAACTCACGGTGTGGGCCGCGAAGGATTGGGTGAATTTCGGCGGCGACAAGACATGGCCATCGCCGGAATCCGATTGGAGTGTGTTCACCAGTCGCAAGGGCTGGCGCCCGCCGCCGGCGTTCGATGGCTGGCCGTCGGGCGTCAAAATCGATGGGAAGACGCTGACGTTGTACTCGGCCGAGGATCCGTTCTTCACCACCATCGCCGAACGCCGCATCCGTCTCCATGCGCGCAAGCCGCAACTTGAGATCACCACCACGTATCGCCGCACCCGGGGCGAACCGGCGGTAATCGGCATTTGGGTCATCACCCAGCTCAAGGAGCCGGCCGGATTGTATGCGCCGGTACCAAAGAAATCGGTTTTCAAAGACGGCTACACACTGCTGATTCCGATGCCGCCGCCGAGTTTGAAAGTGGAGAACGGATTATTGTCCCTCGTGCGGAATCCAAAGTCCCCGCACAAGATTGGCCTCGATGCGGACAGCCTGCTTTGGGTCGGCGAGAAACATGTGCTTCGTATCGATTCTCCGCGCGTGAAGGGCGGTGATTATCCGGACCAGGGCAGCAGCACGGAGATATACACAGCGGCGGATCCATTGCCGTACATCGAACTGGAGACGCTCGGGCCGCTTCATCAAATGAAGGCCGGGGACACCATCAAGCGCAGCAATGTCTACACGCTGTCGCGCCGCACGCAGTCGACTCCGGAAGCGGAGGCGCGCGCCATTTTGAAGCGCTGACAATTGTTCGCTGCATGGAGATTGATCCCATTTACCAGCAGCTGGCGATTGCGCTCGGGCTGGGGCTGCTCGTGGGGTGCAACGCGAGCGAACGAACTCGCGGCTGGCTGGCTTTCGAACCTTTCCCCTGATCACCTTGCTGGGCGCGGTGTGCGCGCATTTGGCCGAATCCTTTGGCCCGTGGATAGTGGCGGTGGGGCTCGCCGGGCTGATCGGGCTTTTGATCGTCGGGAATCTACCCTCGGTGCGACCAAAGGAGCCGGACCCGGGATTAACGTCCGAGGTCGCCATGCTGGTGATGTTTGCCGTGGGGGCGCTGCTGATCATCGGGCAGACCGCGCTCGCGATTGCCATTGGTGGCACGGTGGCAGTGTTACTGCACCTCAAGTCGCAGATGCACGATTTCGCCTCCCGAATCGGCGATCGCGACTTCACAGCCGTCATGCAGTTCGCGCTGATCACGCTCGTGATTTTGCCGGTGTTGCCGAACCAGTTCTACGGTCCGTATCTGGTCCTCAATCCCTTCAAGATCTGGCTGATGGTGGTGTTGATTGTCGGCATCAGTCTGGGTGGTTACAT
>JADJPG010000063.1 GCA_016713365.1 Verrucomicrobiota bacterium | reverse complement strand
GCCATTGATCGCGAAGACCGCAACCTTTACTTCATCGAAGTCCCCACGCCCGGTGTTGGCGGAATGAACGGCGGCCAGAACAAAGTCTGGCAGTACGACCTCAAGACCGGAGTAAAAACCCTCGTTAACAGCGGCGATCCCGAGCCGACCGACGTGGCCGTGTCGCGCAACGGGACGATTTACTGGACCTGCACCAGTGCCGGCGTAATCGTCGAAGCCCGCCGTAAATACGGCCGCTATTGATTCGTCCGTTGTATTGACCATTCAGCAAATTGCAACGTCGAGGGATGACTGGGGTTCATTCTCGGCCCTTTGCTGCACGCATCGTCCGAACAGGATCGAAATCCACCAGCGTTCAACGCCGGGACCATGTGAAAAAACAGATGCAAATCGAAGGATGCGTCTCGCACCATAAACTCCGCGTCAATCGTTACGCGCCGCCGTGACAAACAATTCTTCCGGTCGCCGACGCGGCCTGCGCTAGTTGCGCTTCGTCCGCCTCGCCTTCCTCCATGCGTGCTCGCCGCTGCTGAGTGATTCGTGCAGCCGCGCGGCGCTTCCGTTGGGAGATTGGCTCGGTCGCTCCGCTACTTCCTCCGGCCCCGGCTGCCCTCCTGCGGAATCGCGTCGCTTTACTCGCCGATATCCAAACCGAAGCCGCATGTCCTCCGCCACACGATTTGCGGCCCGCATGGCGGAGGATTTGCAAACGGCGATCTGTTCAGCGCAGCACGCCGAGGTCTGCCCCAAAGTTGATGTGGAACACCTGTCCACCGAGCACCAGAGCCGGCACGGATTTCACTCCCGCGCGTTCCGCTTCCACCAGGCGGGCTTTGTTTTGTCCCAGATGAACGATTTCAAGATCGAACCGGCTTCGATCCAAAGCCTGGGCAATGTTTTGTTCCGCGCTGGCGCAGACCGGGCAGCCAGCGTGATAGAATGTGGTTTTTGTTTTCATAGTTGATATTGCTCATGTGAGCACCGCCACTTTCGCAGGGCTGGCGAATCGTGAAAGAGAGCACGTTTCGGAGGGGTGGGAACCGAAAAGTTCCCTCGTGACGTCGGTTCGTTGAAGAGTCACTTTGCCCGAGGTAATGAAACGAAAACCACTCTCCGTTCGCGAACGTTCCGCCTACCACAGCTTGGAGGATGTTGTGGGCTGCAAATGGAGCGCGGGCGTGGTCGCGGCCATCGGAACCGGTGTGAGGCGGCCCGGCGAACTCGAACGCTTTATTCCCGGCCTCTCAACCAAGGTGCTGAACGAACGCCTCCGCAAACTGCTCGCCTATGGCGTCATCACTCGGGCGGTTTTTCCAGGCCTGCCGGCGCGCGTGGAATACTCTCTCACACCATCCGGTCGGAAACTCGCGCGCATCCTGGACCAGCTTCGTGACTTGAACTCGGAACACCAGTCGCAGGCCAAGCCTCCCGCGGAGAATTCCCATTGATCCTTTCGCTCCAAGTTGGTTCCGCACGAGAATTCACGACGACAGGAAGTGGTCACTGGTGGGATCGGGACTGGACAACCGGCTTTATGAAACAGCCGGTCCCGGGGCGTGTCTGGCTCGCTTACGGCGGGCTTCACGGTGACGAGCAGGCAGACCGTCAGCATCATGGCGGAGTGGACAAGGCGGTCTGCGTTTATCCATCGGAACATTACCCGCACTGGCGGCAATCCCTGGCGCTTCCGCTGGGGTACGGCGGATTCGGAGAAAACTTCACGACCCAAGGGCTGCTCGAAACGGATGTCTGCATCGGAGACATCTACCAAGCAGGGGAGGCACGCCTCCAAATTTCGCAGCCGCGCCAGCCTTGTTGGAAGCTCGCCCGGCGCTGGCGCGTCAAAAACCTCACCGCACTGGTTGAGCAAACGGGCTTCACCGGATTCTACTTTCGAGTCCTGCGTCATGGCTGGGTCGAGGCGGGGCAACTGCTGGAATTGATGGAGAGGCCTTTTCCAAAGCTGACCATCGCTCACGCCAATCAGATCATGCATCACGACAAGCACGATCTCGACAGCGCCCGCGCACTGGCGGAATGCTCCGCGCTTTCGGCGAGTTGGAAGGATTCCCTTTGGCGCCGCGTGGAACACGGCAAACAAAGCATGGCTGACGAGCGCATCCAACAGCCGTGACCAACGCGCGTTCCAGTCAGCGACGGGGCCTGCGCTGACTTCGCTCCGGCCCGCCTCGCCTTCCTGCACGCGCCCTCGTCACGGCTGAACAATTCGCGCAGCCGCGCAGCGCTTCCGTTGGGAGCTTGGCTCGGTCGCTCCGCTACGTCCTCCGGCCCCGACTGCCCTCCTGCGGAATCGCGTCGGCTCCCGTCGCCAACGTCCCAACCGAAGCGCTCAGAGCCAGACGCAATTCGAGAGCGCAGCCACCACATGCCCACAACTACGGAAACAGAATGAAATGACCGTTGGGCAGCACCACGCCCGCTGCTCCATTCCCTTTGCTGCTTGCCGAGCCGGGTTCTCCCTGTGGTTGACCCTTCGCATCGTAAACTTGCCAGCCCAGGACATCCTTGTTCTTCCAGGCAATCAGCGTCGCGCCGTCGCGCGCGCTCAACGCCACGAGTGCCATGCGCATCCCGGTGGTTCCGGGCGTTCTGATTTCGCCCGGCGGCAGGACCGCGCCGCGTTTGTCGAGTCGCGCGAAATACACCTGGCCTTTGTTCGGCCAGGCGGTCACGTATCCAGTACTGGTGGGGGCAATCGTGTAATAAGTCATCGGACAACCGTTCAGTTTCCAGGGAGTTTCACTGACGCGGGTGCGAACTGGCTCGCGGTCGCCACTTTGATCCAGCAGGGCGACGTGCAAGTCGCGCTCATTGTCCGTTTCTTCGCGATAGAGGAGCGCCAACTTGCCGTCCGCACCGTAGGCAACTGCCGTCGTGCAGCAGTCGCATGGATTCCAAGCGGGGTTCGGTTCTGTGTACTTCGTGAATGTCTCGCCATCGTCTCGTGAAACCATCGTGTAAAGTTGGCCAGACAAAAAGCTGGCGCTCACGTTGCCGCGATCATCGGCGGCAAGAGAGAATCCCTCGCTCGGTTTTCGATTGATGTTCCGCACCAGCGAGAATGCTTTTGCTCCGGGCGCGAGCCTTGAGTAGTAGAATCCCCATTCCTCCTTCGGCAATTTTAGCTTCCACGCATTGTTCGCCATCGCGACGTGAACGCACCCATCCTTGCCAATCGCGATGTCCTCGCTGTGGAATTTGAGGCCCGGCTTCTGCGACGCAGCGTCTACGACCGGAATTGGCGCGCTGAAACTGGCGCCACCATCGCGTGAGTTCACATACTGCGGGCCGCCCGCTGAATCGAGCAGCAGATGGATCGTGCCGTCTGCGCCGAGTTGAGCCTTGACTACGCTGCCGGGAACCGGAACTCGGAGCGTCGTCACGCGGCTCGCCGCCGCGTCGGCGTGGCTTGCCAGTGTCCAGAAGGCGAGGAGACAGACCTGTGCGCTGATGGCGAGAACGACCTTTCCACCGAGTCTTTGTTCGGCGACCGGAATCGATGCGGTCATTGGTACCGGAGTTTTCATAGGATTTGGTATGAGGTACTGGTTGCGGCTGGGTGACTACTGCGGCGTGGAGAGCACTCGGTAGAAACGCACCGGACTGGCATTGGTCAGCCGGACTGATTTCTCCGATCCGTCGCCGGCGAAGGTGGTCAACGACAGCCACGAGGCCGCAGGCAGCGCATCGGCGCATTCCACCGAATAGGTTTTGTTCGCGGCGGTCTGAATCAGGAGCGTGAAGTTGGTCGCGCTCGCTTGATTGCGGCGGATGTCCAGCTTCGGTCCCAGACTGCCACCGCGCCAACTGGCGAACACCGGCACATTCGGCGGCGGCGTGGTGCCCAAGGAGTAGCGCGACACCATCCCGGCCGGGCCGCTGTTGGTGATGCGTTGGTGGGCGGCGTCCGTCGCGGAAATGACTTCCACCCCATTGTGAAATCCCTTGATGACCACGTTCGAGCTTCCGCGCACTTCGATGCGCAAGCGGTCTCCCGGCGCGGTTCCGGTTCCGGGTACGCTCGCCAGGATGCGTGTCTGCGCGCTGGGGACACCGTCGTATTTGATTTCCCAGCGTGGGTTGGCAGGGTCGCTCTCCGGATTGAAGTGGAAGCCATATCGGGCCAGGTCGCTCGCCCGTCGTCGCACGTAAACTTGCGTGAGCATGGTGCTCGGTTTTCCGTCGGCGATGATGATTTTGGAAAACTGGTTCGCGTCGAAGGCCGAGGCCGTCCAGCCGACAAACAGCCAGGTGCTGGTCGGCGCGCCGAGATCGCGCCCGTTCACAATCTCCGCATTGGAGTCGCCAAAGCGTGTCCAGTTGCCGCCGAGGGAAGCGCGCTCGAAATCGTCCGACGCGGGGTCTTGCGCCCGGATGGGGATCGCCCCGCCGTCAACAGGACCGCAATGAACAATCGGGAGAATTCCCCGAAGGTTCACGCGGAGAGTTGGCACAGGGGGAAGTGAATCCTTCACGGGCCAGTCAGTAAACGATCACGAACGTGCCATCCGGCTGCGCGAACGCCGTGGCCAAGCTCGACGCCGGGACACCCTTGGCCCGTCCCTTCTCGGAAGTGGGTTTTCCAGCGCGGTCGAAGATTTGCCACGCCACGGCTCCCCCTTTCGCCATGCCGGTGCTCTCCGTCCAGGCGAGCAGCGTTTCTCCCTGTTTGTTGGCGACCACCACCGGATGTTTGCGCTTTGCAAAACCGGAAGGGGCCGCCGGCTCGGAGACTTGCAGCGTCGCGGGATTGGCGCGCGCGAAATACACCTGGCCTGCCGTCTCCCAGGCCGCCAGCGCGCCCTCCGTTCCGGCGGCCAGTGAGGCGCTGCTCATCGGGCAGGTCGCAATCTTCCATGGATGTGCGTTAGCGACTTCAAAATCCGTCCCGTGATTGTGCGAGATGAGCAGGATTTCGTCGCGATTCACCTTTTCCGAAGCGCCGCGATAGAGCGCAAACACGTTGCCCGCGTTGTCCGCAAACGCCTTCATGCCGCAGCACCCGCACGCGCCCGTGGGCGCGCGGACGGCGAGTTTCTCGGGGGCGAACGTCTTCCCGTCGTCCTGGGAACGCGCGACGAACACCGCTCGTCCGGCCTCGCCATTCGTGCTGCCGGGCCTTGGCGCGTGCCAGAAGATATACACGTTCCCTCGACTGTCCGCCGCCACGGAGCCGCCGCCGTCGAGTCCGCGTGCGGAGGTAATCACGTCGCGCTCCGGCTCGAAGGCCGTGCCGACGTCGTTCAGCCGGGTGTAGAGCATCGGCGCTTCCATCCACGCGCCTTTCCTCGGCGCGTGACCGTTCCAGGCGACGTGCGCCCGGCCATCACGCCCGACGGCCAGTTGCGCGCCGCGAATCGTCCCGGCGGCCATCGCGCTCCCGGGCCGAGTGTTGACCTGAATGGGTTTTGAGAACTCCGTCTGTCCCGGTGGCTGGCGGACATGAAAAACGTCGCCCTTCATGTTGCCGCCCTTGTAGTAAATCAAATGAACCGTACCACGGCTGTCCACCGCCGCCTGCGGCTGAATGCCGCCTTCGGGCGTTCGGACCAGAGTGACTCGGTCGGAGCCGGCACCACTCGCGCTGAAGACGAAACAGCATGAGAGAGCCAGCGCCGCCACGCGGGTTCTGGCCCATGCGCCATCAACCCGCGAGTTGTAGCAGCCGACGTGAGTCGGCTCTAACTTCACAACGAAATCAGATGGAGCGGACTTACGTCCGCTGCTACAAAGTTCATAGAGCGATGTGTTCATGATCATCGATTCTACAGTGTTGGTTCAACGTGAGATTTACGGATGAAGCGGGTCCGGGTGGAACGGCGTGGCGGTGAAGGGAGCGTTCGGCGCGACGACCGCGAAGTGGCCGGCCTTGACGATGACTTCTGCGCCATCGTGCCGACGACGAAATCGCACTTCGCCTTCGGTCACTTCCAGCCGCGTACGGTGAGCGCCGGCCGCCAAACGCAGTTTCGCGCTCACGACGATGGCTTCCGCCTCGGTGGTCGCGAACGTGAACGGGTGGCGAGCCGGCTGTTTTACGAGCGTGGCGCGCATCTCGCCATGCTCCAATTCCAGGCGGCAGCCGCCTCCGAGCGATTGATTCACGACGATGCTGTTTCCGCTGAAGTCGAGCCGCGTGCCATCTCGGAACGTCACGGCGACAGTGCTCTTTGCTCCCACGGTGTTCAGCGTTTCGCCGCGCTCCCACGACTGGCCGGTTGTCAGCACGCGTTCGCCGCGCGATCCGGCGCAACGCGCGTCACCGCGAACCGAAGCAACGACCGCCGTCCCCGCGTGACGCGGGCGACTGACGAGGAAAACCGTGGCCAGGCTGGCGAACACGATGAACACCGCGGCCCGCGCCAGCCAGCGCACGGTCGGACGCCGTTGGCGAGGCGAGGAATGCCCGACCGAAACCGTCGCCGCAGACGGGCCACGAGCCATTTCCCGCTCCGCGAGACACAATCGCACATCGCTTCGCGCGTGCGCCGCCGCCAGTCCCTTCTCGATGTCAGCCCGGACGAGTTCCACCATCGCTGCATCCGGCACGGGCGCGGCGAGCAATCCCGCGATTTCCGAGTTCAGACGCGTCATCTCAAGAAACCACGCCGCAAGCTGTGGGTCTGCGAACAATGCGACCAGTTCGCTCGCCTCCGCCTCCGTCAGAGCATCATCGAGGTAACGCGACGCCAAATCCTCAAAACGGGAAAGGTTCTCGGCGCTCATAGCGGTTCAAGCCGCAAACGTTTCTTTACGCAATTGGCCAGACGTTGACGAATCCGATACAGGAACAGTCGCGCCGCTTCCGCACCCCGGCCCAACTCTTCGCCGATGGCCAAAAGCGGCAACTCCTGCACAAAACGCATCTCGATGACGCTCTGTTCCTGCGGACCAAGTTGCTCCAAGCAATGCCGCAGAGCTGCGATGCGACGCTCACCTTCATTCGCGTGCGCATCGAAAGAAGCCAGCTCCAGTTCCGCCCGCTTTTCCTCCAGCAGCCGCCGCGCAAGCCGCGCCTGACTCTGATAGCGCCGCCACTCGTTCCGGCAATGATTCAGGGCGATACCCTTCAGCCAGGCGTAAAAGCTCTCGCCCGCCCGGAAGTCAGAGAGATTCTGAAAAGCCAAGACAAACGTCCTCTGAACGATGTCCTTCGCCTCTGTGTCATCCGCGACCTTGCCAACGACGAAGTAATAAAGCGTGCGCTGGTAACGCTCCACCAGAATCCCGAAAGCTTCCCTATCGCCGTCCAGGACGGCGGTGATAATTTCCGAGTCATCCATTCAGGTGGATATTGTCTGCAATCCGCCCAACCGTACGCAGTTTTTCGCGGACTTCAGGCTGTCATGCACACCCCTTTCTATCAAATTGCCCTTCACAACTCGATCCGATTTCGCCGTGCCCAACGCGCTTGGAGCGGAGCGGAAAGCCCGCTCGTCGCGGCTGAGACATTCGCGCAGTCGCGCGGCGCTTCCGTTGGGAGCTTGGCTTGGTTGCTCCGCTACTTCCTCCGTTCCGTTATGCGCTCCACTACGGAATCGCGTCGTCTCCCTCGCCAACAGCCCAACCGAAGCGACGCACAAGTAGCTCCTATCGCGCCGGCCGTGGCGTCAAATCTCCAGTCAAACCTTCTTGACCTGTCTGCTGTAAAATTCTATATGAAGCACAGTTCTTTGAATCACTACACCATTACTGGTGTAAATCGCGAGCAAGTGCCCCAAACCACGGTTTGGGGAGAATAGGGAAGCGGGTGCGGTTTTGCGGTTCGATGCAAAGCCTAATCCCGCGCGGTAGCGCCGCTGTAACGAGAGACGAAATGCCATTTATCATTGATAGCCACTGATGTTCCGCATCGGTAAGGCCGGCAAAGTAGAAAGACCTCGGAGCCAGAAGACCTGCTTGTTCGCACTCATCAAGTCCCGCGTCGTGTGATGCGGGCGACGGTCGCGCCATCGGCCGGATGAGGGAAAAGACGAGCTTGCCCGGTTGCAGTCTAAGGCCCGCCTTCACTCCCTCGTGAGTGGACGCGGGATTTTTTGTGCCCAAAACTTCCCGTCCTGCCCGCGAGTGATTTCCCTCCAAGACAAGCGCGGCGTGGCAGCCGCTTGGAAGTTCTCACACGGGGAACACAGGGTTCACAGAGAAGACAAAGCTGGTTCTTCCTCTGTGCTCTCCGCGCCCTCTGTGTGAGCAGAAAGAAATCACCCGCACATGTCGCACGAACAACTCGACGGTCAGCTCAAGCTCGCCCAACTCGATCCGCTCCAGCATCAGGAGTTCAACATCCGCAAACGCGACGGCCGTGTCGTCGCCTTCGACGAGCCCCACATCGCGCTCGCCATTGAAGCCACCTTCAAGGCCGACGCCGGCCTGCATCAGGACCAGCCGCTCCCCGGCGCCGCGCAGGACAACGTCATCCGCGTGGCCAACGCCGTCATCAACGCAGCACTCGCCCGCGCCGTGAAAGGCGACGCGCTGGAGATCGAGTTCATCCAGGATCTCGTGGAGACCAAACTGATGGAAGCCGGCCATCTCAGCGCGGCACGGAAGTTCATCCTCTATCGCGAAGAACGCCGCAAAGCCCGCGCGCTCCGGGGCGACCGCACGATTGAAGGCGCACCGCAGTCCTTGCTCTATGTTTCGCTGGCTGGCAATTCCCGCGAGGCTCTCGACCCGCAACGCATCCGCCGCCGGCTAATCAGCGCGTGTCGTGGCGTGGAGGCGAACTGCTCGGCGCGCGATCTCGCCGAGGAAGCGTTGAAGAACCTTTACGACGGCGTGAAGCCGGAAGAAATCGAGCAAGCGATGATTCTCGCCGCGCGCACGCGCATTGAACGCGAGCCGGACTACACCTACGTCGCCGCGCGGCTGCTCTTGCGGAAACTTTATCGCGAAGCGCTGCCGCTGTTCAGCACGCCTTCCGAACTCGCCGGACAGCATCGCGATCATTTCGCGAACTACCTCGCGTACGGCGTGGAGGTTCGCCGTCTCTCGCCTGATCTGCTGAACTTCGATCTGGCGAAGCTCGCCGCCGCGCTGCGTCTCGACCGCGACCAGCAGTTCACCTACATGGGCGCGCAGACACTTTACGACCGCTATCTCATTCATCACGACGGCCGCCGCCTGGAGACGACGCAGTACTTCTGGATGCGCGTCGCGATGGGACTGGCGCTCAACGAAGGCGAACAGAAGAACGAACGCGCCATCGAGTTCTACGAAGTGCTCTCCACGTTCCGTTTCGTCAGCAGCACGCCGACGCTCTTCAACGCCGGCACGCTCCATCCGCAGCTCAGCTCGTGCTACCTCAGCACGGTGATGGACGACCTCGATCACATCTTCAAAGTCGTGAGCGACGATGCGAAGCTCTCGAAATGGGCGGGCGGACTCGGCAACGACTGGTCGAACATTCGTGCGACCGGCGCGCACATCAAAGGCACGAACGGCACGAGCCAGGGCGTGATTCCGTTTCTGAAAGTCGCGAACGACACCGCCGTGGCCGTGAACCAGGGCGGCAAGCGCAAGGGCGCGATGTGCGCGTATCTGGAGACGTGGCATCTCGACATCGAAGACTTTCTGGAGTTGCGCAAGAACACCGGCGACGAACGCCGTCGCACGCACGACATGAACACGGCGAACTGGATTCCCGACCTGTTCATGAAGCGTGTGAAGGCGAACGGCCCGTGGACATTGTTCAGTCCGAACGACACGCCGGACTTGCACGATCTCTACGGTGCGGCGTTTGCAGCGCGCTACGAAGAATACGAGCAGCAAGCCGACGCGGGACAAATCAAACTGTTCAAGCGCATTGAGGCCGTCTCGCTCTGGCGCAAGATGCTGACCATGCTCTTTGAAACGGGACATCCGTGGATCACGTTCAAAGACCCGTCGAACATTCGCTCGCCGCAAACGCACGTCGGCGTGGTTCACAGTTCCAATCTTTGCACGGAGATTCTGCTGAACACGTCCGCGGAGGAGACAGCGGTGTGCAACCTCGGCTCGGTGAATCTCGCGGCGCATTGCACGGACCTTGGACTCGATGGCGACCTGCTGGCTCGCACCATTCGCACGGCAATGCGGATGCTGGACAACGTCATCGACATCAACTTCTACCCGACGCCCGAAGCGCGCACCGCGAACCTCCGGCACCGGCCCGTCGGACTCGGCCTGATGGGCTTTCAGGACGCGCTCTACAAGCTGCGCCTGTCCTACGCCAGCCCCGCCGCCGTGGAGTTCGCGGACACGAGCATGGAATTGATCTCGTATCACGCGCTGCTCGCGTCGTCCGAACTGGCGCAGGAACGCGGCGCTTACTCGACCTTCGCCGGTTCCAAGTGGAGCCAAGGCTTGCTGCCCATCGATTCTATCGAACTGCTCGCACAAGAGCGCGGCGCGCTCGACATGGACCGTTCCTCGCGTCTCGATTGGACGCGCGTCCGCGACGCCATCCGCCAGCACGGCCTGCGCAACTCGAACACGATGGCCATCGCTCCGACGGCGACCATCTCGAACATCATCGGGGTCTGCCAGTCCATCGAGCCGACCTACAAGCATCTCTTCGCGAAGGCGAATCTCAGCGGCGACTTCACGACCGCGAACACGTATCTCGTCGCCGACCTGAAACGCCTCGGCCTCTGGGACGCCGACATGCTGGACGACTTGAAATACCACGACGGCACGCTGGCCGAGATCGAGCGCATCCCGGCCGACTTGAAGGCGCTTTACCTGACGGCGTTCGAGATCGAGCCGCGCTGGCTGATCGAGTGCGCCAGCCGCCGCCAGAAGTGGATCGACATGGGGCAGTCGCTGAACCTCTACATCGCGCAGCCGAGCGGCAGGCAGTTGAGCGAGATGTATCTGCGCGCGTGGGAGAAGGGCTTGAAGACGACCTATTACCTGCGCGCGCTCGCGGCGACGCAGATTGAAAAATCCACCACGGACACGAACCGCCGCGGTCTCCAGCCGAAATGGATGAAGAACAAGAGTGCCAGCGCCAGCATCCAGGTCGAGCGCGACGCCGAGCCGGCTCCGAAGGCGTGCCTCATCAACGACCCGTCGTGCGAGTCGTGCCAGTGACCAGCACGGGGTATGCGAACGAATTCACAGCCACTTCGCCAGCCGTTGCCGGAGCAACTGGCGGGCGCGGTAGAGGCGCGATTCCACCGCCTTCGGCGTGGTCTCCAGAATGGCGGCGGCTTCGGCGACGGCCTTGTCCTCCAGTTCGCAAAGGACAATGGCTTCGCGCATGTCATCGGGAAGCTGGGCAACGGCGTGACGCACGGCGGCGGCGCGTTCGCGAACAGTCATTTCGCCCTCGGGCGTCTGCGCATCCGACGGCAGCGACTCTCCCAGGCTTTGTCCGGTGGTTTCCGATTCAGCATCCAGCGAGACGTTCGGGCGGTGGCCACGCCAGCGAAGCTGGCTGCGGGCGAGGTTCGCCGCGATGGTGAAGAGCCACGTCGAAAACTTCGCGTCGGCCCGGAAGCTGTCGCGGCTGCGAAACACGCGGACAAACGTCTCCTGAGCGAGATCGTTCGCGTCATCCTCGCTGCCCAGCATCCGGCACAGGAAGTGGAAGACGGGCGCGGCATGGCGCTCCATCAAATCGTTGAGCGCCGTGTCATAGCCGGAGCACAGGCGCGCCATGTCCGCTCGGTCGAGCGCGTCGGTCTCAGGGTCGGACATGGGCGTTCGTTCCAGTCATGGACTCCTCCTGTCGCGCGTGGAGTCCGAGCGTCAGCCGTTTCATCTCGGCGAGATACCGCGCACCCTGGGCCGGAGGCATCGCATGGCTGACCTCGTAGAAATGAGCCAGCATCTTCGCCTGACACTCGGCCCGCAGCACGGCGACCTCGGCGAGCTTCTGCCGGACTTCCGCCGACACGTTTGTGGCACCGCCGAGCGCGGCGTTCAATTCGCCGTTCTTCGCGGCGATGCGGGCGCACATCTCCTCGCACTTCGGCATGTAGCCTTCGTGAAGCTGGCGGATGCGCTGCATTTCACCGTCACCCAGGCGGAACTCAGTCTGGAGCCACGCGAGTTCACCGCCACCCTCCGGAATGGCCGCGCTGAACCATCTGGCGCCGAAATAACAGGCCGCGAACGCCGCGAGAATGACGAGCGCGACGACGACGAGTTTGAAAGTGGTGGAGCGCATGACTCAGGGTTGTTTTTGGAACGGGTCCACCGCCATTACGTAAAGGGCCTGCGCCGAATCTTTCGACGCATCACCCGCCGCCAGTCCGAGCAGCGTGCCCAGCAGCATCACGGCGGCGAGACTCGCGAGCGCGAACCGTGGACGGAACAGCCAGACGGCCACGGCATCGATCCAGCGCGGCTGTTCATTCTCATTCGTCTGCTCGATGCGCCGCCACACGGCGTTCTTGAAGCCGGGCGGAAGCTCATCCGCCGGATGAGCCTCGCGGAGCCGGGCGCGCAGGCGGGCGTCTTCGGATGGATTGACTTCGTCGCTCATAATCAGAAATGGCGGCTGGCCTTCACCCGCCGCCCGAAGTTTGCCTCGGTGCGCGGCACTTGCCCAGCCTCACGATTTGCAGCAGCCGCCTGCGCAGTGCGAGGTGGTCTCCTTGCAGCAAGCCATCGCGCATTCGCCCTTCTTCATCGTCTTGCAGGAGGCCATCGCGTCCGACGTGGAGGATTTCGCCAGGTGCGGAAAGACGGCGAGCACCTTCGGACTGGCGGTAATGTTGCGCGATTCTCGCACCAGGTCACGCCCGTCGCCGGTGCCGCTGACCTTGCGGACCAGGATGCTTTGCGCCTTGGGCGACATCGGCTGGAGTCCGCGCTCCAGTCTGTTCTCCGTCGTTCCGGACACCGTGCGGGTTTGATTGGCCTTCGCCTTGGGCGAGAGCAACGGCTCGGCGGCGTTGAGGTTGATGACGGCGGCCAAAGCGACCGCCCCGGCGGTGATGAGCAGGTTTTTCATAGTTTGTTGTCTTTCAGTTTTGCGGCGAACCATTCGCCGCGTTATCTGGCTTACTCCTTGCCTCGGCAAATCCCGTGAAGTTTTTTTCACAAACAGTCCAAATCATTAACCACGACTCAACCCATGTCTTGCTGCAACACCACCACCGAACGTCCCGTCACCCACGATCTGACCAAACGCATCAACGCCGAGGACAAGCGGCTCCTGAACTGCCGCGCCGTCGATGTGAACCAGCTCATGCCGTTGAAATACAAATGGGCGTGGGAACATTATCTGAACGGCTGCGCGAACCACTGGATGCCCACTGAAGTTCCGATGCAGAAGGACATCGAGCTGTGGAAGTCCAACAAGCTCACCGCGGACGAGCGCAAAGTCATCATGCGAACGCTGGGTTTCTTCAGCACCGCCGAAAGCCTCGTCGGAAACAACATCGTGCTCGCCATCTTCAAGCACATCACGAACCCCGAGGCGCGGCAGTATCTCCTGCGCCAGTCGTTTGAGGAGGCGATTCACACGCACACCTTCCACTACATCTGCGAGTCGCTCGGACTCGACGAGCGCGAGGTGTTCAACATGTATCACGAGGTGAACTCGATTCATGAGAAGGACGCCTTCGAGATGCGGCTCACGGCGGACATCGTGGAGCCCGGCTTCAGCACGGACACGACCGCGGGCAAGCAGCGCTTCGTGAAAAATCTCGTCGGCTTCTACGTCATCATGGAAGGAATCTTCTTCTACAGCGGCTTCGTGATGATGCTCTCGTTCCATCGCCAGAACCGCATGACCGGCGTGGGCGAGCAGTTCCAATACATCCTGCGCGACGAGACGATTCACCTGAACTTTGGCATCGATCTCATCAACGGCATCAAGGCCGAGAACCCGGACGTGTGGACGCCAAAGTTTCAGCGCGAAGTGCAGGAACTCATCGAGCAGGCGGTCGAACTGGAAATCGCCTTCGCCGAAGACACGTTGCCGCGCGGCATCCTCGGCTTGAACGCCGGGCTGTTCCGCGAATACGTCCAGCACATCGCCGACCGCCGCATCGAGCGCATCGGTCTGACCGCGCGCTACGGCTCGAAGAATCCGTTCCCGTGGATGAGCGAGACCATCGATCTCGGCAAGGAGAAGAACTTCTTCGAAACGCGCGTGACGGAGTATCAAACCGGCGGGGCACTCAACTGGTGAACGAGCCTTGTTCATCCATCGGGCAAGTTGAGGAGGATGGGCGAACCGACCTTCGTTCGGTGATCCGTTCGTCGGGAGGATGATCACCGCTTGGCCTATGCTGCGGGTCCGCCGTCGCGTCCTCAGCGATGAAATCCGAGGGCGATTGTATGGCGGGGACGGAAAGTTCAAGAAGTTCTCTGGTTGGCAAGAGGTGATTCTGAAAAAGTTATTCGCCGAGCGCAAAGGGGTGACCGGGCATGATGCTGGCGCGAATCGCCTCGTTGATTTTATGGCTCGTCTGCGCCGGTCAAGGTTGTCCGCAAACCGGACGGGCGCTGCGCGCCGGGGTGCTCTTTGCGGCTCCACCGTTGACAGTGCTCGCCGAGCCAGGGACGTGGCGTTTAGGATTTCGCGCCGGGATGTCTGGCCAGAGTGGTGAAGGCTATGTCTGGGCGAGAGCTTCCGCTTTTAGGATGAGTTGCAACGCCCAGGAGCCATGCTTGAGCTGATTGCGACCGTGGAGGTCTGCGTCATACATTGCGCTCGGCTGCCACACCTTCCAGACGATCTTCAGCCAGCGTTGCCCCAAGGAACGCAGAGTGACCATCTGATGTGTCTCAAACCTGATCACCGATAACATGGGTCTCAGACAACTCCCAAAACAATCCGCGAGTTAAATCTGGAAGTCGTGATGCGTCGCTACGAAAACCGTTTTACCTCAGTCGTTGCGCAACTCGGCGACAATGTTTCGCAAACACGGGCAGGCGCTGAAACCGGACTCATGCTTTAAGTGTCGCATGTATCGCAATGACACGCTGACGGGTGAAACGGAGTTCGCGCTGGAGTCGGGAGATGGAGCGCGTGAAGTGGTGCTCGAAGGCTTTTCCGAGAACGGCCAGATGCGCGTGCCCATGCGACGCGAGGCGCGAGGCTGGGTCACGCGGGTGGCCGTGGACCAGGGTTGGTTCTTCTACCGCTTCTGCATCGATGGCCGCGCACGCTGGGATCGCACGGCGGGAAAGGTCCGCACCGCGGATGGCACCGCCTGGAGTCTCGCGTTGATTCACGCCAGCCGCATCACCGCCACCCTCTGCCCCGCCCGCTGATGAACGCGCCCAACCGGCTTCACTGGAAAGGCTCGCGCTCGACAGGGGCACCCTCCACGGCGACCACTGCATTCGGCAAGGGCATCGAGCCGCACAATCTGCGTCTGTGCGATCATGGCGCGGCGCACGTCTCGCTGGCCGGTGACTGGGCGGGCATGGCGCAAGGGCTGCACGCGCTGGGCAACGTCGTCGCCTCGACGCTCAACGACGCGGCGATTCTCACGCAGCGTGGCAGGTTTCCGCAGTTCGACTTCTGTCCCGGCGGACGCTTTGCAGTGAACGGGCTCGGCGGGCTGGGCTTCGACTTCGCGGAATGGCGTCGAGTGTGGGCGACGCGCAGACCCACGGCGAAGGGCGTCTGTCAGTCGCTCGCCATCGTCGGGCACAGCAACAACGCGGCGCATCAGGTCTTGCTGACGGACGCCGACGTTGATGACGTATTCGCCGAGTTTGCGCGCCGACATCAAAGCGAGCCGGGAGCACGAACCTTCTGGCCGGCGCGTGGAAACGGAATCTGCACCGGCTATCACGAGCGCTTTCGTTGCCGCAAGTGGGAGTATGTCGAAGCCCCGGCGAATGGTTCCATCCGTCTGCCGACTGGCTGCCTGCCGGCAATCTTTGAGTCCATCCTCGCCCGACGCCTGCGCCTGACGACCACGATCATTTCCGCGCCGGTGATTCAGTCCGCGCTCTGGACGCCGGTCGCGCTGGAACAAACCGAACGACGCCTCACGGTGACTTCGGACGAGACGCAACTGCGCCTTCAACTCAACGCCGTGGCGGAGATGTGGTGGGTACCGTCGCCGCCGGAGGTTCATGCCGCGCCCGCCCTTGAGCTGTACGACAGCGAGGACCAGCTGCTGCTCGGACTCTCGGTGCCGCCCGAACATGATCTCGCGTGGAACGAGATCGTGAACGGCCTCGCTCCGGTTTGAGCGACGGTTGCGCCATTTTGCGATCTTTTGCGAAATCTTGAGCGCAAGCCACCGACAAGCTTTCGCAAGCGGCCGGGAGCACGAAGCGGAGGAATCCTTAACATCACTCATCGATGCGCGGCGTGGGCGTTGTGTCCGCAACCGGAACGCATCGTGAATTCAGAAGCTCTATGAAAGTCGTATCCACTCTTTTCCTCACGGCGACCGTGCTGCTCTCCGCAGCCTCGCTCCACGCCGGCACCAACAACTTTGTCGTTCCCGAATTTCGCGGCACCGCCGACAGCGAAGCCGGTTACTGGGAATCTTTCACGGTCGCGTTCGGCGCGCCCGGCAATCTCGCCAACATGGCAGGTGCCACCACCGGCGCGATTCTCACCCAGATGGGCAGTGCCGGCTCGTTCATCACCGGCACGGGAAACATTTATGATTTCTCGGAAGGCATCCAGGCGTTCCACCTCACGGACGCGACGACGTTCACGCTCGGCACCGTGGTGCTGCAAACGCGCACGCTCGGCAGCGAACTCGACTACAGCTCGGTGACGTTGACCTACACGGATGCAGGCGGAATCCATTCGCTTGCGCCGGAGTCTTATCTCGAACTCGATCGCGGCACGACACTCGGTGCGTCGGTTTCGTCGCTCTTTCAGTGGAATCTCACCGGACTCGCGGTGAACGAATACTCGATCTCCTTCAATGGCGCCGGCCCGAGCGTGAGCTTCGACGCGATGACGCTCGACACCTGGAACCAGCATACGCTGGTGGTGCCGGAGCCTTCCACCTACGCGCTGCTCGGCCTCGGTAGTCTGATGCTCGGCTGGCGCACGATGCGCAAGCGCCGCTAAAACTTCAGACGTAACTCATCCACTACCGGATATGAAGCGAAGGATTCTCCTCACTCTCTGCGCGCTGGGTTTGCCTGCGTTGCGCAGAGCCAGCCGTTCACGGTGAACTACGCGCAACCTTCGCTCGATCGCTGGATGTATCCCTTCAACGCCTCGCCCGGCACGCGCCCGACCGCACCGGTATTCGGCACGCTGGGCGATGACGCGGGCGTTGATTCGCGGCACGGGCAGTTTCTGCTCGGCTTCGATATCGAGGGCGACATCGCCACCGGTCTCGGAGCGACAAACTACGTCATCCGCCGCGCGACGCTCACCGCCACGATCAGTCGAGATCGAGCGTTCCGCTTTGACCCGACGTTCGATGCGTTCACCACGTTCTTTCCGACCAATGATCCGGCGTTCACGCTCGACGCCGACCTTGGCCGCCCGATCGAGTTGTTCGGAGCTGATTTCCGGAATGGTTTCACCGCCGAAACCTTTGCCGAAGACGGTCCTTTCGGTAGTTCTGCGTCGGGTAGGCGAAACGCCTTCGCCGCTGGCTACAGCACGAACGGAACGTTGGTCGATGTCGGGAACAACGTCGGCAAAACCAACGCGGCGTTTCCGACGTTCGAGGTTCATCCCTTCGCCATCGGACAGGCGGTCGGCGTCGCACCCGGCGACCTCGTGCCGTCTGGAACCACCATTCGTTTCGAGCTGAACCTCGCCGATCCCTTCGTGCGCCAGTATCTGCAGCACGGCTGCGACTCGGGTCGATTGCGGTTTACGATCACTGGACTGCACACGTCCGAGTTTGGCGGTACGCCGGCGTGGCCGGAGTTCTACACGCGCGACAGCGTGCTCGGCACACCACCCGCGCTGGAGATCGAAGGCGTGGCGATTCGCGCGGACGACTCGGACACGGACGGCCTTCCGGACGACTGGGAACAAGCGTGGTTCTCCTCACTCTCGCCGACGGCCGAAGAAGACTCCGACCTCGACGGATTGTCGAATCGCGCAGAGTGGATCACGGGCACCGATCCCAAGAACGCCGGCGCTACACTTGCGATTCGTTCCGCACAACGCATGTCCGATGGCGCGACAACGATCACATTTCAACACGCGCCCTCGCGGCACTACGTCATCGAGTATTCGAGCGACCTCGCGGCCTGGTCGCAGATTGAGGACCCGGACGTGCTTTTCTACGACGAGCCTGGCGTGGCGTCCTGGACTGACGACGGCTCCGAAACGTCCGGCGTTGCCTCGCCGAAGTTCTATCGCGTTCGCGTGAAATGAAAAGCCGTGCCACCAGAGCCTCCTTCGCCAGCCGGTTCCGCCAGACCGGCGGCGGCTTCACGCTGATCGAGTTGCTGGTAGTGATCGCCATCATCGCGATTCTCGCGTCGCTGCTGCTGCCATGTCTCGGCAAGGCGAAGCGCAAGGCGCGGATGATCGAGGAACTTTCCTCCGCGCGCCAGTTGATGCTTGCCGCGCAGACCTACGCCGACGACAACGACGACGCTATTTTCCCCGGCTACGTGACGGATACGAATGCGGTCGATGAGGTCGGCCAGCCGCTGAGTTTCCCCATCAACGCGCGTTACCCGTGGCGGCTCTCGCCCTATCTCGCGCAATCGTTCGAGACGATCTACTGCGCCGGCAACCGCGCGAAGCTGGCCGACCTGCAGGGACAGGATCGCGCGAGCTACGTTTACGCCGTCAGCGTTTTCCCGTCGCTGGGGATCAACTCCTACTTCGTCGGCGGCAACGAAACGGAGCTTCCTGCTGCGGCCGCGAACGCGAAGTTCGGCAGCGGCACGGTCGTGACCAAGGTCAGCGAAGTACGACGTCCGTCCGACCTGATGATGTTTGTCTCTGCGCGTTCAGCGACCTCCGGTCTCGACGCCAATGGTTACTACCAGGTGCTGCCGCCGTACCTGACCTCGCGCCGATGGTCCGCCAACTGGACGCCGAGCACGACACCGAGCCAGTGGGGCTTCGTCGCGCCGCGCTACGATGGACGTGCCGTCGCCGGCATGATCGACGGTCATGCGCAGGTGATGAACACCGCCGGGCTGCAAGATATGCAGCACTGGGCCAACACCGCCGACCGTCCCGATTTCGTTCTCAAACCCTGACTCCTCCGATTAACGACACCATGAAACATCGCATCCCTCTCTTCGCTTCACTCACGCTCGCGCTCGTTCTCGGTGCCTGCACCACCACGCCTACCTCCCGCGTCGAATCGCCCGCCGCCTCGCTCGCGCCCATGCCTGAAACGGTGACCAGCTTTGGGGCGGTCACGACCGACGGCTGGCTCTACGTCTTCGGCGGGCACAAGGGCGAACGTCACGATTACTCGGCGGACAAAGTCAGCGGCTCGTTTCATCGTCTGAAGCTGAGCGAAGGCACGACTTGGGAAACGCTGCCGACTGCCGCGCCGTCGCAGGGCCTGCCGCTCGTCGCGCACAACGGCGTGGTGTATCGCACGGGCGGCATGGCCGCGCGCAATCCCGCCGGGGCGAAGCAGGATTTGTATTCCACCGCGCACTTCGAACGTTTCGATCCGCGTCGCGGAACCTGGGAGACGCTTGCGCCGTTGCCGGCCGTGCGTTCCAGCCATGACGCCGTGGTCCTCGGCGACAAGCTCTACATCGCGGGCGGTTGGTCGCTTGCTGGCGGCACGAACAAACCGGTCTGGCCGGCCAATGCACTGGTGCTCGATCTCAAGAATCCCGGCGCGGGCTGGACCGAGTTCGCGCAACCGTTCCAACGCCGTGCGCTTGCACTCGCGGCGCAGGGCTCGCGCCTCTACTGCATTGGCGGCATGAACAGCGACAACAAGACCACGCTCGCCGTGGACATTTACGACACGAAGACCGGCCAGTGGTCGAAAGGGCCGGAGCTTCCGCCCGGCAAGCATCAGGGTTTCAGCTGCTCGGCCATCGCGCAGAACGGACGCATCTACGCGAATATGTTCCAGGGCGACCTGCTGCGGCTCGCGGTCGATGGCAGTGCCTGGGAAGTCGTCGGCCGGGTGAAGCATCCCCGGCTCGCTCATCGCATCGTGACCGCAGGCAGCACGCAGATCATCGTGCTCGGCGGTGAAGACAGCGAAGAGAAGCGTTCCGATCTCGAACTGCTCACGCCCTCTGCCACGCCGCGCGCGGCAGTGAGATCGACCGCGATGAACAATTAGGAAGCCAACGCTCTACGCTGACTCCACCATGAAGACTCTAATTTCGCTCCGCGCGAGTTTCGCTCTCGCCGTCGCGTTGCTCCTCTCTGTCGCTGACGCCCGCGCCCACGCCGTCTGGATTGAACTGCTTAACGGCAAGATCATCGCCCGCTTCGCCGAGCCTTCCGGGAACTACGAAAAGTCGCCGGGCTTCTTGGACAGCCTGAGCGGGCCGAGCGCCTTCACCGTGATTACCAATGCGGCGGTAATGATCGAATCGCCCAAGAGCACGAATCATTTCCAGCTCGTGAACGCCGCGACAACGAACGTCGCGGGCGTCGAATCGATCTTCACCGTGCGCGCCGGACGCAAGCCGCACTTCTACGCGCGCTGGCAGCCGACGGGTGCAGGAGCCGGAACGCCGATGTTGACGTTCGATCTCGTGCCGACCGGCAAGCCCGGCGAAGTGCGCGTTTACTTTCGCGGCCAGCCGGTGGGCGGATTGAAGGCGACCTTGCGGACGCCGGACGACACGGAGAAAGAGATCCCGGTGGACGCGGAAGGCTACGTGCGTTTCGAGTCGAAGCTGAGCGGCCTGCACTTGTTGACCATCGCGCATCATCGCGAGGCGATTGCTGGATCACATCTGGGCAAGGCGTATCACCAGACCAGCCACAACACCGCGCTGAGCTGGGTGCAGTAACGCTGAGATGGAATGGTAAATCCTATCGCTCTGGGCGAAGGCTACGGCGTTACCAAGATGTGTTGTTAGGCCATCCAGTGAAGGGCAGGCCTCCGGGTTCGTGATGTGCTTGAAGATGGCGAGCGCGATCTTGTTTCCAACGAGGATCTCGACGGTGTTGAAGAAGCCGAGCGTGCGCATGGAGTGATGGCTATGTATGGTGATGTGGCACCTGGGCTAACCTTGCCCTTTCAGCGCCGGGCGATCCGGAAGAACCGGGCGTTCTGATTCGCGGATACCGTGAATGTTTTTGCGCTCCCATCGCCGGTGATGGTTTGCAGCACCTGCCAGTCGGAGGCATTCAAGTCCTCCTTGAACTCCACGTCGTAGGTGCGACCGGATTCGGTAGGGAAGCTCCAGCTAAACCCTTCGCCATCGCGCTCCGGCCCGGTGAGCCGGAGTTCCCCGCCGCCGCCGACGGAGAACTCGGAGAACGCGAGGCAGGCGCGGGTGAGAACCGCGTTCCACCCGATGCCCGAGGGTGATTCGATGAGGACCTTGTCTGGATTGCCGTTGGGCAGGTAGTAGATCACGTAAACTTCGTTCAAGCCGGGGTTCAACGTGAATATTGGCGTGTATTGACCGGCGCTGGGGGGCAGAAACGCAAAGCCCTCGTTCGGATATTCGCCGGCTGCCGGACTCAGGCCGATGCCGATGTCCGTGGCTCCCGGTGGGCCGGAGAACGTGATGATCGGTTGGGGTGAAACGCCTCCCGCCTGGAACGATGGCATGGTGATTTGAGCTGGCGGATAGTCAGCGACGGACAATCCCGCGGACGACACTCGAAAAGTTTGCGACTCCAGCGGGAACCCCAGCACCAGCGACTCGAAAGTCCAGTCGCCATAGACTGCCGCGGTGGCGACTGGGAGGGTCGGAAAGAGAAATCCTTGCGATGCGTTGAATGATTCGGTGCTCACAACCAGCACGAACGTCCCGTCCGGTGAGGTCACGGAATAGCCATCCACCAGCTCGTCAAAGTCATTGAAGTCGGCGCTGAGGTGGACGCTGACGCCATAATTGATGATTGAGTTGCTGTAATTGTAGCTGGAAATGTCCACGTTGAAGTCCAATGCCGACGCCACACGGGCGCTGGTGAAAAGGAAGGCACACAGAAGAAAAGCTTTGGTACGTGAATTCATGGTTTCAATGGATCTACCGCTTCCTTGCGGATGAATGGAAAGAGCCTGTCAGAGCAAGGTGCTTCACGCAATCCGCGAATCAGCACAATGAATGACGAGTTGAGGCGCATCCGAGGCGCATCCAATGTTGCCGGGGCGGTGCGCGGGTGACGACATCGCTGGCTCGCGAGTCGCCATGTCCGGTTACGACGCTGCTAAAGTGTTTTCCCCGCGTTCCGTTATTTCCCGTAGATCGAGCATCCACTGGATATCGGCGTATTCTGCGCGGGTTCCTGTCTTTGGGTTCACGCGCGGTATGAAAAGTCAGATTAGCCTGCCGTCAACTGCCTGAAGCATGTAACGCAGCTTTTTACCGATGAATTGCAAACTGTAAAACCGTCAGATCGACTGACCTCCATCATGAAGAAATCAACGCTTCAGACCAAACTGCTCCTTCTATTGTCGATCCCCCTTGCCGGGATCCTCTACTTCACCAGCCACGGTGGATGGGAGAGATGGCAGACATTCCGCGACTACGCTGCTCTCGAACAGAAGTCCGAGATTTTGAAGCGGTTCGGCAATGCCGTGCATGAGCTGCAAAAGGAACGCGGCCGTTCGGCCGTCTTCCTCAGCAGCAAGGGGGCGAAGTTTGTCACCGAACTCCCGGCGCAACAGCAGATCACCGCGGCCCAAATCGCCAGGCTGAACGAAGCGCTCAAGAATTTCGACGCAGCGGCCCAGGGCGCGGAATTCGAGCAGGCCTTCAAGACCGGCATGACCGCCATCAGCCAGCATCCAGCGAAGCAATCGTCCATCAACTCCCAGAGCCTGACCGCGCCGGAATCCACGGCCTATTTTACGCAAACCATCGGGTTGTTGCTGGACGTGAGCGAGGCGGTTTCACGTACGATCCGGGATCACGAGGTTTCAAAAGGCATGACCGCGTACGTCAATTATCTCCATGCCAAGGAGCAGACCGGCATTGAGCGCGCCATCCTCGCCGGCGTCTTCGGCGCGGACAAGTTCACTGGCGATGCTTTTGCGCGCTTCAATCGCGCCGTCGCCAAACAGGAGGTGTTCATCGCGGTCTTCGAACGATCCTCCACTCCGCAGCAGATGAAGTTCGCGACGGAGAAAGTTCAGGGCGACGCCGTGCAATCTGTGGTGAAGATGCGCCAGACGGCGGTGGAAAAAGCCAATGAGGGAGCTTTTGGCATTCCATCCAATGTGTGGTTCGACACGATCACCACGAAGATCGAACTGATGAAGGAAGTCGAGGATCAGCTTTCAAGCGACTACATCGCAATGGCGGCACAGGTCAAATCCACCGCCAGAAAGTCTTTGATAACTTTCATGGCAGTTGCCGGAATTATTGTCCTGCTTACCGTTGGTTTCTGTTTCTGGACGATCCGCTCCATCACCGGCCCTTTGCGTCGCGTCATCAGCGATCTTCAAGCCAGGTCCGACAGCGTTGGCACCGCCTCAGGCCAGGTGGCTGCAGCCAGCCAGTCCCTCGCCGAAGGCTCAAGTGAACAGGCTGCATCGCTGGAAGAAACTAGCGCGTCGCTCGAAGAAATGATGAGCATGGTCAAGCGAAACGCCGAAGCATCTGAGAAAGCCAAAGCTATTGCCAACGAAACGCGCGTCGCCGCCGACACTGGCAGCGGTGACATGGCGGAAATGAAGACCGCCATGACCGACATCAAGACTTCCAGCAGCGACGTGGCCAAGATCGTAAAGGCCATCGACGAAATTGCCTTCCAGACGAACATCCTCGCGCTTAACGCTGCTGTGGAAGCGGCTCGCGCCGGAGAGGCGGGCGCAGGTTTTGCCGTCGTGGCGGACGAAGTTCGCAGTCTGGCCCAGCGCAGTGCGTACAGCGCCAGGGAAACAGCTGAGAAGATTGAAGATGCCATCGCCAAAGGCGAACGCGGCGTGCAAATCGGGAACAAGGTGGCCGCAAGCTTTGAGGAAATCGTAACCAAGATTCGCGAGATGGATCAATATGTTGCCGAGATTGCCAGCGCCTCCCGCGAGCAAGCTCAAGGCGTCAGTCAGGTCAACCTCGCCATCACGGAGATCGACAAGGCGACGCAGAACAACGCTGCCAGTGCGGAAGAAAGCGCAGCGGCCGCCGACGAATTGCGGTCTCACGCCGGCTCAATGAAGGAAGTGGTGCAAACACTCCAGCAACTCGTTGGCCGTAGTCACCGGGTAGAATTGAGAGCGGCGTCCAATCCGGCCTTGACCATGCCTACCCCGGGACACCGCAACTTCGAGGCGGACTCGACGGCTGGTAACAATAGAAGCCTGCCATTGCCATTGGCGTCGGTGGATGGTGAGTTGAAAAACTTCTGAACGCGTCGGCCAGCCTGTTTGCCCCCGTCACTGGAGGCTTCCGACGCTCGAAATCCAGTCGTGTCCCACCATTCGCTCGTGCCGGTGGATTTGATTTCCGCAGCGCACTCGTTTGCAGTGACACGATTGATCAATGCTGTTTTGCTCACGGTTTCGCTTCTTCGAAATCCGGGCTGAATTCTACCCCACGCAAAAGAGCTTTCACCCCCGGGGAAGGCCGCTTCACCACATATTCGCCCGAGTCGCTGGTGGAATTGATCCCGGTCAAACTTTTTCCACGCTGGCCTGCTAAGTTGCCCTTCATTCCACGACGGCGATCTGCGCAAACCAGACGCGCGGTCGAAGTCGTGGGTTTGTTCTCGTCACCCGAACCCTATGGACCTGCAACAACCAAAACGGAGCAGCCTTTCGGTGTGTGGCTGGGCGTCGTGGCTCGCGCGCTTCTCGATGGCCACGCTGCTCTTCGAGACCCTCACCGGACTGGCCATCACGCTTGCGCCGTTTCATCCCTCGATCCAATACGGCGTGCTGCTGCACACCGCCGTCGGCGCGCTCACGCTGCTGCCGGTGGCCTGGTACTGCCTCAAGCACTGGCTCGACTACCGCCACTGGGCGTGGTCACACGTCACCGTGCTCGGCTACGTGGCGCTGCTTGGGCTGGCCATCTGCTCGGCCTCCGGGCTGGTTCTCATGGGCGAGGCCATCTTCGGCGTGCGCACGACGGCGTTCTGGCGGCAGACGCACTTGATCTCGACGATCGTCATGCTGGCCGGGTTGGTGCCGCACTTGTGGATTGTCTTCGCCAAGGCGCGGCGCAACGACGCTGCTCCTGCGGCACGCGGTTACGTCTGGCAATCGTGCGCCGCGGCGTTGCTTGGTGTGGCGTTGGTGGGAGCGATGCCCGCACTCTATTCGGGAACGAAATACGTGAACCAGTTTCCAGAAGACTACAACTTCCTCTACGGCACGAATCGTCCCTTCGCTCCGAGCCTCGCGAAGACGGACACGGGCGGCGCGTTCGACGGCAAGTCACTCGCTGGATCGCATTCGTGCGGCACGGCCGGCTGCCACGAGCAGATCACGCAGGAATGGCAGCCGAGCGCGCATCGTTACGCGGCGATGGATCAGGTGTTCCTCGGCATCCAGGACGTGATGGCGAAGCAGAACGGCGCGGAGTCCACACGCTACTGCGGCGGCTGCCACGATCCCATCTCGCTGTTCTCCGGCACGAAGAATATTTTCGTCGAGAACCTCACCGGACTGGACGGGTATCAGGAAGGCATCTCGTGCCTCTCCTGCCACGCGATTCGCGAGACCGACATCAAAGGCAACGCCAACTACACCGTCACTCAGCCCCACGAGTACCTCTGGCAGTGGAAGACGAACGGCCTGGCACGTCTGGCTCGCGACTTCCTGATTCGCAGCTACCCGGACGAACACGCAAAGCTGGCCAAGAGATCGTTCAAGAAGCCCGAGTATTGCGCCGCGTGTCACAAGCAGTTCATCGACGCCGAGGTGAATCGCGTAGGCTGGGTGCAGCTCCAGAACCAATACGACAACTGGGCCAACTCGCATTGGAACAAGAAGGGTGACCCGCGCAAGACCGTCGAGTGTCGCGAGTGCCACATGCCGCTCGTCACTTCGACCGATCCCGCTGCCGGCGACGCGCTTGATTACAACCGTCAGCCCGGCGACAGGAAGCATCGCAGCCACCGGTTCATCGCCGCCAACACGATCATCCCGCACGCGCAGCGCAACGAGTTGCCCGGCTGGGAGGAACATCTGCGGCTCACCGAGGAGTGGTTGAAGGGCAATCTTGAGATTCCCGAGATCGCCGACAAGTGGGCGAACGGCCCCATCGTGACGGTGAACCTCACGGTGCCGCCCAGCATCGCACCCGGCGAAACGATTCCGCTCAAGGTCACGATGGGTTCGAACAAGGTCGGACACGATTTCCCGACCGGCCCGCTCGATATCATTCAGAGCTGGCTGGAGATCCACGTCTCCGACAGCGCGGGCCGCCCGGTCTGGGCTTCGGGCCTGCGCGACGCGAAGAACTTCATCGAGCCGGGCACATTCCTCTTCAAGGCCGAGCCGGTGGACCAGCACGGCAATTTGATCGACCGCCACAACCTCTGGGAGATGGTTGGCGTGCGTTATCGTCGCGCGCTCTTTCCCGGCTACTCCGATCAGGTGCAGTTCCAGATTCCGTGTTCCGGCGCGCTGGCGCAGCACGGCACGAACGCGCCGCCCGCGCGCGGCGATTCCTTCGATGTGCCGGCACCAGATCTTCCGAAACTCGATGCGCCCGGTGAATACCGCATCGAAGTCTCGCTGAACTATCGCAAGGTGGATCAGTTCCTCCTCAACTACCTGCTCGGAGAATCCAACAAGCTGACCGCGCCCGTCACGCAAATCGCAAAGGCCACGGCGACGGTGAAGGTGACGCCGAAACAAACGGCGGCGATTCCGGCGCGACCCTCGCTTCCCACAACCGCCGCACCACGCCAACCATGAGCGATTCTCTTAGTCCGCGCCGTCGTCGTCTGCGCAGCACGGTCGTGACGCTTGTGCTGCTGGCGTTCGCCGGGATCGCCGCCGGCACGGCGATCTACCTGAAGTCGCGCCCGACCCAGTACCGTCCCGATGAACAAAGCGCGGACATCACCAGCGATCTCGCGCGCAATCTTCCGCCCGACGCGCCGAAGCCGCGCTTCACCGATGTGACGCGGGGTGCCGGTCTCGACAAGTTCCGCAACTTCGCCGGTCATCGCAGTTCGAGATGCCCGAAGACATCGGCCCCGGCCTGGCGTGGGGTGACTTCGACAACGACGGCGACGACGACCTCTTCCTCGTCAGCGTGGGTGGCACGATGAGTTTGCCGGAGGGCCAGCTTCTGCCCTGCGCGCTCTACGAGAACCGGGGCGACGGCACCTTCCGCCCGTTCGCGGGTTTTCCCGAGACGCGGGTTCATGGCACGGGCGCGGCCTGGGGCGATTACGATGGAGATGGATTCCTCGATCTCGTCGTGAGCAGCTACAACGCGCTGAGGCTTTTTCACAACGAACCGGCGGAAGGCGGCGGGCGGCGCTCGTGCGCGACACACGCTTCCCGGAACCGGCCGGCTTCTGGACCGGCGTGTCGTGGGGCGATTACGACAACGATCGCGCGCCGGATCTCTACGTCTGCGGCTACATCCATTACGTCGTGAGTGACGCCGATCGAAAAACTTCGTCGATGCAGATTGGCGCGAAGGTGCCGTTCACGTTGAATCCGGCGTCGTTCAACGGCGGGACAAATCTCCTCCTTCGCAACAACCGCGACGGCACGTTCACCGATATGGCGGCGGCGCTCAACGTCCAGAACCCGCAGGGCCGCAGCCTCGGCGCGTTGTGGCACGATTTCGATCTCGACGGCCGGCTCGACCTCTACGTGGCGAACGACATTTCGGACAACATCTTTTTTCGCAACACGGGTGGGCGCTTCGAGGACATCAGTCATCCGGCGCTGGTGGCGGATTACCGCAGCGCGATGGGTCTGGCCGTCGGCGATTACGATCGCGATGGCGACGACGACATGCACGTCACCCACTGGGTTGCGCAGGAGAACGCGCTGTATGACAACACCTGGGTGGACTTCAACCTGAAGCCGCCGGCTGGGGGAAGCTCCGCCGCGACGAACAAGTATCCGCTGCGCTTCATGGACATCTCGGACATGAAAGGCCTCGGACAAATCGCGCTGCCCTACGTGGGTTGGGGAACGGAGTTTGTCGATTTTGACGGCGACGGCTGGCTCGATCTCGCCGTGGCAAACGGCAACACGCTGGAGGACGACGAATCATCCCCCAAGAAACTCAAGCCGCAGGAAACGTTTCTCTTTTGGAACCGGCGCGGCGAGTTCTTCCACAACATCGCGCCACTGCATCCCGGCCTGAGCGAGAAACACAACAGCCGCGGCCTGGCCGTGGCGGACTTCGATAACGACGGCGACATGGATCTCGCCATCGCCGATCTCGGCGAAGGCGTGCGGCTCTTTCGCAACGAGATGCAGGCGGGCCACTGGCTGAAGATTCGTCTGCGCAGCCGGAATCATCGCGGTGACGCGACGGGCTTCGGCGACGGCTCCACCGTGATCGCGCATCTGGCAGGCGGCGTGGCGTTGCGCCGGAGCGTTTCGAGCGTGAGCTACCTGTCGCAAAGCAGCCGCACGCTGCACTTTGGCCTCGGCCCGGCGCCGAAGGTGGAGCGGGTCGAAATCCGCTGGCACGCGGGCGGGACGAATGTCTTCGAGAACCTCGACGTGGACGCGAGCTACGAAATCATCGAAGGCGATCGGGAACCGCGCAAGCTGGCGGGAATCGGAAATCAGAAGCCTGAGATCCGAAGCACCCCGGGCGTTGCGCCCGCAGCGACCGCGGGAACGCGGGACAAACTACGCCTGCTCGATTTCTGGAACAAGCAGCGCGCGGCGATGAACGCGATGAAGGTGGAGAAGGATAACGTCAAGGCCATTGGGCTGTTCCGCGAGGCGCTTTCGCTCGATCCGGCGCATGAAGATTCGCTCTATTACCTCGCCACCTGTCCCGCCAGCACGGGCGACACCGGGGTGCGCTGGGCCACGCTCGCCGTATTGAAACGCATCAGCCCGCAAAGCCAGCGGGCGTTCGCCCAGTGGGGCACCCTGTGCGCCATCGCCGCGAAGTCGCCCGCTGACCTGCAAGCTGCCGAGGAGTCACTCGCCCGCGCCCACGCCATCAACCCCGAGGAAACCGGCGCGCTGTTGATCCTGGGCGAGGTCGCGTTGTTGCGTGGCGACCACAAGCTGGCGGATGAACGTCTCGCCGCCGCCTGCCGCACGAATCCCAAAGCTGTCGGCGGATTCTTCCTACGCGGTTACCTCGCCTGGAAACGGGGAAACGACGCGGGTGCGAAGAAGCTTCTCGAAGAGACCCGCACTGCGCTCGGCAAGGAATGGCAGCCCAAAGGCGCGACGAGCGAAGGCGACGTGAAACAAAAGCAGCACGTCGAGAAAACTCCGCTCACGCGCTTCTGGGAAAGTTGGGACGGTTCTATCGAACCCGCTCGTGCTTTCGCCGGGCCGGATGAGCATCTGCAATCGAGCCTTCGTGCATTGAATCCCTAGCTTGCAGACCGCCGCTCTTTTGGTCCGCGTCATCGCGCGTGTCTCGCGGTCACTCGGGAAGCGCGTTGGGGAAAGCCGCCAGTTTGTCCGGGTTGCGCAGGGCGTAAATCCGGTGGATTGCGCCGGCGTCGATCGCGACGCTGAGTGCGGTCACGAGCGCGCCGCTTTCGTAAACGAGCGCGCCGGGCACGCCGTTGAACCAGCGCGTCACAATCTTTGCTTCGCCGCGGCCCGCGAGGCGTTCGTGCAGGACGCGCACGAAGAATTGCGCCACGGCTTCCGAACCGCGCAGCACGGTGGCCACTGTCTCCACCTTGCCGCCGCCGTCCGCGTGCAACTCGACGGACTCAACCAGCAGAGTTTTGAGATGTTCTGCATCGCCCGCGTAAGCGGCTTTGAAAAAGGCGTCGAGCAAGCGGTGATGTTCCTCCGGCGAAGCTTCGAATCGCGGCTTGGCGGCGCGCACCGCCATCCGTGCCCGCGACGCGAGTTTGCGGCATGCGGCTTCGGATTTGTCGAGGATGGCGGCGATTTCCTCGAAGCGATACGCGAAGACTTCGTGCAACAAAAATGCGGCCCGTTCCGCCGGCGAAAGTTTCTCCAACGCGAGCATCAGCGCCGTCGAGACGGTGTCGTCAATGTGCGTCTGTTCGGCGGGGTTCGCCGCGCGTTCGTCGAGAAATGGTTCGGGCAGCCACGTTCCATAATACGTTTCGCGCTGCCTGCGCGCGGACTTCATCACGTCCATCGCCAGCCGGCTGCACACGGTCACCAGCCACGCGCGCGGCTCGCGGATTTCGCGCGCGTCGGCACGACTCCACTTGAGCCAGGTGTCCTGCACGACGTCTTGCGCGTCCGCCAGCGTGCCGAGCATCCGATACGCAATGCCTTCGAGCAGGCGGCGGTGTTCCTCAAAAATGCGCGACATCTCGTCCATGTCTCAAAGGCTATTATTGGACATCAATACGGCAAAGCGCCAGCCTGCCGCAGTCTTGCGCAGGACGTGCGTGTACTTGCGCCGCGCCTTGAAGGATTCCGTCTGCGCCGAGCCGGTCGCGGTCGCCAACTCCTGCCGTCCGGATTCCACTGCCAGGTCGTCTTGACGTTCCACGCGCAGGGGAATCTGTCGCATGACTTCGAACTTCGTTGTTTGGAACAACTGCGTCTCGCATTCAAGGAATTGCGCACGTCCGGAAACGACATCGCGCCCTTGCAGCATCAACAGCACGTCGTCGGTGCAATGGCGCGCGTAGGATTGAGCGTCGCCTGCGAGAATCGCGCGAACCTGCGCGGCGCGAAGAGCGTTGATGGCGTCGCGGTCCTGCAATGAGAAAAGTCCGCGCCACTCGATGTTGTCGGCGGACGGTTGCGCCGGTTGCGGATCGAACAACGCATCCAGCGCAGACCTGGCCTGCGCCGCGCGCGTTTCCAACTGGCCATCGTCATTGCTCGTTCCCGTCAGGGCGATCCAATCAACCCGGTTGAATCCCAAAAATTCAAACACTGCTTTGAGGCTCGGTCCTTGAAAATCCAGGCCATCCAATCCGTCCGCCGCACTACCGCCGCGCGCGGTCACCACGCAGACGGATTTGCCGGCGAGCATTCCGAAGTATCCGCTTTCATTCGCGCCGAACGTCCGGCCGAAACGAACGACGTGGTCAAGGTAAGCCTTGAGCGTGGACGGCAGATTGAAATTGTAGAGCGGGCTGCTGATCAACACCTGCTCGGCTGATTTTAGTTCGGCGATGAGTTCGTCGGAAAGCACCGCACCTGGAACAGGCGCGTGACCGCTTGAGGCATTCGTCAGAAACGCGCTGATGGTGGCGTTCTCCAGGTGCGGAACGGGATTCTCGGCCAGATCGCGGGTTAGAATCTTCCCGCCCGGATGCGCTTCCAGCCAGCGGTGTTGAAAGTGATCGGCCAGTGCGCGGGAATGTGAACCTTGTTTCCGCGCGCTGGCGTCAATTCGCAATAGAGTTTTCATGTCGCAGGGGAGACGAGACAGCCCGCCGGAATGTGACACGAGGCGAAGAAAACTTTGGAAGTATCCAGGCAGGTTCCCTGCAAAATGGTGGGCGGAGTTCCGAGGTGAAAATCACCTTCCCCTTCGCACGCTTCGCCTCTTCGCAGGATACTCAGCCTTTCCTTCTGCTTAAATCCGGCGCAGCAGCCAGCGCAATGGCGCGCAACGCGGGTGAAAGTCCCGCCGGTCGAATTGGACGGTTCACGACCGACAGCCCCATGCCTGTCCCGCCGCGAGGCCGGGAGGGGAAAGCAGTTGGGGTACTGAACCGACAGGCTGTAATGAAGATGAACCACATCCGATGAGCCCCGATAATGCAAATCCCGGAGCCAGCCGAGCCCCGCCGGAATGGCGAAGGCCGACGACTTCCTGCTGGACAACCGTCAGCATGCGGAAAGCCTCCGGCGGGGTCAGCGTGGATAGCATGTCGGGAAGTGCGCCGTGAAGGGGCTGGGAGGTCTGCGGTCGTGAGGCAACTCAACCTTCTGTTCGCCGGTGCCACCGGTGAGACGGGAGTGGCGACCGCAGAAGTCGGAGTCCTCCGTAGTATCGTGGATTTGTGGACGTTGGACGCGGACGGCCGCGCCCAACTCCGCGAGTCTGCGAGAAGGGAGGGCACTTGTTCTGATGCGTGCAAGCGGGGTGAAGGACGGGGAGATGGCCCGCGAGGGATACAAACTCCCGAGAAAGTTCGGAAGCTCCAAATCGCGCTCTATCGCAAAGCCAAGGCCGACCTGGAAGTGGCGGTTTTGGAGTCTCTACGGAGAGTTGTATCGACTGGACCTGCTGAGCACGCGCTCCGGTTGGTGGCCCGCAACGGCGGTGTGCCCGGAGTGGATGGTCAGACCATCGGCTCGATCACGGCGATACCGACACGCAGCGGACGTGGCTCGACACGTTGCAGGAGTGAACTCAAACCAAGATTCACCGGCCCCGTCCGGTGCGGCGGGTTTACATACCAAAAGCAACGGCGGGCAACGACCGTTGGGCATTCCCACAGTGAAGGATCGAGTGGCGCAGATGGCGGCGTATCTGGTGCTGATGCCGATATTTGAGGCGGACTTTCATCCGCACAGCTTCGGCTTCCGGCCCAAACGCAACGCGCATCAAGCCCTCGACACCATCGTCCAAACGCTGCGCAGCGGACGCACCGAAGTGCTGGACGCGGACCTGTCGAAATACTTCGACACGATCCCGCACCGGCAGTTGCTGCGAGCGGTGGCGCGGCGCGTGAGCGATGGCAGCGTGCTGCGACTCCTCAAACAATGGCTGCGAGCACCCGTGGTGGAAGAAGACAAGAATGGCACGCGGCGAGTCCTGCCGAACAAGCAGGGCACGGGCGGAACTATCCGCACGTTGAACCCGGCGCCAAGAGCCAGCAGCACCTGCGCGAAGTCATCCGCGAAGAACTCAACCACTGGACGCACTGGCGCGGGGTCAAACCCACGGTGGAGCGGGTCAACCAAATCCTGCGCGGCTGGAGCGGGTATTATCACTACCGCAACAGCAGCCGGGTGTTTGGGAAGACCAAGTGGTGGGGGCGACGCGGATGAAACGTTGGCTCTGGCGCAAGCACGCCTGCGCCCGCGCACTGTGGGAAGCGTATCCGGACGAGCAACCCATGAGTTCTACGGACTGTGGCCACTGCCGGTGAAAGCCGGATGGACACCGAGTAGAACGGCCTGAAGCGATGCGACCAAACAGACCCGGAGAGCCGGACACGGGAAATCCGTATGTCCGGTTCGATGAGGGGCGAAGTGGAAAACGCGGCCCTGACCACTACGGTCAGTTCAATCCGCCTCCCTCCACTTCGCCTACTCTACTTATCCGAGCAGGTGACGGATGACATCCGCCGCCGAGTAGGTTTCCTGCTCCGCAGGAAGAAACCTGGCCAGTTCCTTCACGTCATCACCGGCGGTGAGCAAGGCCGGTTCGCGATACTCGTCCGCCTGTATCTGGCCGAGACCGATGGTGGAGAGAAGCCCGTTGCAGACGCACTTGCGGCCCTGAGTTTCTGCAAGCCGTCCCCCTTTCGACACGAACAGCTCCTCCGGTTCGCCCGGACAGCGGTAGCCAAGAGTCCCGTCCATCTTGCGATAGGCGCGACGCAGGTAGCCGAGATCGCAGACACGTTGCCGCGCCGCATAGACCGGCGGCTCGGAAATGGTGCCAGCCATTCGGACAACCTTGAACGGAAAGCCGGTCGGTGAGGCAGTTGGATCAGTAAAGGTATCAATCTCCCGTCTGCGGCTGGAATCCAGCACGCGCGCCTTCAGGTCGGAGGCGATGCCCGACTCCTCGCAAAAGGCGAAGGCCGTGCCGACTTGAATGCCAGCCGCGCCGCAGCCCAACGCCTCGGCCAGCCGGACTGGTGTGGCGTATGAACCCGCGAGCCAGAAGGGCGAACCTAATGCGCGGATCTTTTCGAGATCCGGCACGTCTCGCGAGCCATAGATTGGTTCGCCACGCTCGTTCATTTGTGACGAGCCACGCGGCGGGGCGTTGTGTCCGCCGGCGGTAGGGCCTTCGACGACAAAGCCGTCCACCTGTCCCGTCGCCTTGCGTGCGAGCGCCTGTGCGAGAACGTGGGAAGCAATGATGGCGAGAAAGCGCGGGCGTTTCAGGGCGGGCGGAGTCGTTCCGCAGAACGTCGCTGGATCGAACGAGCAGAAAAACTCCTCTCCTGGCGCGGCGTCCTCGACATCAATCCTCAGCCGGACCGCTTCGCCCCGCGACAGTTGATCGAGGATGCCCGGAATGGCCATGGGAATGCCTGCGCCCATCAGCACATAATCCACGCCGGCGAGCATCGCGCCGAAGAGCGACGGCAGCGTCGGCAGTTGAATCTTCTCCAGGTAGTTGATGCCGACGAGTCCGGCGTGCCCCTCTTTCGCCAGGAATACTTCGACGAAATTGGCGAGCACAGTAAGTTCGATCAACGCCGGACCTGGTTGATGCGCGGGGAGTGGAACAGGCTTGTAGGGTTGCGACGCCGCTTTGCCGCCCGGAATGAAGTAGCGATCCAGCGTGCGTTGAGCCATCCCAGACACCGGAAACCGGCTGAACGCGCGCCGCAAGTCGCCGTCCGGGTCGCCTTCCTGCAACCGCCGTGCGAGAATCACGTCCAACGCAGTGCCGGAGACAACGCCCATCTGGCCGCAGATGGACACGCTCTTGGCCAGACGCCAATTGGAAACCCCGGCCCCCATGCCGCCCTGGATGATTACTGGATGTGACATCGTATTCTCATGCGGCACGCACTGTAGTTGTCCGCAGGCGGATGGATTTGACCTGAATCAACTTCTCTCAAGATGGCAGTTCCGCCGGAACTTCAGCGTAACGAGCCGGCAACTTCCTGGAGGCTTGATCCGTGTCAAAGCGCGCACGCCTGAACTCAACGATATATGGGGCATGAATGAAGCGGTAGTGAATGTGGATGCGCGCGGACTGGAGCCACCCCAGCCGATGGTCGTCATTTTGGAAACGCTCTCAGAGTTGCCAGAACGTGCGGAACTCCGCGCGCACACGGACCGCCGCCCCTTGCATCTTTACCCGTTGCTGGAACAACGCGGCTTCAGCGGCGAAACTGAGGAACAACATGACGGAAGTTTTATCACCATCATCCGCCGCGCCTAATCCGTCGCGTGCGGAAAGGCCCTGTCATCTGCCGACGAAACGCGCCGCCGTGGCGGATGTTCATGCACCGGCGGTGGCGCTGCCGTTAAGGTTCATCCTGACGGGCATTGCAGCGTTGCTGGCGGGTGCCTCGTGGTTGACGGCGCGGCCGATCATCCTGGCGGGCTATCATTACGGCCCGGAGGTTGTCGCGGCGACGCACCTGTTCGTGCTCGGATGGATTTGCTCCGTCATCATGGGTGCGATGTATCAGCTCGTGCCGGTGGCGCTGGAGACGCGGCTGCACAGCGAGCGGCTGGCGCGCTGGCACTTCGCGCTGCATGTCATCGGCTTTGTTGGGATGGTGGCGATGTTTCTGGCGTGGGACATGAAACAAGTCGGCCACTTCGGATCAGTGCTTGCGACCGGAGTCGGATTGTTTGTTTACAACCTCGCGAGGACGCTGGCCCGCATCCCGCGCTGGAACGTCGTGGCCGCCGGCATTGCGTCATCGCTGGGCTGGCTGTCATTCACCATTCTCGCCGGGCTGTATCTCACGGCGGCGAAATGCTGGAGCTTCAGTCCGTTCGAGCCGCTGGCGCAGATGCACGCGCACGCGCACCTCGGTGGGCTGGGCTTTTTCGTCATGATGATCGTGTCGGTTTCCTTCAAGCTGGTGCCCATGTTCACTCTCAGCGAAGTGCAGAACCACCACCGCGCTGGATGGTCGCTCGGTCTGCTCAACGCAGGACTGGCCGGGCTGTTCGTCACCATCCTGTTCTCCAGCCCCTGGAAGATCGTTTTTGCGTTCGTGGTCGCGACGGGGCTGGCCGTTTACGGCTGGGAAATCTTCGCCATCCTGCGCGCCCGCAAACGCCGAAACCGCGACTGGGGCATGAGGTATTTCCTGACGGCGCTAGCGTTGCTGGCTCCGGTGTCGGGGCTGGGAATCGTGCTCGCGTGGCCGCAACTGCCCGCGACGGAGCTCACGACGCAGCTTGAAAGTGCGTACGGATTCCTTGCTCTGATCGGCGTGGTCACATTTGCCATCCTCGGTATGCTCTACAAGGTGATCCCCTTCCTAGTCTGGTATGCGAGCTACAGCAAGGCCATCGGGCGGAACAAGGTTCCCGCACTGGCGGACCTCTATTCGCCTGCTCTACAGGCCGTCGGTTACTGGCTCTTCGTCGTGGGGCTGACGCTCACCAGCGTGGCGACGGCACTCGGCCACGCGAGTTGTGTGCGCGCCGGCTGCGGTGTGCTGCTGGCGAGTGTCACGGTTTTCCTCGCGAACATCTGCAAAGTGCTTTCCCATCTCGTCCGCCCGCGCCTTGAACCGCTCGTGTTCAAACCCAAACCCGCCGCACAAGGAACCGCATGATCGCCGCCATGATTGAAGAAGCCACCATCCGCCAGGCCCTTCGCCAGATCGTGGACCCGGAGATCGACTGCAACATCGTGGATCTAGGCCTCATCTACGGCATCGCCATCGACAGTGCGAAAGTCACCGTAACGATGACGCTTACCACACCGGGTTGTCCGATGCACGAAAGCATCGCCTGGGGCGTGAAATGCGCGTTGCTCAACCTCGAAGGAGTCGAGGACGTCGAGGTCAATGTCGTGTGGGATCCGCCGTGGACCCCCGCGCGCATGAGCGACTACGGACGGGAGCGGACCGGGGTTTGTTAACCAGAAGCGGCTTCAAAATCCTCATCATCCTTCAACGAGTTCCACTTCGCGTGAAGCAATCTCCTCGTCACGGAGATAGCACGCCGGGTCGGGTGCCCAAAGGTTGCCATGCACCTGGACGGCACGCACGCGGAAGCCGCCGCCGCAGACGTTCAGGAACCGGCAACCAGCGCATTTGCCTTCGAGCTTCCCATTGCGATTCCGCAACGCCGTCAGCGTTTCGTTGCTCGCGTCGCTCCAGATTTCGCTGAAGGGACGTTGCTTGACGTTCCCCAGCGTGAGGCTTTGCCAGAACTGGTCGGGATGAACGTTTCCTTGCGTGTCGATGTTGCCGATGCCGGTGCCGCTGCCGTGCGCCCCGCCGCCGTTCCAGCGCAGCAGCTCCAGAACTTCTTCGGCGCGGGCTGGATTCTCTTCTCGCAGGCGCAGGTAAAGGTAAGCGCCGTCAGCAGGCTGATCGACGGTGAGCACTTCACGCGGCCGACCAAAGGCTGCCCAACTCGCGGTGCGGTCGATGATTTTGTCCACTGCGGCCCGCGTCTGCTCATGGGTGACATCGACGACGTTGCTGCCGCGTCCGCTGTAAACGAGATGATAGAAGCACACGCGGTCGATGTCCTCGGCTTCGATGAAATCAAGAATGCGGTCGAGGTCGGCGATGTTGTGAGTCGAAAGAGTGAGGCGCAAACCAACCTTCTGGCCGACGGCCTTGCAATGGCGGAACGCCGCCACTGTTTTCTCGAATGCGCCCTGGCGTCCGCGAAAGTGATCGTGTGTCGCGCCGATGCCGTCGAGCGAAATGCCGACGTAGGCGAAACCGGTGTCCTTGAGCCGCTGGGCGGCTGCGCGGTCGATGAGGGTGCCGTTGGTCGAAAGCGTCAAGCGCAAGCCTTGAGCGCGAGCGTAGCCGGCCAGCTCAAAGAAGTGAGGATGGATCAGTGGCTCGCCACCCGAGAGCAGGACTCCAGGCACACCGAATTGCGCCAGATCATCGACCACACCGCGGCACTGCTCCAGCGACAGCTCGCCCGGATACTCGCGGGCGTCGGAGTCCGAGTAGCAGTGGATGCACTTGAGGTTGCAGCGACGGGTGATGTTCCAGACGACGATGGGCCGGCGCTCGGCGGCGGTGGCCGGCGCGCCGTGGCCTTGTCCGTAACGGAGTGCATCGGCTGATTGGGAAAGGCCGCAGTAGAGTTTGGTGATGTTGATCATAATGGTGAAGTCGTGGAGGCGGACGTGAGGAATCGGACGTCGCTTGTGTTGAAGTCTCCGGCCTCGTCACTTCGTGCATTTCGGAGCGGGGGCTGATAGACACATAACGGTTCCTCGCCAAGGTAATCGCCCGTCATCGCATAGGACCGGGCGCGCGAGCCGCCGCAAATGGTTTTGAATTCGCACCGTCCGCACTTGCCCTTGAGCAAACTGGGATTGCGCAGTTCGCGGAAGAGCGGGCTGTTCCGGTAAACCTCGATCAACTCGTCCTTGCGCACGTTGCCGGCGGTCAGCGGCAGGAATCCGCTGGGTTGAATATTGCCAATGTGCGAGACGAAGACGAATCCCTTGCCGTCATTGATGCCGAGCGGGGCGCGCGCGCCGGAGGGTTTCGCGCCGTGCGCCTGTTGCAGCACCACACGGCGATAGTGCTGGCCTTCGGTCGTCTTGATGTCGTAGGGCGCGGTGCGCGACAGCCGGGCGAGGCGCTCGAACAGTTGCTCCATTTGTTCAGCTGTGAGCAAGTCGTCCGTCTTGCCGCGGCCGGTGGGCACGAGTTGGAAAACGCTCCAAAGGGCGGGCCGAATTTCGTCGAGCAGGCGGACGAACGCGTCGAACTCGCAAAGGTTCTGGCGGGTGAAAGTGGTGTTGATCTGGATCGGAATGCCAGCCAGCGCGGCGTTGGCGATCGCTTCCATCGTCCAGTTCCAGGTGCCCGCAACGCCGCGGAATTGGTCGTGCGTCTCGCGTCTCGCGCCGTCAAGGCTGAGCGAGATGCGCTCGACGCCGGCGTCCTTGAACTCGTCGAGGTTCGCCGCCGCAAATTCCGGCGTGGCGCTGGGGCTGAGGCTCACGCGCAGGCCGCGATTCGTGGCGTGGCGGATGAGCGATTCGAGATTGAGCCGGCGGATGGGATCACCGCCGGTCATGACGAAGAGCGTCGGGCGGCAGCGTTCAACTTGTTCGATGAAGCGAAACGCCTCCTCGGTGTTCAGTTCGAGCGGATGGCGGCTGAGGTTCGCTTCCGCGCGGCAGTGGCGGCAGGCGAGGCTGCACGCGCGCGTCACTTCCCAGATCACGATGAACGGGCGGTCGTCGAAATCGAATTTCATTTCGACGCAAGCTTCGCGCCTGCCGCATTGAGGGGCTTTGACCTGCATCAACTCCTGCATTGGTTGTCCTGGCGCGTGAAACATGACGTGAGTCAAAGCACATGGAACGATCCGCGACGATTATGCACTTGAGCATGGAACCGCGCCCGCCATGCTGCGGAACACGGGCCGGACCGAAACTAAGAACCAACCATGAACATGAACATGAAAATGCAACGCATCCGAATCGCCGCCACTCTGTGCGCGGTGTTGATAGCCGGCGTGGCTCTGGCTGCGGAATCCGAAGTGAAAAGGACGAATGGCCCCAAGCCCGTGGACACCACGGTTCAGGGCGAGGAGAAAGCGGTTCTCACGCAGGCACCGTTCGTGCCGCCACCCATCAAGCGCACGCACGCCACGAAGGTGATCGTGACCCTTGAAGTGATCGAATCGACCAAGCGTCTGGCGGACGGCGTCGAGTATGTGTTCTGGACGTTCGGTGGTGAAGTACCGGGAAGTTTCATTCGCATCCGCGAGGGCGACCTCGTCGAGTTTCACCTACTGAATCATCCGACGAGCAAGATGCCGCACAATATTGACCTTCACGCGGTGACGGGGCCGGGCGGCGGCGCGGCGTCTTCTTTCACGGCGCCGGGACACAAGTCGCAGTTCTCGTTCAAGGCAATCAATCCCGGGCTCTACGTGTATCACTGTGCAACGGCACCGGTCGGCATGCACGTGGCGAACGGCATGTATGGGTTGATCCTCGTCGAGCCGAAGGCCGGTTTGCCGCCGGTGGACCGCGAGTACTACGTGATGCAAGGCGAGGTATACACAGGAGGTCGTTTCGGGAGGAGGGCTTGCAGCCGTTCGATCAACGCAAGGCGGAGGATGAGCGCCCCGGTTACGTCGTCTTCAACGGTGCCGTCGGATCGCTCGTCGGCGACAAGGCGATTAAGGCCAAAGTCGGCGAGAAGGTGCGCCTGTTCATTGGCAACGGCGGCCCCAACCTCATCTCCTCGTTTCACGTCATCGGCGAAATCTTCGACAAGGTCTATCAGGAAGGCGGCGTGAAAGTGACCCAGGAACAGGTGCAGACCACCATTGTGCCGGCGGGCGGATCGGCCATCGTCGAGTTCGGTGTTGAAGTCCCTGGCACCTACATCCTCGTGGATCATTCGCTCTTCCGTGCGTTCAACAAAGGCGCGATCGGGATGCTCAAGGTGGAGGGACCGGAAAACTTGATCGTTTACTCGGGCAAGGAAGTGGACGCGGTGTATCTGGGCAGCGCGGCGGAGGGCGGCAGTGAAGCGGGCCGTCGGATTGTGGAGCTTGAAGCCGCGCGCGCCGCCGCCATCAAGGCCGACGAAAAGATCTCCGGGCTATCGAAGGACATCCAGATCGCCCGAGGCAAACAGACTTTCATGCAAACCTGCTTTGTGTGTCATCAGATCGAAGGCCAGGGCATCCCCGGACAGATTCCGCCCCTCGCGAAATCCGATTATCTGATGAGCGACAAGAACCGCTCCATTCGCGCCGTTTTGCAGGGACTGAGCGGAGAGATCGAGGTGAACGGCAAGAAGTACAACGGCATCATGACGCCGCTGAACAACCTGTCAGACTTCGAGGTGGCCAACGTGCTGACGTACGTCCGCAACAGCTTCGGCAACAGCGGCGACGCGGTGACCCCGGACGAGGTGAAGCGAGTGCGCGCTGAACTGCCACCGCCGACGGCGAACAAGTTCGAGTAGCACGAACAATCCGACCATGAGCCTGCGGTTGTTGATCCTAATGCTGGTGGCGATGGCCGGAAGGATTGTTTCTGGCGCGGACACGACCGCCGCGCCGGAGGCGCCCGCAGGTATGGTGGCGGTTCCAGCGGGGGAGCATCGCCCCCTGTTTGTCCTCCCCAACGAGCCGAAGACGATTCCCGTCGCGCGATTCGCCTTGGACAAGTTCCCGGTCACGAACGGAGATTTCCTGGAATTCGTCAGCGCCAATCCGCGCTGGCGACGTTCCGCAGTGAAGCGGCTCTTCGCCGATCAGAATTATCTCAAGCACTGGTCCGGCGATCTGAAGCTCAATGATGCCGCACAGACCAACCAGCCCGTCGTGTGGATTTCCTGGTTCGCCGCCAAGGCGTTCGCTCAATGGAAAGGCAAGCGCCTGCCCACCGTAGCGGAATGGGAGTATGTGGCCGCCGCCAGTCCGACCCGTGTGGACGGTGACAAGGATCCGGAATTCCAACGTGCGTTGCGGCATTGGTATTCCACACCATCCCCATCGGAGCTGCCCCGCGTCGGAGCCGGCCTGCCGAACTGTTTTGGGATCTTCGATCTCCACGGGCTGGTCTGGGAATGGACCTCGGACTTCAACAGCTCGATCATGACCGGCGATGCGCGCGGCGACACCGGCCTGGATCGCCAGCTCTTCTGCGGTGCCGGCTCCGCCGGGGCAAAGGACACCGCCAACTTTCCCGCCTTCATGCGCTATGGCTTCCGCAGCAGCCTCAAGGCGGCCTACACCATTCACAATCTCGGTTTTCGATGCGCAAAGGATTTATGAAACCAATGCTTCTGCCGGTCCTCCTCACGCTCACGCTCCTCGGATGCGCCCACTCCTCCACAAACAAGACGGGGAAGACTGGAACAGAAACACCGCCCTGCTGTCGCGAGGTCACGCCCGGGGCGCCACTCCCGGATCAATCCCTCTACCAGCTCGATTCCAAATGGACTTCGGATCATTGGCGCATCATTCGGCTGGCGGCTCTGCAGGGTCAGCCGCAAGTCATGGCGATGATGTTCACATCGTGCGAGTTCGCCTGTCCGATCATCGTGAACGACATGAAACGCATCGCCGATGCGTTGCCGCCGGAGATTCGAGACAAGGTCAACTTCACGCTCATCTCATTCGATCACGAGAGGGATACACCGGAAAAATTGCTGGCATTCCGGAAACGCATGGGGCTGCCGATGGCCGGCTGGACGCTGTTGCGCGGAGAGGCGGACGACGTTCGTGAGCTGGCCGCTTTGCTTGGCGTGAATTATCGCAAGGACGCGCGCGGCCAATACGCGCACTCCAATACGCTGACCGTTCTCAGCCCCACCGGAGAGATAGTCCATCAGCAGATCGGCCTTAACCAATCGCCCGACGAAACCGTCCAACAACTCCTGACCTTGTTCCGAGAATGAACATGCCACCCCTGACCCGGTTCAAACGCTTTGACGTGCGGCCTCTTTTCAAACGTGGCGAGGAACCGCTGCCGGCCATTCTCCAACGTGTTCGCTCCCTCGCCGCAGGAGAAGGACTGATCCTCGTCGCACCGTTTCTACCGTCCCCATTGATCGAACTGCTGGGCAGCCAGGGATTTGAAGCCAAGGTCGAACGCGGCGAAGCCGGAAGCTGGATCGTTTACTTCTGGCAGGACGCTGAATAGACTTCGCACAACATGACCACGACGCTCGCTGAACTCAAACAGGCAGCCATCGTAAACGGATTGCGCAGTTGCCAGCTCTTCGCAGGCATGTCCCCGTTGGAATTGGGCTCCATCGCCGAGATCACCGTGCTCAAGGCTGTTTCCAAGGGCAGCTACTTGTTTCACGAAGGAGATCCCTCCCACGGCTTTTATATCGTGCAGACCGGTGCCATCAACGTCCATCGCGTCAATGCCGTCGGGAAGGAACAGGTCATCCACGTCTTTCGCACCGGCGAATCCTTTGCTGAAGGAACGCTCGCCACTGAGAAAGGTTATCCGGCGGACGCACGCGCGGTGGAGGAAACACAAGTGATGCTCGTGCAAAAGACCGGCATGCTCGCGTTGCTGCGCCGGCAGCCTGAGCTCGCCCTGCGCATGCTCGGCTCGATGAGCGCGCACCTGCGCATCCTCGTGGCTCAACTTGAAGACCTGACCCTGAAGGACGTCGAGACGCGCCTCGCCAACTGGCTGCTCAAGCGTTGCTCGAATCCCGCCACTGGGAAGCCATGCAAGATCGAGCTGACCATGACCAAGCGCGTGCTCGCCTCCGAGCTGGGGACGGTGAGCGAAACTTTCTCGCGCACGCTGGCCAAGTTCCGCGAGCTGGAGCTCATCGAAGTCAAGGGCCGGACTGTCACCGTGCTCAACCCCGCCAATCTCGCAGCCCTCCTGCGCAAAAATCTCGGCGAGTGAGGCGGATGCCCGGACAGTCAACTTAGAGATTATTGGGTTACGATAGACATCCTCAGCGGCCCGGAGGCCCCAATTCTTCCTTCGCAGTTCTTAGGCACCGGAACTCTCTCGTTTTGACTCCGGTCAAGGAAAGGAACGCTTCCCAATCACAAGCTGACAGGGTGAGCCTTGCCCGACTGATGGCCTGGCTATGCGGACTGGCCATTGCGTGGTCGCTGGACAGCCAATCCGCGATAGCGGCAGCCTCGACCAACGCGTCAGACGCCGCGTTGGTTGCCCGTGTGCAAACGGAGCGCGGCTTTCTCGAATGGCACTTCAAAGGACGAAAGCTGCTCGCCTACGCGTTCGCCACCAATCAATTCAAGCCCTACGTCCGCGAACTTTGCTCGTTGCACGGCGACGAGGTGCTGCGTGACGGGCCGGAGGATCATCTGCATCACCACGGCCTCATGTACGCCATCCACGTGAACGGCGTGAACTTCTGGGAAGAGCGCGATCAGCCAGGACACCAGCGGCACATCAAGCTGCTTTCGCAAAGCACGAGTCGTGGTGGCAGCGGATTGCCGCAGGCGAGCTTCACCGAACTCATCCACTGGGTGCCGCACGGTGAGCACACGCAGGCGGACACGACACCCGCCGCCTTCCTGGTCGAGCGACGGACGCTCACGCTAACCGTGGATGAGGCGAAGGAGGAAGTAGCGCTCGCGTGGCACGCCGAGTTTGAAGTGGGCGCGCGCACCAACCGTATGACCTTGCACGGCTCCGATTACAACGGACTCGGCCTGCGCCTGCCCGTCGCGTGGGACCACGTCGCGCGCCACGAGAACTCGGAGCGTGTCCCTTATCCCGCCAGCGGCAAGCCCGGCGCAGTGCCCGCCCGCTGGGGCGCGGTGTCGCACACGAAAGACGGGCGCACGATACAAGTCGCACTCTTTGCCAGCCCACGAAGCCAGGCAGGCACAAGCTCCATCTTCGCGATGACCGAGCCGTTCACCTACCTCTCCGCCACGCAGGGGCTCGACAAGGCACCGCTCGAATATCGCGCTGGAGATCGCTTTGCCATCGACCATCTCGTGCTTGTCTATTCGACCACCCGTACCGTGGCCCAGTTGGAAACGCGTTATCAGTCATGGGCGAGTGAACTCAAACCAAACGAAAGGTGACCTGTGGGAAAAATCTATTTCGGCATCAACCTCGAGTTCGTCCGGCACGCCGACAAGTCCTTCGAGTGGGGCGTCGAGAAGGCCGCGCAGCTCGGCTACACGCACGTCGAGCCGATGGTGCATTGGGGCCGCGAACTGTTGAGCGAAGCCGGCTACTTCCACAGCGTTTCAATGCTCGACGATCCCCTGCGCCTCAAGCGCGCGTGCGACAAGGCTGGCGTGAAACTCTCGGGCCTCTCCGCACACACGCCGCTCTGCAAACCGGAGATCAGCGTCGAGTATCTCAAGCAGGCGATCCGTTTTGCCGCCGAATGCGGCGCGCCGGTGGTGAATACCGACGAAGGTCCGAAGCCGCCGTGGACCAACGAGGCCGAGGATTTCACGCTCATGCGCTACACGCTGATGGAGGCCGCGAAAGTCGCTGAGCCGCGCGGCATCCTCATCGGGATCGAGCCGCACCAGCAATACAGCAAACACCCCGACGGCCTCGACCGCATTTACTCGCTGGTGAACAGCCCCGCCATTGGCATCAACTTCGACACCGGCAACAGCTACCTCTGCGGCCACGATCCGTTGAAGTGGCTGGCGCGTGTCGCGGACCGCCTCGTGCATCTGCACGCGAAGGACATCTCGGACGAGCAATCGAGCACCGAGCGCGGCAAGGTCACCGGCACGCCCGTCGGCTGCGCCTGCGGCGATGGGGTCATCGACTGGGGAGCGGTCATCGAGATTTGTCGGAAGGCAAAACGAGACATCGTGCTCTCGGTTGAGTGCGGCACAGTCGAGCAAGCCGGGCGATCAATAGATCACCTCCGCAGCCTGGCGTGATGCAGTCAGCAATCGACCGGGCGAAGCCCTTCGCACTTTGGTTTTGACCCGCATCAAGGCCGCGGTGCGAATTCTGTCCAATTGTAGAACCATGCTGGCCCGCATCCTACTGGCTCTGTCGTTTCCTCTGTTTGTCGGTTCAACGATGGCCGCCGAGATCAACCTTCCCCAGTCGAAGCACGGCCTGCATTTCACCAACGCGGTTCAGGTCTGGGGCGAGGCGCTGCCGCTGGGCAACGGCATCCTCGGCGCGTTGGTCTGGGGCGGGGGACAACCGATTAAGATTTCCCTCGACCGCACCGACCTGTGGGATCTCTCGCCGGTGCCGGAGTTTCATGCGTCGAACTACAACTATGCGACCATGCGTCAGTGGCATGAGCAGGGGAAACACGCCGACCTCGTTCGAGTTTACGAAGCGCCCTACAACCGCCCCGCGCCGACCAAGATTCCAGCGGGCCGAATCGAACTTACCCTTCCCGCTGGGGCCATGTTCCTCGACACGTCGTTGACGCTGGCGGACGCGATGGCGGAGATGCGGTTCACCAACGGACTGCGCGCGCGGGTTTTCCTGCACGCGGAGCAGCCGGTGGGCATGATCCAGTTCGGGTCGGCACCGCCGCGCGGTATCACGCCCAAACTCATCCCTCCTCCCTTCGGTGGAAAGATTATCAACGCGGCCCGCGGCGGGATTGGTGCCGGCGACCTCGCGCAGCTCGGCTACCCGGCGCCGGTGCCAACGTCCGGCCGCAACTGGCAGGCGTTTACGCAGCGGGGCGCGCAGGGCTTTCATTTCGCCGCGTATCTCGAATGGCGCGAACGCGACGGCGAATGGCTGGCCGCGTGGTCGGTGGCTTCGAGCTTCGAAGGACCCGAACCGCTGCAACTCGCCCGCCGTCGCGTCGAGGAAGCGTTGAGCAAAGGCTTCGAAGCGATGGTGCGTTCCCACATTGATTGGTGGCAGAGCTACTGGAGCAAGTCTTCGGTCACGCTGCCCAAGGCCGTCATCGAGCGACAATGGTTCCTGGAGCAGTACAAGTTCGGCGCGGCCAGCCGTCGCGGCGCGCCGCCCATCACGTTGCAAGGACCGTGGACGGCGGACGACGGCCAGCTCCCGCCGTGGAAGGGCGACTATCATCACGACCTCAACACGCAGCTCAGCTACTGGCCGTGTTACAGCGGCAATCATCTGGAGGAGGGCCTGAGCTACCTCGACTGGCTTTGGGCCACCCGCTCCAACTGCGTCGCGTGGACCAAGCGATTCTTCAACCTGCCGGGACTGAACGTCCCGATGACGAGCGATTTGAACAACAACCAGATTGGCGGCTGGCGTCAATACACTCACTCGGCCACCACCGCCGCCTGGCTCGCGCAACACTTTTACTGGCACTGGAAGTTCAGCGCCGACCGCGCGTTTCTCCGCGACCGCGCCTGGCCATACCTGCGCGATGCCAGCGTGTTTATCGAAGCCATCACCGCGAACAAGAACGCCAGGGGCCGGCGCACGCTGCCGCTGAGTTCTTCTCCGGAGATTCACGACAACCGTCCACAGGCGTGGTTCAAGGAAGTGACCAACTACGACCTCGCGCTGATACGCTGGCTGCTCGGAGCAACGGCCGAGCTGGCCGAGGAAATGAAGCTCGCAGAGGAAGCAAAGCGCTGGCGGCGGACACTCGGTGAGTTGCCGGAATTCGCTTTGGCTGAGGACGGACGGCTATTGGTCGCGCCGGGTGAACCGCTCAAGGAATCGCACCGGCACTTTTCGCACCTGATGGCCATTCATCCGCTGGGCTTGGTGGATGTGGCGGATAGTCTGGATGCACGTCGAACCGTCGAGGCATCGCTGCGTGATCTGGATCGCCTGGGCAGCGATCAGTGGTGCGGCTACAGTTTTGCCTGGCTGGCGAGCCTGGCCGCGCGTGCCCGTGATGGCGCGAAAGCCGAACGAGCGCTGAAAGTGTTCTCGACCGCGTTCACGTTGCGAAACAGTTTTCATTGCAACGGGGATCAATCGGGCAAGGGCTACTCGAAGTTCCGCTATCGTCCATTCACCCTGGAAGGAAACTTCGCCGCCGCAGCCGGCGTGCAGGAGATGCTGTTGCAAAGCCATCGCGGGCGCATCGAAGTGTTTCCCGCCGTGCCAGGCTCATGGCGCGACGCGGCCTTCACGACGCTGCGAGCGCAAGGCGCGTTCCTCGTTTCCGCCGAGCGCCGCGACGGCGTGACTCGCCGCGTGGAAGTCGAGTCGGAGAAAGGCGGCGTGTGTCGGCTGCTCTCACCGTGGACTGGACAGGAGTTGAGCTTCGCCATGAAGCCCGGGGAGAAGCGGGTGCTGACGGATGAGTCGCGACCGCAAACGACCGGCGCGATGACCCCGGAGCAGGCTCGCGCGCTCGCGTCGGAGATTCTCGCGGATCCCGATCTGCCGCTCGTTCTCGACAAAGCCCGCGCGCTGCTCAAGACCGGCCTGACCGCCGGCAGCGGCTACGGCGAAGTCTGGATTCGCGATCTCAACACGTTCATCGAAGTGTCGCTCGAAGTGAATCCGGTGGCGGACATCCGCGCCGCGTTGCTGACCTTCTTCAAGTTTCAGGAAGCAAACGGGGATGTTCCCGACGGCTTCATCCCCAAGGAGCGCGGCTCGGTGGGCTACAAGTACCGGCGCTCAGCGCTCGCTCCCGGGTTGCTCGCCCACAAGAACACGGTCGAGACCGATCAGGAATCGTCGCTCGTTCTGGCCGTGCGGAAGTTTGTCACGACGACCGGCGACCGCTCGTTGCTGACCGAGGAAGTGGGCGGCAAGCGTGTGCAGGACCGATTGGAACTGGCGCTCGATTACGTGTTGGCGGAGCGGTTCGACCGCGAGCTCGGCCTAATCTGGGGCGCGACGACGGCGGACTGGGGCGACGTGCAGCCGGAACACGCGTGGGGCGTGGAACTGGACGCCAGTTCGCATCGCGCCTGTGACATCTACGACAATGCGTTATTCGTCAGCGCCGTGGACGACCTGTTGCAACTGCTCGGAGCGGACTCGCCCCGCGCAGCGCGCTGGCGTCAGGTGCGCGATGACCTGAAGCGGAACATCCGGAAACATCTCTGGGACGAAGCCCGGCAGAAGTTCGTGCCGCACGTTTACCTCGCTGGCTCGCCGTTCCCGAAGGAGTTCGACGAGGCGGCGGTTTATTATCACGGCGGCACGGCGGTCGCCGTCGAGGCCGGTCTGCTGACGCGGGAGGAAATCGCCCGGGCGCTGGCGTCCATGCGCGCCAACGTGAAAGCGGCGGGAGCGGCATCCATCGGCCTCACCGTGTATCCGCCCTATCCGAAGGGCTTCTTTAAGAACGTCAGCATGGGGCTTTACTCCTACCAGAATGGCGGGGACTGGTGCTGGTTTGGCGGGCGGATGATTCAGCGGCTCATCCGGAACGGCTTCGTGCGCGAGGCGTATGACGAACTGAAGCCAATGGTCGGGCGTGTGAAACGGCACGGCGACTTTTACGAATGGTGGTCCCTCGACAACCAGCCGCGCGGCTCGAAGCAATACCGCGGCTCCGCCGGCGTACTCGGCAAGGCCATCGAACAGCTCCTGGCCTGGGCCAAAAGGAATGAAGAAAAACCTTCAGAACCAAAGAATGATGCACACCCTTGATCGGACTCGCCGTCCCGGAGCTTACAGGTAGGAAGTTTGCTGAAAGGGCCGAGTGGTAATTTGGCGTGAACCGCAATCCGCTGGTTCCACATTGCATCGGAGTTGACCTGAATCAAAGCCGCTCCTCCTGCCAGCGCATATCTTGGAACGAAAATGATTACGACATTGTCCGACCATCTGATCGACGTCCGTCCCATGCCGCCGCGCGAACGGCATCCGAAGATTTTCAGGACCTGGGAGGAACTTCCGCCGGGCGAATCCATCCTGCTGGTGAATGACCACGACCCCGTGCCGCTCTATTACCAGTTCGCCGCAGAGCACGCGGGCACCTTCCACTGGGAATACCTCGAACAAGGACCGGACGTCTTTCGAGTCCGCATCAGCAAAGGCGATTTTGCTGAGTCAGGTTTTGTTCCCACCGCACGACCGAAGCACTCCTGCCCGCCCCTCAAGTCCGTGCCGATTGAATTAGTGCAGCCGCTTGTGTTGGACACCCGACCCATCTTCGCGCGCGGCGAAACGCCGTGCAAAGCGATCGATGATGCGGTGTCGAGCCTGATTCCGGGACAACTCCTGGTCTTGGTGGTGGACTTCGAACCAGTCCCTCTCTACGCCAAGCTGGGCAATCAGGGCTTCAGCCACACAGCAAAACAACTCAATGACGGAGCCTGGCGCGTGGAGTTTCAAAGAAAGCTTTGAACTGCGAAACCATCATGCACCACGTCGGAGCGAATCGAACATGGGTCGGAATGATTCCAACAGCCTGAATCCCCTCGACGACGGATCATGAATCCATCGACCACAGAATCGACCTCCAGCGGACAAGCCGCCTCCCCGCTTTGCGTTCCGGAATGGGCCGTTACGGAATCGACCGGAATTGCGGGCTGGCTGTCGGACTTGATGGTCCTGACCAAGGCCCGTGCGAATGTCGCTGTCGTGGCGACCACCTTTGTGGGTTTTGCGCTGCACGCTGACGTCCTGCCGAACTGGCTCCTCCTTTTCCACACCCTCGCTGGCACCGCCCTGATCGCCGGAAGCGCCGCCGTGGCGAATCAGGCGAAGGAGCAGGAGTTTGATCGCAAGATGGTTCGCACGCGCAATCGCCCCATCGCTGCAGGAAGACTTAACCCTCGCACCGGCATGTGGCTGAGCGGCCTGCTCTGCGGCACCGGCTGCCTCTGGCTGGCGGCCGGCGTCAATGTTCGCGCCATGGTGTTCGCCGCCCTCGCGTTTCTGGTGTACGTCTCGTTCTACACCCCAATGAAGCGACTGACTCCGGTCTGCACGCTCGTTGGGGCCGTCTCCGGGGCGCTTCCTCTCCTCATTGGCTGGGCGGCGACGGGCGCAAAGTTTGGCCTGTGGGCATCGGTGGCCTTCGCGGTCTTGTTCCTCTGGCAGATGCCTCACTTTCTGGCGATTGCGTGGTGGCGGCGGGAGGATTATCTCAGCGCGGGGTATCGCGTGCTGAGCCCGCACGATCATCGCGGACATCGGACGGCGGGTTGGGCACTGGCCTCCACCTTGGCCGTGGTGGCGGTTTCACTTGTGCCCGCATTCGCGAATCAGGTTACTACCTGGTACTGGCCGGGCGCGCTGGCCGTAGGAGTCTTGTTCAGCATTTTGTCGATCCGGTTTCTCGTGAGGAGAGATGGAACCGCCGCCCGCTCCCTGTTTCTCGCTTCCCTGTATTACCTCCCCGCCGTGTACGCGCTGATGCTGCTGTGCCGGGCAAGGAGTTAGCGCGCCATGCCGGAGACACCGCTCCCCAAGCCAATCGTTTACGCCTGCTCCGGCTGTTCCGATGCCGGCGAACTTGCAGACCGCATCGCGCGCCAGATCGCCCGCGAGGGTGTGGGAGAAATGTCCTGCCTCGCCGGTGTCGGTGGACGTGTGAAGCACTTGGTGGCCGTCGCCGAAAAAGCCGGACGTGTGCTCGTCATCGATGGTTGTCCCATCAACTGCGCACGCAAAACGCTGGAACTCGCCGGGGTGCAGCGCGTCGAGCATCTCGAACTGCATAAACTGGGTCTGCGCAAAGGATCCTGCCCGGTGACGGATGAAAACATCGCGCGCGGCGTTCAGGCCGCCCGGCAACAGCTCGCGGCCAGCGAGCCTGACTCCTCGTTCACGCCTGGTTGAGGATTCTTCCAGGAGAACACGATGGAGCTGCGTCTGCCCTGTTCACGACGGATTGATTCTCAACCTTGACTCAAATCAACAGGTGAAGGTGGAAGTGAGTCAGCGTTTGATGGTTTGAGGAAGCGACCGCGTCTGACAACTTGACCATGCCTCCACTCAAAATCGTTGCGAACCATCCGCGAGGGAACCGGACGTCACTTTCGTTGATCATTCCACTCGTCGTCGCCGGGTTGATTCTGAGCACGGTCATTGGATTTGCCGCCGAACATTCCGCGCTCTGGGGTGAGCGGGGCGAGAAGTGGAATCCACGCAGCCGCCTGCCGGATTTCTCCTTCGCCGGCTATCATCGCGGCGAGAAACCGCTGCCGAACGTGCCGCCCGGCGTGAGCGTGAAAGACTTCGGCGCGAAAGGCGACGGCGTGACCGATGACACGCAGGCGTTCCTCGCCGCGATTGCCAAAGTGGGACGCGGTGCCATCGAAGTGCCGCCGGGCCGCTACCGCATCACCGGCCTCTTGGAAATCACCCGGTCGGGCGTCGTGCTGCGCGGGGCCGGCCCGGACAAGACCGTGCTCGTCTGTCCCACGCCGCTCAACGACATCAAACCCAACTGGGGCGCGACCACCACCGGCCAGCGCACGTCGAACTATTCATGGTCCGGCGGGTTCGTGGTCGTGCGCGGCAAGTTTGGATCGGAAGTGCTTGCGGAAATTTCAGGCAACGTCTCGCGCGGCGAAAGCACTGTGACGGTCGGGTCCGTGGACAAGCTTCGCGTCGGCCAGGAAGTGGAGGTGTACCAATCCGACCTGCCGGACAATTCGCTGGCCGTTCATCTCTACTCGGGCGACGCCGGGCCGGTGGAGAACTTGAAGGGCCGCGCCCGCACTTCACTCATTGGCCGCATCACGCGGCTCGATGGAAACCACGTGACGCTGGATCGCGCCTTGCGAACGGACCTGCGAACGGAATGGAAACCCCGGTTGCGCGCCTTCGAACCAACGGTGACTGAAAGCGGCGTCGAGAACATCGGCTTCGAGTTTCCAGTCACTCCTTACCAGGGCCACTTCACCGAGCTCGGCTTCAATCCAGTCGCGTTGGGCGGCGTGGCAAATTGCTGGGTGCGGAACATCCGGGTGCGCAACGCCGACAGCGGACCTTACGTGAGCGGGGCGTTCAACACGGTGGACGGAGTGGTGATCGAGTCCGACCGATCGGTGGACAAGCAGAAATGCACGGGCCACCACGGCATCTCGCTGGGCGGCACCGACAACCTGGTGGTGAACTTCGACATCCGGACGCGATTCATCCACGACATCACGGTGAGCGGTTTCTGCTCGGGAAACGTCATCGCGCGCAGCCGGGGCGTGGACCTGAGCCTCGACCATCACCGCTATGCTCCGCATGAAAACCTCTTCACCGATCTCGACGCCGGCGCGGGGACGCGCTTGTGGAAATGCGGCGGCGGCGCGGCGCTGGGCAAACATTGCGGAACGAGGGGAACTTTTTGGAACATCCGTTCGGCCAACGCGCTGAGCTATCCGCCCGCCGCCTTCGGTCCCGCGACCATGAATCTGGTGGGATTGGAAACGAAGCAACCCGCCGGGACATCGCCCGAAGGCAAGTGGTTCGAGCCCATCAAGCCCGCTGAACTTCAGCCGCAGGACTTGCATGAAGCGCAGTTGCGGCGACGGCTGGATGACAAGTCGAGGTGACACCTAAACATGAGCGTGCTCACGCGATGAACAAACGGAACCCGGACTGGCGAACGACGCGGATGAGCATCGCCTCATCGAAATGTCTCCCTCTCGTGCTCATGCTCGCCGGCGCTTCGAGCGGTGGGCAGGTGAGCCTAGGTCAGGGCACTTCCAGCACCGTGAGAGTCCGGCCCCCGGCGGCGTATCGCCAGTTCGCCATGCAGAACGAAGGCGACGCCGCGCAAGGTGAAAAACTTTTTCCGGATGAGCAGAGACTCGGCTGTGCGAAGTGTCACTCGGTGAATGGCCGGGGCCTCAAAGCCGGCCCGGATTTGGCCACAGTCGGAGATCAATTCGCCCGCCGCGATCTCATCGACGCGGTGCTCCTGCCGTCGGCCGCGATTGCCGTGGGGTACAGCACCACGTCGATTGAGACCAAGTCGGGAGAAGCATTCCAGGGCGTGCTCAAGCAGGTCACGGGTGACTGGATCGAATTGATGGGCGGCGACGGCCAACGAGTCCGCATCGCCACGAGCAGCATCCATGAACAACGCGGCAGCAGCGTTTCCCTCATGCCGGAAGGATTGCAGGCAGGTTTATCACGACGCGAGTTCGCAGACTTGATCGAGTATCTCGTGAGCCTCAAACAACCGGACCACGCGCTCACGAGTCATCACGGCATGCCGGACGTGATTCCGTCCCTGGCACGGCCGGTCGCGTTGCGTCCGTTCCTTGCCGACGCGCTCCAGGTGACGCCGGCTCCCAACACAGCAGGGGGAAATGCCCAGTTGGGTTTGGTGTGGTTCGGCCAGGTTCCCGGGACGGCTCGACGTTTCCTGGCGGCGCACCAGACCGGGATCATCTGGTTGGTGGAGAAGAACGCCGACGGCGAACGGACGACGGTATTCGCTGACTTCACCCCGGAGATCTTCAGTGCGCGCGGTCCGAATGGACTGCTCGGTGTGGCCTTTCATCCGAAGTTCCGTGAGAACCGGAAGTATTACCTGAAGCACCAGGTGTTCGAGGAAGGCAAGATTGCGACGGTGCTCGTGGAGCGGCAGTTCGCGGCAAACTTCAGGACGGACTCCGGCCAACCTGCGCGACGCCTGCTGAAGATTGAGGCCGTGGCGGAGCATCACAACGGCGGCTGCATCGAGTTCGGGCCGGATGGTTTTCTTTATCTGGGCATGGGCGACTCGGCTCCGAATTTCGATCCGCAGGGTTACGCGCAAGATTTACGGCTGCTCTTCGGCAAGATGCTCCGTATCGATGTGGACCGGCACGATGCGGGCCTGAACTACGGCATCCCGAACGACAATCCATTTCGCGGGAGGCCGGATGCCCGGCCTGAAGTCTGGGCGTATGGACTGCGTGAGCCGTGGCGATTCAGCTTCGACCGGGTCACCGGCGATCTCTGGGTGGCGGACCTGGGTCAGGAGCGCGGCGATGAGATCGACCTCGTCCACCGCGGCGACAACTACGGTTGGAATGCCTACGAGGGCTTTGAGCTTTTCTCGAAGGCGCATCGTCAGGAAGGCGCCACCTATGCGCCGCCGGTCTTCGCCAGCCGGCGCAAGCACGGTTCGGCGCTGATGGGCGGTCAGGTGTATCGCGGCGACAAAAGCTCCTCCTTCTACGGCGTCTACGTTTTTGGCGACCACCAATCGAAGCGCATCTGGGGTCTGACTCAAGACCACGGTTCGCTCGAGGCCATTCGTCATCTCGCCACCGCGCCCCAGGCCATCACCGCCTTTGCCACCGACGAACAAGGCGGCCTCTATGTCGTGGGCTACCAGGGAATGATCTACCAGCTTGATTTCACAGGCACTAATTTTGACAAGCCCGCCGAAGCTTCTCCCGCGCATTCCGACCTCGCACCCGATGCCAGCAAATCTATTGGCCCTGCGAATGAACGGTGAGTCCAAACAAGAATCCTGCAAATCATGATAAGTATTGCTTTGCCAAATCTGACTCGACTCGGCTGCACCCTCGCGCTGGGTCTGTTGTTTCATTGCGCGGAACCAGCGTCTGCCGAAGGTCATCGCTTAGCCCACCCATCACTCCTCTGAAGACATGCACACTCGTCTTGCCTGTGGCGTCTGCCTGCTCCTCGGGTTGGCCGTATTTCATGGGGTGGCAGATGAACCAAAGGCGGAGCGCGAATTGATCCAGGATAATCATTTCCGGCGCGGCTTCATCCTGTGGCAGCCCAAACCGGGAAAGCATGTGCGCTACGGGGAGCTGCGAGGCTCCGAAGCGAAAGCCAGCCCCGTCTGGGGCTTGTCCCAATGGAGCAGCACGTTTCCGCTCGATGGACCCGCTACCGCGGCGGGCATCGACGGCTTTCTGATCCACAGCAACTCAGCCAAAGTTTTGAGAATGGGGCGGCCGGGCACGACGGACGCGGACCTTTCCCTGGCGGTGAACACGGGAGTGGAATACGGCGTGAAGGCTCGTCGGGCGGGCGACCCTTGGGTGCATCTTTTGGTGGAGCAGGAGTTTGCCACCCCGGCGCGGCTGGCAGAACTCAGCGCCGCCCGGTTTCATCTCGAAGCCCGGCTGTTACGTTCGCGCAATCTTCACCGGGATGACTACTCGCCCGCCGCTCATGCGGCGCAGTTCCAGGTTTTCTTCACGGTGCAGAACCGCAATCGCCAGTCGCCCGGCCACGGCGACCTGCTCTGGTTTGGCGTCCCGGTTTACGACAATCGCCACCGGCATCCGCCGGAGCACAAGTCGAAGGATTTCGGCGGCACGGAGAAGTTCATTTTCACGCCGAACGTGAAGACGTTCTCCCCGGCCAGCGCGCATGACGGGGAATGGATGGTCATCGACCACGACTTGCTGCCCCTCATGCGCGCGAGGCTCTGGCCACTGCCTGGGCGAACGGTTTTCTGTCCGGCTCGCAACAGCCAGGCGACTACGGCATCGGCGGCATGAACCTGAGCTGGGAGCTGCCGGGGACGTTCGACGTGGAACTGGAGATCCGGAACCTGAGCCTGAAACTGGCGGCGAAGTGAAGTAACGCCGCAAAGCCGGGCGGGGATTCAGGTCAGGCCTTTCGTTCAGCCATCGCCCGCGCCAAAGGAAAGAGGACCGCGTTCTCCAAATGAATGTGCCGGTGCAGATCCTCCTCCAGATCATGCAACCCGGCGAACAGCGCGCGGTAGGTGTTGCAGGCATCGACGGGCGGCTGGAAGCCGTGGCTCAACTCACGCAAGCGGGCCATCGCTTCGCCCGCCTCGTTGTGTTCCTGAAGCATGCAGGCGATGGGGCCGTCCACGGCGATCGTATCGCCCTGGCCCTGACTCATCTCGGTGATGGCCGGGAACAGAATCATCTCCTCCTTCATCAAGTGCGTGGTCAGTTCCTCCTCCAGTCCACAGAAGACATGGAACAATTCAACGAGCGACG
>JADJPG010000062.1 GCA_016713365.1 Verrucomicrobiota bacterium | reverse complement strand
GATGACCGCCTTCGCCAGCGGCGCCGTGTTGTTCGGCGGAGGCGGGAATTTCGGGCCGATGGTAAGCTTGAGATTGTCGAACCAAGCCTGCGCATCCCGACCCGTGCTGACGATGCGGATAGCCAGTTTCTGACCAACCACTCCACCGGCGTCCGGCGAATTCCAAGTGAGCTCAAACGGGGCGAAAGCGCCGTCACTCGGCGGCAGCGGAACCCCCTCCGTCAACACCTGCTCGCCCGCCATGAGACTCACAGTCGGCCGCCCGAATGGAACACCTCTCCGGTGCCCCACCAGCATGGTGAGTTTGTAGCCAACCCCGGCGTTCACTGTATCCACGAGCTCTTGATAGATTGCAGCTCCGGTGTTCAATCCAGCCGCATTCGCGCCGTCGATGGGATTTGGTCCCGCCGAACCAGCACTCGTTCCAGAGAACCAATCATTGCCCGGATTCGCGACATGCCACCAAGTACCTGACCCAGTCCAGCCCGGCATGTTGTTAATAGTATACGATCCGTCACCCACGACCGGATTTTCGAAGCTATGATTTGCGATCGCTACATCAGGAGTAGGCGGAGGAGGAGGAGGAAGGGTCGGGACTACCGTCAGTTTGATATCATCGAACCACGCTTGGGCGGCGTCACCGATGCTTTGCAGTTGAATACGGAGCGTCTGCCCGATCTCATCTCCACTTTCCGGTGAGTTGTACGTGAGTTCAAACGGAGCGAACCTGCCCACCTCAGGGGCCGGCGGTGTGGCCTGTGCCAGTACGACTCCACCCCCGAGCAAACTTACAGCAGGTGTTCCGAACGGTGCCCCATTCCGATGACCGACGAGCATCGTCAGTTTGTAGGTGACACCCGCCTTCACGACGTTCGTCAAATCCTGATAGAGCGTCGTTCCCACGTTGAGGCCACCGATGTTCGAGCCATCGATTGGATTCTCCGTGCTGTCGGCGCTCGTGCCGACAAACCAATCATTCTGAGGATTGGCGACGTGGAATTGCGGACCCAACCCCTACCCATCCGGGCGTGTCGTTGATGTTGTATTGCCCGTCGGCAAGCACCGGCTCCTCGAAGCTGTGATTCGCGATAGCAATCTCTGGCCCCGGTGGTGGCGGAGGAGTCGGCCCCACTGTCAGCACCATTATCAATCCACACCTGAGCGTCCCGGCCAGCACTTGTAACTTCAATGCGCAATGGCTGGCCTAGGGCCTCTCCCTCTGCAGGAGAGTCGTAAGTCAAACCCACTTCAGAGAACGAGCCGGAGGCTGGGGCCACTGGGGCGGTTTCTGCCAGAACTTGTCCGCCTGCAATAAGTCTGATTTGGGGATTTCCAAACGGAACTCCGATGCGTTGCCCGACCAGCATGCTCAAGGAATAGGTCACTCCGGGGCGTAGAACGGCGGTCAAATCTTGATAAATCCTCCCACCTACATTGATCCCGGCGATGTTGGAACCATCGATCGGATTTGCTGAACTACCCTCGCTCGTGCCTCCAAACCAATCGTCTTGGGGATTCGCCACATGGAAGGTACCGGTGCCGATCCAACCGGGAACGTTGTTGATGGTATAATTGCCATCAGCCTGCGCAGGAGCTTCGAAACTATGATTGGCGATGACAATCTCCGGCCCGGGGGGGGGCGTTGGCGTTGGGGCGTAACCAAGTTGAAGATTATCGATCCATGCCTGTGCGTTGGCACCAGAGCTACTGATCTGAATGCGCAGCGGCTGTCCCAGAACATCACCAGTTGGCGGTGAATCGAACGTCAATTGAAATGCAGCAAACGTCCCCGAGGCTGGAGCGACGGGAACCGCCTCGGCCAACACTTGCCCCCCTGCCATCAGGCTAACCTTCGGGGTACCAAATGGAACGCCAATGCGCTGACCAACGAGCATGTTTAGCGTATAGGTCAGCCCCGGTTGAGTCGCAGTCAAATCTTGGGCGATCGTCGCGCCCGTGTTGATGCCGCCAATGTTCGAGCCGTCAATGGGATTTGGCGCTGCGTCGCCGGAGCTTGTTCCCGGGAACCAGCCATTGTTCGGATTGGCGACATGCCACCGAATTCCGGAACCAACCCACCCCGGGGTGTCGTTGAGATTGAATGTTCCATCCGCCAGCACTGGTTCTTCAAAGCTATGATTGGCGATAGCAATAGTTCCGTTCGGCGGAGGCGGCAACGCCACGGACAACTTCACTCCGTCGAACCAAGATTGCGCGTCTGCTCCTACACTCGTGATCTGGATCCGCAGAGTTTGACCAACGACGCCTCCAGATTCCGGTGCCTCGCAGGTCAATTCGAACGGCGAGAACTTTCCATCTTCAGGCTCCGCTGCCACAGCTTCAGCAAGGACTTCACCTCCCGCGATTAAGCTTATCGTTGGAGTGCCAAAGGGAACGCCCCTTCGGTGTCCAACCAGCAAGGTCAACTTGTAAGATGCCTTCGGCAGCACAACCGCCTCGAGATCTTGGTAAAGCGTAGTCCCGGTGTTCAGCCCGACTATGTTTAGCCCGTCAATCGGGTTCGGAAGGACACTGCCCTCGGACGTTCCGTCAAAACGGTGATCCTGTGGGTTGGAAACATGGAACCAAGAACCCGACCCGATCCAGCCGGTGACATCATTTACGTTCTCTTGCCCATCCAAGAACGTTTGGGATTCAAAACTTGGGTTGGCGATTGCGATTTCCCCTGCATGAGCAGAGACGCCTGACGCCACTGCCGTGGCCACCAGTAACGTACGAAATAGGTTATCCATTTTATTCTCCTTGAGCGATTAACGCATTTACTTCCGGTTCTTGTTTCCACCTTCCCGTAAGATTCCGTCCGACAGAACTTCGCCGACAATAATCTTTCAGGAACTTCGGCTCAAATAATGCACATAAATCACCGAAGCCAGCAAGTTAAATTGAGCTCAAATTGCGCACCTTTCTTTGCGAACAGGCCGTTAACTATTGCTTGAAAGAGCAGTGACATTTCCCAGTTTTGCGACAGCTCCCAAGGTGGATGAAATTCCTCTCGCAATGAGAATCTCTAGTCTTTAGCGTCGCGAACCGCGTAAAGGCTTGGAGCCAGCGCGACCTTAGAAACTATGCGAATACCGGGCGTTACCTGGGCGTGGGAACTGATTAGCAGTGGGCAAGGCGGGTTCCTTGTGGCCGAAATCTGGATGCGGCTTTACAAGGAATGGCGCGAGCTGCTGTTTGCCCTCAAATACAAGCTCTTCGGCAGCCTTCCCGGTGCGACTGATTTCCAAATCCAGTTAGAGACCAAGAACCCCATCGCCTACGAATCCCCGGACCACCTAAATCCATGGGGAACCAGCCGGGACAACAGCACGAACAAAAAGTTCGTCGAGTTCATGGCCAAACGCATCAAAGCGGAGAATCCGAATTCCACGCTAGGTGCGCTCGATCTCGGCTGCTCCGGCGGTCAATTGGTCAAGGACTTCTCCGATTTCGGATGGCTTGCAGTAGGGTTGGAAGGCTCGGACTTCTCCTTGAAGCACAAACGCGCCAACTGGCCTGCCCTCGCCGGCAAGAATTTGTTCACCTGCGACATCACGAAGCCGTTCAAGGTCACCGCGCGCCAGCAACCCGCGAAGTTTTACCTGGTGACGATGTGGGAAGTGCTCGAACACATCCCCACCAGCGACCTGCCCCAGCTGTTCACCAACATCACGGCGCACATGGCCAAGGGTGGTTACTTCATCGCCTCCACCACCTCGGTGCCGGACATCCATAACGGAGTCGATCTGCACCAGACCAAATGGACGAACAGTGAGTGGAAGCAGTGGCTGGCGAAGCATTTCCCGGCGTTTGAATCCGTGGATCTCGGCCTGAGCTTTTACCAGTTCGTCCGGCACAACTCGGAAGGTTCCTTCCTCACGCTCCGACTTAAGTAGGCCATTTCCCTACTTCGCAATGTGCGGCGAGAGTCGCGTGCGGAGCCGTCGCCAGAACTGTTCCTTTTCCGTGAGCGGACGCGGGTCTGTCGGCAAGTCCGGCAACGTGGCCTGGAGCTGAGTGGAACCAAGCGCTTTCACGGCATCCATGCAGGTGGCGTTGTGGTAAATCTTCACGCCGTCCAGCGTGTCCACACTGGGCCAGCCCCGCTGCTTGTGACGGTAGTGCGCGCGGAAATTATACTGGCACGGCAGAATGCGCAGGCGATCGAAGTGGCGCGTCTGGATGACTTCGTTGATGCAATATTGATCGTCCGCCACGGTGCGGAAATGCGCCCGGCCGCGCGCGGTGATCTCGCGGCGGATGTCGCGACTGCCCGGCACGTTCCAGAAGAAGACGCCGCCATTGAGGAAGTTCGCGGTGTAGCCCTGCCCCAGCACGTAGCGCGCGCCCATGTGTTCCACGACCGCAGCGACGTCGCAGCCGCCGAGCAGTTTCTCCAGCGGACCGAGGGGTTGCAGGCAGAGCACATCGTAGGAATCGACGACGAGCGCGAAGTCGACATCGAGCTGGTCGATGAGTTCCAGGCGGCGGAAGTAGACTTCGCGGAGCGGATGGGAAAAGTCCGGCTGCGGCGCGACGAGATGATACGTGACTTCCGGCAGCTGACGTTTCGGGAGGCTGTTCCCAAGAATGAAAGCGTGGAGGGGAATGCCGGGATTCTTCTGCGCGAAGCTGGTGAAGGTGTAATCGAGATGCTCCGTGGAGCGCCCGAAGGCCACAGTGACGATGGCGGAACGCGCGGGGTTCATGAGTGGAAGACGAAACGATGGGCCAATTCCCCGTAGCCGCCGAAGGGATGAGGCGGACGCTTTTGTGCGGCAGAGGAATCCACCTCGTCACCTCGGTGGCTACCAGTTTTCGCACCGAGCCGAATCGGAGTTCGGCGCTCCAGACGCGGTGGGGCGAGACTCCGTCGAGCCCTGATCCTATCAAGGGCCATCGAATACTCGAGCCGGACTTCGGAGAGGAGATCCGCTAAGCACGCGAAACAACGCGAAACCCCGCTGAACTGAAGCCGGCCAACTTCAGTTGATTCTATTTCCGCAAAACGCCTCGAATCGATTCCCTTTGGCGTACTTTCGCGTGTTTCGCGGGAACGATTCCGGGACTTGGATTCATTGAAGCGGCCTTCGCCGAAATTCTCACACGCCCGGTCTTGCCACGGCTCGACGGAGTCTCGCTCCACCGAATTGAGGAACGCTTTCTCCAGCCGGCTACGTCCACGCCGAATCGGAGTTCGGCGCTTCAGTCGAGTGTCTGGACTCACCTTTTTCACGGCTTGGAGACAGGACGATAACTGCGGCGGTTCCACAAGGTGTGCGTGCGCAACAGGCCCACGCCGTTTTTGATGACGTTCAACAAGCGCGCGACGCCGGGCAGCGCAGTGGAGATCCATGGACGCGGCGGTTCGTAGTTCACCGGCGGCGGATCACCGGGCTTGGTGGGCTGCCAACGCGGCGTGTAATCACTCTGCTGCGGCGGACTGGCGAAGATCGGTTTCACCGCGGTGCGCTTCGCGAGCACGAGCAGCTGCATCGGAGCGAAGCTGACCAGCTCCACGCGAGCACGCACGGCGTTCGGGTCCGAGACTTCATACCACTTCGCGTAGGGCCCCACCATGTGCAGGATCATGCGCGTGATTTCGAAGCCATTCTCCGGACTGAGCGCGCGGTAATACAGTTCCGGGCTGAACTGATAGAAGCCGTGACCGCACCAGTTGTTCGCGCAGGTGTGGAAGAGGATGTGGCCGCCGGGCTTCACCATCTCCATGCAGCTTTGGAGCGCGAGCGGGAAATTGAAGACGTGCTCCAGCGTGCCGCCGTCCACCACGAGATCGAAGCGTTGCTTCAGCTCGGGCTTGATCGGCTGATTCAAATCCTGGACGAACGACGCGCCTTCGAAGTCGGAGGCGTCGAGCGAATGCACCTTCTTCGCGCCGAGACTGAGGAAAGCCGGCTCGGCGTAGAGCGCCTTGTCTTCCTTGAAGGCGGCGGCGGGAAAGCCATTGGCCTCGAGCACCTCGATCATCTTCGCCGGGAAGACGTTCAGATCCTGGCGACCGAGCGTGATGACCTCGCCGAAGTCGACGCCGCGTTTGCGCGCGTCGATGAGGAAGCGAACGGCATTGATGTCTAGGCCCATGCCGCTCCCTTCGGATCAGGGAAAGGAAACGCCGGTGCGCGGCGTGAAAGCCGGGCACGGCGAATCGAGAAGTTCCAGTGCGTCACGGCGCGGACTGTAGAAAACCGCCCGAAGCACTGTCGAGAATTTACCCTGCGGAGGGCGGGGCGAGACTCCGTCGAGCCGTGTTCAGATCGAGGACCTTCCTTTCCTCCATCACGCCGCATCGCCGCCCAACGCTTCGCAGTTGGGGGCATTGTGATTTTTGCGCGGTGGATCTTGCCACGGCTCGACGGAGTCTCGCCCCACCGAATTGAGGAACGGTTTCCCCAGCCGGTTACGTCCTCGCCGAATCGGAGTTCAGCGCTCCATTCGCAGTGGAAGCAGGTGCCAGGCACCCTTTCCGACAAACAGAACGCCGGAGAGACGTCACAGCGTCCCTCCGGCGACCAACAGCATCACACGCTATGAACTCAAGAGTGCATGAGGTTTCCGGCCAGTGTGGTTTCTCTACGGCGCGAGTGCTCAGGCGAGCCCCGGACGCCGGGGTTTTCAGCGCGGCCTCAGAGTTTACCGTCTTCTGCAGGGCGGCGAGCGACATGTTCAAGCTGGCGACCGCCAGGGTGCGCGCCTGCCGCGCGACCTGGGCGTTGGAAAAGCCTGTGGCGAGGTTGAACAAGGCGAGCCCGGACATGACTTCATTCACCTGCTGGGTCAGCCGGAGGTCCGGCGGCGGACCGGGCCAGCAGCCTCCGTGAATGGCTTTCCATAACTCGATGGGATTGTGACCTGACTTCATGATGTTGTCCTTTCGATGCGAGTGACTGGGCGTCGCTCTGGTTGCTCTACCTTCGAGAGTCTTCCTGCATGTCCGGCTTCACTGGCACGAATCTCCATGCACCGAAAACCTCTCTCGCTTCAGCTGCCGTTTCTAAAGTGAACAAGCAGGCGGAACAAGCGGGGAACATACGGAGCGGCATCCGGTCTCCTGCGTGCGGCAAACTACTGACGCCACTGCGGATGAATTTCGTGAAACAGCCGGGCACAGGTAGGGCGCGTCGCTCCGCGCGCGCCGGTTCGGAATTAGGGAGATCCAATCGGCGCGCGCGGAGCGACGCGCCCTACCTTCATCCGACCAGGCTCGACGCAGTAGTAGTATGACTTCCAAACCTCGATGCGCCGGACCAAGTCAGGACTCGACGACGTCTCGCCGGGACGGATACAAATTCGGCGGACAATCTATGGCCCAAAAAAACAAGCCCCTCATCGGAATCATCATGGGCAGCCAATCCGACTGGGAGACCATGCAGAACGCGGCGAACCAGCTGGAATCGCTCGGCGTGCCGTTCGAGGCGCAAGTCGTCTCCGCGCATCGCACGCCCGACCTGCTCTTCAAATACGCCGCGACCGCCGCCAGCCGCGGGCTCGAGGTGATTATCGCCGGTGCCGGCGGCGCCGCGCATCTCCCCGGCATGTGCGCGTCGAAAACCGAATTGCCCGTGCTCGGTGTACCCGTGGAATCGAAGGCGCTCAAGGGCATGGATTCCCTGCTCTCCATCGTGCAAATGCCCGGAGGTATTCCGGTCGGCACGCTTGCCATCGGCAAGGCGGGCGCGATCAATGCCGCGTTGCTCGCGACGGCCATCCTCGGCAACAAGTATCCGAAGTTCCGCAAGGCCTACGAAGCCTTTCGCAAGCAGCAGACCGCGAAGGTGCTGGCCGACCGTCATCCCAAGAGCGCATGAAGCAGTTCCATTCCCCGATCCTTCCTGGCGCAACGATTGGCGTGCTCGGCAGCGGCCAGCTCGGACGCATGTTCGCGCTCGCCGCGCGTGAGCTCGGTTATCGCATTCACATCTATTCGCCGGACACGGACACGCCGGCCGGACAAATCGGTGACAAGGAATTCGCGAGCAGCTACACGGACCTCGATCGAATTCGCGAGTTCGCCAAGGAGGTTCAGGTGGTGACGTTCGAGTTTGAGAATGTCCACGCCGCCTCCACCTCCGCCGCCGCGGAGTTCGCCCCCGTGCGACCGGATGGACGCGTGCTGCACATCACGCAGAATCGTCTGCGCGAAAAAACCTTCCTCGAAGGCAACAGTTTTCCAGTCACGCCCTTCCGCCGCATCAACTCGCTGGAGGATTTGCAGAAGGCCGCGGCCGAACTCGGTCTGCCCGCGGTGCTCAAGACCGCGGACTTCGGCTACGACGGCAAAGGCCAGGTGAAAATCCTGGCCGCCGAACAGCTCGAATCCGCCTTTGCCGCGCTCAAAGGGTGCCGAGGGGATCTACGAGGCGTTCGTGTCCTTCGAGAAGGAGATCTCCGTGGTCGCCGCGCGCACGTTGAACGGCGAGTTCGCGGCATTTCCCGTCTTCGAAAACGCGCACGCGAATCACATTCTCGACGTGACCTTCGCGCCCGCCGCCATCGACGAAAAGCTGGCGCAACAGGCGTCCGAACTGGCCGCGGGAATTCTTCAGAAACTCGACGTGGTGGGACTGTTGACGGTGGAGATGTTCGTCACGAAGGACGGGCGCATTCTCGTGAACGAGCTCGCGCCGCGCACGCACAACTCCGGTCACCTTACCATCGACGCGTGCGTGACCAGCCAGTTCGAGCAGCAGGTGCGCGCGGTGTGCGGACTGCCGCTGGGTTCCACGGAACTGCACAAGCCGGCGGCGATGGCGAATCTGCTCGGGCATCTCTGGCAAGGTGGCGAACCCAACTGGGCCGCCGCGCTGGAAGATCCGTTCGTGAAGCTGCATCTCTACGGCAAAGCCGAGGCACGCGTCGGACGCAAGATGGGGCATCTCACCGCCACGGGCGAGACAACGCAGGAAGCCGTCCGCCGCGTCACCGAGGCCCGGGAGCGATTACTGAGGCGGTAGCAGCGTGCTGTCGGCGGACTGCGATGGGCAATTCCATCGCGCCGAATCGGAGTTCGGCGCTCCGCGGAATCCAGCGCCAGTTAACCGCGTCCGCTGAGAATCCGTTTCGACTCCGCGACCGGCTCATCCACGAGCCGCGCCGTAACGGCGAACTTCTTCACGCGGCTGGACGGAAGCTTGAACTTCAAATCCCGGAACACGCGTTCGCACACCGTCATCAATCCACGCGCGCCGGTGCGTTCATCGGACGCCAGCTCAGCGAGACGGCGGAGACCGTCGTCCTTGAACTCGCACTGAATTCCATACGCCGCGAAGGCGCGTTCATACTGGTGAATCAGGCTGCTCTCGCTCTTGCGCAGCACGTCGAACAGATCGTCCGTGCTCAGCCCATGACACGCCACGCGCACGGGCAGGCGACCGATGAACTCGGGTTCCAGACCATACGCGACGAGATCTGTGGTGGTGGCTTGGGCGATGAGTTGATCGAGCGACAGTTTGTCGACCTTCGTGGCGCTTTCCTTCGCCAGCAACCGGCGGCGGATGAGCTGGTCGATACCCGAGAACGCGCCGCTCACGATGAAGAGAATGTGGCGGGTATTGATCGTATCCGACGGAGGGGCGCCGCCGCCGCGCATGGCGCTCATGGCCGCCTGAAGCTGTCCCGTCATGTCGTTCGGCGAGACGAGCTGCACATCCCCGTCCTCCATCAGTTTCAGCAAGTTCGTCTGCACGCCTCGCCCGGAAACGTCGCGGCCCGCTCCGGGATCGCGCGTCGCGAGCTTGTCGATCTCGTCGAGGTAGATGATGCCGTGCGCAGCCTTCTTCGCGTCCCCGCCAGCGCGCCGGAGCAGATCGCGGACGAGGTCGTCCACGTCGCCGCCGACGTAGCCCGTTTCGCTGAACTTCGTCGCGTCCCCCTTCACGAACGGCACGCCGATCAATTCCGCCGCTGACCGAATCAAGTGCGTCTTGCCCACGCCCGTGGGGCCGAGCAGCAGAACGTTTTGCTTCTGATAGAACGGCGCCAGATCGCCCTCCAGCGACATTCGCACATGCTGGAAATGATCGCAGAGCGCAACGCTCAAGACCTTCTTCGCCTCCGTCTGGCCGATGACAAAGCGGTTCAAGTAACGCGCGATGTCCGCGGGTTTGAGGTTGAAGCTGAACTCCGGCTTCGGCGCGGCGGCCATCTGGGTGACGCCGTGCTTTACCGCGACGTCATGCTTGCTCGCGCGCGGGGTGCGGAGCTTCTTCGGCACACCTTCGGTCACCGGCCCGAGGGCGTCGGGATGTCCACTGGAGGGAGAGGTCATAGCGAGTGGTCAGGACTGATTTCAAAAAAAGGCGGACGAGCTTTACACCCGTCCGCCTTGAAGTTTTCGTGACGCAGGCAATCTGCCGGCGGCTCAATAGCGATAGTGTTCCGGCTTGTACGGGCCGTCCGCCGGAACGCCGAGGTATTCGGCTTGGGCCTTGGTCAACTTGGTCAGCACGACGCCGATCTTTTCCAGGTGCAGGCGCGCGACTTCTTCGTCGAGCTTCTTCGGCAGGCGATAAACCGTCTTCTCGTATTTGTCCTTGTTCGCCCAGAGATCAATCTGCGCGAGGGTCTGGTTCGTGAACGAGTTGCTCATCACGAAGCTCGGATGGCCGGTGGCGCAACCGAGGTTCACGAGGCGGCCTTCGGCGAGCATGTAGATGCTCTTGCCGCCGGGCAGATAATAGCGGTCGTATTGCGGCTTGATGTTCTCGATGCGCACGCCTTTGACCTTCTTGAGCGCGTCCACCTGGATCTCGTTGTCGAAGTGGCCGATGTTGCAGACGATGGCTTGATCCTTCATCGCGAGCATGTGCTGCACGGTGACGATGTCGCAGTTGCCGGTGGTGGTGACGTAAATGTCGCCGACGCCGAGCGTGCTCTCGATGGTGTTGACCTCGAAACCTTCCATCGCGGCTTGCAGCGCGTTGATGGGATCAATCTCAGTGACCACCACGCGCGAACCGTAAGCGCGGAGCGAATGCGCGCAACCTTTGCCGACATCGCCGTAACCGCAAACGACGGCGACCTTGCCCGCGAGCATGACGTCCGTGGCGCGCTTGATGCCGTCCGCCAACGATTCGCGGCAGCCGTAGAGATTGTCGAACTTCGACTTGGTGACGGAGTCGTTCACGTTGATGGCGGGCACGAGCAGCTTGCCCGCTTCCTTCATCTGATAGAGGCGATGCACGCCGGTGGTCGTCTCTTCGGAAACGCCGCGCCAATCTTTGACGATCTTCGTCCAGAGACCGGGCTTCTCTTTCGCGAGCCGGCGCAAGAGCGCTTTCACGACGGAAACTTCGTGGCTGTCGCCCTTGGTTTCGTAGGCCCACTTGCTGCCATTTTCCAATTCGTAGCCTTTGTGGATGAGCAGCGTCACGTCGCCGCCGTCATCAACGACGAGCTGCGGACCTTGGTCGCCGGGGAACAAAATCGCCTTGAGCGTGAGTTCCCAATATTCCTCGAGCGTCTCGCCCTTCCAGGCGAACACCGGCGTGCCGGTCGCCGCGATGGCGGAGGCCGCGTGGTCTTGGGTGGAGAAGATGTTGCAGCTCGCCCAACGCACATTCGCGCCGATGGCGACGAGCGTCTCGATGAGGACGGCGGTCTGGATCGTCATGTGCAACGAGCCCGTGACACGCACGCCTTTGAGCGGCTTGGATTTCGCGTACTTCTTGCGCACCGACATCAAGCCGGGCATTTCGTGCTCAGCAATCGCGATTTCCTTGCGACCCCATTCAGCGAGCGAGAAGTCGCGGACGATGTAGTCGCCGGTCGTCGGCGTGTGAGCGGCGAACTTCGCGAGGTTCGGCAGGGCGGCGTTCACTTCGGCGAGAACAGCGGCGGCGGCGGATTTTTTTGCTTTGACATAGTGTTAAGGGTAATCAGTGAATCAGTTGGTCAGTAATCAGTGGTAGCGAGAGCAGTTGCAGTCTGACGACTGATTACTGTTTCACTGACCTACTGATCACTTTCTTAGCGGACCGCCTTCTTGAGTGCCGCAGCCTTGTCGGTGCGTTCCCAAGTGATGGCGTTGAGATCGTTCACCTTGCCGAAGTGACCGTAGTTGGTAGTCTTCGAGTAGATCGGGCGGAGCAGGTTGAGCTGCTTGATGATCGCTGCGGGCTTGAAGCTGAATACTTCGCACACAGCCTTCTCGATCGCTTCATCGCTGACCTTGCCGGTGCCGAACGTGTTCACGCAAACGCTGACCGGATCAGGATAGCCGATGGCGTAGGCGAACTGAATCTCCGCGCTGGTCGCGAGACCGGCAGCGACAATGTTCTTCGCCACGTAGCGGCCCATGTAAGCCGCGCTGCGATCCACCTTGCTCGGATCCTTGCCGGAGAATGCGCCGCCGCCGTGACGGCCCATGCCGCCGTAGCTGTCCACGATGATCTTACGGCCGGTCAGACCGGTGTCGCCCTGCGGCCCGCCGACGACGAAGCGGCCGGTCGGGTTGATGAGAATCTTGGTCTTGTTGGTGAGGAGATGCTTCGGCAGGACCTTGCGAATGACTTCCTCGGTGATGAACTCACGGATGGTTTTGTTCTTCGCGCTTTCCGCGTGCTGCGTCGAGATGACGACATTGGTGATGCTGACCGGTTGGTCGTCGCGATACTGGACGGACACCTGGCTCTTCGCATCCGGGCGCAGCCAGTCCGCTTTGCCCGCCTTGCGCAGGCGGGTGAGCTCGCTACCGAGCTGGTGCGCGAACATGATCGGCGCGGGCATCAGCTCCGGCGTTTCGTTGCACGCGTAACCGAACATCAAACCCTGGTCGCCAGCGCCCTGCTCCGCCTTCTCCTTGCCTTCCGCCGCGCGGTCATCGACGCCTTGTGCGATGTCGGGGCTTTGGGAAGTGACGGCGTTCATGATGAGCACCTTGTCGGCATGAAACACATCGTCGTCGTGCGTGTAGCCGATGCCGCGGATGGCTTCACGGGCGATCGCGTTGAAATCGAGCTTCGCCTTGGTGGTGATTTCACCGCCGACCACGACGAGGTTGGACTTGGCGTACGTCTCGCAAGCCACACGGCTGTATTTGTCCTGGGCCAGACACGCGTCGAGGACGGCATCCGAAATCGTGTCACAAACCTTGTCCGGATGGCCTTCGCCGACGGACTCCGAAGAGAAGATGTAGTTTTTGCTCATTCTAGTTTTAGTGTCGTGGCCTCGTCTTGAAACCACATATTGACGTATCAGGATGCGAAGATATATTCACTTCGTCATCCGTCAACACGGATTTTGAAAAAGTTCCGAGATTTAATCGCACGCCATGTCTTCCACACTCAAATCCCTGCGAGCCCTTTCGGACCCCACGCGCCTGCGCATCGTCGCGCTGCTGGAGAAGGACGAACTTTCCGTCAACGAGCTCCAGGAAGTCACCCGAATGGGCCAGTCGCGTATCTCCACGCATCTCGGGCTGCTGCAGGACGCCGAACTCGTCCAATCCCGCCGCGAAGGCAAGCGCACCTACTATCGGCTGAATCAGAATGCGGATAACACCGCTCGTGAATTTATCGCCGTCGCCGTCCGCGGGGCGAAGGAGATGCCGGAGCACACCGCCGACGAAGTGAACCTCAAGCGCGTCCTCGCCCGTCGGAACGATCAGCAGCAATTGTATTTCAACCAAATCGCCGGTCGCTTCGATCGCAGCTACGGTCCTGGCCGTTCCTGGCAGGCGTTTGGGCAAATGCTCTTGCGCGTCCTTCCGCCGCTCGTCGTCGCGGACCTCGGAGCAGGCGAAGGTTTGCTCAGCGAACTGCTCGCGCTGCGTTGCAAGAAGGTCATCGCTGTCGACAACTCCGAGAAGATCGTCGCGTTCGGCGCTGCGAAGGCCAAGAAGAACGGACTGAAGAATCTCGAGTTCCGTCTCGGCGACTTGCAGGCCCCACCTATCGACCCGCAATCGGTCGATCTCGTCGTGCTCAGCCAGGCGCTGCATCACGCCCAGGAGCCCGACAAAACCATTGCGGCCTGCCACAAGATTCTGAAGCCCGGTGGACAGATCATGATTCTCGATCTGCTCCAGCATACCTTCGCCAAAGCCCGCGAACTCTACGGCGATCGCTGGCTGGGATTTCCTGAAAGCGATCTCCAGCGCTGGCTCGAAGGCGCCGGGTTCAAGAAGGTGGAGATCAACGTGGTCGCCCGCGAAGACGAGCCACCGAACTTCACCACGCTGTTGGCTTCCGGCGAGAGGTAACAGACCCCCGCCGCAGAACGACAAAGGCCGCGCTGAAACCAGCGCGGCCTTCGTTTTGAAATCGATTCGGTCCGACTACTCCGCCGTCTTCTTGCGGATGAATGTATGGGTCGAGTGGCCAAAGAACATTTCGGCCGCTTCCATCATCGTCTCGGACAAGGTCGGGTGCGGATGCACCGTCTCGGCGATGTCGCGCGCCGTCGCGCCCATCTCGATGGCCAGCACGCCTTCGGCGATGAGTTCGCCAGCGTGACGACCGCAGATGCCCACTCCCAGCACGCGCTCCGTTTCCGGATCGATGATGAGCTTGGTGATACCGTCAGTGCGATCCACGCTCAAAGCACGGCCGGATGCACCCCAAGGAAACTTCACGACTTCGACCGTACGGCCCTACGCCTTGGCTTCGGTCTCCGTGAGGCCGCACCACGCGACTTCCGGATCCGTGAACACCACCGCTGGGATGACAACATTGCCCCACTCAGTGGCTTCGCCGCAGATGGCTTCCACGGCCACGCGCGCTTCCTTGTGCGCCTTGTGCGCGAGCATGATGCCGCCCGCGATGTCGCCAATGGCGCAGATGTGCGGGTCGGAGGTTTCCATCTTGGAGTTGACCTTGATGAAGCCCCTCTCGTCGCGCTCTATTTTTGTATTATCCAAGCCGATGTCGGCACCATTGGGCACGCGGCCAACAGAAACCAGCACGCGGTCGTAGAGCTCATCCTTCAAGACCCCGCCGGAATCAACGGTCACCTTGATTTGCTTCCCGGCGGTAGACATCTTCGCCACCTTGGTCTTGAGACGAATCTCCTTAAAATTCTTCTCCGCCAGCTTGACGACGGGACGAGCGAGGTCCGCATCTGCACCAGCGAGCACGGCATCCATCGCTTCAACGACGACGACTTTGCTGCCGAGACGCGCGTAGACAGTGCCGAGCTCCATGCCAATGTAGCCGCCGCCGATGACGAGCAGATTCTCCGGGATGTCCTCGATTTCGAGGGCTTCCGTCGACGTCATGATGCGGGGATTGCCGAGGTCGAAGGCCTTCGGCAGCGCGGGCTTCGAGCCGACGGCGATAATGGCTTTCTCGTACTTGATGAATTGCTGGCCCGCCGAAGTTTCAACGCGAAGCGTCTGGGAATCTTCGAAGTAACCGCGTCCATAGATTACCTGCACATTGCGGCGCTTCGCCAAGCCCTCAATGCCTTGCGCCAGCTTGCCAAGGATGGACTCCTTCCACGTCCGCAGCTTGCCGAGCTCGACCGTCGGAGACGGAAAGCTGATGCCGCGATGCTCGGACTCCTTCGCTTCGGCGAGCATCTCCGTCGCGTGCAGCAGCGCCTTCGAGGGGATGCAGCCGCGGTTCAAGCAGACGCCGCCAAGGCGTTTGTCCTGCTCGATCAGGATGACTTTCTTGCCGAGGTCCGCGGCGTAGAACGCGGCGGCGTATCCGCCAGGTCCGGCACCGACAACAACGATTTCAGTCTTGATGGGATCCATGTAGTGAAAGTGACGGTTGATTCGTGATGCGAGTGTTGCGTGTACCGGCTCAGACCTTCAGGTCGCCTTCCGTAAAGGAGTTGAACGCCGCGATGAGGTCAACCGTGAATCTCGCCGCCGTGCCACCATCAATCACGCGATGGTCGTAGGAGATTGCGATGGGCATGAGCAGGCGAGCCTCGATCTTCTTGTCCTTCACCACCGCCTTGTAGCCGCCCTTGCCGAGGCCGAGGATGGCCACTTCCGGCTTGTTCACGATCGGCGTGAAATGTGCGCCGCCGATGCCGCCCTGGTTCGAGATGGTGAACGTGCCGCCCTTCATGTCGTCGAGCGTCACCTTGCGGTCACGCGCTTTTCGGCGACTTCCTGCACGTCCTTCGAGAGCTGGAAGAGCGACTTCTTGTCCACGTCGCGAATGACCGGAACGAGCAACCCCTGCTCGGTGTCCACCGCGAGACCGACGTGATAATACTCCTTGAACACGATGTCGTTCGCGACTTCGTCGATGCTGGAGTTGAAGATCGGATGTTTCTTCAACGCCGTGGCCACCGCTTTCAAGGCGAAGGAAGTCAGCGTGAGCCGCGCACCTTTCTTTTCGAACTCCGGCGCGAACTTCTTCCGCAGCTCCATCAGGTCCGTGATGTCCACGTCGTCGAACTGCGTGACGTGCGGGATCGCATTCCAGTTCTCCACCATGCGACGGCTGATCGTCTTCCGCAGCGACGTCATGGGCTTCTTGGAAACCTCGCCCCACTTGGAGAAATCGATCTGCTCGACCGGTGCCGGGGCCGATGCAGCGGCGACTCCGCGAGCCGGCTTAGGCGCAGCGGCGGATTTGATCAAGCGCTGGACGTAGGCACGGACGTCGGACATCACGATGCGTCCGCCGCTTTCGCTGCCGCGGATGCGACGCAGGTCGATACCCAACTCGCGCGCGATGCGGCGAATCTCCGGCGACGCGGCGGGCGGCAATCCGCCTTCAACCACGTCGTCAGCAGGCGCCTGTTCATCGGCGGCTTCTTCCGCTTCCGGTTCTTCTTCCACCGAAGCGCGAACAACGGGTGCCCCTTTGGCAGCCGGTTTCGCCGCCTTCGGCGCAGCAGCAGCAGGTGCGGGAGCCGCCCCGCCAGCTTCGGCGACGGTGATAATCACTTGCCCAACCGAAACGCGATCGCCTTCCTTCACGCGAATCTGGGTCACCACGCCCGCCGCAGTCGACGGAATGGGCGCGACGGCCTTTTCGTTTTCGAGTTCAAGGATGGTCTGGCCTTTGGTCACTGTGTCGCCCTCTTTTACGAGGATGCTGACCACGGCACCGCCTTCTGCGCTCTCACCGAGCTTGGGCAATTTAACGTCCATATAATAAATAAACGGGCCATCCGGCTTCATTTTTGGCGTTCCAAAATCGGGAATCGTTTTGGTGCGGCGCGGACGGCCTCAACGGCGCGTGAGTGTAGGGACGGCTTTTGAGATGCCAAGAGCAAATGATGAGCAGTCGCGTTAACGAGGAGATGAGGAAAACTGACAGCTTACTCAGCGCACTACGCCGAAGTCCGGCGCCGCAAGACCCGCAAGCTCATCAACACGCCGAGAGCAGCACCGCTCACCAGGCCCACGGCATGAGAGCCGTTGGCCACATTCGGAATGAGCTCCACGAGGCAGACAAAAAACCAGACCAGCATCATGATCGCGGTGTTCTTCTGCACGAACAACCCCGACGCCGGGTCGAGCCGTCCCTTTACCCATGCGTAGCCCAGCAAACCGTAAATGACGCCAGACATCCCACAGAAGTTCGCGTTGTAGAGTGCATACTGGCCGAGATTCGACAGCACTGCCGTCACCAAGACGAGCAACCCGAGGCGCCCCGTTCCCTGGCGCGATTCGATCTGACTGCCGAGATCCAGCAGCCAAAGCATATTCATCAGCAAATGCAGCCAGTTCCCGTGGACCATCACCGGTGTAAACAGCCGCCAGAATTCCCCCTGCCCCACCTCGGTCAGACCCGGCTGCCAGCGGAAATGGGTTCCATCGAACGTAATCTCCGTCATGAACAGCTCCCGCAGCACGCCATCCTCAAAACCCACTTCGCGCAGCACCTGCACTGTCAGGCACAACCCCACGAAGACCAGCGTCAGCATCCCGACCGCGTAGGTCCGCGCTGGAGCTTCTGTCGAAGCGTCTCCACTTTCAACGCGACGCCGCCTCAACTCGACGGTAATGCGCGGCGGAGGCAACGTCGCCGCTGCCGCCACTTTCACTGTGTATTGCGGCGCGGCGGGATTCGCGATGAACTCCCCGAGCAATTCCTTCGCGCGCTCCCATTGATCCTCGGAGTGAACCCACACCTCCCATCCTTCCTGCGCGGCTTCAGTCTCGTTCCCGATGCCTTGAGACGACAGGAAACTGCCAAAAGTATTGGCCGCCGTTTCACTGGGAAGATGTCCGATTAAACGCATGTTACTACGCCACAGGGTAGCGATCGCCCGCCGTTCCCGCAATCAAACTCCCGTTCGCCGCCGGAAAACCAATTGAAGAAGCACCCGTCCAGTTGCATCTGATAGCCATGCGCATCCACTTTGCTCTCGTCCTCACGTTCAGTCTCGTTGCCACCGCTCACGTCGCGGTCAGTCAGGAAACAGCCACCGCACCCAAGGCGTTCATCGATGGAACTGGTATCGGCTGGCAGACGCTGACCCAAGAGAGCTTTACGAATGTGAACTGTCATCCCGGCACCTGGACGTGGAACGGTGGGCAAGCCCACTGCACGGGCAAACCGGTCGGCGTGATTCGTTCCCATATCCTCTACACCAATTTCGAGATGGTCGCTGAATGGCGTCACCTCCGCTCGGGCGGCAACTCCGGCATCTTCTGTTGGGCGACTCCCTCCTCCATCAAGAATCTCGAAGCCGGCAAAGGCAGCCTGCCCGAAGGCATCGAAGTCCAGGTGCTCGATCACGGCTACACCGAGCAGTACGAACGTGACCACAAAAAGAAGGCGGACTGGTTCACCACCAACGGCGACGTCTTCCCCACCGGTTCCGCCACGATGAAACCCTTCCCGCCCGTCGCGCCCAAAAGCCAGCGTAGCTTTCCGCGCAAGAACCTGAGCAAGGGACTCAACGAGTGGAACCACTATTATATCCGCGCCATCAACGGCGAAGTGCGGCTGTGGGTGAACGGCGAGGAAGTCTCCGGCGGCACCGAATGCAAACCCGCCTTCGGCTACCTCTGCCTCGAATCCGAAGGTTCACCCGTCGAGTTCCGCAACCTGCGCCTGCGTCCCCTGCCCTGAGCAAGTGACCACCGCCGCTACGGCGCGCGCAGATAATTCGTCTGCCCGTAGAACCGCAGCATCGCGGGATTCGTCGCGTCGAGGCTCACGTCCGGCCCAATCATCGGCCACGGAAGATTCCCCGCCCACGCGGGCTTCTCCCCATAGGCGTAACTCGCAGGAAGCTTCTGGCCCGTGACCTGTTCGGGCGGAATGCCGTTGTCGTAATCCTTCGAGCGCTCGGCTTTCACGAAGTAATAGTTCTCCTTCAAGATCATCGTGTTCGTCACGAACGGGTCATGACCGTCGTAATGCAGCGTGTTCGCGTCGCGAATACCGAAGCGTTGACCGGAAAGTTTGCCGCCACCGTCCTGCACGCTGCCGCCATCCGGGTGATCGATGTAATTATGCCAGTTCGTTTCGCCAACGACGTTGCCCACCACGTTCCAGTAATGCTGCCGCGCCCAGATATCGATGCAGTGATGAAACTGCTCCAGCTTCACGCCAGCATTGTAACGACCGGGCGAGATGCGATTGCGGAACAGCGTGGAGTCGCTGCCACTGCCCCAGATGCCGTCCGCCAAAAACTTCCCGCTCGCAAAGACGTTTCCCTCCCACAGAATCTGATGCGGATGCGCCGCGTGATAACCGCCCGCCGGTTGGACCGAATACGCGTTGGGAAACATCACGTTCGTCACGAAGTTGTAGGCCACCACGCCGCCCGCGCTTGGGCCTTCATGCGCCAGCGCGAAATGGCACCGTGAAAAAATGTTGTCGACGATGCGATAGCAGGACGAGCCGTAGCCGACGAAGATCATGTAGGCCGCATCCGGACCGTAATTCGGACCGTTATCAAACTTCACGTCGGAGAAACGCCCTTCCTTCATGTCGGTGCGCTCGATTTGCGTTTGCAGGCTGTTGATGAAATAGACGTGGCGTTTCGCAGAGCAGCGCAGCTCCACATCTTGCAGCCAGAACTGATGCGTGCCTGCCACCTGAATCGTATAAGGGTTCACCGCGTTCGGCGTGTTCGTGATGGTCATGCTCTCAATCCCGGTGCGCTGGATGATCCCGGTCATCTTCATGATCTGCGGCGCATTCGACTTCGCGTACCAGCCCATGAGCGGCGGCTGGATGACGAGATTCGTTCCGTCGGAAACACCCACCACACGGGTCATCTGTCCGTACGGCCGCGCCTCGCGACCGCTCAACGGCCAGCTGCCGCATTGTCCGCCGCCATCGCTCCCCGCCGGCGACGAGTGGATGTTGATCATGTGCGGGAAGTAACCTTCCGCGCCAATGTGGTTCGTCTTCTGATCAATCCACACGAAGTCACCGATCGCAAACGCGTGGCGCGTCGTCGTTGTCAGATTTGATTCTCCGCCGCGATAGTCTGTGGCAATATTGTACTTCGGCACTCGCGCGAATCCTTCGTCATGCGCCGGATTTCGGACATAGATGTGAGATGCGCCCGGCGTCACCGCGTCCGCAAAGAGCACGGTCTCCTTCACACCCGCGCCGCGCAGCACGACCCCATCGCGCCGGAACAGCAGCTGGGAGTTGTATTTGAAAGAACCCTTCGGCAGTAGCACCACCTGATTACTCGGGCACATGTCGAGCGCGCGCTGAATTGCACCGGTGACATCGAACTTGCCCGTGTTGTCGATGTTGGTGAGCACGGTGTAAATCGTTTCCACCTTCGGTATGCCGCCCGGAATTCCCGCCCACACCGCCCAACCATTCGTGATGCCGGCCGCGAGTCGGCTGGCCGGGATGACATCCGCACGAAGCGTTGTGACGAACATCGTAAGGACGATGCACAGGCGAAGAACGAGACTGAGTAATGATTGCACAAGAAGAAGGTTGCGCCCGGTCGGTTTGGAATCAAGGGAAAGACTGGCGGACCTGCTATTCCGCGATCACCTGATACGCCGGATAGGAACGCTTGCGATTCGAGACATCGAAGAAATCCGCCTCACCCGTGGCCCCCAGTTTCACCCGACCAATCGTCACCCAGCGGCGATTCGTCACGCGAGTTTGCACCAGGTATGAACCGCCCGGTTCGCCGGTGATGAACAGCTGGACTCCGCTCGACGGCGGCAACATCAAACGCTGCGGCCGAGTGGGCACTTCAAGCGCGCGACTCTGGATTTTCCCCAAAGTGCGCGTGCCCGGAGGGAACATGTTTCCGCTCGGACGCGCCTCCAGATTCCCGCGATACCGCGCGCCGCCAAGCGCCTGAAGCGAGTAAGTCTGAGCGAAGTCACGCAACAACACCTGCGCACGCGAGTAGGTCGTGCCATCCGAAAGGTCGATCGAAACCACCCCTTCGGTATCAATTCTGAATCCCACCATCGTCGAGTTCGGATCGGACGTGCTCGGCTTACAGCAGTCATCGATCTTCACGTCGCCGATTTCAGTGAAGCCTGGATCAGAATAGCCCTGAACGCGTTCGCCTTGAGGCGTCACGAGGAAACGGTCCCGGTTCACCCGAAACCGTCCGCGCCGCGTTACCGACTCCTCGACGGCGAACGGCCTTCGCACCACGAAGAATCCGCGACCAGTGAGAGCGAGATCCGTCTCACTCTCGGTGCGCCGCAGAACGCCCTGCTGGAAGAACTCGATCTCCCGACGGTCATTCACCAGGTCCCGAGTGACATGCAACAGCTCGATCGCGCCTTGATGGATCAACCCAACCGACGATCCGGACTCATCCCAATCCACCAACTCCGCGTCACTCACGCCCGAGTAGAGCCCATTGCCCTCGGAACGCAGACGCTCGGGATGCACCACGTGGCGCAACAGAATCTTCGCCCGAACGTATTTCGTTCCGTCACTTCGCATCACCCAGACGCTCCCGTCCCGCGATACTTCGAAACCGACGAAGAATGAACCTGGATCGCTGACCTCCGGAGCCCCTGCCCCATCGATGATCACGTCGCCAATCACCGTTCCACTCGAGTCAACGAAACCTTGCACTCGCAACCCGGAATAGGTCTGCAGGAAGCCATCGCCGTCACAAAGGAAGAATCCGACGCGCGTCAAGAACAGTTCCGACGTCGCCGGATCGCGAACGACAAAGAATCCTTCGCCGCGTATGCCCAAGTCCGTCGGAAGCCCCGTCACCGTCAGCGCTCCCTGAACGCTCGGGTCGTGCCTCTGAAAAGCTCCCTTCACCGTCCATCGCACTTCCGCCACTTCGACCACGTTCGTCTTCAACCAGCCCAAGCCGTTTGAACCGGGCACCTGCGGCACACCGATCGCCTCCGCTTCAGGCACGCTCTTGTAAATGTGCGGCAGGATGCGCCGTAGATTCGCCGGCATGCGAAAGTCCTGAAGCAGGACGTGCGCACGGATGAATTCCGATCCGTCCGATAGTCCGACGATTACGTCGCCGTTGGGCTGAATCCGGAACGAAACCATCGACGCTCTCGGATCAGATCCCGCCGGCATGCCGGTCGAATCGATCAACACGTTCTCGGTCTGTGCAGGATTGAATCCGCTGACGCCACGGAGGACGAAGCCGTCTGGGGTCACCACATAACCATTCTCGTCTAGGACGAATTCTCCCTGCCGGGTAAAGAACTCCTCGCCCGTCTGCCTCTCCTTCACGAGAAACCACCCGCGTCCGTCGATCGCCAGTGCCGTTGGAGAATCCACAACCCGTGTGGCAGCCAATAGGTTGCACGTCCAAAGACACAAAAAGATCCCGACCCAACACTGCTTCGAGCAACGTCGTTCCCAGCTTCGTAACATCATTGCCGTGGAGTTAAGCAACGTCCCTGCCACCGGCCGCCTCCAGCGAAAGCTGGAACTGTCCGCGGTTGTTCCGTAGCTTCGAAATCACACATGCGACCGGAAGCGCTTCAAAACAAATCCATCGTTGTCATCGGCGGTACGAGCGGCCTCGG
>JADJPG010000061.1 GCA_016713365.1 Verrucomicrobiota bacterium | reverse complement strand
GCATGGCCAGCTCTCCATCTCCTATCCTCGTGCCAAACAGGTTCAACTCCACAAGGTTGGTGAGCGTTCCCAGAACCCGGACCGTTTCCGTCTGAATCGGCGAGCCCACCAGATCGAGCTTGGTCAGCCGGCTGAATTTCGGCAGCAGTTCCACGAAATCTTGCTCCGCGAGATTCCGGCAATTGCCGAGGCTCAACTGGACAATGTTTGGCGCGGAGACCAGCGCACGCAATCCATCCGCGCCGATGGGTGTCCCCTCCACGTTGACGGCCCGGATCCGGGGACACGCGGCCAGCACTCGAATCGCGTCGTCATCCAGCGTGGCGTAGAGGAAGTCCACCTTTTGGATGCTGGCCAGCCAGGCCGCCTTGGAAAAATCCCGGCCGGTGAGCCGGGGAGAATGGCTGATGGTAAGTTGCTCCAACTTCTTCAGCCCGGCGAGATGGACCAGCACGTCATCGGTCACTTTCTTGGAACCGACGATGGTGAGGTCTTTGAGATCGCGATTGCCGGCAAGGAACGCGAAGGCGGCGTCGGATAGTCCGGGCAGGCGCAGGTAGGCGTAGCGAAGTGTCTTCACGGCCCGCATCACCTCGAACTCTTCGTCCGGCGGCGGCGGCTGGGGCGGCCCACCTTGCCAGCGGTCAAACCACAGATGCACAATCTCAAAATCGCCGACGGGGATGTCCTGTTCCGACTTCACGGCAAACTCCCGTCCACCGCTGATGACCCTGAACTGAGCATTCTCGCGCACGAGCCAGCGCGCGGCGTCCTGCACCGTCGGCGCGGGGCGGGCCGGCGAATTGGTGGTGCTCAAGCTCGCGAGCGACGTTGAGCTTTGTTTCGTCGAACGCGGCCAAAGAACGATTACCGCACCGATGACGGCGATGAGCGCGATGATCGAGCCAACGACGACGCGACGTCGCACTGATGACGAATGGGAGGGCGCTTCGCTCCGCGCGCGCCGTTCCGAACTACCCTGCGCGGAGAGACTCGCCTTACCGTCCTCGACCGGTTCCGTCCGAATTTTCTCCAAGTCGCGGCGGAGTTCAGTGGACGACTGGTAGCGCGCCTCGCGTTCCGGTTGCATCGCGCGATCCACGATCGCATCGAAGCGCGGGTCCGTGCCGACCTTCACGCTCGGCATCTTCCACAAACCACGCGGCACTTCGCCCGTCAGCATTTGATACAACGTCACGCCGAGCGCATAGACATCCGCGCGCGCATCGAGCGGCGTGCCCGGCGTCCACGCTTCCGGCGCGAGAAAGTCCGGCGTGCCGATGGCGACGTTGGTCTTCGTCAGCCCCAGCAACGCTTCGTCGTTGTGCTTCGCCAGACCGAAGTCCGCGATCTTCACGCGACCCTCGCGCGTGACAAGCAGGTTGGACGGCTTGAGGTCGCGATGGATGACCCCGTTCTGATGCGCGTAGTGCAGCGCGTCGCACACTTGCGCGAGCAACGCACTCGCCTGTTCCGGCGGCAATTTCCCCTCGCTCTGAATCATCCGCGCCACATCCGTGCCATCGACGTACTCCATCACGATGTAGAGCAACCCGCCCGCCTCGCCGGAATCGAACACGCTCACAATGCCCGGATGCGTGAGCTTCGCCATCGTCTTCGCTTCAAGCCGGAAGCGCTCCGCGAAATCCGACTCGGCCTCGCTGACCAGCGCGGCGGGCAGAACTTTGATCGCAACGGTCCGGTTCAATGACAGCTGCCGCGCCTGATACACCGCGCCCATCCCACCGCGACCGATCAGCGAGAGAAACTGAAACTGCGGGAGCAACGTTTGCATCTCCTCGAGCGACGGCGGCTGCCAAGGGACTCGCGATGAGGAGTAAGGCTTCATTGCGCGAGCATCGACTTGATCCACTCCAACTCGCCCTCCACGTCCTCCGGCGCATTGACCGTCCGCGCCACCTCCTCGCGCAACAACTCACGAAACCGGCTCCTCATCCGGAACACGAGCAGTCGCACGGCTGTCTCGCTGGAATCGAGTTTCTCCGCCACGTCGCGATACGATGGCGGCGCGTCGTCCATGATGAGGAACGGCAGCAGCGCTTCGAACACCCCGGCGCGTCCGGTTTCCGAGAAAGCCTCGCGCATTTTCTCCCGCACGCTCTCCAGCAGCAACTGCGTCCACGCCCGGGTGAAAAGCCATTCCGGATCGCGGTGGTCGAGCGGTTCCAGATTGTAGCGTCGCTCGGCATCCAGCTCTTCGAAGGCGATGATCTGCCAACCGGCGCCGCGCTTCAGCGCACTTTGACGACGCTTCTGATCTGCAAGATGTCGTTCCAGTGCAGACAGGAGAAACGTCCGAAGCCGGCCCTTCTCCGCCTGCGCCGCATCGAACGTCTCGTCGCCCAGCAACTTCACGAAGAATCCTTGCGTCAAATCCTCCGCGTCATGCTGGGGATAACCGCGTCGCCGCAGGAACACATAGATGGGATACCAGTAAAGCCCGCACAACTCTTCCAGCGCGGCCCGTCGAATCTCCCCGCCCTCGCGCACCCGCGTGACCAGCGTCCAATGCGTGGTGGGGAATTGTCCCAGCGGCGCCGGGGCATTCGGTTCCACAGGATCGGTTTCAGGACGGGTCATAGACGGTTACGACGTATACCAGCTTTCGGCTGAAACGGGAACTTCCATGACGTCCATTCCGCCTACGGGAAACTGCGCAGGCAGACGGGGTCACCTACCGACGCGCCATCCAGCAGCCGTAAACGAGAAATGCCCAGACAAAGAACGCGACGGCAAACTTGAGCTGAAAACTCACCTTCACGGTCTTGTGGCGAAAGAACAACATCGCCAGCAATCCGCCCAGCCAACCGCCCATCGCCGAGACGACGATGAGATGCCGCTCCGGAACCCGGTCACTGGAACCTCCCGCCTTGAGCTTGTCGTAACCGAAAAGCACGAACGCCATCAGGCTCGTGAACCCGAACCAGGCGATGAGAAATTGATCAAACGTATTCATGGCGTGTCGAAGAAGCGGCGGAAGAGACGCTGAAAGTTTTGCTCCACGCGAACCGCGACGGATTCGACGGAGTCGCCCAGCAACTCCGCCGCGAAGTCGTAGACGGCGCGCAGATTCGCCGGGTGATTAACCGACTTGCCCGTTGCCGGATCGATCAAGGGATGGCGTATCCGTTCCTCCGGCAACAACTGATCCGGCGCATCGGTTTCGATGAGCAACCGCTCCGGCGGCACGTGACGAAACGTTTCCCTCTGACGTTCCTTCCGCGCGTGCGCGAAGTAGCCGGGCAACGAGAAGTAAGCACCAAGCTTCGCGAGCGGCTCGATCATTTCGCGAGGGGCACCAAATGAATGCAGAAGGAATCCGCAAGCCGGACGCGGGTTCTCCCTCAGCAGTTCGAACATCCGCCCCCAGGCTTGCAGGCAGTGAATGCTCACCGGCAGATCCCGCTCCGCAGCAAAACGCAGTTGCCAGATGAACACTTCCTCCTGCGCCGGCAGATCGTAATTCTCAATCCACCGATCCAGCCCGATCTCACCAACGGCGGATGGAACTTCGTCAACCATCCGCGTGAGAACCTCGCGCCAGTTCGCCGTGCGCTCCTGCACATACCACGGATGATACCCGAGCGACGGAATCACTTCCGGAAATCGTCGCGCCAGCGCCAGCACCGCCGGCCAATCCTCCTCGCACGAACCGTTCACCACCATTCGCACGACGCCTTCAGCGCGGGCGATCGCGATCAGCGCCTCGACATCGCGGCCGAGACGCGAGTCTTGCAGATGATTATGAGCGTCGTAGAGGCGCACGTTCCGAAATCAGCCGCGAGCTTTCAGCAGCGGCGCGGTAAGATCGCTGAGACGCATCCGCTGCTCGCCGCGCTCGTCGAAGTTCGCCGGGTTCAGCCAACGCTCAAACGCCGCCTGCAACTCCGGCCATTCCGAATCGATCACCGAGAACCACGCCGTATCGCGCGTGCGATTCTTGTAAACGATGGCCTGCCGGAAGATGCCTTCGAACGAAAACCCGAGCCGTTGCGCCGCCGCGCGGGACTTCGCGTTGAACGTATCGCACTTCCATTCGTAGCGACGGTAGCCCAGCTCGAACGCGCGTTTCATCATCAGATACATCGCCTCCGTGGCGATCGTCCCGCGCTGGAGCTGCGGCGAGTAAATCACGTGACCGACTTCAATCGAACCCGCCGCCGGCGTAATGCGCAAGTAGGCCGCGAGTCCGACAACGCGATTCGTCGTCAAATCGACGATCGCAAACGGCATCGGGTCCGGTCCCGCGGCGAGTGTCTTGAACCAGTCCTCAAAGCTCGCGAACGAATCGAACGGACCGTATGGCAGGTACGTCCACATCGCGCCGGCCTTGTCACTCGCGCAGGCGTCGAACAACTCCGCCGCGTGACTCGCCACATTGGCGGACTCCAATCGGCAACGGCGTCCCGGCATCGGTTCCGCCGGCGGGCCCGGTGGCGCTTTCCAGCCGGGCAACGGAGCCCCGATCGGCTGGCCGAGTTCATTGAAGTGCGTCGACATGCGCGCAGCGTAACACCGGCTCAAACGCTGGCGAGCAAACAGCGGCGCCAAACATCACGGGTTTCGTGCTTTGACCACGCCGTGGCCTTGCCGTAGCTTGAGCGAGCAAAATCATGTTGGACCCGCTACCCATGCCGTCACGTCCCGTCGTCTTGCGCGGCGCCATCCAGTTATCGTCCCTGCTCTGCCTCGCCCTGCTTTTCGGTCCACTTGCTGCCTCAGCCAGCCCGTCGCTCACGAATGTTTTCATCAACGAACTTCTCTTCAAGCCAACCTTCGGCGATACGACCAACGAAGTAATCGAGCTGCGCGGCCCGCCAAACCTCGTGCTTCCCGACGGCACTTACCTCCTCGGCGTCGAGGGTGATGAGGATGACGACCCGGCACGATTCAGAACCGGTTCGACCTCTCCGGACTTCGCTCGGTCAGAACGGATACCTCGTTCTCTTGCAGAAGAATCATCGCTACAAAACCATCCTTTACAGCACGCGTAACGAACTCGGACAACGGCTCCGGCTGGGGCTCCGGTTCGTCGAGCTCACTCGAACACGAAGGCGAGGACAATCTGACGGAGCTCGAGAACGCCTCCGCCACGTTCTTCTTGATCCAAACCGACGTGGAACCCGAAGTCGGCGATGACATCGATGCGAATAACGACGGTGTGCTCGATGGCACCAATGTCGTCAGCTGGGTCATCCTCGATTCCGTGGGCGTGCTCGACAGCGATGGCGACGGCGACATCGCCTATGGAAAGATCAACTTCCGTCGCGACACCGCGCCCGGCAGCCAAGCCACAGCCGGCAACACCGTCGTGTCCGTTCCGTTCACCCCCGGCTACGTCGGTCGCAACGGCAACACCACCGATTGGGCCGCGACGAATTGGGTCGCCAGCGCGAATCTTTCCGGCAAGCCGCCGAACTTCTTTCTTGGCAAGAACTCCACTTCACTCACCGTAGGAACAAACACCACTCCGCTGAACCGCTCCAAGGCCGCACTGAATCACATCGGCGGACCGAACTTCAAGGCGGCCGTTACACCGTCGGTCATCCTGCGGCAGACGGGCACGAACACGCAGGTCTCGGAGATCGGTGCGAAGGATTACTACACGCTCAATCTTTCACTCCGCGCCACCGGTGCCGTCTCGATTACGATCTCCGCCGAAGACCCGCTGCAGATCAGCACCGACAACGGCAAGACCTACGGCTCCGTCGGCACGCTCGCCCTTACCACCACTTCGCCAAAGAAGATCATGGTGCGCGCCGTCGACGATGGCGCCGCCGGACCTTCTCGTTCCTTCGCTCGAATTTCTCGCCGTCTCTGATTCGCTCTGACGCGCGTTTCTCGGCGGAGACGTTGATTCTTCCGGTCGACGTCGCCATCACCGACACCAACGTCGTCCTGCTCAGCGAAGCGAAGGTCAATCCTCCCGGTGAAGATGCGCCATACGAATTCGTGGAGATCCGCGGCCCCGCCAACAAACGGCTGACAAATCTTTTCCTCGTCGCCGTTCAGGGAAATTCGTCCAGCGCACCAGGTCGGCTCGATACGATCGTGGACCTGAACGGCAGGATCATCGGCACCAACGGTCTGCTCATTGTCGCCGCGCCCGGACATCCCTATCTCTTCTCGCCGGGCACCACCGTCCTGCTCGCGCCGCAACTCGCCGAGAGCGGCGGAGCGTTCGACAACGGCAGCGGCTCAATTCTGCTCCTCGGTTGCCGCGAGGAGCTCGACGAAGGCGACGACCTCGACAACGGCGACAACGGCAGGCTCGAAGGCCTCCCGCGCACGGCTTACATCGTCGACGCGATCGGCTGGACCGACGGCGGAAACAACGACGAAGTCTACGGAGGTGTTGACCTTTCCCAACGCAACTTCACGCCGGACGCTGCGGGCCGTTTCCCCGGCAGCAACGCACCACTCTCAAAAGCGTCGTGGTTTGTTGGCGATCTAGCCGGAACGAACGGCAGCTCGCTCAACTTCGATTCCGAGAACGTCAGCGGCAACACCCCAACCGGCAACGTGATGACTCCGGGCGTGATCAACAAAAGCCGCCCACCATCACGCCGCACCCGCTCACGCCGCTCTCGGGTGTCATCGGTGATTCGGAGAACGAAACCGTGACGTTCACCGTCAGCGATGACGATTCGCCGCTCGCTCCCTCGTCACCGTCACCGTCACCAGCACGAATCAGGCGGTCATGTGCCCGACGCAAACATCACGCTGACGAACTTCGCCCCGGCCGGTGGCGGCTCTCGGTGGGACCGTCGGCGTCGGTTATTCCGAGATCGCCATCACCGTGAGCGACGGCGTTTACTCGCGGCGTGGTTTCCTCGCTTACGCCGCGTCTGAACAAGGTCGACTCGGCGCGAAATGGCACAGCGGCGTCAGCGATTCCTCCACCGCCATTCCCATCGATGCGAACTGGATGATCATCGGCGACGATGAAAATCAGGTGCTGCGTTACTACAGCCGCACGCGCTCCGGCGGTCCGGTCGCCGTGAAGGACATGAACCCCTTCTTGAACATTGTGGACTTCTACGACGACGGCACGCCGCGCGAAGTCGACATCGAAGGCTCGACGCGCGTCGGCAACCGCATCTACTGGATCGGCTCCCACTCGCGCCTTCAACGCCCTGGTACGAACCAATCGCGCGCGCCTCTTCGCCACCGACATCTCCGGCACCGGCACCAACTCCTGCAGCTCAAGCTCCGCGCGCACGACTTCCTGAAGTTCGACCTCGTCACCTGGGACTCCAGCAACCGCCACGGCAAGGGCGCGAATTACTACGGCCTCGCCGACAGTGCAGCCCAAGGCATCGATCCGAAGGACCGCTCCGGCGCCGGCTTCAACATCGAAGGCCTCGCCATGGCGCCGGGCCTGAACAACACGACCAATCTCTACATCGCCTTCCGCGCACCGCTCGTTCCTCCCACCAACCGCGTGAACGCGCTCGTCATTCCGGTGCTGAACTTCGGCAAGCTCCCACCAAGCGCAGCGGCCAGGGCTCGGCGCAGTTCGGAGCGCCCATCGAGCTGAACCTCGGCGGACGCGCCATCCGCAGCATCGAAGGCTATCAAGGGACGAATTACCTCATCATCGCCGGACCGCCCGCGCGCTGGCACCAACCTCCGCCGCCCGGAAACTTCAGGCTTTTCACGTGGACCGGCAATCCAACCAATCAGCCAATCGAATACACCGCCGATCTCCAGCCGCCTGAACGCCGAGGGATCGTGGAGGTTTATCCGGGCCCGTGGACCGCCACCAACGTCTTCCAGATCGTCAGCGACAACGGCACGAACCGCTATTACGACGACGGCATCGAAGCCAAGTTTCTCGAGGTGCGCGAGTTCAAGTTCCGCGTGGATCCCATCGCGCTCGGCAGCGCCGTCCCTTCCCCGCCCACCTTGCGCTTCGTCGCGGCATCGGGAAATGACGTGACCTTGAACTGGTTCTCCACGGCGGGAAGCACGTATCGCGTGCAGATGAAGCCCGGACTCACCTCGGACTGGGTCGATATGTCGAGCGACATCACAGCTTGCGAATCCTCCACTGCCCACACCGTCGTCACCGCCTGCGGACGAGCAGTGCTTCTTCCGCATCATCCAGGTCCGGTGAAGAGAGGACACAACGGAGCGCCGAGCATTGCTCGGCTCGATTAACGATAGTCTCGATTCGGGCCGAGCAATGCTCGGCGCTCCACCGCTACCGCCGCCCTGCCCGCGCCTTCAGCCGCGCGAATTCCTCCAGCAGCTTCGCGCGATCCGCGTCCTGATAACGCGCCGGAAGATAACGCCGATCAGAACACGCCAGCACCGCCGCCAGTTCCTGCAACGCGAGCAGCTCCGGATCGAGCGGATCGATGAACGATTGCACTGCTTCCTCGACATCGCCGACCTGCACGTCGCTGTCGCGCAGCGCCAGCACCGCGCGCTCCTTCGCGCGGACCAGAATCGCGTCCACATCGCTGCCCGTCAGCGGCAGCTCGCCGAGCTTCGTGCGGATGTAGGCGATGATGCCTTCCGCCAGCGCGATCTTTTTGATCCGCGCCAGCACAGTGAAGATCTCGATGACATCATCCGGCCCTTGCGCGGGAAAGAGCGGCACGCACAAACCGAATCGCCCCTGCCGTTTCATGTCGATGGCGAGCATGTCCGGCCGCGACGTCATCGCCACCCACAGCTCGCGCCCGCGCAAACTCGAATCACCAATATGCGCCGCGAACGCCGCGAAGACCCGGCTCGAAACACCGCTGTCGTCACCGCCGCCATCTCGTCCACCAAAGACCGCGTCTGCCTCGTCCACCACCACCACCACCGGACCCAGCGCGCGAATCGTCATCAGGATGCGCATCTGCTGGCGCTCCGTGTCGCCGACCCATTTCGAGCGGAACTCGCCGACCTCCATCACCGGCAGCGCACATTCGCTCGCAAAGCAATCGATGAGGAACGTCTTGCCGACGCCGACGCGACCCGGCACGAGAATGCCGCGTTCCAGCACGTCCGTCTTGCCGTTCTTGATCAGCCACGCCAGCTCGCGCAGCTTCTTTTTCGCCGCGTGATGAATCGCCACCGCGTCCAGCGTCACGCCCGGCTTCGGATCCTTGAACCGCACCAAGCCCTGGCAGAACTCCTCGATCAAACGCTTCTTGCTCGCCGCGACGTTCTCCGGTGTCACGCGCGCGCCATTGCGCACCGCTTCGGCCAGCAGATGCTGCACGCGTAGGAGATTCAAACCCGCCGTGCGCGTCGCGAGATCCGGGACCGACAAATCGCTCCACTCGTTCACCGCCCTGCCATCCGCCATGTGCTCAGCCCAGCCCGATTGCAGGAAGCGCAAGCGCTCCTCCGCATCCGGCAAATCAATGCGCACCTGCGCCACGTGCGGATTCTGCAAAAGGTCCGCGTGGAGTTCCGCCGCGGATTCCGTCACGAGGACAATGCCGACGTCGAGCTGACGCAGCTCCGGCGACGCCGCCCACTTCAGCAACGTGACCAGCGCCATCCGTTCATCCCAGCTCGCGCCCGCCTCCTCGGTCGCCGGAATCACCTTCTCCGGAAAATCGATGATGAGGGTGACACCATGACGTTCCTTCTTGTCATCCGCCGCGCGCAGGAAGAATCGTCGGAGCAACGGCGCGAGCTTCGTGAATTCCCGCGGCGGTCCGTGCTGATGATAACTGGTGCCCTCCACTTCGTCGTAAATCGCGAGCCATTCGAAGAACCGCTTCTGCATGTCGGCCGAGCCGAAGCTCAGTCCGTCACCGATGTCGTAGAACAAGAGGAAGCCGCGATCGGGAAACAGCCGCTTCGAGAGGAACGCCTTCAACGGCACGTAGCCGAGCTTCGCGCCGTTCTGCACCGGGAAGACGTCAAAAATATTTCCGTGCAGCACGAAGAGCGAGTAGGTGCCGCCGTTCCAGCGCCGCGCCATCTCGAGCGCCCAGCCGCGCAACGGCAGCCGCGTTGTCTCCGAACCTTCATTCGCCTTAGCTGTCGTCTTTTCGGATTCCGTCCCTTGTTTATTGCTCATCGCTTCCCTCCTGAATGTTCACGGGTACCGCATCACGTATCACGGTTCACCTTCCCTCACGCACCCGCCCGGGCGTATTCGGCAGCCGCGGCGGTACACCGACCGCAGCCGATTCATAACCCAGCCGGACCGGCGTCACCGGCATCTCACCGACCAGATCCTTGAACTCATCTATCTCAGCCAGCCACTTGTTCGTCTGGTCGAGATGCTCCACCGTGGCGTCGATACGCGCCGTCAGGGTCTCCGTGTTCTTGCTCGCGATGGCGTCCGCGCGAATCAGTTTGATCTGCTGCTCGAGCCGTTCCTGCTCGGCGATCACGAGCTGCATATTCGCCTGCGTTTGCTCAATTCGTTCCGCCCGCTTGCGCAGCACATTGAGTCGTTCGAGCCGCGAGGCCAGCAATCGTTCCTTCGGCTCCAGCACCGAGGCGCTCGCCCCCTTCGCCTTCAACGCGTCGTGCTCCGCGGACAACGCCGCCGCTTCCTCCTCCGCTTCCTGCAGCAAGGCAGGCACGTTGTCACGACGTTCCGTTTCGAGAAATCGATCCAGCGACTCCTCAATCGTCAGCATGCGGAGATGCGTCCACATCAACTCGTCGAGCTTGCGCAAACGCGGGTCGGACTGCGGCTCGCCCGGCGCCATCGATTGCTCGCCACTCGCCTGCTCGATGTCGCGGCAGACCGCCGTCAGCGCGTGGTAATGCTGGCGACGCGGAGTGGAAAGTTTGGCCAGCAATTCATCCCGCTTCTTGAGAAACTCCGCCGCCTCTGCCAGCCCGATGGCTTGTTGCGCGGAATGTCGGCGTCGGTCCACCCAGCGACGGAAGAATCCCATGTCCGGCAAATACACCCAGCCAAGCGCGTACGCCGCCGGCGCCGCCAGTAGTGCGATTCGGTAATCGGCCCCGATGATCAGCCCGGCGCCAAGCGTGAGCAACCCGAGCCACACATGGTGCGGGCTCTTGAAAAATTCGCGGCGATACTTGGGCGGTTGCGAGTCCATCCGGTTCGTCAGTTGCGGCGATCCGCAGCGAGGTTCATTGCGTGGAAGTTGTAGTGACCGCAAACGAGCGGTGCAATGCAAAGCTTCTCCGCCAGAGCCGGACAATCGGCCATTACAAAATGAAAGCGAGACTGCAGCCTAAGCCACAGTCCCGTCTGGAACTTGCTCTACAGTTCTCGAAAACCTTCAGCTCTTCACCCGCTTCATCGTCGTGGGCTTCTCCGGCATCTCCTTGCCGTCCATGAACGCCTTGCAGCTCGCAGTAATCGTGTCCGCATCGTCAAACCGCAGCGTCAGCGCGTGCATGCGACTCCTTCGTCGGGTTGATGCCGCACGTTTTGTCGAAAGCGAACTTCATCGTCTTCGCGTCCGCGGATTCGAGCACCATCCCCGGCCGGTTGCCCATCACGCAGTAATGGGTCAGCGCGAGTTTGCCGTCCTTGTCGTAATACATCGTCGTCATCTCGTTCGGCGTGCCGGCGAACACCTTCTCCTCCAGCACGGTGCCGCCCGCCATGAGCCGGTAGTTCGACACCATCTCAATCGGTCCCTCGCCCATGTCGACCGTGCCTTTCCACGTTCCCACGAGGGATTTCATGCGCTCGAACTCAGCCGAGGCGGGCTTGGGTTTTGGCGGTTCTCCCGCCGAGGTGATGACAGCGCTGCACAGCAACAAGGTTGCGACGAGGATGAGGTTCTTCATTTTCATAGGCTTGTGTATCTTTGGTTCAATTCAGGTTTCACTGCATTTCACCTCTACAACGATCGAATCCCCGCCCGAAGGACATCCGCCTCGATAAAAATTTTCCGACTGATTTCACGCCTCTGACCAAAACGCCCGCCCCTTCGATTCCCGCGGCTTTACAATCCAAGCCAGCACAATTGACAATTGCACGCTTGCGACGAAGGACGCCCAGGGCCGAGGCTGCGAGTCGAACAGCGGAGTGTTTGAGTCCATTCACTCGCGTTGTGGAAAATCAAACCACGCTGTGCACATGAATCTCGCTCTCGATTATCGCCCCGCGCTTCCATCTCCGAATCCTTCTCCCGCTTGCCCTGCTCGCTCTCGCTTCAATTTCCAGCGCCGCAGATGCGCCCGCGAAGCTCGGGTCACAGGATAAAGCGTCGCCGGCCACGACCACGGTCAAGCCGGCCGCCGGGCTGACCAACTTCCTCATCTTCCGCAACAACCGTTCGTGGAATCGCAAGCCGGACTTCGAAGATTCGCTGACGGAGCTCGGATACAAGTTCGACGTGAAGACCTCGGCCGAGATCAGTTCCACGGACCTGTCCAAGTATCGCACGATCATCATTCCCGGCTCGCAGCGGAAGGACGACTTCTATGGGCAATACATGGAGAACACCGAGGCATTTGATCGCTATGTGACTGGTGGCGGGACGCTGCTGCTGGAGCTGAACGGCGCCGAAAATTCAAACCTTCCCCTGCCCCGCGGCGTGCGCATGGCGCGTCACGGCGCGAAGGAGAATTCGATCATCCTGACGAATCATCCGCTGGTCGACCCGCTCGGCGGACAGCCCATTCACGCGAGCTACGCCAGCCACGGATACTTGGAGGGCACGCCATCGGATGCGCTGGTTCTCGCTACGGAAATGGAATCCGGCAAACCGCTGATGAACAAGCCGACCTATGTCGAATACACTCACGGCAAGGGGCGCGTCATCGCTGCATGCCAATGCTTTCATGATCAGGACGGCTCCGGCCGAGGCATCCTGATGGAAACGGCCATCGTCTACACCGCGGACCGACAATGGTACGCGCCGAAGAAGTAGCCGGGGGATCCGGCGGCAACGGACTGTGATTCGCAGATAGGCCTTACCGGCGCCTGCTCGACGCACGCGTTACGCCAACACGTCGTGAATCACATCGCCATGCACGTCGGTAAGACGGCGGTTCGCGCCGTTGTGACGGAAGGTCAGCTTCTCGTGATCGATGCCGAGCAGATGCAGAATCGTCGCATGGAGATCGTAGCAGTAGGCGCGACCGAACTTCGCCTTCCAAGACCATTCATCGCTCTCCCCATACGCCACGCCGGGTTTGATGCCCGCGCCCGCCAGCCAGGACACCGACGTGCCGCCGTTGTGATCGCGCCCGGTGCTGCCCTGGCTGAACGGCATCCGCCCAAACTCCGTGCTCCAAATCAGCAGTGTGTCCTCGAACAGCCCGCGTGATTTCAAATCCTTGATCAGCGCCGCCACGGGCTTGTCTGTTGCAGCGGTCATCGGCCGCAGCTCCTTCTGGATGTTCGCGTGGTTGTCCCAATTACCCGTCGGGCCGCCCTGCCCGCTCCAGACCTGCACGAAGCGCACGCCGCGCTCGATCATCCGCCGGGCGAGCAGGCAGCTGCGGCCGAAATCTTCCGTCACCTTCTCGTCGAGACCGTAGAGCTTGCGCGTCGCTTCCGTTTCGCCCGAGAGATCCAGCGTCTCCGGCGCGCTGAGCTGGAGCTTCGCGGCCAGTTCGTACGAGGCGATGCGTGATTCGAGACGCGAATCGCCCGAGGAACGTTCCAGATGCCGGCGGTTGAACTTGTTCAACAACGCCAGACCATCGCGCTCACTTTCCTTCGTGATGTATTTCGCCGACGCGGGCGGGAAGAGATCGTGAATGGGATTCGGCGCACTGGGCTTGATGATCGTTCCCTGGTGCGACACCGGGAGAAAGCCAGAGGAGAAGTTGCCTTTCTGATTGTAGGGAAGCCCCTCGAGTCCGGCAGCACGACGAACGTCGGAAGATTCTCCGTCAGCCCGCCCAGCGCATACGACACCCACGCGCCGAGGCTTGGGAAGCCGGGCAGCAGAAACCCAGTGTTCATCATGTAGCTCGCCGGGCCGTGAACATTCGTCTTCGACGCCACCGCCATGAGGAAGGCGAGGTCGTCCACACAGGTCGCCACGTGCGGATACATCGAGCTGACCCAGCGCCCGCACTGACCGTGTTGCTTGAACTCGAACGGGCTCTTCAGCACCTCGCCCGGCACACTCGTCGCGGCCTCGACGCGCTGGCCGGGCACTTCGAACTTCTGTCCATGACGCCGCGCAAGCTCCGGCTTGTGATCGAACGTGTCCATCTGGCTGACACCGCCGTTCATGAAGAGCTGGATGATGCGCTTCACCTTCGCGCGATGGTGAATGCCGCCGTTCAAATCCGCGCGCGGCTTCAGCAACGAATCCGCCGCGAGCAATCCGTGCTGGCCAAGGAGATGAACCATCGCCACGCCGCCGAGCCCGCCGCCGAAACGCCAGAGGAAATCCCGGCGCGACGGAAGTGGCGCGTTGAACTCCGGCGATGTCGGCTGGTCGCTCATTTCTTTTCCGCAGCGGAAGTGTGGTCGTGAACAATCTTCCAGCCATCGGCCGTTTTGCGGAAGAGCAACGTGAAGAGACCGGACGGCTCATCCTTCTCGCGCTTCAAATGCCAGCGACCGAACGCGAGCGCCGTGTCTTCCGACGCCACCGTGATGTCGAGGTCCGAGAAGTTCAGCTTGCCCATCGCGGCCTTGTCCGCATACGTGCGCTGGTAACGTTCCATCACGGATTGCCAGCCCAGCGTGACGTTCCCACCCGACGCGAATCGGGTCGTGGGCGACTGATGATACCCGCGCATGAAACGCTCGATGTTGCCGGCGTTCCAATCCTTCTCCTGCTCATCGAGCACCGCGCGAACAGCGGCCTGAATCGCCGTGGCATCCGCCGCACGGGCCAGCGGCGTGAACAACAGCAGAAAGGCGAACAGGATGGAGGAGACAGACGAGGAGTTCACGTCCGCAGCGTGGCGCAAGACGCGGAGGGAGGCAAGGCTGGCTACGTGACCTCAAGACACGCCGCTTGCAACCATGACGCGCTGCCGCCTTTCGCTGCGGTCGGCTAGGCTTCGTGGGTTTCATCCTGAGTCTGAATAACGATGCCGCCGAAATGAGCCTCGTCAGCCCAACACCGAAATCCTCGAACAAAACACACATGCGAATCTCGTAACTCACCGGTATCTGCAAAAAACGCCTGGAAACCGCAACCCAATTCAGTGAAGCGAAGTCGGCGTCCTACCTCATCAACAGTCTGATCCGCACACTCTCGGCAAAGATATCGTGGGTAGCGCAGATTCTCCCTCACTCTTACACCGCAAATAGGACAACTCTGAAGTGATGATGATTGATCGCTCATGATCTGTCATAACGTTTACCGCGTTATCGGACCCAATTATGCGCCCAAGCGCGTGCCCACCGCCAGCAGATGCCCGGCCAGAAATTCCTGGGCGCTCATGCGTCGACCGCCTTCGCGCTGGAGCTGGGTGACACGCAAGGCCTGTTCGCCGCACGCGATCACGACGCCGTTTTTGTCCGCGTGAAGAATCTCACCGGGCGCGCCCGAGCGAGTCGGCTCCACTTCGGCCAGCCAGATCTTCAGCAGACGCGTCGCGCCGTCGGATTTCAGGTGCGTGTAGGCGCCCGGCCAGGGCGTGAAGCCGCGCACGCGATTCCAGAGCACGCGCGCGGGTTGCGACCAGTCGATGAGGCCGTCTTCCTTCGAAATCTTCCGCGCGTAGGTGGCGCCTTCAGCCGGCTGCGGCGTGGGAACGAGCTTGCCCGCGGCGTAATCGGGAATCGTCTTGATAAGCAGCTCACCGCCGAGCTGCGCCAGCCGGTCGTGCAACGTTTGGGCGTTGTCTTCCGCGAGAATCGCCGTCCGCGTGGTGCTGACCATCGGACCGGTGTCGAGACCGGCGTCCATCTTCATGATGGTGACTCCGGTCTCCGCGTCGCCATCGAGAATCGCCCATTGAATCGGCGCCGCGCCGCGATACCTCGGCAGCAGCGAGGTGTGGACGTTCAGGCAGCCGAGGCGCGGGATATCGAGCAGCGATTGGGGGAGGATTTGTCCGTAGGCAGCCACAACGATGAGGTCGGGCTGGAGAGAGCGCAGTTGCGCGATGAAGTCTTCGTCCCGGGCGCGGCGCGGCTGGAGCACCGCCAAACCTTCCGCCAGTGCGAGTTCCTTCACGGGCGTGGGCTGAAGCTTCATGTCGCGTCCCTTTGGTTTGTCCGGCTGGGAGACGACGGCGATAACTTGAAGGGATTTCTCGCGACAGAGCGCGCGCAGGCTGGCGCACGCGAGGTCCGCAGTGCCCATGAAGATGATTCGGAGAGGAGGCATCGGAAGAACGCCCGCGGATTTAGCCAACCGCACCGCGACAGCGGGTCACCACTTGATCTGCGCGATGATGTTGAGGATCTCGCGCAGAACGTTGAGCGGCGATTGAGTGGCGTCGATGGTGTGAACCAGCTCGGGGCCGTAGAAATCAAGCACCTGCTTGGTCTCGCGCTCGTAGGTTTCGAGGCGCTTCTTGATGACTTCGAGGTTCGCGTCATCGAGACGGTTCTCGCGGAGCGCACGGCGCTGGAGACGCTCGATCATTTTGCTCTGATCCGAGCAGTGCAGGAAGAACACGGCGCGGACATCGAGCGTGTCCTTGAGCATCTCGGCCTGGTGCGCGTTGCGCGGGATGCCGTCGAGCACGAGCGTGTCGTGGGCTGGATTAAATTCACCGTCGAGCGTGCTGGCCTTGATGTTCTTGGCCCAGAGCTCAATGGTCGGCTCGTCGGGCACGAGCTGGCCCTTGCTGGAGTATTCGATGAAGAGCCGGCCCATGCGGTCTTCAATGCGCAGGTTGCGGAAGGCGTCGCCGCACGCGAAGTGGAAGAGGTTCGGGATGGAGCCGAGAATCTTGCCCTGGGTGCCCTTGCCGGAGCCGGGCGCGCCGAACAGCAGGATGGTGTGATACTTGATATTCTTCAGCTCGGTCTGGCTCATGGTACGAATGTTTGAATGGTTCAGGAACCGCGCGGACGAACCTGGATTTCCACGATCTCGCCGAACGGCACAATGACGTCGGCAGTCGCGCCGCCCTTCTGGACCTGCACAATGACTTCATTGGCTTCCACGCGGGTGAGGTGCGTGGTGACATACTCGCCACGGGCGGACTTCACGTAGATCTCCTTGTCCTTCTCCGCGTCGCCCGGCACAGCTTTGAGGAAGCCGGAGAATTTGGTTTCGAAGAAGCGCCGGTTGAAGGTGGTCTTGCCACGCTGATACACAGTGACCTGGGCCTGGGCGGCGGCCGCTTCCTGCGCGGCCTGTTCCTCGGGCGTCGGCGCCTTCGAGCCCGGATGCACGTAGGAAAGCTGCGTCACTTCGCCGCCGTGCTCGGCCATGGATTCCGCGCCCAATTCGTCGAGGCTCTTCTGAATTCTCGTCGGCAGGCAGAGGAAAATCACCGGGCCGATCACCGGCGCCACCGCTGCAATGCCCGCCACCATGCCAGGATGGTAATTGCGGAAAATTCCGATCTCGAAGCCCGCATAGATGTTTCCGGCGTAAACCAGGAGCAATAACACCAGCGTGAGCGTGGAGGAAAACAGTGACCCCATGCCGGCCTTCGGATCCGGACGTTCCATCCGCGGATGATCCTTCAGCTTGATCACGGGCGCGGCCGCCTTCTCAGCGTCGGCTTCGTCCTCTTCGAGATAAGGTTCAACAAACGCCTTGGACTTGGGCTGGAGCTTCACGAACTCCTTGAGGGCTTCCTGGGTAAAATTCGTCCACCCGACACGGTTGGCAAAGCTGCCGTCCGCCTTTCTCACCACCAAGCCCTGTGCGTTGGGGGAAATCGGGTCCCCTTCGAGAGTTGTTCCGTCGGTCAGGGCAAACGTCGCCGCCCGTGCGCAAAGAACCGCACCGACAGACAAAACAACCACAGCCAACACAAGAGCGAACCGGCGAATCATGCGGGTTGGATAGCAAAGGGTATGGGGCAAAGGAAGGAAATTTCCTCGGCAACTGGCATCAATTGAACACGCCAGCGCAAAAGACTTCTCACGACCGCACGAGACCAAGTTCCTCCGCCAGCTCTTCGATGGAAAAATTCGGCCGGCGAGCCAGCAACACATCCGCCGCAGCGCCGTGTTGCCAGACGCCAAATCGCACCGTGAACACGGGATCCTTCTGCAAGGCGGACTGCGCCAGCAACCCGCCCAGATACCCGGCCAGCAAATCGCCGCTGCCACCTTGAGCCAGGTGCGGGTTCCCGGAGTTGTTCACGTAAATCTCCTCGCGTCCCCGGCCCATCATCGTCTGATGACCTTTGAGAACCACGATGGCATTGCCCCAGCGCCGCGAGAGCTCGCGCACCGCCATAACGCGGTCCCGCTGCACTTCGGCGACCGAGCATTGGAGCAACCGAGCGGCCTCACCGGGATGCGGCGTCATGACGCGCAAGGCGTCCGTCGGGCAAGGCCCGTCCGGTAGCCAGTCGAGCGCGCTGGCATCCGCTACGATCGGCAACGGCGAATCCTGCCAGAGACGGCGGATGGAGCGCTTGAAGCGATCGGACAATTCGGAGAACGCCAGCCCGGGACCGACAACGATCGCACTGCAAGAATCTGGCAACACGAAATCCTCCGCTCCCGCGTAAACCATCGCGGCCTGCAATTGCGCTGCGATGGGCATCCTGACCGCCTCATGGGCGATGACGGTGATCAATCCCGGCTGCGCCCGCTGCGCTCCACGCGCCGCCAAAACCGCCGCGCCGTGATAACCGGGACTGCCGGCGACAATCGCCACGTGTCCAAAGGTACCCTTGTGCCCGGCGATGGGACGCTTCGGCGGGAAGCCGGCGAAGTCCCCGGCAGCCGTCACGTTGATGTCCGTGGTAAAAGGATAAGGCAGCAGCCCAATGTCGCTCGCGACTTCGAGCTTCCCGACGAAGCCGACGGCAGTGGTCTTGAGCAATCCTTGTTTCACCGCGCCAAAGGTCACGGTGCGTTCGGCGCGAATTGCCACGTCGAGCGGCAATCCAGTGTCGGAGTTCAAACCACTGGGGACATCCACCGCGAGAATTGGAACGCCCGATTCATTGATGCGTTCGATGAGATTCATCCACGCTCCGGACAGCGGGCGATTCAAGCCGATGCCAAACAGGCCGTCGACGATCAGCGCGGGCTTGCGTTCCAGCAGCACCGGCAATTGACGCAGGCAATCTTCCGGATCGACTACGCGGATCAACTCGCCTCTCCGACCTCGAATGAACTCGCACCCGTACGCGGCGTCATCGCCGTTGTGGCCCTTCCCCGCGAGGAACAGGACGAGATCGTTCTCCTTCGACATCTGCTCCGCCCAACGCGCCACCAGCGCGCCAGCCGTGCGCATCACAGCATCTTCCGTGACGCCGGAAGTCCAGGTGACCTTTTCCCACTCGCGCATTTGCGCGACAGTGACGACGGGTGCGGGCATGCCCGAAGGCTACGACGCTCGCGGCGCGTTGGAAGAATTATTCTGCGCGACCGAATCGACCGGACCAAACCCAAACCAGCGCGCAACCAGGCTCGCCGGAAACGCCACGCGGGCGGATTCGTATTCCGCGATCGCCCGAGCTCGGTCCGGCGCCACCCGACAACGCTCACGCAGCGAGGTCAGCCGGTTTTTCGTTCCGTGCAGGAAGACGAATCCGAAGAAAATCGGAATGACACTGCAAATCAGGGCGAGAATCAGAATCTTCACGGCAATAGTTTTTACGCCCGGACTCGAAGCCGGGCTGAAGTCGATCTTGTACGCCGCCACTGAAAGCGCAAACGAGATTTCATCCAACGTGGCGCCACAGCCAACTAGCTCGGTTCGGAAGCCCGCGGTTTGACTCGCCGGATTCAGGGCGATACGCTGCCAGCATGATCGATGTCACCGAGATCCAGCCCGGCGTGGACCGTTTTCAAGTCCGCAAGCCGATGCCGCCCGCGCAGTTCGACGCGCTCTCCCGCGAGATTCTCGCGCTGAAGAAGAAGCTCAACGCCGTCATCCTCGCGCACAATTATCAGGTCGGCGAAATCCAGGACATCGCGGATTACGTCGGTGATTCTCTCGGCCTCGCCCAACAGGCCGCCAAGACCAGCGCGGATGTCATTGTCTTCTGCGGCGTCCACTTCATGGCGGAGACGGCGAAGATTCTGAACCCAAACAAAATCGTCGTGCTGCCGGACAAGGACGCCGGTTGCTCGCTCGAATCCAGCTGCCCCGGCCCGAAGCTAAAGGCGCTGCAGGACACGAACCCCAATTTCTACACCGTCACCTACATCAACTGCAGCGCGGAGGTGAAGGCGCTGAGCGACGTCATCTGCACCAGCGGCAACGCGGTGAAGATCGTCAATGCCGCGCCGAAAGATCGCGACCTGCTGTTCGTGCCGGACGAAAACCTCGGCTCGTGGGTAATGGAGCAGACCGGTCGCCCGATGACGTTGTGGAAGGGCAACTGTTACGTCCACGTCGAATGGACGCACGCCAGCATCTCGCGCATCCGCCGCGAGTTCCCGAACGCGCCGCTCGTCGCGCATCCCGAATGCCCGAAGGCCGTGCGAATGCTCGCGGACGAAGTTTGCTCGACGGAGAAGATGGTCACCTACTGCAAGCAGGCCAAGTCGCCGCAGATCATCATCGCGACCGAGGCCGGCATGTTGCACCGGTTGCAGAAGGAATGTCCTGACAAGCAGTTCATCCCCGCGCCCACCGACAACTGCCGTTGCAACGAGTGCCGGTTCATGAAGATGAACACGCTAGAGAAGGTTCTCGATTGCATGGAGAACCTCGGGCCTCGCGTGGAGTTGAGCCCGGAGATCATCCAGCGCGCGCGCCTGCCGATTGAGCGGATGCTGGAGATTTCCGCGCGGCCGTAAAACCGCGGTGGATTTCTAGCGGGAGAAAACTTCAGCCACGGTCATCACGGACGGCACGGATTGCTACGGAACCCGGGCCGTGCGCGACAGCCGTGGCTTGAAAAGCGTCATCGCGGTTCGCCCATCCTTGGAGAATTCCCTTTCCGCGCGGAAAGGCCGCGAAGTGTAGAAAGCGTTACTGCTCGATAGCCGTCTTCATCCCCATCACCGCCGGCGTGGCGGATAATACATCAGCGCGCGGACTGACGGCGGGGCTTGGGGTCGCAGGCGTGACCGGAAGCCACTCCACCGTCGCAGGCTTTGGCGAGACCGCCGTGGCCGGGGAGGGTTCAGAGACTTCGGTGGATGGCAGGAACTGCTTCGTGAGAAGATACACAGCCAAACCGGTCAGACACAGCACCAGTCTGAAGACATTCATGATACGACTTACAACTCGGACAACCGCACAAACAAACAACCGTCAGGACACAGATGAGACACCAGGAAGCGGCGGGTGTTCAAACCCAATCTAAGGTTCTGGCAAGCGGTTGGGTGGCCCCGGCGACCCTGACCTCGCGGAGCGAGGCACCGAAAGTAGCCGTGGACTTTAGTCCACGGATCCGGAGCCAACGAGGGTCTTGAGTCGCGGAGCGACGACTGAACGGGCTCTCCAACTTGGCTGGGTTTCAAGCGTCGCTCCGCGACGCGTTGATATCAATTCTCCGCACCGTGGGCTGAAGCCCACGGCTACCGTCGACGGGTCGCTCTGCGACCCGGGAAGGCAACGGAGGGAAGGTTTAGCCGGGAAAACTACGAAGAGCTTCAATACTCAATGCGGCCGGGAAGCGTCAGCCACTCCTGAAACGCCGGCAGCGCCTCGTCGCGAAGCAGCTGCGTGGTGGGTAGCTTCCGGTCTGGAACGGCCTTGGGAATCTCTGTGTAGAGCCACTCGTCATCGAATCCGACGGCGGCGGCATCCCCGCGCGACGCCGCGAAATAGAGCCGGTCGAGGCGCGCCCAGTAGATGGCCGCGAGACACATGGGACACGGCTCGCAACTGGAGTACAGTTCGCAGCCCTCCAGCCGGAACGAGTTCAACGCCGCACACGCCTCGCGAATGGCCACGACCTCGGCGTGCGCCGTGGGATCGTTCGAGGAGGTCACCTGGTTCCAGCCGCGCCCGATGATTTTGCCATCCTTCACAACCACCGCACCGAACGGCCCGCCGCAGCCAGCGCGCATCTTTTCGAGCGAGAGCCGGATGGCTTCGTGCATGAAGGAGGTGTTCACGATAATGAATTTCGAAATTACGTTGCTGGTATCAGGCCCATTGGTTCAAGAGGACATTCCGAAGGCGTTGATGAATCTGTAGCGGCACTTTCCGCGAGAACACCAGCTTGTTGTCACCCATCACGGCAATGAACCCACCCGAGACGCCAGCCTCCCGAAGAATCTGCGAGACGGCCTCCAGCGCGTCCGAACGAGCATGTCCCTTCTTGACCGTCGCAACGCCATTGCGGATGCGAATCAACGTCACCGCGTGTGGCGGCGGGACGAACCCAAGCCAAACCAGCAGGACCGCCACAATCAGGAGGCCGATGAGGATTTGGAGAAGCATAGCGTTTCGTTCAGGCCGAAGTGGCAACGATCGCACCGAACGGCACGCAGCAGCCAGCGCGCATCTTTTCGAGCGAGAGCCGGATAGCTTCGTGCATGAATTCTGGAGCAAGGCCGGCCTTCATAAATCAATCCGTCAACCGTCAGCTTCCCACTCCTTCCCACTCCGTCCCATAATCTGCTCCGTCAATTCGACGCCGCCACGCCTTCCAACCATGATTGTAGGCGTGCTGGTAATATGGACCTCGGAGGATCTGGCTATCAGCGACTCCGCTATTCACCCCGTTTGTGGCATCGATACCTATCTCAAAAACGACGTGCGGAATCGAGAATCGCCTGCCTTGGTGGTTGCTTGGCGCCGCGTTATTTACAACTTCAGCAACTGCGGCACGAAAGTCAGAGGCGCGAACCAGGTAAATCGTATCCTCATTGTTCTGACACTGGGACGCACCTTCTGGCCCCGAGAAGATCACCTCGTAGAGATTCATCGCCATTGAGAACACCAACTCACCCTTTCAACCCCAGCCCCAGCTCCTTCTTGCAATACTCGATGCTCCGCTCGATGTCGCCCTTCTGATATTCCTGCTCGGCCACTTTGCGATCCACGCCGGCGGGAGCCTTCCACGTGTCGCGTGGCTTCCCTTTCTTCGCCAGCGCCACGAAGCGCGCAAAATCAGACGCCTTCGCCTTCGGCCACACCTTCCAGAAATCCGCCTTGAGATACGGCAGCTCACGGTTGAAGCCGGAGATGGTTTCGATGTGGACCGGCACGTTCGGACACAGCTCCGCGAAGCGCGCGAAGTAGGTCTTCAGGTCAATCGTCCCCTCGCCCATCGCCGTCCATTGCACGGTGGCGCCGTTCGCGGATTCCCAAATCGCTGAATCGCGCAGGCTCGTGGTGAGCACGTAGGGCGCGAGCGTTTCGAGGCTCGCCAGCGGATCTTCCATCGTCCAGGTCGCGTTGCCGGAGTCCATGTTCGCGCCCACGTAATCCTTGCCCGCCGCCTCGATGAGCGTGACGAGCTCCCACGCCTGCATGTCGCATGCGTCAGTTACCACCGCGATCTTCACGCCCAAATCGAGCGCGCGACTGCGCTGGCTCTTGCAAACCTTCACCGTGTCCTCGATGCGCGCCTCAATGCCACCGTCGGTCCGGCGATCTTCCCCGGCGCCGAGCACGACGCGCAGCACGGGCGAGCCAAGGGCCTTCGCCATGCGCAGGCCGAGCGCTAGATGTTCCTCCGCTTTGCCCCACTTGTCTTTGAAGGTCTTCGATGTCGGGCAGATGCTCCAGGTGCCGAGCTGGATCTGGAGTCCCTGATCCGCGGCCTTGCTCTTCAAGCCGGCGAGGTAGCCGTCCTCGAAATTCTCGAATGCATCGAAGTCGGTGATGAAGAGCGAATCGGTCTTGAGCTTCGCTGCGTAGTCGATGAGCTGCGGCGCCTTCCAGCCCATGGCGCGCACGGCGAAGTTATCGAGCCCGAGCTTGATGTTCCGTTTCGGTGCCGGCTGCGCGAAGGCGGGCCCGGCCACGGCGAGCGCGGCAGTGGCGGCGGAAAGGGTTTTCACGAAATCGCGGCGGTTGGAGGAAAGAGTCGTTGATTGCATTGCGGCAAACATTCAAAGGCCGCGGCTGGCTTGCCAAGCCATTTTTCCGGGCTCCAAGCGGGAGCGATTTGATAGGACTCGAATTCAACCGCAGATAAACTCCGGCAAACACGAATTGGGAATGAGACACGAATTTCACGAATTGGCACGAAGGGAGAAATCCGAATTCGTGATAATTCGTGGAATCCGTGTCTTCCTCCTTCTCATCCGCAAAAGGCCCGACAAAAAAGTTCCTCAAGTGATTCGATGCCGCACCGTTCACGACGATATGAATGGCAATCTCTCTCCCTTCGGGGCCAGTTCACTTCACGTCCAACCGTCGGACGCTGCCGCCCCAAACGGCTCCCGTCTGACCATCATTCTCGCCGACAACGATCCGGCCACCCGCCGCTCCCTCGCGGAAAGCCTCTCGCGCTTCCACTGCCTCGTGCTCGAATACTCCACTGGCGTCGAGGCACTCGAAGCCGCGGCGTGCGAAGAACCCGACGCGTTGGTCCTAAGCACGCGCCTGCCCGATACCGATGGCCTGAGCGCCATCGCTGATCTTCGTTCGACCCCGGAGGCGACAACCCTTCCGGTGGTCGCGCTGGCACCCGCCGCCGCAATCGAAGAACGTGACGAGTATCTGGCCGCCGGAGTCGCCGGGTTCTTTGCAAAGCCCGCCAGTGGCACCGAGGTTCACTGGGCCATTCTCCGCGCGCTCCAGGGCAACCTCCAGCAAACGGCTTCTCCCGCGGCGGAACCCGAAGCCGACCTTCCCGAGGCCGCTTCGTTCTGAGGCGGCAACGTCTTACTTCCCGATCACCGTCACCACCGGCGGATGCGCGTAGTCGTTCCACAAGCGATCCAGTTCCGCCTGGTCCGGCGCGCCGTCATGGACGACAAATCGATACTGCGCGACGAACTTTTCGCCCGCCTTGATCGCCATGTCGCCGGCTTGTTGCGGCGCGAAGTTGAAGAACGGCTCCGTGGGATGCAATCGCATCGGCTGCGGCGCGCGGAAATTCCCGGGGTGACACAACACTGCAATCCCCACTCGCTCGCCGTCCAGCATTCCACCCATGTCACACCAGCGGCCACGGGTCGTGTTGCCTTTCACCCGATCCGTCTCGCCTTCTGACGTGAGGAAGAGCGCCTTGACCTCGCCGTTCCACGCCCAGTTCCCGCGCAAGCCCACCCCGCCATAGCGATACTCCGGCAGCTTCAATTCCTTGTCCGTCGCGCACCGATGTTCGGTGACGAGATCGAAAATCCAGTGCCGCGAACCGGCTTTCGGCGCGAATGCCGTGACCCGCCACGTCTCGTTCAACACCGTCACCGGCTGGCCGCTCGTCAGATCCACATAGCGGTGACGCGCGCGAAATCCACCATGCACCGCGCCGCTCCACGTCTGATCCACGGACTCAAATTCCACGCGCCCCTTGCCGTCGCCCATGTTCCAGAAGTCCGACTTGCGACCGTCAAACACCGTGCTCGTCCACGCCCACCACACACCGTGATGATGCACGTGGTTGGGAGGAAAATCGTCCGTCACGACTTTGCCCGAAGGCGTCGCAATCGGATGCAGGTAACCGCCCCGTTTAAAGATCGGCTTGATGTCCGCCCTCGGAAAATCTCCCGGCTCCGCCTGATACGCCATCCACGGCCGCGAGTTCGACGCCGCATCGCCAGCGCGAAACGCAAGGGTCGTTCCCGCCCGTTCCACCTTCACTCCGGCCTGCACGGCTGCGGCGGTGGAAGTCGAAGCCGACGCGATCTCGAATTCCGCGGACGCACCAGCGGGGAGTTTCTCGACGACGAAATGCACCAACCCGCCTTCGCCCAACTGCGACGGCACCACGGCGCCGGCACGCTTCACGACGACGGCGGGGGCGTTTGTAAATCCGGGATGCAGTGACGAGACGGCGACATTCTGGCGATCAAACTCTCCGGCAAAGACCCGAACCGTCACTGGTGATGACGCCGCCCGTCCGGAAGTTTCGGTGAGCAAAGCCGCGACGCAAAGAGTGAGACAAGGAAGGTTAAGCCGGTGCATGCGACCTGTTTGCGCCTCACTTCGTGCCGAGTCAAGCTTGCCGGTCGACGGAATTTTTTCACCAGCATCCTGCCTTCAGAAGGCGCCTTTTGTCCGTGTTTGACCCGACATTGGGCTAATTTTACTAAGTCTTGCTACTTGGCAGGGAGTCAGCTTACAAACCGGCCATGAAACGAACCGACATGGATAAGTCTATTCGAACCGCCGTTAACTTCATCACCATCTCCGCTGCAATTACAGCCCTGGTTCCCACTGCCACCGCGCAGGTCGCGAATCTGGACTCCGCGCCGCAGAACGTGTTTGAGAACGAAAGCGAGGAATCGCTCGCCAAGTATCTCAGCCTCGGCCCGGTGAGCGTGCGCCCGCACTTGAACGTCAGCGCGTATTACGATGACAACCTGACCCTCAAGGATGGACCCGAGCTGGAAGATTTCGTCTGGCGCATTTCGCCCGGCGCATTGTTTGGCGCTGGCGAATTCCGCGACAAGGGCAACTACGTCACCCTCGATTACACTCCCACCGCCGCCTTCTACACCAAGTACAGCGAATACAACTCGCTCGATCACATGGTGGATTTCAACGCGGGCTGGAAGATGTCCAAGCTCACGCTCGGCATCGGACAATCCTACGAAATCGCCAACGGCAAACAGATCGAAGCCTCGGCGTTTGTCGAACAGGAATCCTTCGTCACCAAGCTGACCTCGATGTACGAGTTCAGCGAGAAGACGTCTGCTGAATTGAACGGCCGCCAGATGCTGATCGATTCCACGGACCGCGTCATCAAAGGCGCCGACACCCGCCTCAACACCATCAACCAGTGGGAAATCGAAGGCTGGGGCAATTACAAGCAGACTGAGAAACTAACCCTCGGTGCCGGCGTCATCTTCGGCTGGCGCGACATCGTCGGCTACACCTCACCTTCCGTTCAGGATGTCGTCGACACGCCGAACCAGACCTTCCAGCAAGTCGCCGTTCGCTCTGCTTACGACGTCAGCGAAAAACTCGAGGTCAGCGGCTCCCTCGGCCTCTTCTTCTCGCAGTTCCAGGACGGGGATGACAAGGGCCCCACCCTCGTCTTTAACCTCGCCGGTTCATGGCGTCCGCTCGAAAACACCTTTGTCTCCGCCGAGGCTTATCGCCGCGACTTCCCGTCCTACTCCACCGCCGGCCAGACCTACACCGCCACCGGTTTCCGCACCTCGGTGCGCCAGCGTTTGTTTGACAAATACACCGCCTCCATCGCCACCGGCTACGAAAACTCCGACTACAGCAACACCGGCGGAACCGCTGGCGCGGATCGCACGGATGATTACTTCTGGATTCGTCCCGCGTTCGACTGCGAATTCACCGAGCGTTGCAACGCCGGCGTTTTCTACCAGTTCCGCACCAAGAGCTCGGACAACAGCGCCGTCGAATACTCCAACAACCAGCTCGGCGTTTACACGAATTACAAATTCTAAGCTGCACCTCGTCAGAACAGAAAAGCGCCGGGTTCGCCCGGCGCTTTTTCTTTTTCCGTCAAAACGTTCCAGCCCTCAGCGATTCCCCTTCTCCACCTGCTTGCCGATGAAATCCACCTTCGCGCTCAGCTCCGGAGTGAGGAACTCGTCCGGATTCCGGATCTGCACCTTCACCTGCAACGTCCCCTTTTGCCGGTTCGCCTCCGGCGCGATCTCCGCCACGTAGCCATCGTACGATTTGTCGGGATACGCCTCCGGACTCACCTTGCACGGTTGATTGCGATACACCTTCGCGAGGTCGGCTTCATTCAAATCGATCTCCACCTGCAAATCCTTCGGATCGGCAATCGCCACCAGCGCCGTGCTCGGACCACGCGTTCCGCCGAAACTCTGCGGCGTCACCAGTTCGCTCGCGTCCGCCAGTTTCTCCAGCACCACGCCATCGATCGGCGAGCGGATCACCGTCCAGTCCAGATAAGTCTTCGCCAGCTCCAGCCCAGCCTCCGCCTCACGCACCGACGCTCGGGAGGAATCCAGCCGGATGCGCGCATCGTCCAGCGCCTGCTGCGTCTCGATCTTGTCCGCGATGAGTTTCGTCGCCCGGTTGAAATCGATCTCAGCCTTCTCCACCGCCGTGCGCGCATTCGCCAGCCGCCCCTCGGCCTCCTTCACCCGCGCGGTGTACTCCGCGTTATCGAGCCGGACGAGCACCTGGCCATTCGTCACGTAATCCCCCTTGCGCACGCCGATCCATTTCACCTGCCCGAGAAAACGCGGGCTGATCTCGATGCGCTCGCGATTCACAATGTAGCCGCTCACCGTCAACACCGAGCCCGAAACCTGCGACGACGATCCCATGGCCGCTGATGCGACCTGGTTGGAGCTGGAGGAAGAAGTCGGAGACACCGCCGCCGCTGCGGAAGCACCCGTTGCTGGCTTCTCCGTCTTGCTGGAAGTCGCCACACCCGGCATCCGCCGCTCGCCCTCCTGTCTCGGCCACGCCCGGTATCCCACCACGGCGGAGATGACGGCCACCACGAGGAAGATAATCCACACCACGCTTTGCGAGCGCGACTTGGCCTCCGGTTCAATTTGCAGCGAACGAAGTTTCTCGGCGTTCATACTTTGCTTCTCAACAGGTCAGACGCCGATTCCGGCGCACGCCAACCTTAGAAGCCGCCCCGAACACCGCAAGCGGAACTTGGCCCGCCCAACTTCGCCGCGCTTCACCCCTCAGCCGAACTACAACTTGCGCACTTTGATGTTTCGCAAGGCCGCCGTCGTGGACCACGACGCGATGCCGAGCGGTTTGGATTCCTCGACTTCAAGCCGGATCGAAAGGGTGTGACCTTCGGTGGAGACATCGATGACTTTGTCCTCATCGATCCAGGCCTCGATCTTGCCCGGCGTCACGCGCAGTCGAATCGCGTACCAGCGACCGCTCTTGAAGGACATGTATTTCGTGGTCTCGTTGCTCGCGGCGTCCTGCGAGTCAATGCTCGACAAGCCGATCACACCGCCGCCCCAGCCACCGACGATCAGACTGCACGGATCGTTGCCCACGGGAAACGTCAGGCCGCAGAAGAAGTCGCTGCCTTCCACGCGCATGGCGTCGAGCGTGAGCTCGTAATTCATGCGCGGCAGATCGTTCGCATTGGTCAACGTGATGCCCGTCATCTGACCGGTTTCGAGCACGATCGTTCCGTCCTTCACCAGCACTTCGCCATGGCCGGCAAAGTCCGTGACCTTCCATCCCGTCAGCGTCTTGCCATCGAACAGGCTTTTCACCGCAGCGTTCGTGCTCGCGGTGACGGACGGTGCAGGTTTCGCGGGGGACTTGCCGCCCGTCGCCTTCTCCGCGGCGCAGGAGAGGGCTGCGCAGCCGATCCACGCCACGGCCACGTTCAGCCGGAGCCAGGCTGCAACCCGGCGGGTCGTCTTGTGTTCTGTTGTTGGAATCGTCATTGGCCCGGAGCATGCGCGGAAGACCGCCAGCCGGCCAAGGCAAAATCAGTCTCCGTCGCGGCCGGGCGACGACGGGATTTTTACACATACCGCCTTGAAAGACGTAACCGTCCGGACGCACGCTGCGTCAAAGCAGACGGAGTCTCCATGAGTTTAACGTTCAACAGTATCAAGTATGCCGTGCTCGCCCTCGCGTTGGCCTGCGCGGGTGTGGGATGCAACCGCTCGTCGCGCCACGAGGCGCCCATCACCGGCAAATCCTCCGATCCGGCGGTGACCATGACCGCGCGCTGGCAGGAAGGGAAACGCTACATCTTCCGCGTCGAATCCGTGAACAGCACCCAGGTGCCGCGCAAGAACACCACGCAACTCATCCAGACCGAAACGTCAGTCGGCCAGGACCTCGCCTTTTCCGTGACGAACGTGGCGCCGAATGGCAGCCGCGTGTTGCAGATGGAGATTCTCGCGGTGCAAATGGAGACGGGCCGCGATGACAGCATCACGATGAGCTACGATTCCGGCAACCAGGTGATGCAGGTCGAAGACACCCCGCTCGTCCAGCGACTCCGCCGCTTCGTGGGGCTCAAGCTCCTCTTCCGCCTCTCGCCCGACAACAAGGTGACGCGCATCGACAACGTGCGGGACTTGAACGATCGGCAGTCGGGCGGCGGGAACATTCGCGGAGTCGCGGCGAGCGTGATCGGACGCTGCTTCAACCAGCAATTCTACCGCGAGGTCGTCGAAATGGGCATGTTGCCGAAAACGCCGGTGAAGATCGGCGACACGTGGACGGTGGATCGCCCGGCCAACGCCGGCCCGAGCGGAAGCCCCTTCCCGTCGACGTTCACCTACAAATTCGTGGGCTGGCAGCAACGGATGGGAACGAACTGCGCGCGACTGGATTTCACCGGGGAGTTCAAGCCCGCGCCGCCACCGTCACCGCCGCCCCAAAAACCCGGCGACACCAACCCTCCGCCCGCCCGCGTCGTGAAGGCGCCGTCGAACAAGAGCCTCGAAGACAGCGAAATCACCGGGCGCAGCTGGTATTCGCCCGAGCACACGCTCGCCATCGAAACAGTTTACCAGCAGTCCATCACCGCGAAATCCACGGTCGGACGCGTGCGCTCGACGACGGTTTCCAAGGTGACCGAGACGAATGCCACCGACGGCGTGGAAATGGAAATCGCCGACGCCAGCACGCCGCCACCGAATGTTCCCGGCCCCGCGAGCGGCCCGCAGCCAGTAGCCAGCACCGTCACCACGACGACGCATCAATCCACGTCGATCAAGCTCATCGAGGTCGAGTTGCTCCAGCCGTAAAAGCAAACAGGCGACAGCGTTGCCGCCGTCGCCTGATCGAGAAAGTCTTCCAACCGGATTACTTCAACTTCGCGAGGGTGTCCTTGATCGCGGTGAAGTTCGGCAGGTCCTTCGGCGTCGCCGTCTGCTCGCTGTATTGAATGACGCCGCTCTTGTCGATGACGAACGCCGCGCGCGCGGAGGTATCACCCACGCCGGCGAGCATCGGGAACAACACGCCGTAAGCCTTGGTGGTTTCCTTGTTCAGATCGCTGACGATCTTGATGCCGATCTTCTCCTTCGTAGCCCAGGCTTCCTGCGCGAACGGGCTGTCCACGCTGATGCCGATGACGTCCGCGTTCATGCCGCTGTAGGCGTTCAAGCCCGCGGTGATGTCGCACATTTCCTGCGTGCAGACGCTGGTAAACGCGAGCGGGAAGAACAGAAGGACGGTGTTCTTGCTGCCAAAGTTTTCGCTCAGCTTCACGTCGACAAGGCCCGTTGCAGTTTTGGACTTGAGGGTGAAATCCGGCGCTTTTGTTCCAACAGAGATGGCCATAAGTATAGTCAGTTTTTGTTTTTGTTAACCAAAGTGAAGGCTTTATAGAGGGGCACCATGGGAGTGTCAAACGACGATTCAGCTGCGGAAGGTTAGATGACATCCATCGCTACGGCGCGCGCGGAACGAGCTCTCACGGCGAACAAAACGGCTTCCAGACGCGCGAGTTTTCTCTTTTCCCTGACGCGCGATTTCTTCAGCATCCAAGACTGGTTATGGAAATTGTGAACCTGAATACCGCGCCGCCTTTTATCACGAAGGACGGATCGGAGATTCGCGAACTGCTGGCGTATCGCAACTCGGCGATCCGCAACCAGAGTCTCGCCGAAGCGCGCCTGCCCGTGGGCGCCAGCACTCAGGAGCATTACCACGCCAAGACCGAGGAGATTTATTTCATCACCTCCGGCCAGGGCCGCATGCGCATCGAGGATGACGTGGCCGAAGTAAAGGCCGGCGACAGCGTCGCCATTCCGCCCGGCAAGAAGCACAAGCTTTGGAACACCGGCACCACGCCCCTCACCCTGCTCTGCTGCTGCGCCCCGTGCTACGAGCACAGCGATACGTTTCTGACCGAATAATTGATTCCCATCGTGAAACCAAACAACGTCCGGCTCTTCATCAAGACCTTCTGCCCGTGGTGCGTCAAAGCCGAGAAGTGGCTCGACCAACACGGCGTCAGCTACGAAACGCTCGACGTGCTCGAAGACGACGCTGCGATGACCGAGATGGTGAAGCTGTCGAATCAAGACTACGCGCCCGTCATCGACGTGGACGGAAAGATCCTCGCCGACTTCGGCCCCGACGAGCTGGAGGAATGGTGGAAGGAACAGGGTTTTGATAAGAAGTAACCGTACCGATGAGCGCCATTGAAGTTTCCCAAAAGCCTCGCCCGCGCATTCCCGAATGGCTGCGCCTGAAGCTGCCGACCACCGACACCTTTGGCCAGACGCGCAACCTGCTCGACGGCCTGCGCCTGCACACCGTCTGCGAAAGCGCCAAGTGCCCGAACCATTGGGAATGCTGGAGCAAAGGCACCGCGACCTTCATGATCGCCGGCGACCGCTGCACGCGCGCCTGCGGCTTCTGCGCAGTCAGCACAGCCAAACCGCTCGCGCTCGAAGCCGACGAACCCCAACGCGTCGCCGAAGCCACGCGGCGGATGAACCTCAAGCACGTCGTGATCACCGCCGTCGCCCGCGATGACATCGCCGATGGCGGCGCGGAACATTTTCGCCAGACCATCGAAGCCGTGCGGACGGCGAATCCAGGCATCGTCATCGAAGTGCTCGTGCCCGACTTCCTCGACAAGGACTTCGCCATCGACGCCGTCCTCTCGGCGAATCCCCACGTCTACAATCACAACCTCGAAACCGTCCGCCGTCTCACGCCCGAAGTCCGCTCCCGAGCCACCTACGACCGTTCGCTCAGCGTGCTGCGCAAAGTGAAGGACAAGCGTGGCGACGAGATTTACACCAAGAGCGGCATCATGCTCGGCCTCGGCGAAACGGAGGAGGAACTTCTGACCGCCCTCGCGGATTTACGGGAAGCGAAGTGCGACATCCTCACCCTCGGCCAGTATCTTCAACCGACGCTCAAGCACCTGCCCGTGGCCGCATTCATCCCGCCGGCGAAGTTCGAGGAATACGGCGCCCGCGCCCGGGAAATGGGCTTCGTCCACGTCGCCAGCGGCCCAATGGTCCGCAGCTCCTACCACGCGGACGACTTCTCGCCGGCCGCCATCGCCTCGCGCACGCTCTGACGTCTCTATGCGATACGCGCGCGGATGCGACAAATGACTTGCCAAGATTTGGTCTGAGCGGAGTATTCCCCTCGTCGCAAGTCTCGTGGAAGCGAGCGTTTCGTTGACTCAACTCGAAACCCAGCCGATACAACTCTGCGAAAGTGACGCCAGCTTAGCTCAGCGGTAGAGCAACGGTTTTGTAAACCGTCGGTCGTCGGTTCAATCCCGACAGCTGGCTCCAGTTTTTAGTTTCTGGAGGTCAGAGGGTTCCCGATCAGGTTCCCGCGAGTGTCAGCAAATTTGCTGACAGTTTGACGTGGCGGATGCTACTCCCGCATCCCTCCGTCAACACCCAGCCAGTGGTCCGTCACTGCTCGCTCACGCCGGGGAAAGTGCAGGCTGTACGATGTTCGCAATTGAACATGAACCGCCATCGACTTTTTCTCCGGGGTTCCACCTATTACCGGCAGGACTCGGTCACCGGCCAGCAACTCAGCCTCCGCACCAAGGATCGAGAAACCGCGGAGCGGCTCATCCATGCCTTCAATGAGGCGCACCGCATGCCCGAGGTGAATCTGCAGATCGCCAAGGCCTACCTGACCGCCAGCGACCCGGCCATGAAAGAACGCACCTGGCTCTACGTCATGGAGGAAATGGGCAAGCTCAAGAGGGACCCACCAAGGAGCGATGGGAATACGCCATCAAGGATCCCGCTCTGCAGCCGCTCCATTCCCGCAGACTTCTGGAAACCCGGGCGGAACATTTGCTCCAGGCTCTGCGGGAGGGCACGGTGTCCACCAACGTCTTCCTCCGTCGCATGCACAATTTCGCCGTGGACATGAACTGGCTGCCGTGGCCCGTGCTTCCAAAACGCCAGTGGCCAGCGGTCGAACACCGAAGCCGGCGGGCCATCACCCGCGAGGAACACGAGCGAATCCTGGCCCGGGAGCACAACCCCGAGCTCAATGCCTTCTACGCGTTGATGTGGCACCTCGGAGGGTCGCAGTCGGATATCGCCTCGCTCCGGGCGGAGGATGTCGACTGGAACGACCGATGCATCATATACCGGCGACGAAAAACCGGTCAAAGATCGGTTCTGCACTTCGGGGACGCGGTCGCTGCAATCCTTAAGGAGCGGCCCATCTTCGGTCTCCTGTTCCCACGAGTGAGCGAGACTCACGAACGGCATCGGGCCAAGCTGTTTCACCGCCGTTGCCAATGGCTCGGCATAAAAGGGGTCTCATTGCATTCGTATCGATACGCTTGGGCCGAGCGCGCCTTGGTTGCCGGAATGCCGGAACGATTCGCGCAAGAGGCTCTTGGGCACAGTTCGAAAGCCGTCCACCGTGCTTACTCAAAAAAGGCGGAAGTGAAGGTTCCAAGTCTGGAGGAATACGAAGCATCAGCATTGAGGAAAGCGGTGGTGGAATTGCCAATGTCGAATCGCTGTTAGCAGTGACGGAACGTCACACTCAAGGCCAAGCTAAGCGTCGTTCAATACGCGACGGAGGCGGGTAATGGCACGACGGACCGCCGAACGTGACTCAGTGACCCGCGCGCTCCAGACCAAGCTAAGGCTGCGATTCAGCGCGCGCATGCCATCGGCTGAAACTATCGCGAAGCGTTCTTC